>NZ_FODF01000002.1 GCF_900110295.1 Peptostreptococcus russellii
TAAAATCACTAAAAAAGAGAATTCATTATGTAATTAACTCAATCAAATATAGCTATACCAATGCAGTAGTAGAAGGTAAAAACAATATGATAAAGGTTTTTAAAAGAGTATCCTTCGGATTTAGAAGCTATAGAAATATGAGAGCCAGAATACTTTTAAGAGAACGATTTGAGATAAAATAGGTAGCATAGAAAGTTATCTATGCTACCTATTAATTAGATTAAATTATATGATATTTTTTCATCAACACTATTTGACAAAGAACCATATAAAAAGGATGGTTTAAACCATCCTTTAAAAGATATATTATACTGACATTATATCTTCTTCTTTTTCTGTTGTAAGCTTTTCTATAGTCTTTATATATTCATCAGTTATCTTCTGAACTTCATCTAAAGCTTTCTTAGCTTCATCTTCAGCAAGCTCTCCAGCCTTTTCCATCTTCTTAATTTCATCATTGGCATCTCTTCTGTCATTTCTTATTCTTACCTTAAATGTTTCAGAAGCCTTTGATACTTTCTTTGCTAACTCTTTTCTTCTTTCTTCTGTAAGTTGTGGTACAACTAATCTTATTACTGAACCATCATTTGTAGGTGATATTTCTACATCTGATTCAGCTATAGCTTTTTCTATATTATGTATACTTGACTTGTCCCAAGGTGTTATAGTTAATATTCTGCCTTCTGAAACAGCTACTGCAGCCATCTGATTAACTGGAGTTGGAGTACCATAGTAATCAACTCTTACCTTGTCAAGCATTGATGGATTAGCTCTACCAGCTCTTATAGTTCCAAATTCGAACTTCAAAGCTTCTATAGTCTTATCCATTTGTTCTTTTAACTGAACATGAACATCTAATTTCATAAATTACCTCCTAAATATTTAAAAGTTTTTTCTTTATATCTATTATACTATTTATTCAACAGTAGTACCAATATTTTCTCCGTATACTACCTTTATAATATTCTCTGTTGAAAGTTCGAAAACTTTTATTGTAATCTTATTATCCATACATAAAGATGTAGCAGTTGAGTCCATAACTTTTAGTTCTCTATTAATTACTTCCATATATGTAAGGTTAGTAAACTTTTTAGCATCATCATGAACCTTTGGATCCTTGTCATATACCGCGTCAACATTCTTTGCAAGTAGAATAACATCTGCTTCCATTTCAGCAGCTCTAAGAGCTGCTGCTGTGTCTGTTGAGAAGTATGGATTACCTGTTCCAGCACCAAATATAACTACTCTTCCCTTTTCAAGATGTCTAACTGCTCTTCTTCTAATATATGGTTCAGCTACTTGTCTCATTTCAATTCCTGTCTGAACTCTTGTAGGAACTCCAACATCTTCTAAAGAATCCTGTAATGCCATTGCATTCATAACTGTCGCAAGCATTCCAATATAGTCTGCTGTTGTTCTATCCATTCCCTGGCTTGTTCTTCCTCTCCAGAAGTTTCCACCACCTACTACAACTGCCACTTCAACACCTACGTCATTTAATTCTTTTATACCTAGTGATATGTCATGTAGGACATCGTTATTTATACCAAAACCTGTTCCCCCAGATAGTGCTTCTCCACTTATCTTAAGTAACACTCTTTTGTATATTGGTTCCTTCATATCTTTTTCTCCTTTTGAAACTAAATAAATTTTTTTAAATTACTTAAATGTAAGCATAACTCAATCTAAGTATATCACATTCAATGATGTTTTTGTTAAAGACTATATAAAGTTTAACAAAACAACTAGAAATCCAAGAGATCCCTATAAAAAAGAGAACACGCTAAGTGTTCTCTTTACTTAATTTACTACTTCATCTGCTTTGCAACTTCGTCAGCAAAGTTTTCTTCTCTCTTTTCGATACCTTCACCAACTTCGTATCTAACCATTCTAGATACCTTTATTGGGCTACCAACTTCCTTAGCAACCTTGTCTACAAGCTTTCCTATAGTGAAATCAGAATCCTTAACGAATACCTGGTCTAATAGACAAACTTCCTTTAATTCCTTGTTTAATCTACCAACAACCATCTTTTCAACTATATTAGCTGGCTTTCCTTCGTTTAGAGCCTGCTGAGTAAGAACTTCCTTTTCATGAGCGATATAATCCTGATCTACATCGTCTCTTGATAAGTACTTAGGATTCATTGCTGCTACCTGCATAGCTATATCTTTTCCTAACTGGAATATCTTTTCATCATTTGAATCAGTGTCAAGTTCTATAACAACACCTATCTTACCACCACCGTGGATATATCCAGCAAGCTTACCATTTGTAGATAATCTTTCAAATCTTCTTATGTCAAGCTTTTCTCCTATAGTTGCTATTCTATCATGAAGAACTGCCTTAAGTTCCTTACCTTCCTTGTGCTGAGAAGCTAATAGTTCTTCTACATCCTTTGAATCACCATTTAAAGCCATTTCAGCTACGTCTCTTACGAATACCTTGAAATCTTCGTTCTTAGCAACGAAGTCAGTTTCAGAGTTAACTTCTACTATTGCAGCAGAAGTACCATCTTCATTAGCCAATATTGTAACAAGACCTTCAGCAGCTACTCTATCAGCCTTCTTTGCTGCCTTAGAAAGTCCCTTTTCTCTTAATATATCAATTGCTCTTTCCATATCGCATTCAGCTTCAGTAAGAGCCTTCTTACAGTCCATCATTCCTGCGCCTGTTGCTTCTCTTAATTCTTTTACCATCTGTGCAGTTACAGCCATCGTAAAATCCTCCTATAATTAAATTATTTTTATTCACAAAATGGTAAGGGCAATGCCCTTACCATAAGCTTTACATTATTCAATGTATTAATTACATTTCTTCTGTAGTTTCTTCAGTTTCAACAACTACTTCAACTTCAGATTCTTCTACAGTTACATCATCAACACCTTGTCTAGCTTCGATTACAGCATTAGCCATTGCACCAGTTATTAATTTTACAGCTCTAATAGCATCATCATTTGCTGGTATTGGATAGTCTATCTCGTCTGGATCACAGTTAGTATCAACTGTACCAACTACTGGGATACCTAGTCTATGAGCTTCCTGTATAGCTATGTTTTCTTTTCTTGGGTCAACTACGAATATTGCAGCTGGTAGTTCTGGCATATCCTTTATACCACCTAGGAACTTTTCAAGCTTGTCCTTTTCAGCTCTAAGCTTTATAACTTCCTTCTTTGGTAGTACATCAAATGTACCATCTTCTTCCATAGCTTCTAATTCTCTTAACTTCTGGATTCTAGTCTTTATAGTCTTATGGTTAGTAAGCATACCACCTAACCATCTTTCGTTTACATAGTACATTCCGCATCTTTCAGCTTCTTCCTTGATAGCTTCCTGAGCCTGCTTCTTTGTACCAACGAATAAGATTGGCTTTCCAGTTTCTGCTACTTCCTGCATAAACTTATAAGCTTCGTCTACCTTCTTAACTGTTTTCTGTAGGTCGATAATATATATTCCATTTCTTTCTGTGAATATAAACTTCGCCATCTTTGGGTTCCATCTTCTAGTCTGATGTCCGAAATGCACACCAGCTTCTAGTAACTGTTTCATTGAAATTACTGACATTAAATTTTCCTCCTTGGTTTTACGCTTCCAGCACGTTCTACTTCCTAAAAAACCACTTTATCGGCACCTTTTAGGAATCCCGTTGCTGTGTATAATTTATTTTTTGGTTTTAAAATAACCTATATCATTTTATCATTGTAGCTATTTTATGTCAATAGATTTTTAAACATTTTAATACAATACAATGTTTACTACTACATAAATGTAGGCACTACTATCCCTAATATCATGATTACTATTATAAATACTATTACAATAGCGACTTTATTTCCTTTTTTTGTTTTTTCTTCTTCATATTCCTCAATTTTTTCATTTCTCTTTTTATCTTCTTCCTGTTTTAAAAGAGCTTGATCGATATCATTTAAAAATATCTGATTGGTCTTGTAAAAATCTTCGGGACTAACTCTTCCTGTTTTATCAAGAACAGATTCAAGCTGAGGCTTTGTTGCAAGATCGTTAATATCAGATGAACTTATTTTAGAAGTTTTATACATAAATTGACTTAGGCTCATCAATACTTCATTATAATTTTTATAGCACAAATTATCATTTCTCTCTAAAAGTTTCTTTATAATTGCGATAAAATCTTGGTTGTAATCATTTGTATTTATTTTTGACCACATTACACCCTTATCTATCGCCCTCATCAACTGCTTTTCAGTATGCGCCTCACTAAAAGGAAACTTTTTAAATACTGCCTCATAAAGTATTACCCCTAAACAGTATAAATCCGTCTTTATATCTGTAAAGTCAATTGATAACTGAGAAGGAGATAGGTACTTTAAATTTCCTGAACATCTAATATTAGTGCCTCTATTTGCCTCTGTGATTCCAAAATCCGCTATTTTGATAGCATACTTCTCGTCTACAAGTATATCATCTGGCTTTAAAGAACCATGATGTTTGCCTATACTCTTATATGCCTGCAAAGCTTTAACAACCTGTGTTGATATTCTTATAAGGGCATCTAGGTGAAGATAGGCTCCTCTTGTTAATGTAGATAAAGATACTCCATCAAAATTCTCATAAACTATATAGTATAAAAGATTATCGACTGTTCTATGAACACCTACATCTACTATATTAAGTATATAGGGACACTTCAAATCATTGATTATCATGCTCTCATCTATTAAATTAGGAATAAAATCAATACTCACATATCTATTGTTTTCTATAATTTTAATTTTAACGTTAACCTTTCTTTCTGCGTCATAAGCATTATAGAGTTTATTTTCCTCTATATAAACAGGTCTATCCGTTATTTCATATCTATTTCCTATAAAAATCACTTTTTTTCTCTTCCTCCTTCAAGAAAGTAAATTTTTAGTTTCTATATTTACACTCTTATTATTCATTTTATCACAAAACTTCAATTCTTTCTACATATCTTTAATGACTTTAAATGTCTATTTTACAAATGTTTGACTATATCATTATTGACTATTATTTGTAAATTTAATATAATTGTATTATTGATAAGCTTTTATACATTATGAAAAAGGAGGGTTACATTTGAGCGAGAAGATAAAGAAGAATAATAGCGGCAAAACAATAAATTTTGCAGAGAAGAAAAAGTCCATAAATAGCAAAAAAATGCAATCCAACCCACCAAAAGGCGCCTATAATGATAATCGTGTTATTCAATACGATATTAACAAGATGCGCGAGCAAATTAACCAACAGACAAAGAAAAAGGGTTCTAAAGTAAGCCATTTCAACTCTCCTACTTGGGTAAAAGCAGTGTATACAATAGCAACGGTAATCCTTATAATACTTATTGTGGCTAGAGTAACTAATAATTTTGGTTTTGCAAAGGATAGATTACTTCCTGATAAATTTGTTACACAAAGCAGAACTGTAGATGAAGATGATTTCGCAAAATATGACAAAACAATTAAATCTTATTTAAATAGCTATGTCAAAGCTGATGGTGATTTAAATATAAAAACTACTTCTATGCATAAAAATAACAATTATATATATGCAAATGGATATTTTACTTATCCTAATGAGAAAAATAAGATCTATTTTGATGCGGTGATGACACCAGATACGATGAATTCTCTAATTGTAAATGGATATGAACTTACAAAAGATAGATGAAGGAAGACCTATACAAAATATAGGTCTTTTCTTATACAAAAATTTAATTTTTCAATATTTAATTATACATATATTCTATTTAAAATTTTTTCTATTTCAAATAGTTACTCAACTACATCTATCTATAATCCCTCAATATAGTTAGGTATGCTAATAAGAAATTTTTAAACGTCTGTTGGCTAATACAAAAATATGACATAGTAATTTTATAAAATAACTATGCCATCCTAATGATAACAAACCTTTTACTCGGTTTATTTTATTTTTTAATACTCATAACTATTTCTACTTTTTATTGATTCAAGGAATTTCTTAGTTCTCTCTTTTTGAGGATTGTCTATAACAAGCTTTGCATCTCCCTCTTCAATAATAATTCCTTCGTCCATAAAGATAACTCTATCTGATACATGCTTAGCAAACTCTATTTCATGAGTTACTATAATCATTGTATTATTTTTATTTGCAAGATCTTTTATAAGCGATAAAACTTCATTTTTCAACTCTGGATCTAGAGCTGATGTAGGCTCATCAAACAGCAAAACCTTTGGTTCGAGAGCTATTGCTCTACATATAGCTACCCTCTGTTTTTGACCTCCTGAAAGCTGATTTGGATAAAAATCTCTTTTCTCTGAAAGTCCCACTGATTTTAATATACCTTCAGCTTTTTCTATTGCTTTCCTTTTATCCATTTTCTTAACAACTATCAAACCTTCAGTAATATTTTCAATTACTGTCTTATTATTGAAAAGAAAAAATCCTTGAAATACCATTGCGGTATTTCTTCTAAGCCATAAAATATCTTTTTTATTTATATGCTCAAGATCAATATTTTTTTCACACAAAGATATTGTCCCGCTATCGGCAATCTCAAGACAGTTTATACATCTCAAAAAAGTAGATTTTCCTGTTCCTGAAGGTCCTATTATCGATATTACCTCTCCCTGAGATACATCTAAGCTAATCTCCTTTAGAACTTCATTATCTCCAAATCTCTTTTTTATATTCTTTATATTTATCATCTAATTTCACCTACTGATTTATTAAATTTATTTTCAAGCTTCTTCTGAACCATAGCCATAGCCGAAGTTATGCACCAGTAAACCATAAGCACACTAATATATGCCTCTAGATATCTGTATCCAGACGCACCTTCTAACTGAGCCATAGCCATCATTTCTTTAACTCCTATAGCAAATACAAGAGATGTATCCTTTACTATATTTATAAAACTACTAAAAAGAGTAGGTATAGCTATTCTAATAGCTTGTGGCATTACTATTCTGCTCATAGACTGAAAATATGTCATTCCTATAGACTGTGCCGCCTCTATCTGTCCCTTATCTACAGACATTATAGCCGCTCTAATTGACTCGGCCATATACGCCGAGCTAGCAAGCGATAGAGATATCAGTGCAGCTTTAAAGGAGTCTATGTGAAGCCCCGTATTGTTCAGAATTGGTATAATACCAAAATAAAGACAGAATATCTGAGCCATTAGAGGAGTTCCTCTAAAGAATGAAATATAGATCTTAAAAAACCTGTATAAAACGGGAACCTTTAAGTGAACTGTCATAGATATTATAATAGCTAACAAAAATCCAAAAAAAATCGCCAGTAAAGATAGCTTTATTGTTACACCACTGTATTTTATCATAAGTGGTATTACTTTTGCCATAAAGTGAAAATCAAGTTTCATCACTAATCTCTCCTATTGCTCTTTTTTTGTAATATCTACATCAAACCACTTTTCAGAAAGCTTGCTTAGAGTTCCGTCTTTTCTCATTTCATCTATAGCCTTACTTACCTTTTCAGACATTTCCTTACCTGCATCATCTTTTCTAAATGGATATGCATTTACTTCATATACAAGCTTTTGATTGATCTGTCTAATTGGAAGTTTATTTTTCTTCATTACAGCAAGAGTCTTTATTTCACCCTGCCATATAGCATCTACTCTTCCCATCTTGAGTTCTTCTTCCATAGGAACACCATCATATGTTACTATATCCCAATTCATATGATACTTATCATTTATTTCTCTACAAGTTTTTTCTCCGTTTCCGCCAAGCCAACATCCAACTTTCTTACCCTTTAGGTCCTCAAGTGTCTTGTAGCTACTATCATCCTTTACAAAAAGGTCATAATAACTGTATGCATATGGTGCTGATAAGTAATACTTTTCTTCTCTTTCAGGTGTAATTGACATTTGATGTGCAACTGTATCTATTTCACCAGCGTCAAGCATACCAACTAAACCTGAGAACTGACCAAGCTTGAACTCAAGCTTATAATCTTCTCTCTTTGCTATTTCATTCCATACATCTATTTCAAACCCCTTAAGCTTATCATCTTCTTGGAATGCCCAAGGATTATATGATGCTGATGTACCAACTCTAATAACCTGCTGTTTTTCAGCATTACTCTGTGCTGCGTCATCTTTCTTATTATCTTCTTGTTTTCCACATCCAACAGCTAATAACAATACTAAACTTGATAGAACAACTTTGACAAATAAATTTTTCTTCATTTCCAATCTCCTAATATTAAATTATATAGGCCTATCAAGCTTCATGTTATCATATGAAAAAATTTTTTTCAATATTTCAAAGCTTGTATTAATTTTTATAATAAATATAGCTTACGTTATAGATAAAGTGAATTATCAATATTTAAAATATTAATAAATAAAAATGACGACACAAAAATCCTTTATGTCGCCAAATAATTTTAATTAAATTTTACATTTTATTTATCAATAACTGATAAATATCTATAATTAATTATCTTATATATGCAAAATATGTAGCTGCTACTCCAACTACTATACCTATTACATTCAAAATCTGACACTTCTTATAGTCTCTTTTGAAAACGAACAATGTCAGTATTGAAATAATAAGTGTAACAAT
Organism: Peptostreptococcus russellii; assembly: GCF_900110295.1. Taxonomy (GTDB): domain Bacteria; phylum Bacillota; class Clostridia; order Peptostreptococcales; family Peptostreptococcaceae; genus Peptostreptococcus; species Peptostreptococcus russellii_A. The sequence continues at coordinate 8,580 of NZ_FODF01000002.1, forward strand.
ACCTAAGTAAAAGCCCTGTATAAGCCCTAAATTAGACTTTATTATGGATAGCAATCCTAATATCATAACATAAACACCTATTGTGTTTCTTATAATATAATTTTTTGCGCCTCTACCATTCTTACCAAGCATACAATAAATTGCAAATGCTGATAACAATATTAGAACGACTAGTCCTGTTAATGACATTTTGATTTCCCCCTATAAAAATATTGAAAATAAATACTTATTTTTCAATCCTTAAATTGCAATATTAATTTGAACACTTTTAAAAAATCATTCCTAATCTATATTATCTGCTCAGCACACTATAAGCTTAGCATGACCATATTAAAATTGATATTAGATAAAAATACTTAAAAGCTTTTTAATTTATAAAATTGTTCAAGTCAATTCTACAACTAAGCTTATTTTTCAATATATATATGATAAATATTATCTAGGAAAATGTCAACATTTTTTTCATCTTGACATAGCCCTTGAGCCATAAACTTTGATCCTCCACCCTTTATAGCAAAAGCTGATGCCTCACTTCTAAAGTCCTTGCCTATATCTATGTAAGAAAATTCTTTTGCAAGTTCCTTAGAACATTGTACATGAACTGAGGAATCCCCGTCTACTTTGTTTCCAACAATAACTATTGCTTTATTTTTTTCAGCTATTGATTTTACAAGTTCTGAAATCAACCACTTTTCTTCATTTTCAAAAGTTTTTCTTACAATAATAATATCGTCTTTATTTTTTTCTGATTCTCCTATTAGTTTATCAGAATATAAATCTATATACTTTTCACTTACATATTTATTATTTTCATAAAACTCATCTTTTTTCATTCTAAGGTTTTCTATTGCATTTTCTATATTTTCTTCATTGCAATTAAAAGACTCTAATATTCTATCTAGTACTCTTTCTCTTTCCAAAACGTACTTTGTAGCCCTTTGTCCAGCAAGATACTCGAACCTTGTTCCATCTTTGTGTTTATAGTATTTTTTAATTTTTATAAGCCTTATATCACTTGTATTAAGAGCGTGTACTCCACAACATGCATTTATATCTAGATTTTCTATTTCTAAGATTCTTATATCACTTGAAGTTTCTGGAAGTGGTCTTCTTGTCTTAAAGTTTTCTTTTTCTTCAGCTGTTAAAACATAGTTTTTTATATCTATTCTTTGATAAATAATTTCATTTGCCATATTTTCAACTTTTTCAACCATATCTTCGCTAAATTCACCTTCTATATCTAGCTGTGATACATCTTTCCCTATATGAAGTCCCTTTGTGTTTCTCTGAAATAACTCATAAAAACATCCTGATAGAATATGTTGCCCAGTATGCTGGCACATAGAATCATATCTTCTATCTCTATTTATTCTCATTTTGATCTTTTGACTTAAATCTATGCTTTCTACTTTTTCATCTAATATATGTACTACTTCGTCTTCATTCTCGCAAGTTTCTATGACATTAACCTCTTTTTCAAGTCCATTACTATCTATATATGTAATGCTTCCTATATCACAAATCTGTCCACCGCCACCTGGAAAAAATATTGTTTCTTGAAGAATAAAGGCATCTTTATCTGAATGTTTAACTACATCTTTAACATAGCTTTCACATTCTGTCTTATACCTTTCACTATAATAAAGTTTTTTCATAATTAACTCCTACATACATATTATTTACTACTAAAAAAACGGTCATAAATAAGTTTCAACTTTATAACCGTATTTTTAGTCGCCGGATAATATAATTATTTTACATACTTTTTATATTCACCATATCCGTACTCTTCCATTTTATCATATTGTATAAACTTTAGTGAAGCTGAATTTATGCAATATCTCCTTTTGGCAAATTTATCAGGTCCATCTAAAAATACATGACCTAAATGGCTATTTGCATTAACGCTTCTAACTTCTGTTCTCATTCTTCCAAAAGAGTAGTCGCTTCTATAATAGACACACGCTTCTTCTATGGTTTTCCCAAAGGCTGGCCAACCACATCCTGAGTCAAATTTATCACTTGAACTAAATAATGGTGTTCCATCGACTACATCTACATATATTCCTTTTTCAAAATTATTATAATACTCATTTTCAAAGGGAACTTCTGTCATATCATTTTGAGTTACTTCAAATTGTATATTGGTTAATTTTTTTCTAAGTTTTTCCCTACTAAAATTATTTTTATCCCAGTTCTCCTTTAAAAACTTCTGTCTCCCAGAGTTTTTATAGTATAGGTTATAGTGATTCTGATTCTTTTTATAATAATCCTGATGATATTCCTCAGCAGGATAAAATTTTCCAGCTTCAACTATTTCTGTATAAACTTTTTTACCACTAAGTTCTTCTAATGCCTTCTTCGATTCTTCAGCCTCTCTTTTTTGATCAAGATCATGATAAAAAATAGCTGATTCATATTGACTTCCTCTATCTGAAAACTGCCCTCCATCATCATATGGATTTATTTGTTTCCAATATATTTTTAATAAATCATTATAACTTATATATTCATCATCATAGCTTATTTCTATCGCTTCATAATGCCCAGTTCTACCACTACAAATGTCTTCATATGTTGGATTTTCTTTTTCTCCACCAGTGTATCCACTAATAACATCAAACACACCTTCATATGCTGTAAACGGCTTAACCATGCACCAGAAACAGCCTCCTGCGAAAGTTGCTAGTTTCTTCATTTTAATTCTCCCTTCATGCAAATAATTTGCTAATCTTTCTTTTATTACGTATATTAATATTATTCCCTATATTTAATTAAATAAACAATATTTAATTTGAAAATGTTTATCATTTTATTCTTACTTTATTAAAGTTCATTTATCTTTCACTATAGTTAACAATATTTTATTAATTTCAAAAAACATATTCTTTACTTTTCTTTTTATTTATTATAGTTACTAAAAAAATATACTTTTTTATATAATAATGATATAATTATCTATCATATATAATAAAAATATGTTAACGGAGGTAATAGCAGTATGTTTTCAAATAATAACTTTAAAGGTGGCAAACCGGAAATCAAAGACTACCTAACTTTACTAGAAAAAAATCCACTTTTTTCAAATTTTGAAGTTGATGAACTTTCACTTTTCTTAAATTCACTAAATCATAAAATTATATCACTAAATAAAGATGAAATACTTTTTTTTGAAGGGGATACTTTTCCCTATATGTGTATACTACTTGAAGGTGAAATAATGCTTTCAAATAACGATGAGTTTGGAAACAGAAATATTATAGATATTATAAAAAAGGGACAAATATTTGCAGAGGTTTTTTCATTTACTACAGAAAAAATAAGTCCTGTAACTTCTCAAGCAAGTAAAAATTCTCTTGTATTCTTAGTTAACACAGAAGATTTTCTTTCTCTCGATGGAAATGACTCATCAAAAATTGCAAATAAATATCACCTTGTTTCAAATCTTCTTAAGACATTTGCAGATAAAAACTTAATTCTTTTATCTAAAATAGAAATTATATCTAGAAGAAATACTAGAGAAAAGATTATTCATTTTTTGGAAATGCAAAAAGAAAAAAATAAAAGTAAGATATTTCATATACCTTACTCAAGAAAAGAAATGGCAGATTTTTTAGGAGTCGATAGAAGTGCTCTATCAAGAGAATTAAGTAAACTTAAAAAGGAAAAAGTTATAGATTTTGATAAGAATACTTTTAAGATTCTTTAATCTATATAAAAAACATAATATGTATATTATATCAAACATTAAAAATGCTATGAATTCAACTTAAAAGAAAAACTCATAGCATTTTTATTATTTATTATTAGTTTTAAATTATTAGCTAATTTATTTTTTATATGCTTCTTTTGAAACAGGTAGACCCTTTTTTCTAAGTTTGGTATTCACTGACTCTCCTATTATAGTATATATTATAGCAAATAAAGGTACTCCTATAATCATTCCTATTATTCCGAAGAATTTTCCCGCTATTAGCAGTGAGAAAAGAATCCAGAAGGATGAAATCCCTATAGAATCTCCCAATATTTTTGGTCCTATAATATTACCGTCTAACTGTTGTATTACAAATATAATAAGTATTAGCCACAAAGCCTTAACCGGATCAATTAGAAGTACAATCATAACTGATGGTATTGCTCCTATAAATGGTCCAAAGAATGGAATTACATTTGTAACTCCTATTATAAATGTCAATAATATCTTATATGGCATATCGGTAATCGATAGTATTATAAAAGTTAAAAAAGCTATTATAGTTGAATCTAATATTTTTCCTGCTATAAATCTTCCAAATATTTGATTTGAAAGTCTTGTAACATATAATATTCTTTCAGTAACTTCAACTGGAAATACTGCTGAAATAAATTTTTTGCAAATTGCAAAAAATCCTTCTTTGTCTGCCAAAATATAAATTGATATTATCAATCCAAGTATAGTGTTCCAAACACTCTTTACTACGTTTAAAAAGGCATTTGCTAGGTATGGCATCAGGTTTGTAGCAAACTCTATTGCTTTTCTTACAAGCTCATTTACCTTGCTGTCAAACATCATCTTCGATTCTTCTGACATATTTAAACTATTTATAGTTTTACTAGAATAAGAGTACAACTCATCCATTATCTTAGGAAAATCTGTAAGCAATCTTGCCAAACTATTCGCAACCTGCGGCAGTATAAACATCATAAATAATGTTATTACAACTACTACTGTAAGATAAGTAAGTATCAAAGACAATGCTCTTTTCTTCTTAAGACTAATACCATCTTTTGTATATCTATCAATAATACCTTTTTCATAAAACTCTAAGATAAAATTAAATAAATATGCAAGCGAAAAGCCTAGTATAAAAGGTTTTAATATTGCAAAAAAGGCATTTGTCAACTCGCTTAACTTCGAAAATTTTGTTAAAGCAAGATAAAATGATATACTAAGAAAAATAACTATTAGACTGTATACTGCAATTGTTGTATATTTTTTATTCCAGTTAATTTTCATTAGTTTACCCCCTCAAGGTCTTCATACTGTGAATCGTAAAGCTTCTTATAGAATCCGTCCTTTGCCATCAATTCATCGTGGTTTCCCTGCTCTACAATATCTCCATCCTTTAGAACAAGTATTAAATCTGCATTTCTTATTGTAGAAAGTCTGTGAGCAATTATAAAGCTAGTTCTATCCTTTATAAGATTATCCATAGCACCCTGAATAAGTTCCTCAGTTCTTGTATCTACAGAACTTGTCGCTTCATCAAGGATAAGTACTCTAGGATTAGAAAGTATAGCTCTTGCTATTGTTAGAAGCTGTTTCTGTCCTTGAGATATATTCTTTGTATCTTCACTCAAAACAGTATCATAACCATACTTTTGAGTCATTATAAATCTATCTGCGTATGCCGCTGATGCTGCCTTATATACTTCTTCATCTGTGGCATCTAGCTTACCATATCTCAAATTCTCCATTATAGTTCCACTAAATAACCAAGTGTCCTGTAACACCATTGCAAAATTACTTCTATAGTTATCTATATTTAGCTTTGAAATGTCTTTTCCATCAAGGAGTATTCTTCCGCTATTTGGACTATAAAATCTCATAAGTAGCTTTACAAGTGTTGTTTTTCCAGCACCTGTTGGACCCACTATTGCTATTTTTTGACCTGGCTTTACATCTAAATTAAAGTCTTTTATTATTATCTTATCTTTTTCGTATCCAAATCTTATATTCTCAAACTTTATATGTCCCTCAAATTCTTCATCTGTTATTACTTCAGTTTGAGAGAAATCAACTTCTTCTTCATCTAAGAAATCAAATATTCTATCAGCAGCAGCTACTGTTGACTGTAATAGATTCATTATTTGAGCAAGCTGATTTAGAGGCTGAGTAAATGATCTCATATACTGTATAAATGCCTGAATATCACCTACTGTTATTTTGCCGTTAATAGCCATATATCCACCAAATATAGATACTATTACATATCCCAAATTACCTACAAACATCATTATAGGCATCATTATACTTGATAAAAACTGTGACTTCCAACCGGTATTATATAATTTACTGTTTATTGAATTAAATTCTATTTCTTCAAACTTCTCTCCGTTGTAACCTCTTATAAGTGCCTGTCCTGCAAAACTTTCTTCTATTTTACCGTTTATTTGACCTAGATACTTTTGCTGCATCTTAAAATAAACCTGTGACTTTCTTATTACGAACATCAAGACAAACATTGTAAGAGGTAGTATTATAAGGGCTGCTATAGTCATTAAAATGTTAATAGAAAGCATCATTATAAATACACCTATAACTGTTATAATTGACGTTACAACCTGCATCAAACTCTGATTAAGAGTCTGGCTTAGAGTATCAACATCATTTGTTACTCTAGAAATAATATCACCCCTACTATTTTTATCATAGTATGATATAGGTAATCTATTAAACTTCTCTGATATTTCTTTTCTTAAATTGTATGATATTCTCTGTGCTACACCACTCATAATATAAGACTGCAAGTAAGAAAATACTGAGCTTATTGTATAAAGTATTGCAAGTATTATTACAATTCTAAGCACCCTTGAAAAATCAATCCCCTCTTGAGGATTACTTATTTTTCTCATCACACCATCAAATATTTCCGTTGTTGCCTTACCCATTATTTTAGGACCGGCTATTAGAAATACAGTAGAAAATATAGAGAATATAAATACGATCACTATATTTAGGTAATCGCCCTTCATATATTTCATAAGTCTTTTGATACTCTTTGAAAAGTCTTTGTTTGTACTAGAAGAATTATCTATATTATTTTGCGATTTCATGCTTCAATTCCTCCTCTGTCAACTGTGATTTTGCGATTTCATAATAAACCTCGCAAGATTTCAGCAACTCTCCATGAGTACCCTTGCCTACAATTTTCCCTTCGTCTAAAACTATTATTTCATCTGCACTTATTATTGTATTTATTCTCTGTGCAACAATGATAAGCGTTTTTTCAGAAAGTTCTTTGTGTATAGCTTCTCTTAAATTTCTATCTGTTCTTGAATCAAGAGCTGAAAAACTATCGTCAAATACAAGTATTTCAGACTCTCTTGCAAGTGCTCTAGCAATGGACAATCTCTGTTTCTGACCACCTGAAAGATTTGCTCCACCTTGAGCTATTTCACTTTCAAATCTGTTTTCCTTGCTATCTACAAAATCCATACACTGAGCTATTTCAGCTGCTTCCTTCATATTTTTATAGCTTCTCATACCTTTTGCATACTCAATATTAGATGCTATAGTGCCTGAGAATATAACTGGTTTTTGAGGTACAACTGATACCTTGTCTCTTAATATATGCATTGGTATATCTCTTACATCCACACCATCTACCTTTACACTACCGGCTGTTGCATCTAAAAATCTAGGTATCATGTTTACTATTGTAGTCTTTCCTGAACCTGTTGACCCAATTATAGCAGTTGTTTTTCCCTTCTTTGCCTCAAAACTTATATCCTCTATAACATTTTCAGCAGCACCTTCATACTTAAATGAAACTTTATCAAATTCAACACTTCCTTCTTTTGTAAAGTCAATGTTTCTTCCACTATCTTTAATAGCAATATCACTATCTAATACTTCAGATACTCTATTTGCACTGACCATCGCTCTAGGAAGTATTACAGACATCATTGATATAAATAAGAATGCCATTATTATCTGAATAGCATACTGTATAAATGCCATCATATCTCCTACTTGAATATTACCAGCATTGATGTTCTTTGCACCAACCCAAACAATTAGCAAGGTTGCACCATTCATTATCAACATCATAATAGGTTGCATAAGAGACATTATTCTACTCATATATAACATAGTGTCTGTTAACTCACTGTTAACATTGTCAAATCTTTTTAACTCATGTTTATTTGTTCTAAATACTCTATTTACTTCAATTCCTGATATAAATTCTCTTGTAACGAGGTTAAGCTTATCGACAATACTTTGTATTATCTTAAACTTAGGAAGTGCCTTTCTCATTATAAGAAGAATTGACATCAGTGTCATGAAAACGGCAAGGACTATTATCCAGACCATAGAAACATCTAATGTAAGTACCTTTAAAAATGCACATACAGCCATTATTGGTCCGTAAAATAAAAATCTTAATCCCATTACGGAAGATTGCTGTATTTGCTGTATATCATTGGTACATCTTGATATAAGAGATGCAATAGAAAATCTATTCATTTCATGATTTGAAAACTCAAGTACTTTTTTGTAAGAGTCTTTTCTCAAATCCTTTGATACCTTGGCTGAAACCTTTGAAGAAAAATAACTTACTATAATAGATAGTATTCCTGTTGCTATTGCTACTATCAGCATCAATAGGCCAGTCTTCCAAAGATATCCAGTCTGAATCTTGTTCACATCAACGCCGTTGTTTTTATAAATCTGTGTTACAAATCTCATGCCAATTTGCTTTTTCATAAAATCTGGAATGTTTTTATCACTTAAAAACTTCATCATATCGTTTTTAGAATCTGGCATGTTTGCACTTGCATACGACGCATATTTAGTAAGGGCATTATTCATATAAGGTTCAAGTTTCTCTATATCCACATTTTTCTTCAGTAGATAGTAGTTAGTCTTGTACCTGTCCTTTTTTATTAGTTTTGAATTAGGATTCTCCTTAGCTATATTCTCATTTTTAGAATTTTTAATACTGGGAATCCATAGTTCATACGCCTCAGCAATGTGCTTTTTATCACTTTGGTTTGAAAGCGATAGCATTACTCCATATGTGTTTTCATCAATTATCCTAGGTACAGAATCTTTTATACCTTTTTGTTGGATTCCAACATTTACTATATCGGATGTATACTGTGGAAGCAAAAGCTCACCTTGAACCTGAATAGCAAGCACAGCTACTAACACAAGTATCGATAGTAAATGTTTCTTAAAATATGACAATATCGTCTTCATCTCTTCTTCCTTTCTTATTTTATACTATGAAATTATTATAACACTTTATCTCAATTTTCCAAAATAAACTTTCTTTATTTTTTATAAAAAAAGAGGTTCAAATGAACCTCTTTTAAATGAATATCTGAATTATAAAATTTTTTTTAATTAATATTGGTAATTTACTAAAAAACACAATATAATCTAACTAAAATCATTTTATTTATAATTTATTATCTTACTTGTTTATATCTAATATATCCTTGTACTTGTCAGTTAATTCATTCATCTTGCTCATGAAAGCTTCATTCTGCTTCTGATATAATAGAGCACTCTTTACATCGTTCTTTACTTCTTCATATTCTGCCTGAGAAGCATCTGAATGATCATTTACTACTACTATATGGTAACCAAACTGAGTCTTTATAGGAGAAGAGATCTTACCTACTGGTAATTCAAATGCTGCTTCTTCAAATTCCGGAACCATCTGACCCTTTGCAAATGTACCAAGGTCTCCACCATTCATATTAGAAGGGCAAGTTGAATATTCAACTGCAGCATCTTCAAATGAAATTTCCTTCTTCTTTAACTTGCTTTCTATTTCATTTGCAAGCTCTTCATTGTCAACCAATATATGCTTAGCTGAGATAGTTTCAGGCTTTACAAACTTATCCTTGTTGTCTTCATAGTACTTTAGCATTTCATCATCAGTTACTTCTGCTGAAGCAAGGCAAGAGTTTATAGCATACTGCTTTAACATATTAGCCTTTACTAATTCCATTTCCTTAACAAATCTCTCATCTTCATCCATCTTTCTTTCTAAAGCGTCAAGATAGAATAATTCCTGATTGATTAAGTCTGCTAATATTCTCTTTCTTCCTTCTTCGCTGTCAAACTGTTGTCTTTGGAACTGATCTAAACTATTTATTGCAGCTTCAATATCTTCTGCTGTAATTACTTTGTCACCTATTTTTGCTAAATAATTTGCTTCTGTCATGTCTATTCCTCCATCATATTGCAATTTTAATTACTATTCAATCATACCATTTTTTACATATTATGTCTACAATAGAAGAACCTTTTATTATATCTTTTAACAAATTTGTGAAAATAATATAGTTCAACTTCAAATTATACCTTTTGACTATAAGTTATAGGATTTCAGTGTTCTTTTTTCTTACTTAATAAAAATAAGTAAGAATTAATATAAGTAGCGCTGCTAATACACCTACTACACCTATATCGTTATAGTCTTCTTTTATAAGTTTCCAGGATTCTACCATCAAAATAATGCACATTATTATTTGTGCATACAGAAGCGTTATATTTGTTGTAAAAATCATAAAGCTTGATAAGGTTATTAAATATGTTAGTGACATAGACAAAGCAAATTTAAAATACCTCTTAGATTCAATTTTTTTTCTTATATATTTTATTATCAATAGAGTTATAAATATAGCATCGACTACAAAATATATATAAAATAATATGTTATTATAGTTTTCAATTGTAATTACAATCCATTTGTACCAGTAAATAGGCCAAAACATCAAACTTATTAATCTAAAGTATAATTCCATTGGTGCCAATTCTCTCATTTTTTTAATCAATACTACCACCTCTTTTTTAACAAAGCACTTTTTCTAATTATATCTTAATTGTTGGTATTTTGCTATAATTTCTAAATCTTTTTATATAACCCTTTAAATTTTTATGTATATATGTTAAAATGATATGGTATTTTTATATATATAATTAATAGAAATGGAGGCTTGAATATGGGCATAAAAGATAAATTTGCCGAGCAATTTGCTAGACAAAAAACAATGAGCGGTCCTGAAAAAAAAGCTAACGATTTAATTGGTAAACTTTTACTAAAGAAGGCTATTTTGCCTATAGTTATAGCTATAGTAGCAATTATCGTTGGATCAGTTGCAAAAATCCCATGGTGGGGAATTCTTATAATTGAAGCTCTAATTGCAGTAGCTACATATTTTTATCTTAAGAAAGCAGGAGACAAATTCAATAACTTTGTTCCTTATGTAGGTAATCTTATTACCCTAGAAAAAAAGGGTAAGAATGAATATACAGCTCTTTTAAAGCAAGGTAAAAAACCAGTTAAACTTGATATTAAATACGGTGGTGAGGACCTAGAAAGAGTTAAAAAGAATGCTCTAATACAGGTTACTTATAATCCAGATGCAAAAATAGCAATTTTAGTAACTAGAAAAGATGCAAAGAGATAAAAAAAGGTAGCATTGCTACCTTTTTTATTTTATTTATAAAATATATAGTTTCAATCAAAATAAATCCCCTCTAAATTAATAAGAAGGGATTTTTAATATTTCTCTCTAAATCATATTTTGCAAATTAATAAATATGTCAAGGAATTATTTATTTGCCTCTATCTATATTCTTCTAGCTTCAATCTATCTGAAGCATAGGATATTACATCTCTTCTTTTTACTATACCTATAAATATATTGGCATCATCAATAACAGGAACGAAATTCTGATTTATAAGTATATGGAAAAGATCCTCAACATTAGCATTTACTCTCACTGTTTCATTTGTAAGCCGTCTAGGTATATCCATAATATTTGTTTCTTCTAATGTTTTATCATCAAAAGTTTTTTTACTATTCAAATACCATAAAAGATCTCCTTCTTTTACTGTTCCAAGATAATTCCCCTCTTCATTCAGTATAGGAACTGAAGAAAATTTATGTTCCTCTAAAGTTCCAAGTACTTGCTTTAAATTATCTTTATCACATACACTGACTACTTCTATCTTTGGTGTTAAAAAGAATAGGATATTCATAATACTATCTCCTTTTTTATTTTTTCTAACTTAAGTATAACATATATTTAAACTTATTTCACTATTGTTACATTTATTTAACTAAATGACTTTCCTATTTAATTCTTTATTTTTTACTTATTTTTCTATTTCTTTTTATATTATACAATTTTCAGCATTTATTTTTATCTTAGATAATTTTTATAAGTTTTATAAAAATGGACAAGAAAAAGGACTAACATTAGTTAGTCCTTTGCATTGTAATCCAATAAAAATTTAATTGCTATTTAATCTATCTCTATATTAAATTTCTTAAATTATATTCTTGTTACATTTGCAGCCTGAGGTCCCTTTGCGCCATCTACGACTTCAAACTCAACCTTCTGACCTTCTTCTAGAGACTTGTATCCGTCAGTTTCTATTGCTGAAAAATGTACAAATATGTCATTTTCTCCTTCTACTGAAATAAAACCAAATCCCTTTTCGTTGTTAAACCACTTTACTACTCCGACTTTCATTAAATATCCTCCTACATAATGTACCTGTATATTATTTTTGTATGGTACATTCCTTTCTCACAGCACGCAAAATTATGCTAGTTAAAGCATTCTATGAAAACTATTTCATTATTTTCACTTCCTAGGTTGCCTTGCTGTTCTTTTATTATAACATGATAATATAAAAATTACTACATAAATTTTAAAATTTTTAATTATTTTTTCTTCTTATCAAAACAAAGCCTTCTATTTGCTTTGTCTTGCTTTGTCAAATAATATAAACTATGATATTATTGTGTATATAATTTTACTAAGTGGAGGAAACTTATGGTAGATATGCAAAAAAAAATAGCTTGTATAAATGATATTTCTGGTATAGGAAAATGTTCTTTGACAGTAGCTCTCCCTATTATATCAGCCTTAAAATGTCAATGTTGCCCTCTGACTACTTCTGTTTTATCTAGTCAGACTGGCTATCCAAAGTACACTTTTAAAGATCTTACTGACTCTATGGAGGAATATATTCAGGTGTGGCATGATTTAGATAGAAAGTTCGATACTATTTATAGTGGTTTTCTAGGTTCTGGTAGACAGATTAAAATTGTAGAAAAGTTTATAAATATGAATAAAGGAGCTTTTGTAATTGTTGATCCTGTTTTAGCCGACTTGGGAAATCTTTTCCCTATTTTTAGTCACGACGATGTTTTGGAAATGAGAAAGCTTGTTTCTATGGCAAACTTAATTACACCTAATATTACTGAAGCAAATCTTCTTGCATCTAGAAAGGCAGATTTCTTTGACTATGATGATTCTTCTTTAAAAGAGCTTTGTCAATCTCTTTCAAATCTAGGACCAAAATATGTTATTATAACTGGATTTGAAAAAAACGGTAAGATTTACAATATCTGCTATAACTCAGATACTGATTTGATGACCAAAATTGGTACTGAATATAACAAAGTTAGCTTTAGTGGAACAGGAGATACTTTTACTTCTATAATAGCTGGAATGATAACTAGATCTTTTTCTATTGAAGATAGTGTAAAGTGTGCTACTGATTTTATCTATGAAGCTGTGAACTTTACTGTCAAGCAAGATAACTTTAATAGAAATGATGGTATACTTTTTGAATACTTCCTTGACAAATTAGTAAGTATTTAGGTTGTTAATTCTATTTTTAAGTAAATAAATAAAAAAGCAAGTAAAAAATGCTGTGTAGAATTCTACACAGCATTTCCTTTTAATTTATACTACAAAATATTTTTTCTATAATTCACGTACAGTTGCTGTATTTCTTCCATTTTCTTCTTAGCTACTTTTTGAAGGTCTGATGCTTCTTTATAATTTCCTATCTCAAGAGAATTTTTTATCATACCGTATATTGAAGGTCCACTTAGAGTATTTTTCATCAAGTCGTATTTTATCTGCTTAATAGAATCCCACATCACTTCATCTAATGCATCCATATCCTCTGGTCTATGAAGTTTCTTAAAGGATCTAAGAAGTCTTATATTTCTATCTATTATTCTTGAAGAAAGTTTTTTCTTCCATATATCTAAAGAACCTATTCTAAAAGAGTTTAATATATCATCTGTAAATACTTCTCCATCAGTCAAAGACTTCAGTTTGTCTGGATATTTTTCAAAATTAAGCATTGCCTCATATACAGTTGCAGGTGGAAGACCAAATCTTTGATTTCTTTCCTCTAGTGTATAGTACTCAAATACATCATTTTCATCTCTATATGCTCTACCCTCTTCAAGATAAAATCCTTTATCTTCAGGTTTCTTTGAAAGCTCTCTTTCAAGTTCTTTTGTATCAAACTTATCTAACTCTACTACAGCCTTTATGCCATCTAGCATAGTCTGATAGCAGCCTGCTATTACTAAATATTTATTAGTAAGCGGATTTGGAGATCTAAGCTCAAATCTAAGTGTTTTTGGATTTTCTACATCTCTTATAAGACCTACTAGGACTGATCTGTTTCTTGAAGCGACTTCATAGTCATGTCCTAGTGATGTTACTGTACATACAGGTGCTTCAAATCCAGGTTCTAATCTATTAAAACCATCGTTTGTATTAGTAGCTATTGGAGCAAGTATTTCATAATTTTTTAAAAGTCCCATTAAAGCTCCATAACCTATTGGGCTTAAATAGTCCTCTTTTAATTCTCTTGGGGCAAATAGGTTTACAAACTTTCCATTTTTTAACTTAGCTCCTACACCAACGTGTACATGAGCTCCACTTCCAGCAACACCATGTATTGGTTTTGCTTTGAAACTTACCTCTAGACCATGTGATTCAAATACATCATATACTACTTCTCTTGCAAGTATTTCATTATCTGCTGCTTGTAAAGGAGTATTGAACTTCCATGAAATTTCTAACTGTTCCATAGCATGATTTGTTGAACCTTCTTGATTAATAGAGCTGTGTATTCCACCAACTTCTTTATGAGCCATTTCTGGTTCAAGCCCATATCTCTCCAACTCAATAAGACATCTTTCTAGACAAGTTCTTATTACTCCATGAGTTCTCTTCCAATACTGTTCTTTAAGACTCTGAGACACAAATAACTTTTCAAGGTCTGCTTTATCTTCAGGAGTATTTACCCAAAATTCAAGTTCAGTTGCCGCAGTTAAACCTATACTTTCTATATCTTCTGGATTGTCAATGTTCGTATTATCAAGAATTTTAGGATATTTTTTTATAATGTCCATTATACTTCTTTTAAAGTGTTCTTCCGCTCTCATCAATGTAGCTCTTGAGCAGACCATCTTGTTGTTATGAACAAGAAATGCAGGTATTATAATCGTACCTATTGGAAGATTTGTTTCTTCATCAATATGATTGTAATTATAGTCTATGAACCAAGTCGCATCAAGATCTGACATCAAATCAACCTTTGCATTGTTCAATGTTGCTATTTCATATAGTTCAACTGAAGATCCATCTGTCTGTATTGTCGAATTTAAAAATGAATCAATATCCTCTAAAAAAAGCTTGACTGGTATCTTCTCATCAGTGGCATTTCCACCTAAATCGACACCCATTAAAGATGCAAATTTTATATTTTTATTGTTTTTTAATATCTCCGCTAACCTTTCGCTTGAATGGTCTTTTCTCTCTATAAAGTATAATAAGTCTGTCATACTTCCTCCTTCAAAATACATGAATTATTATTTAATATTTGGTTTTAATATTCGTATTTATTTTTTATATTATATATCAATTTAAGTATATTTTCAATACAATACACATAAATTTTCTAATTTTATTATGGGAAAACAATTTTATTTTACTTTTCCTAATGTTATTTTCATTTTTTTGAATATAGGCATTTTGAAATTAATTGAAAACTAAAAAGAGCCTCAAAAAGACTCTTTTCAAAAATATATATATCAAAGTTTATTAGCTTCCTAAGTTTATTTTAAATGCAAGCATTATATATTAAAATTTATAATATAGTGTATCATATATACTTGTTATTTTTTTATTCTAAAATACTCTGCTAGTTCTTTAGGATCACTTCCACATACATAAAGCCCTGTTGTAAGTTCAAAACCACCAAAATTATATTTTCTGGGTACTATATGGAAATGTGTTCTTAATTCTTTTCCTATTTCTTTATTTACTGTTTTAGAATGTAGCAGGATATTAAATGGTATATCTCCTTGATACTCCTCCATATTTCTAAACATATTTTTAAATATATAAGACAATTCCTCTATATGTTCATCTGTCCACTGTGAAGGATCCAAATCATCCTTTTCAATGACTCTCACTTCTCCATTATATCTTGTTGCATATGGTACAAATGCCAGGAAATATTCTCCGCTATATATGACTCTTTCTTTATCTTTTTCTTCCTTATCTAATAAAGCTTCATATAAATTTGTACCATTTTCTATTTTATATTTATCCGAAACTTCAATTTCTTTTTTTATTTCAGGCGGCAAAAGATTTGAAGAAACTATTTGAGAGTGTGGATGCATAAGAGATGCTCCTGCATTTCTCTTTGAGTTTTTAAACACGCTTACATATTCTATCCCTTCTCTTTTAGATAGATCCTTATATCTGCTTTTTAAAAGAGCAAATGTGTTTTTAAATTCTTCTTCCGTCATATTATAGTAGCTAGCATTATGTCTATAACTTTCTATTAACACCTCATGCTCTCCAAAAATTTCTTTGATTGACAAGTCTAATATTGGAAATTTATTTGCTACAGACATGGCAACCCACTGCCCACTCTCATCATTGATAGTCTCTTTTATTTCTTTTATATCTTCAGTATTACCTCTGCAAAAAGGGCAAGTTTCACTATGTTCATCTTCCTTACTATCAAAATCACCTACTATTTTAACTTTGTCTAGTGGTCTTTTATTTCTATAACTTGAATATATTACTAGATCGCCTGTTATCATATCTCTTCTTATTTCTTTCATTATAATGCTCTCCTTATTTTAAAAGTTGTATCAAGTAAAAAATATACATATTTAGTATAAATTATATCACTAATTCATATTTTAAAGAAGATAGAGGAATATTTTTGTTACATTTACTTAAAATTTAAATTTCTTATTATCGCTCTATATGTTTTTTCTCTTTTTATTTTTAGGTTATTCTTTGTTAAAATATAAATATACTATAAACTTATTTATTTTTTTCTCATTTTATGTTATCCTAATGCTAGGAGAAAAAACGTTTTTATGACTTATTTTCTTTCTAAATATAATGTAAAATTATGTTGCGTCTTGATATCGCAACTTGATTAAGCAACATTTAATTATACGGAGGTTTATATCATGAAATTTTCTAACAGAGTTGGTTCAATGCAGGCTTCACCAGTAAGAAAGCTTGTACCTTTTGCAAATGCTGCAAAAAAAGAAGGTGTTAAGGTTTACCACCTAAACATAGGTCAGCCAGACATAAAGACTCCAGATGGATTTATGAACGCTATAAGAGCATTCGATCAGGATGTTTTAAAGTATGCTGATTCAGTTGGTTCTGATGAACTAGTTGAAGCTATGATAAACTACTACAAGGAATATGACATCCACTTCGAACCAGGTGAATTACTAATCACTAACGGTGGATCAGAAGCATTATTATTCTGTATGTTATCACTATGTGATGATGGTGACAACATATTAGTTCCAGAACCATTCTATACAAACTACAATGGTTTCGCAACTTGCGTAGATGTAAAAATCAAGCCTATAACTACTAAGGCAGAAAATGGATTCCACCTTCCATCAAAGGAAGAAATATTAAGTCGTGTTGATGACAAGACTAGAGCGATACTTCTTTCTAACCCTGGTAACCCAACAGGTGCTGTTTACACAAGAGAAGAAATGGAAATGTTGGCAGAAGTTGCTATAGAAAAGAATCTATGGATAATAGCTGACGAAGTTTACAGAGAATTCGTATACGATGGATTAAAGTATACAAGTTTCGGAAACTTAGAAAACGTTCAGGATAGAGTGATAATAGTTGACTCTGTTTCTAAGAGATACTCAGCATGTGGTGCTAGAATAGGTTCATTAGCTTCTAAGAACAAAGACTTTATAGCTCAGGTTCTTAAGCTTTGTCAGGGAAGACTTTGTGTTCCAACACTAGAAATGATCGGTGCTGCTGAACTTTACAGAACTCCAAAGTCATATTTAGCTGAAGTTAATGCTGAATACTGCAAGAGAAGAGACGTATTATACAATGAAATAATGAAGATAGATGGTCTTGTTTGCGAAAAGCCAACAGGTGCATTCTATATCGAAGCTAAGCTTCCAGTAGAAAATGCTGAAGATTTCGTTATATTCATGTTAAATGAATTCAGACACAATGGCGCTACTACAATGGCTACTCCATCTGAAGGATTCTATGCTACTCCAGGTCTTGGTAGAGACGAAGTTAGACTTGCATACATCCTTAAGGAAGAAGATCTTAAGGCTGCAGCTGAATGCTTAAAGTTAGGTCTAGAAGCTTACAAAGCTAAGGGAAATAAGTAATATATATGAAAATTAATTTACAATAAGAAAAAACCACTGATGAAAATCATCAGTGGTTTTTTATCAATATTACAGTCCCACAAACACTAAATCACTCTGTCGAAAGATTTATATTTTATCCTTCAGCATATAAACTTTTCTTTACTTTATCTACTACAAATTTTCTATACTAAATTAGTTATCAATACTTTCCATTGTCTTGATAATTTCATTCATTGATTCGAAAAATTTACCTAGATTATCTTTTTCTATTCTTTCTATTTTGTCGTGAAGATTAATTTTTAAATGTTCTAAGAACTCACAAGCCATCTTGTCCCCATCCTTAGTAAGAACAATATTATACTTTCTTCTGTCCTTTTTATCTTTCATCCTCTCAACATATTTCTTCTTTTCTAGGTCGTCTATCATACTTGTAAGACTCCCCTTTTCTATATTTAACATGTTGCATAATTCACTCATACTTATCGAACCATAGTTCTTTATAAAAGTAAGAGCTCTCACTTGATTTTTATTAATATTTTTTCCCTGTATAAAAGACTTAATATACTCTAAATAAAAATCATTGTACAATCTTGGAAGTGATTTAACCAAGAAAGATATCGTTGTGTCCACACTTTTCTGCATACTTATATCTCCCTTCTATAACAAATACGCTTTCTAACTGCTTAAATAGTAGATATATGTCATAAGACATAATTACCATACTTTTTACCTCTTTTAAGTATATTATAATTAAAAAATTATTTTTTTTCAACACTACACTATATTATCTGTGTTTTAATATGAAAACATTTTTTCAAAAGTCTTTAATAATAACATTTATTCCTATTAATACTGTTTTTCATTAAAAAAAAGTAGGTTTTTCACCTACTTTATTTTTTTATTAATTTATTTTTTTATTTATATTTTTTTCAAAAATATAAGTTTTATAAATTTTTTAAAGTTTTTTTACTTAATAAATTCAACTTTTACATTTTTGTCTAACTTTATACCCAAATCGTTCATTGTTTTTTCATTCATTACTAGTCTAGCTTTATCTGTAAACTTAACTGGAATATTTTCTGCTTTTTCTTCACCTTTTAATATTTTACCAGCCATTTTACCAGCTTCTATACCTATTTCCTTGTAGCTTAATGAGTTTGCTGCAAGAGCACCATTCTCAACATGAGCTTCTTCTGAACCAATTACAGGGATCTTATCTTTTTTAGCAACCTCTACGATTACAGGCATCGAAGCTGCCATTAGATTGTCAGTTGGAGTAAATATAAGGTCTGCTTTCTTTGATAGAGTACTTACAGCCTGGCTTATTTCATTAGTTGAAGATACACCTACTTCAATTACTTCTAAACCATTTTTTGCAGCTTCCTTCTTCATATTCTCCACTTGAAGTTTTGAATTAATCTCTGATGTATTAAATATAGCACCTATTTTCTTAGCATTTGGCAATACTGCCTTTATTACATTTATAGTCTTATCAATATTTTGAAAATCTGATGTTCCAGTAATATTTGCACCTGTTTTTTCATTAGATTTTACTAGATTTGCCTTTTCTGGATCTGATACAGCTGTAAATACTATCGGAATATCATTTGATTTTATTGCATTTTTTGCAGCCTGTGCCGCTGGAGTCGCAATAGCAAATATTAAGTCTTTATCATCTGTAACAAACTTATTGGCTATAGTTTGAGCAGTAGGAACATCACCTTGTGCATTTTGAACATCAAGCTCCAAATTTTTTCCTTCTTCAAAACCTTCTTCTTTCAATCCTTCAATAAATCCATCTCTTGAAAGGTCTAAAGCAGGATGTTCTACAAGCTGTGAAACTCCAACCTTCTTGCTTTCACTATCCCCTGAGTTACAAGCAGTTAATGCTCCAACTGACAGTACAGCAAGCATAGCCATAGCAATTATTTTTTTTGCACATTTGTTTTTCTTTATGAATTTCATAATAATACCTCCAATTTTAATTAACAAGACAAATAAAAAAAACCGCCAGCAATTTACTGGCGGTAGATTAAAATGGATATAAAAAAACCGCCAACACGCGGCGATAACAATCAAAACTTATTTACAGAAGTTCTTTACTTTGGCCGACATGTTACAAACCTTTAATTTTGTACTCAAAATGGGTCTGCAACAAATTGTCGAATATAAACTATAATTCCAACACGCTACAAGCCCTAAATATAATAACCAAAGTAATAATAATATCTTCCATTAATAAATCCTAACATCTTTTTTCCTCCATTCTCCATTTATTTGTCTGTTTGTTTTATTGTATATTATAATAACATTTAATATTTTACGTGTCAATAAAAAATCAGAAAATTTTTTTATTTTAAATTAATTCACTTATTATAAGATTTTCAAAAGATAATAGCCTTTCATTGATTTTTAGAGCTTTATATGATAATATTAATAGGTAAAATTTTGAATAAATTCTTTATTTTTGAATAGGAGGTTTTTGATTTGTTAGAAATTTTAAAGGCCATATTCCTTGGTATTGTCCAAGGTATTACAGAATGGCTGCCTGTAAGTAGTACCGGACATATGATTCTTGTAGACCAGTTTCTACATCTTTCAGGTTCTGAGAAATTTATCAGTACTTTCCTTGTAGTAATACAGTTTGGATCTATATTAGCTGTACTGATGATTTATTTTGAAAAGCTAAATCCATTTTCAAAAAAGAAAAGTCCAAAAGCAAGAAAAGCCACTTGGGATTTATGGATGAAGGTTATAATTGCTGTCATACCATCAGGAATTATAGGAGTTTTGTTTGAAGATCAAATAGATAGAGTATTCTTCAAACCTTCTGTAGTAGCTGCAGCTCTTATTATCTATGGTATCATAATGATATGGCTTGAAAATAGACATAAAAGACCTAAGATTACAAAATTCAGCCAATTATCATATAAAACAGCCCTTTATATTGGTATGTTCCAGATTCTTGCACTTGTACCAGGTACCTCAAGATCAGGTTCTACTATTATAGGTGCGGTTTTAATAGGTACATCAAGATATATAGCAGCGGAATTTTCATTCTTCCTTGCTATACCTACTATGCTAGGAGCAAGTTTACTTAAACTTCTAAAAGCTGGATTTACATTTAGTGCCTTTGAATGGTTAGTTATGTTTGTAGGATCATTCGTTGCATTTATAGTATCTGTTATAGTTATAAAGTTCTTCATAAACTATATAAAGAAACATGACTTCAAGGCATTTGGTGTTTATAGAATAGTTTTAGGTTTGATAGTATTCCTATACTTTGCAATAGTTAAATAGAAAATATTATTTTAAACATAAATTTACCACTGCATAAGCAGTGGTTTTTTATTTATATTATCTTTTTACAATACTATATATCTCCTAATATTCTTATTATATCGCTATTATCACTTGTATATGAAACTATTATACTAAGACATTCTTCCGCCCTTGTCATACCTGTATATACCTTGTTCAAATCCCCTACAAAATCATTTACCTGATAGTCTTGACTATCCTTTTCTATATTGTGGTTATATAGCATTTCCAGCTCACAAAGGACTATAACCTTGTAAGAAAGCGACTTTATAGAATATATATTAGATATAGTGATCCCATCTTTAGGTGTTATATTGGTTACTGTATCATCTGCAAAAATATATTCTATCCCAGTATCTTCAAGAGATTTTCTCAGCATATACTGGAAATATATCATTTTCCCATTTTTTAACCTCTTTTTATTATATGGATAAACAATAGCTATATCTTCAGGAGAATATCCTAAATCGTTTATCATATGTTGAACTTCCCATATAACTGAACTAATTTGATCATCTAAGTCCTCTACTCTTACAATATTAACAGACTGATTGTTCTCCCACGTAAAGTTCGTTTTCTTATAAACGTCCGTTTCAATATTTTCTCTAAGACTTTTTATAAAACTATTAGCTCTATCACAATATCTGTTGACAAATTCTACTATTTCTTTACCTTGTCTATAGTTTTTATCTAAATAAATTTCATCTTCATATTCAATTGCCCTAATATTACACTTAAATATATTTAAATTATTATTTATATTGTATGCCTTACATACACTCGCATTAAATATATTCTTAGTACTGTATAAAAATTCATTTACAAGTATAACTTCTTCTTCACTAAGATTTTCTGCCTCATCTACAAATATCCCCTTATACATCTTCTTATTTTTCATTGTATTGTTAATCTGCTTCATAATATTTATAAATGATTTATCATAATTTTTCTTTAGCATATTATAATTAATAACCAAATTATTCGCCTTAGCTAGTTTGAATATAAAAGAACTAAATGTAAAAACCTCTATATTAGATGTATCCACATTTAATATCTCAAGTAATTCTTTATATCTATTGCATTGTTGCTTTGTAAATGACAAAAGAAGAAACTTGTGATGAGGATAAATTTTAGAAAGCTTTATTATTCTCCCTAATAACAAAGAGCTCTTACCAGTTCCTGAGCCTCCTACAATCAAATGATTTCCATAATTTGCAGATGCAATTTCTGTAATTTGCTTTTCCTCTAACATACAAACTTTATAACTTATCTCATCATGTTTAAAGGATATTTTCTTGAAAAAAGGATTTAAATTCAAATCCTCAGTAACTGTAAAATACTCATTGCATATACCAAATATAAACATAGAAAGTTCAATCTCATCATTTTGTTTACTTAGATGCTTATCTAAAAGATTCGTATCCTCTGCAAGTTCCTTAGCTTCATTCCCCACTATAACATACTTATCGATAAAGTTTACCATATCGTACTTTTCTTCTATAAACTCTATATTAGGCATTGCAAATATATAGTTAAAATGAATATTTGGATAGTGTTTGCTCATATTTTTACACAAAAGTTCATATTCTTCATTCATTATTTCAAGTATTTCTTCATCCAAAAAAGAAAATAATTCTTCTGTTGTATCCATAAATTTTATAAATAATATAGAATTATTTCTTATATATAATATATCAGTGTTTACACCCTTAAAAGGTATTACCTTTGGTATTAATAAATCACCGTCTTTCGCATTTCTGTATATATTCTTTTCGATATCTTTTAGCTTTAAAGCTTCTAAATTAGATTTTATATCTTTATAGTTTTTCAATATCATTACCTCCTACAAAAGAGAATACCTTTCCGTAATCTCGGAATAATCATTTTAACATTTATAAACTAACATACCATAAAATTTCATATAACGGAATTTTATAAATATTTATACTTCTATTATATCAGACATTGGACTATACTTGAAATAAATAATATAATATACGCAGCTTTATTTAATAAATATCAGCTGCGTATAGATAATTTTACTAAACTATTCTTTAATATTAGATTTTAAGTTCTTACATTATTTATTGACCAAATAATCTTCTAATATTTCCTTTTACTTTTTACAGTCGCAATGACCCTCATGCTCACCACTATGGCAGTTGCATGATGTGTCGTGACTGTGACCTTCCTCTTGGTATCTGCAAGGCTCTTCATTTTCATGATGCTCCTGGCAATTACAAGAAGCGTGATGGTGGTGATGACCGTGATGATGGTGTTCATGATGCATCTGAACTGCAGCATTTACCATTTCCATTAACCTTGTATAGTTTTCTTCTGCATTTTGTCTAGCTATGTCTATATTTTCTTCACCTTCGATCAATTCTTCAGAAAATATATCTTGACCACCCTCCATAAAACTATCTGCCATTTCCCCACATATTTCAGATAAATATGCCATATTAGAAACGAGATTTTCCATGCTATTTTCAAAATTTTTATATACATAACCTGCCATGCCATACATATCAGATATTTTTTTATAAGATTCCATACTTCTTTCAAAATCAGTTAAAAAATTTATAGCATCTTCTTTAGGCATTTCATATACTTTATTATCCATTCCATAGGCTGTTACAAGTGTATCTTTCATATAAGTCATAGCAACACTTATTATTGAAAATACATCTTTTAGTGTGTATGACTTATCATATTTTACTTCATGGATTATCTGTTTGCTAAAATTAAAAGTATTAGACTCATACTCTTCTATAGTTAATTTTATGTCTCCAAGTTCTTCAAGCCTTTTTGTCATAGCTACAATATCCTGATCAAATATATCTGTATTTTCGTCTTGCATCATTAGCATGGCGTACTCAGCCATTACTTTATTCCCCACCATTAAAACCTTTACCGGTGAAAAATCATGCTTCATATCGATATCAAACTTATTTTTCTTTATATTTATTTTGAACTCTATTTTATTTATCTTCTTCATAGAAACCTCCAACTTTAGTTATTATATAATTTAGTAACTTATATTCTAGTTAAATAATAACATCTCAATAAAAATTCTTCAATCTATTTCCAACTTATAAATCTTAAAAATATTATTTTTATTTTTAACTTTTTAAAATTTATTCTCGTCATTGACTTTTTATTTTTTAGTTTCTTTTTTTATTTAGTTAAAAATTAAAGCGAGTCTATAAAATTCCTATTAGTTTTTTTTAGGGATTTTACAAACTCGCAAATACAATTTTATAATATTAGATTTGTTTTATAGTTTATTTATAGTTATAAAAATACTCTTATATCTTATAAAGATTCTTTATATATATTTCTTACAACTTCTTTTGTAGCTTCTATTGGAGCACATCCAAGAAGTCCATCTAGAGAAGGTGTAGTAAACGCCAAATCAGCTAATTTATCTAAGTCACTTTCAGTAAATCCTTCATCTTTAAGTGTTTGAGTCAAACCTACTGACTTTAGCCAATCTCTTGTTAACTCTGCTGCTTTTTCAGCATTTAAATCTTTAGCACCTGAGAATATTGGCTCAAAAATTTCTTCTATAGTTTCTTTCTTTGCATCAAAACATTGTTTTACTACCGCCGGAAGAAGTATTCCTAATCCATATCCATGTGTTAAATCTGTTTTTATAGCACTTAGAGGATGTTCCAAGGCATGAGTAAAATGAAGGAGTCCATTATCAAATGATGTTCCTGCTATCATAGAGGCATATGATAAATAGTATCTTGCTTCTATATCTTTTCCATCTTCTAAAGCTTTTGGAAGATATTCATGTACCAATCTTACAGTTTCTTTAGCACATAGTATACTAAATGGATTTGCAGCTAAGCTTGTTGCTGCCTCAAATACATGATTTATTGCGTCTACTGATACTGACATAGTCTGGAATTTTGGAAGGCTTGTCATAAGAGCTGGATCGTCTATAGCATACATCGGATATATGCAATCATATGCTATGGCTGGTTTATATTCTTTTTCTGGTATAGATACCACAGCGAATCTATCAACTTCTGTTCCTGTTCCATGAGTAAGATTTATAGCTATTACTGGAGCTGCTTCTTCTGGCACAAACTTTAATTCATAAAGTTCTGCTGCTGTTTTTTCTGGATATTTTAGTAATATTGCCACTGACTTGGCAGAGTCTATAGGGCTTCCACCGCCGATTCCTATTACTGCTTTGGCAGATATTTCTTTACCAAGCTTTGCCGCTTCATCTACATCTAAATGCTGAGGATTGGGTGTTATCTTATCAAATAATGCATATTCAATATTATTTTCTTCTAAAGCCTTACTTACAACATCCCATGCACCTGTTTTTTTGTACGCAGATTTTCCTGTTAATATTACTACTTTGTCTAAACCTTTATGAGCAAGTTCCTTGGCTATATCGTTAAATTTTTGTATAGCACCTGCGCCTAAATATGTTGTTGTCTTAACTCTTATTTCTTTTACTTCATTTACGTTAATATCTTTTTCCCACATTTTAAATACCTCCAAAGTAACTTTATTAAGTATATGTCAATAAAAGTAGTTGGTTGTTATGTTTATATATCTTTAACTTACTTTTATTTAATTTGTATTATATACCTTTTTCGTTAATTTGTAAACATTTCCTTTTAAATTTTGTTATTTTTTTCTCTATCTTTTTTCTGATTTTTATTTTACATTCTATTTCTAACATTATACTCACAAGAAAGCATTTTATAAATTTTAAAAAAGGAACACCTAAATAGGTGTTCCTTTAAATTCTTTTCTTTTTTCTTTTTGTTTTCTATTTATCTTATACTTGCATTACTTTGAACTATTACAGGAGTTCCTACAGATACGTTATTATATAAAACTCCTACTGCATTTAATGGAGTGTTTATACAACCATGTGAACCTGCATAAAGATATCTATTGCCACCATATACTGGTTGCCAATAAGCATCATGTATTCCTATACTTCCGTTAAATGGTATCCAATACTTTACAGGTGACGCATACCCCGGTCCTCTTAATACTACATTTCTCATTTTGCTCTTTATTGTGAACATTCCAGGAGGAGTTGCCATACCTTTATTAGGATTTCCTGAAACTATCGGAGTTGAAACTACTGCCTTATTATCCTTCCAAACCCACATATGCTGTGTTTTCAGATCTATTTGAACATACTTCTTACCAAGATTCATAGCACCCTTTGGAGCTTCCTTCTTTGTATAACTTGGAATAAGATTATAGTATGATTTTCCACTATTAAGCATATCTGCAAGCTTATTTACTTCTTTATTAGTATCTATTACAGCTCCAAAACCTGATTTATCTATTACTATATTACCGTTTTTCTTATATGCATATGCACTAGAAGAATTGTCTACTATTGAACTTAAATCAATATCTGATACAAATCTGTTTAGCATCTCTTTATTGAACTCAATATTAAACCCATTGTTGGAATTACAATTTATCATTGCTAAGATGCTATTACCATCTAGAGTTTTCTTATTTCCAGCTACATTATAAGTTATAGTTATATGTTCATAAGACATCATTTTATTGAAAGCATCTTCTGCCTTTTTATTATTTCTATTTACTATAAAGTCAGACATATTTTCCATATATCTTCTAAAGTTTTTGCCACCGCTTACTTGAACCATACTTGTAAGTGTGTTTCTGTTATTATTTAAGTTCTTCATCTGTTCATATGTAAGCCCTCTATCTTCTGAGACCAACATAACAGGACCTTCCTCAAATGTAGATTCTCCACTTTCCTGTCTTTTTCTATCTGTTTTTATATTATCATTTCTTTTATCTTCTATATTTTCAGTTGAAATATTTTGATTCGATATAGTTTTATCTTCATCAGATTTTATAGTTATATCCTTTAAATCTTCACTTTCAGTTGAATTTATTTTAGAATTTTCCTCATTTATACTTTCTTCCTTTGAAGATATATTTTCTTTTACTTCTCCATCGTCTTTCTTACTAATGCTTGCATCTAAATTTTCTTTTTCTAAATTATCTACTTTTGTTTTTTCTGGATTACTTTTTTCAGCTTCAATATAAGCTACATCTTCACCACTGTTGTTACTAGCAATAATTCCAGCATTTATTAAAACCGAATCTATTAATTTAGACGGGTTTCTGCTTCCATCATCTGCTATATAAACTGCCTTGTAATTTTTATAAAATTTATCTATTAATTTTAAATTTGTTTCCTGTCTATTACTACCAGAGATACGTTCTACATTTCTAGCCACACTTTCAAAACTATTTGGTAAACTGGACTTCCCACCTATTAGATATACATTTCCTATGGCTAAATTTTTTAAATTTAATTTTATTTCTTCAGATTTATTTTTATCTGCAAAGATTATAGGAGCGTTATTTTTCGCTGCTACTGCACCTGCTCCTGCAGCATCTGCTAATCCCCTTATCCCATTGACTACAAAAGCTTCTTCTAATTTTACACTAGAAAAATCTTTCAATCTTTTTGCTATATTTACAGAAGTTTCTACTCTAGTATTTCCCGATATCCTCTCTACTTTGTATCCTTCAGACTTCAATCTATCTTCTACATTTTTTGAAACAGAATTATAACCACCTATTATAATAACTCTCTTTGAATTTAATCTCTTTATTTCCTCTTTACTTTCCCACTTTAAAGCATTGCTATCTGTTAAAAGAACGGGGGCTTTTAGCTTACTCGCAAGCGGTGCAACAGAAAGAGAATCTGCAACAGCTTGTGAATTTACAAGCATTACATTTTCAGATCCCTTATCCCATCCATTCTTAGATATGCTAACTGCTGTTGAAAATCTATCATTACCACTTATATCTTTTACTATATATTCATCAGCATAAGAGCTAATAGATAATATTGGAGCCAATAATGCTGCCAAAGAAATTGCTACTATTGATTTTTTTATAAATTTATTCATAATAATACCTCCCAAAGGTTTTCCCTATATCTATAGTATATCTAATTAACTGCTTTACTTTCAACATCTTATTGGTAACAATATTGTCTTTCATAATTATAAAAAGTAACAGTTTGTTATTATATATTATTTTAGAAAATAGGATAATTTTTTTTATTACTTTATAGTAAATAGCAAAATATTGATTATATTGTTTCAATTTTAGAGATATATTTATTTTTTTCTTTCTAAATTAATGAATGATATTTCTCTTTAATTTCACAAAGTTAATACTTTCGTTTCTTTTTTGTAATATAAAGCACTTTCATTCTTTCGCTTTATTAAAACAAAAATTTTTTTTGTGCAACCATTGATATTTTTTTATTTTCTTATATTAATTTGTTCTTTTATATGTTTTTATGGTAGAATAAATACATTAGAATAAATTAAGAAATAATTAAGGAGGATATTATGACTATCGCTGATAAAAATTTTAAAAAGCTATGTATGGACATACTAAATAGTGGAAATAATACTTTAGGAGAAAAGGTTAGACCTAAATATGCAGATGGAACTCCATCTCATACATATTTTGTAAATCAAGTATTTGAAAAGTATGATTTATCAAAAGGTGAACTTCCTATTTTAACATTAAGACAAACTGCTTGGAAGTCAGGAATTAAAGAAATTCTTTGGATTTACCAGGACCAAAGTAATGACTTAGATCTTTTAAAGAACAAGTATTCTATCACATGGTGGGATGAATGGGATATTGGTAACAGAACTATAGGACAGAGATATGGTGCAACTGTTAAAAAATATGACTTAATGAATAAGCTTTTAGACGGTCTAAAGAATCAACCTTATGGTAGACGTCATATTATTAACCTTTATCAGGAAACAGACCTTGAATCAACTAAGGGCTTGCACCCTTGTGCTATGGAAACTCAGTGGAGTGTAAGAGATGGATATCTTGATATGACTCTTATTCAGCGTTCTTCAGATGTTCCAGTTGCAAATGCAATAAATAAAATACAATATGTAGCTCTTTTAATGATGGTTGCAAGACATGTTGGTCTTGAAGCAGGTGTATTCTGCCACTATGTAAACAATGCGCACATATATGATAGACACATTGAACAGGTAAAAGAACTTTTAAATAGAGAGCCACAAGAAGAAGATCATAATAAGGTAAGACTAGTTCTTAATCCTGAAAAAACTAATTTTTATGATTTTACTATAGATGATTTTAAAATGGAAAATTACAATCCTATAAAACCTAACTTAAAATTTGAATTAGCAATATAGTTTTATATAGAAAAGAGGTATTAAATGTATAATAATATATATATTATCGTTGCAATGACGGAAAAGACAAATGCTATTGGTATCGATGGTGGTATGCTTTATCATTTAAAAGACGATTTAAAATATTTCAAGGAAACAACTTTAAATCATACAATAGTTTGTGGAAGAAAAACATATTTTAGTTTTCCAAAAAGACCTCTTCCAAATAGAAAAAATATTGTCTTAACTAGAACTGATAACATTTTTGAAGGAGCCTCCACGCTTCACTCAAAAGAAGAAGTTTTAAAATATGCCAAAGATAATCCCAGTGAAGAGATATTTATTTGTGGTGGTGACAATGTGTATGCTCAATTTATGGATTCAGCTTCAAAATTATTTGTTACTATTATAGAAGAGAAGGAAAAAGTATCTGCTGATAGTTTTTTCCCTAATATAGATAAAAAAATTTGGAAAATATCTAGTGTTTCAGACTATATATGCCCTGAAAATGCACCTAGATACAGATTTTTTATATTTGATAGAATTTAATTAAAAATAAGCAGCAAGTTTACAAATTCAATTGTATCCTTGCTGCTATTTTTTATCACTAAAAACATATTATTTATCAAATATATATTATTGCTTTTAAGTGTCAATAATATTATTTTTATATTTCACAAAAGCTTATTTTATAAAAGTGATTGAAGGTATTCTTTATCTATTACTCTTATTTTTTTCTTTTCTAACTCAATAATTCCTTCTGTATCTAAAAACTTTAATTCTTGATTTAAACTACTTCTGTTTACATGTAGTATGTCTGCCAATACTTCCTGAGAGTTTGGTATTTCAATTAATTTATCAGGATTTTTTACATGTAAAAGCCAAAAACTAAGCCTGTCTAACACTCTTCTATATTGAGTACATCTTATTATCAACTTGCTATAACAACAGTATTCTGCTACAAATCTTAGTATATTGTGAAGAAAAACCTGATCATTATCAATAATCGGTATGAGATCTTTTACCTTAAGCCATACTACTCTAGATTTCTTTAGGGCATATGTATTTGAAAAATTCTTCTTAATTCCGCCGTATACTAAGTAAAATGGAAATGCATCTCCAGCAAAATAGTATGATGAATTTAATTCCTTTCCTTCTGAAGTATATTCTGTTGCTTTTAAAGCTCCAGTAAGTATTATACATACAGATTCAATAGCTTCCCCTTCACTCGATACTAACTCATTTGCCTTATATGATTTTTCTTCTTTTGGCATATTTTCTATAGCTTTTTTTGATTCTTCTGATATACCTTCAAATATCATCCTGTCCCAAAATAAATCATTCATACAACTCACCTCGTCCAACTTTTACACATTACTATAATTATATAATCTATACATTAACAATATTATATCATGCATTATTATTCAGAATTGATTGTTTTTTTAACTATTTGATATATATTATATATATAATTAGAAATTATTACCCATAAACTTATTTTTGTATTTAAAACTCTATTTATCTTATTTTTCTATAACATTATCTCCTAATATAGATATATTCTTTTTATAATAAACTAGCTTTTTTCTGTAAATAATTTTATTTAGACATTTTAAACAGAAAAAGTGATACAGTTATAGAAATATTACCATGAACTGTATCACCTTTCGTCAAATATAGCTAGGCTAAATTTAGACATTTGTGTTTATATAAATTATTTTTTATAGGCATTTTTTTAACAAATACAATTATATCTTTTTTATTTTTTCAATTCATTTATATTTTTATTTATATTCTTTTCCATTGGATAGATCTTATTATCATTATTATCAATAGACCTAGACCAACATAACCATTAAGTACATACACTACATTTACTAATGAGTCAAATTTTAGTATTAATCCTATTACAGCTCCTGCAACACCTAAAACAACTGCTAAAACTTTAAACTTGGTAGTTTTTTCCTTTGCAAATCTTGCTATTACAGACCACAATAATGGAACAGAAGTTGTGTATATTCCCAATAAAATTATTATTGAAAACACATTTGCCAACATAGGATGAATTTTTCCTGCTAATATAAGAGTTGGTATTTGAGTGCCTTTTAAACTTCCTATTGAGAAGAATATTCCCAGAGACATTAAAAGAACCGCTAAAGAAAATCCTGCAGCACCTCCAAAGGCACCTATCTTACCTTCCTTATCACTATTTGCACCTGCTCCAACCTGTCCTAGAAAAGCTGCTAGCCACAACATACAAAAACCTACATATGATCCAGCTGCAAGAAACCAATTAGTGGATGCTACTTTTATTTCTTTATTAGCCACTAGTTCGTGTATTATCTTTGGAGCTTCTTTTGCTCCATCAAGATTTGTAAATATACTTACAGCTCCTACAAATATGGCTATTATAACTATTACTGGTCCTATGTTACCTATTACTTCAACTATTCTACTTAGTCCAAACAAAACAGTTACAACTGCTAAAGTTGCCATTAATATTCCACCTGCATATGGTGACCAACCGTAGTGTTGTGAAGTAGTTGCACCTGCTCCTCCGATCATTACTGTAAATGAAAGGAAAATAAAGAAAATTGAAAAATAGTCATAAAATGTTCCCAAAGCTTTTCCACAATAATATCTATATATATCGTTTGGAGTAGCAAATTTATTATTATAACCAGCAGATATAAAGCTTATCCCCACATAGCTTAGCAGTATGAATGTTACAAATACTCCCAAAATACCTTTGTAACCCCAAGCTGCAAAATACTGCATTACTTCTTGTCCTGTTGCAAATCCTGAACCAATTAACAGAGCTATAAATGCTCCTGCATAGTTTACTACCTTACCAAACTTTACTACTTCTTTAGAATCTTTCATAAAAATCCTCTCCCTTAAAAAAATAACCAGGGACAGATATTTACTGGCCCTGGTTTTTCTGTGTATTACAATAAGTTAGTTATTTGTAGGCCTTTTTAATTTAGAACATTGTAGGTCCATCTACTTCTGTAGATAAAGCTTCTATTGCTCTGTCTACTAATGAATTTCTCAAAGAAAATTCCTTTTTTCCCTTTTCTGGATTACCTACTGGATAAGGTATTGCAACAGTAGGAACTATTCTATTAGCTCCAACTGACTTTGATATTGTAACTATTGTAGCCATATGTACAATAGGAATTCCATATCTTTCTATTTCTTTGACCATCGTTGCACCGCAACGAGTACAAGTTCCTCACGTAGAAGTTAGGATAACGCCATCTACACCAGCATCTTTTAATTCTTGTCCTATTTCAGTACCAAAAGTAATAGAATTTCCTATTGCTGTTCCTGTACCTGTAGTAGTGTAGAACATATCGAATACTTTTCCAATTTTGCCTTCTTTTTCAAGCATTCTTAAAGAGTCAAGTGGAACAACTCTATCTGGATCTTCATTTGC
Source organism: Peptostreptococcus russellii (assembly GCF_900110295.1). Lineage (GTDB taxonomy): Bacteria > Bacillota > Clostridia > Peptostreptococcales > Peptostreptococcaceae > Peptostreptococcus > Peptostreptococcus russellii_A. Next base: position 41,784 of record NZ_FODF01000002.1, read on the forward strand.
ATATACTGGGTCATATCCGCCATGTATTGTACAGTAATCGCCTTTTAAAGCATCTAGTTTTGATACATCATACTTACCCCACTTCTGAGCCGAAGCTGACTGAATTCTATCTGGATTTCCTAGTGGAACTATACCACCTGAAGTAACAAGTGCAATAGTTGCTTTTGACATATCCTTTATTGCAGGAGCTGGATCTACAGTATCAAATACAGGCATTGGAAGTTCAGTCTTAAACTCCTCACCATTCAATCTCTTCATCAGTAGCTCTACTGCTCTTTGAGAACCAGTTTTTTCAGAGAATACTGTCAGTCTCTTTCCTTGAGCAAAATAATTATCTACATCAGGCTTTACAAGTTCTCCATTTAATATTTTTTCACTTATTTTTGCCATTATCGGAAGTGCTTTTCTCATTTTTGCTGCTGAATCACCAGTTTTCGCTACATAAGCTACTTTTCTAGCTTCTTCAAGACCTGGATTTTCTTCATACATACCTGATATTACAGGAATCCCTATTTCTTTAGCGAAAAATTCTGCAACCCCTTGGCATGCCATTCCATAACGACCTGCATTAAATGCTGGACCAGCCACTACAAGATCTGGCTTTATTTCATCGTTTATTTTCTTTAAAAACGCTATTGCTTCATCTTTATTTTCATTAAAATAGTTGTCACCACATATTACAGTTGCAACTACTTCGCCTGCATCACCTAATTTTTGAGCATAAGCTGCTGCTGGCCCAACTGCTTCTTCTTTTAACATAGGAGGTATATCTGCCTTTTCTTCTCCTCCTATCTGTCCAAAGAACTGATTTAGATAGTATAAGATTTTCTTATTTGACATTTTTCTTCCTCCTTAATATAATTCTACAGTTGCATTATGTGTACCTATTTCAGAAGTAGAACCTATAACTGCATTTAATTCACACTTCATTGTTCCGTCTTCAGGATTGTAAGCTCCTGCCCATCCACCTGCTATATTTGCAATAGCTTCTGGATCTCCTAGCACCTTGTCTGCCTTCCCTATCTCTACAACATGAGAAACATTTCCTGTAGATACAACAGCAACTGCTTCTTTTGCTACATCTGTAAGTGGTTGGCTCATTCCATCCCAGCCAGAACACTCATCTGTAATAAGAACTGACTTTATACCCTGTTTTTCAACTCTTGAGCAAATCATTACAAGGTCTGAGTCTGGATTTCCATAACCTTCTTCAGAAACTATTACACCATCTGCTCCAAGGGCCTTACATAATTTTGCTGTATAGTCGCAAGAAACAAACTTACCATCTAAAGTAGTCTTTTCAGGAACAAGAACTACACCTATAAAGTTTATTTCTTTTCCATGAAGTTTATAAAGTTCTTTTATTACTGCATTATTTTGATGCTGATAAGTAGTTATCTTATCACAAGCGGCAACACAGTTACCACTTATTACTGCACCGTCTAGTTCTTCATTAGGATGCATGAAAGTAGGTAATATATGAGCTGAATCTACACCATATATGTAACTAGCATGTAACAAGCCCTGAGATATAAGCATCTCTGCATATATAACCTTAGGAAGATTTGGATACTTTTCAGTTTCCTCATCATTATCTCCCATTTCAAATATTTCTATATCATTTGATTCAAGATCTTTTGCCGCCATACCTACTATTTCAGAAGCTCTTAAACCAACTATTCTACAAGCTTCTTCATGTTCATGAGGATCTAAACCATCTATTACACTTATATCCACTACGATATTATTTGTTTTAGAAAATGGAGTCCATTTGGCACCTTCTCCCCACATATCAATAACACCTTCTTGGAAACCTACTATATCACCAATAGTAACAATTGCAGATCCATCTAAAATATTAACTATACCGTTACCAAGCTGTGCTACATCTGAAGTTACACCTGCAAATCCAGCTGCTCCCTCAACTTTATATCTAGGCTGGATAACATCCTTAACTGGTATTATTCTTGTCTTTTCGCCTGGCTTTGCCAAATCAATTTTTATATCCTTTACATTTGGCACCTTTTTTAATTCTGCGATTATTGAATCTTTGTCTAGTACTAATGTAGTACCGTCTACCTTTGTTTCGCTTCCAAATTTAACATCAGTAATTGGAATTCTTCTAAGTTCTAGTTTCAATACATTCACCCCTTCTTATATTTTATTAATACACTTCATGAAACCATTTTCCTTAATTGCAGATATAATTAAATCATAATCTATGATTTCATAATCTTTTCTATTTCTTACATCAACATTTCTCTGTCCCATTGTAATATCGTATTTTTGAATACTATCATCTATTATTTCCATTGATATTTCATCTACTTCTTGGGGATTTGCTGATATAAGAATTGATCTAGTAGGAGAATACATCATTCTGATACTAGCAGCTAAGGGATAAGATATCATCTTATAACCTATATGTACCATATCTCTAGTTTTCTTGAGAACATCCTTAAAATCACCATCCACAAGAATAATGTTAGAAAACTCTTTTTCGATTTTAGAATTATTTGTTATTATTAAAAAATCTTTTTCTGAGCTTCTTTCTTTTTCAAACTCTTTAGCAATTCCTAGTGTATAGTTTTTGTCAAGAATATTTTTTGTAATACAATCCGCCATTCGCATCCATCCTCCTTCTTAATTTGATTAATATTTAACTACTAAGTCCAAATTTATTTCTCTTTAATAGCCAAATTTATAAATGATTTTTAAGCGCAAAATACCCAGTATTTCTTTATTAAATTTAAGAAATTCATCTTTTTACATTTTTATTTATTGCTTTCCCTATCATTGATTTAATAATAACAAATTTAGTAAAAGTATAAAAGTTGTTATTCCAACAATTTTTGAAATTATCTAAAAATTATAGTTATAAAAATTCAAATAAAATCCATATAACCTTTGCTATTTACACATTACTTGCTTTTTATTTGTCTTTTTATAAAATTCTAATACTATTATTCGTTTTTTATATAACAAATATAGTTCCTATTTATAATATGCCTTATTGATCTACAAGAAAATTTATATATAACATTACTTTTTTAAACATAAAAATAGCAGCCACAAATGTGACTGCTATATATATTCTTTGTATGATTAAGATAATGCATTTCTTTAAAATATACTATCTTAATGGATTAACAATACAAATAGGAAATGTGAAGCTATACCTGCTACAAGACCACCAATAGTATGAGACACTATTGCCTTACTTGCTAGTTCTCTTGAATTTAAAGCATCCATCATACCGATGTGAGTACTTAAATATCCTGACCAACACATACCCATTGCAGTAAATACTGCTATATCGTTAGGAGTTATTATGTTATTCTGTATAAAGTTCGGAACCATAGACATTGCCGCACCAACAGCACCTAGTGAAGTTACTGGGAATGCTATTGCTTCTGGTGACTTGAATCCAAACAGTGGCTTAACTATAAATGAAATCTTTTCACCTAAGTAAGGTAGTAATTTAACACCTTCATAAGCTGCACCTGTGTAAGATCCATCTTTTGATGGTCCAAATGTCAACATCATAACTAATGTACATACAATTAATACGCCTGGTATAATCGCCATACCCATATCAACACCGTTTTTACCACCTTCTAACAGTGCATCAAGTACTCTTTGGAATAAATTACCATCTCTTACATATCTTACTTCGCCGATTACTTCAGTATCTATTTCCGCATTATCAACTTCATCGCTTTCACTGATCTTGTAATAATCGTCTGCCTCAGCTCCATAGTACTTTCTTGTTTTAGCTGTCATAAGTCTAACACTGACAACACTACCTATTACTGCACCAAGGTTACCTATTAATGCAGGAGCAATATATTCTTTACCTTGAGCAATCATAAATGTAGTAAGAATTAACCCCATACCATAAGATGTACCTAAGTTACAAAGAGCCGGAACCTGATACTTCTTGAAATACTGAGTAAAAGTTCTATCCTTTGCAAATGATATAATTGCTGGGTTATCAGATAAATATGTTGCTAAAACACCAGTTATACTTGCACCTGGCATACCATATAGTGGCTTCATCAAAGGAGCAAATATCTTATTTATAAGAGCTATCGCACCAAATTCAGATAAGATACCACTAATCGCACCCGCTAGAACTGCCATTGCCATAATCAAGAATACTGTCTGAAGAAGTAAGTCATGTGCAGTGTTCATCATTGTCTTGAACATATTTCCTACACCCATGATCTGACCTACCCATGCAAATCCTCCTATAAAGATTACTAAGAAGACAAACGTCTCCATCGAAATGGCTTTTACTTTCTTCCGTCCATCCATAATATTATACCTTCCTTTCTCGCTTTGCAGGTTAAATAATATTTTTCTAATTTTTATTTATTTTTTTATTGCAAATTATAATGCAAAGCTTTTTTTTTATATTATAGCTTTTTTTAACAATAATTTCAACTTGTTTTTAATATTTTATTGTCAATCTCCTTTACAATATATATTTTATAATAATGTTAAAACATTGATAAATGATGATTATTTTTTAAATATTTCTTTTTTCAGAATTTTCTATAATAAGATTTTTACCATTCATATGGGTATATCAATTGAATTTAAAGTCTTCTAGCCTGAATTTTTTATATCATTTTTTTCATAATTTAACGTTTTTTGAATCAGAAAAAGGTTTTCCTGTAATTTTTCTAATTTTCTGTTTGAATTTCAAAATAAAATCTGCTAATAAAATTTTTTTTATTTTTTTATAAAAATCACTTTTTATATGCTCTTTTATCTCTTTTTTAACAGCGATTATATGACTTTTCTTTTTATATTTACCGTACGATTTCAAGTATATTACAGTTTTATCTTTTTTACAAGATATTTTGATATTTTTGTATAAGATATTCTTATTTTTGTCGTTTTTACAACATTTTTTCAAGTATATTCATTTCTACTTTTTTACATAATATTTTTTTATTTCTTTAATTACTTTAAAAAGAAAATGAATATTGTTTTTTAAAACTTTCATTATTTTTTTAAGTAATACTTATATCTATCTACCTTACTATCCGAAGTGTATTTATATATATTTTTTTATATAACATTGGAATAATCCTCGAAATAACTTAAATAATATATCCATATAAAATTAAATAAATCATCTATTTTTGCATTTTTTAAAATAAAGGTAAATTTATTCTAATTTCTTGATAAATTCTATGTTAAAAAATATATATACTCCTATATAGCAAAACCGCCAGAAAGGCTTAATTGCCATTCTGACGGTTTTTAATTTTTGATATGTATTATTTTATCTATTTTTACTTATCTCTGCTTATATCGCCTTTCTTAGCCTTTATTGTAGCCTGAGCTGCTGCTAATCTAGCAATTGGCACTCTAAATGGTGAACAAGATACATAGTTCAATCCTAATCTATAGCAGAATTCTACTGAAGATGGCTCTCCACCATGTTCTCCACAGATACCTAACTTAATATTTGGCTTAGTGCTTCTTCCTAGCTTAACTGCCATTTCTACAAACTTACCTATACCATCCTGATCTAATACCTGGAATGGATCTTTTTCAAGTATTCCCTTTTCTACATATTCATCTAGGAATTTACCTGCATCATCTCTTGAATAACCGAATCCCATCTGAGTAAGGTCATTAGTACCAAAGCTGAAGAAATCAGCAACTTCTGCAATTTCATCTGCAGTAACACAAGCTCTTGGTATTTCTATCATTGTACCTACTGTATATTCAAACTTAACACCTGATTTTTCTATTTCTTCATTTACTGTATTTTCTATTAAAGGTCTAAGTAACTTTAATTCATTTACTGTACCTATAAGAGGAACCATTATTTCAGGGTGTACTTCTACACCTTCCTTAGCAGCAAGTATTGCTCCCTGCGCTATAGCTCTTGCCTGCATTTCGCAAATTTCTGGATATGTTACAGCGAGTCTACAACCTCTGTGTCCTAACATAGGGTTGAATTCTTCTAAGTCTACTACTCTCTTCTTAAGATCAGATGGCTTAATATTCATCTGCTTAGCAAGAGCCTGTATAGAAGGTTCATCATGTGGAAGGAATTCATGTAGTGGTGGGTCAAGAAGTCTTATATTTGCTGGCATTCCATCCATAGCCTTGAATATACCATAAAAGTCGTCTCTCTGGTATGGAAGAAGTTTATCTAAGGCTGCTATTCTATCTTCTACTTCTTCTGCAAGTATCATTCTTCTTACAGCTGGTATTCTTTCTTCGTCAAAGAACATATGCTCAGTTCTACATAGACCTATACCTTCAGCACCAAATTCTATAGCCTTTCTTGCATCTCTTGGGTTATCAGCATTTGTTCTTACCATCATATCTCTTATTTCATCTACCCATTCCATAAATATAGCAAAGTTACCATGAACTTCTACATTTGTCATATCTACAGAACCTATGTATACAGTTCCAGAAGAACCGTCTATTGATAAATACTGTCCTTCTTTAATTATTCTATCTCCAACTCTTATTTCTCTAGCTGCTTCATCAACTCTAAGCTGTCCACAACCTGCTACACAACACTTACCCATACCTCTAGCAACAACTGCAGCATGAGAAGTCATACCACCTCTTGCTGTAAGTATACCTTCAGCACTTACCATACCTTCTATATCTTCTGGTGATGTTTCCTGTCTAACAAGTAAAACCTTTTCTCCATTCTTAACATGTTCTACAACATCTTCTGCATGGAAGTATACTTTACCAACTGCAGCTCCTGGAGATGCTGGTAACCCCTTAGCTATCTTTTCAGCTGTCTTTAATGCCTTTGGATCAAATGTTGGATGTAGAAGCTGGTCAAGCTGATTTGGTTCTATTCTTAAAATCGCTTCTTCTTTTGAAATCATTCCTGCCTTAACTAAGTCAACTACTACATTGATAGCTGCCTTTGCAGTTCTCTTTCCGTTTCTAGTCTGTAATATATAAAGCTTTCCTTTTTCTATTGTAAACTCGATATCCTGCATATCTCTGTAGTGAGATTCAAGAGTCTGAGTAGCCTGTACAAATTCATCATATATTTCAGGCATATCATTCTTTAGAGTATCTATACTCTGAGGAGTTCTTATACCTGCAACAACGTCTTCACCCTGTGCATTTATAAGGTATTCACCAAATAGTTTATTTTCTCCTGTTGAAGGATTTCTTGTAAATGCAACACCTGTACCGCTGTCTTCTCCCATATTTCCGAATACCATTGACTGTATGTTTACAGCTGTTCCAAGGTTATTGTCTATATCATTTAATCTTCTGTAAACGATTGCTCTAGGGTTGTTCCAAGATCTAAATACTGCTTCTATAGATAACATTAACTGTTTTCTTGGATCCTGAGGGAAATCTTCTCCTATTTCAGCTTTGTATATACCCTTGAACTCTTCAACTATTTTCTTTAAATCTTCTGTAGTTAATTCAGTATCATACTGATAGCCGTTAACTTCTTTAAATTTATCTAAAACGTTTTCAAACTTGTACTTAGGTATTTCCATTGCAACGTCTGAGAACATCTGTATAAATCTTCTATAACTGTCATAAGAGAATCTTTCATTCTTTGTTGATTCTATTAGACCATTAACACTTATATCATTTAAACCAAGATTTAATATAGTATCCATCATACCAGGCATCGAGAAAACAGCTCCTGATCTTACTGATACTAGTAGAGGGTTCTTTTCACATCCTAGCTTCTTTCCCTGTTCTTCTTCTAACTGAGCTAGCTTTTCATCAATTTGATTAATTATTTCTTCTCTTATCTTCAAATCGTTTGCATAGTAGTCATTACAAGCCTCAGTAGTGATTGTGAATCCCTGAGGTACAGGTAAACCAATGTTTGTCATTTCTGCAAGATTCGCACCCTTACCACCTAGCAGACTTCTCATATCCTTATTACCTTCATTAAAACTGTAAACAAATTTAGTACTCATAATTTCCTCCTAAAATTTTCGTTTCTTCAGAATATCTTTGCTCCTATTCCGAAAATCTATTTTTAAAAAACTAAAAACCTAGAAACAGATTCTGTGGGGCTTTGCCCCACATTCTGCCTTATAAATCATAGTCTTTCAAAATGTCAATGTTGTTTTCCTTCAGTATATCTAATATTATTCCTGCTGTTTCTTCTATTGCTTTATTTGCAACATTAATCACAGGACACTTTAAATTCTTCATTACCTTTTCAGAATAATCAAGTTCTTCAAGTATTCTATCTAACTTTGCATAGCTTGCTCCACCATTAAGCCCCATAGCCTTTAATCTTTCAGTTCTAATTACATTTAGTTTCTCTGGTGAATTTGTAAGACCTATTATTCTCTTTGGATCTACACTTGAAAGTTCCTTTGGAACTGGAACTTCTGGAACCAATGGAACATTGGCAACCTTAATATGCTTATTAGCAAGATACATACTCAACGGAGTCTTTGATGTTCTAGATATACCTACAAGAACAAGATCAGCCTTTAATAGACCTCTTGGATCCTTGCCGTCATCATACTTAACAGCAAATTCTATAGCTTCAACTCTATTGAAGTATGACTTGTCCATTCTTCTTATAAGACCTGCTTCTCTTAGAGGCTCCATATCGAACTTCTTACTTAATTTTTCAATTATATCAGATAAAAGATCTATATATTCTATTTCTTCTTCTTCACAAATTTCTCTTGCTAATCTTCCAAGCTCTTTGCTTACAATGCTATATATTACAAGAGCATTAGAATCTTTAGCTTGCTTAAGAACTTCCCTTAAAATATCTTCATTATTTACATAAGGAAATCTCTTAATATCCCAGCTCTCTATTTCTGGAAACTGTGAAATAGTTGCTATTGCAACGGATCTTGCAGTCTCACCAAGAGAGTCTGACACTATAAATATCTTGAAATTTTTCTTCATAATACCTCCTGATGCACCTATCTACTCTGTTATTTCTACAAAAAGCCTTGTAATTGATGTCTTAGATATTTTTCCTACGATTTTCATTCTGTTTTTATCGCCGTCAATATATCTTACGACAGGCACGCTGTCTACTTCTCTCTTTACAAGTTTTTTTGCCGCCAAGCTCACCAAATCATCTTCTAAAACTGTCGCGATATTAGGAACTCTCGTCATTATCATACCTATAGGCAGCTTATTTATATCACTACCACCAACAGTGGCTTTCAAAAGGTCTTTTCTTGATACTACACCACATAAAAGTTCTTCCTCATCAGTAATAAATACTCCACCTGAATCTTCAAGGAATATGTTAACTATTACATCATATACTGAATCTTCCTGTCTTGCAGTAAGTGGAACTCCCATTACTTCAGATACCTTCATCTTTTTCATAGAGTTATTTTCATTGGAAAAATCTCCTTCACCTAAATAAAAATAACCAACTTTTGGTCTGGCATCCAGTATTCCTGTCATAGTAAGAACAACCAAATCGGATCTAAGAGTTGCTCTTGTAACATTTAATCTATCTGCAATCTTTTCCCCAGTGATAGGTTCATTTTCTTTTACTATGTCAATAATTTTTAATTGTCTATCATTAAGCCGGATAAGAATCACCTTCTTTCAATTAATGCATACTAACTATCGTATATATGATATACCATTTCTATATAGTATATTATAATACTATATTTCCTTTTAAGCAATAGATTTATAAAAATATATTTTCTTTTTAAGAAATTATATTTTTAAAGAGCTTTTTAAATATAAAATTATTTTTTTATATAAAATCATCTATTTTTAATGTATTATTAATACATTATTAGTACATCATTAGTACATCATTAATATTATATTTTAATATAAAAAGAGAATCAAATAGGTGTAAATCGTAGGCATCTATTTGATTCTCCAATATATGATATACTAATTTTTTATTAATACATTATTTATATACTATTTTTGATAAATCGCATATTTGTAGCATTGAATTATATATATTATCTAACAATGCAAGTCTATTATTTCTTATCTTTTCATTTTCATCCATTACCATAACTGAATCGAAAAATCCGTCTATAGAAGTCTTTAAAGTAGCGAATCTATCAAGTGATTTAGTGTATTCTTTTTGAGACATTAGACTTTCAATTTCCTTGTCAGCTATAAGGAACTCTTCGTATAATACCTTTTCTGTTTCATCTTCAAATAGAGCTTCATCCACTGAATCTATTACAGCCTTTTCAGCAAGAGTTGATACTCTATTAAATGCTACAAGCATATCTGTTAAAGACTCTCTATCAATCCACTTGTTTATAGCTTCAGCTCTTGTATATAGATCTAGTATATTCTTTTCCTTTGAAGAAAGAACTGCATCTATAACATCATATCTTATACCCATATCCTTAAACATATTCTTTGTTCTTTCATTGAAGAAATCTACTATATTATCTATTACTTCTTCTCTATTGAATTCAAGTTCTGTATACTGATCAAGTGCAATTCCAGCAAGTTCAGCTACATCAAGTTCAATATTATTCTTTAAAAGTATAGTAAGTATACCTAGACATTGTCTTCTAAGAGCAAATGGATCTGCAGAACCAGTTGGAGTAATTCCTATAGCAAAGAAACCTGCTATAGTATCGATCTTATCTATTATTGAAAGAATTGATCCTTCCATTGTATCTGGCACTATATCACCATTAAATCTTGGTAGATAATGTTCAAATATAGCCTTGGCTACTATTTCATCTTCGCCTTTTAGCTTAGAATATTCCATTCCCATATATCCTTGAAGTTCATCAAATTCAAATACCATATTTGTTACTAGGTCTGCCTTACAAAGATATGCTGCTCTTTCAAGTTTTGCATTATCAAGTTCATACTTATCCTCTAACTGTTTAGCAATTCTATAAAGTCTTTCTGACTTATCAAGTATTGTTCCTAGCTTTTCTTGGAATACTACTGAATTCAACTTATCTCTAAAGTATTCTAAGTCATGAATAGTGTCTTCTTTAAAGAAGAATAGGGCATCTGCTAGTCTAGCTTCAAGAACTTTTTCATTACCCTTTTTTACATTCTCTATCTTATGCTCATTACCATTTCTTACTGCAATAAAGTATGGAAGAAGATCACCCTTGTCATCAAGTACAGGGAAATATCTTTGATGAGCCTTCATAGGTGTCTTAACAACTTCTTTAGGAAGTTCTAGATATTCTTTATCAAATTCACCGTAAAATGCTGTTGGATACTCAACTATATAAGTAACTTCTTCTAAAAGTTCTTCATCCATATCAACATGCCCATTTATACTCTTTGCAACATCATTAATCTGCTTTAGTATAAGTTCTTTTCTTTCATTTTGATCTAGTATTACATAATTTTCTTCAAGCTTTTTAAGATATTCTTCAATACTGTTAAATTCAATGTTCTTTGAACCTAAGAATCTATGACCAACTGTTTTATTTGATGCTATTATTCCCTCTAGATTTACAGGAACAATCTTATCATTCATCATAGCTACTAGCCATCTTATCGGTCTTACAAATCTCATATTCTTTCCACCCCAACGCATTGACTTAGGGAATACAACATTTTTAACTATTTCTGGAAGAATCTCAGATAATACCTCTTCAGTAGAAATTCCTTCTTCTTTTATTGTTGCAAAAATATATTCTGAACCATCAAGATCTTTAAAGTAAACATCTTCTTCTTCTAGACCTTTACCTCTCATAAATCCTAGAGCTGCCTTTGTAAAACTTCCATCTTCAGCAACTGCTATTTTCTTAGAAGGTCCCTTTACTTCTTCCTCAAGGTCTGTCTGCTTATCAGCAAGTCCCTTAACTATTAACACAAGTCTTCTAGGAGTTGCATATGTATCTATTGCATCAAATTTAACTCTTTTTTCGTTTAAGCTTTTTTCTAAATTTTCCTTTAGTTGAACTAATGTAGATTCCACGAATCTAGCGGGCATTTCTTCTACACCAATTTCATATAGTAGATAATTATTCATTTCTATCACCTGCTTTCAATAGTGGGTATCCCATTTCTTCTCTTTGTTTAACATAGCTTTCTGCTACTACCTTAGCTAGATTTCTTATCTTTGCTATAAATGCAGCTCTCTGACTTACACCTATAGCTCCTCTTGCTTCTAGTGTATTGAATATATGAGAACACTTAAGAACATGGTCATAACATGGTATTACAAGTCCTATTTCAGCAAGTCTTACTGCTTCTGCTTCATATAAATCAAATATTTTAAATAACATATCGAAGTTACATTCATCAAATGAATATCTTGAATTTTCATATTCTTGTTTTTTGAATACTTCTCCATATGTGATATTATCATTCCACTTTAGGTCGTATACACTATCTACATCCTGTATATACATTGCTATTCTTTCAAGTCCATAAGTAATTTCTCCTGTTTCTAGTTCACATTCAAGATTACCTACTTGCTGGAAATATGTAAACTGAGTAATTTCCATACCGTCTAACCATACTTCCCAACCAAGTCCCCATGCACCTACTGTTGCAGCTTCCCAGTTGTCTTCAACAAATCTTATATCGTGCTCATCTGGATTAATTCCTATAGCACGAAGAGAATCTAGGTATAGATCCTGAATATCATCTGGAGACGGCTTTAATATTACCTGAAACTGATGATGTTGATATAGTCTATTTGGATTTTCGCCATATCTACCATCTGCTGGTCTTCTTGATGGTTCGACATAGCAAACTCTCCATGGTTCTGGACCTAGTGATCTTAAAAAAGTGTTAGGGTTCATTGTACCCGCACCTTTTTCAACATCATATGGCTGAGTCATTATACAGCCTTGCTTTGCCCAGAAGTTTTGCAAAGTTAAAATCATATCTTGAAAATTCATAAAATTCCTCCTGAATATTTTATAGTTTTACAACTATTAATTAGCGTATATTTATATAAATAGATTGAACTATTTATTTTCTTCATTTAACAATTCATCAGTAATGTCTGAATCGTCATCATTATCTTTTTTTGTTTCCTTTTTATTTTCCAAAGTCTTTTTTACTTCATCAAATGAATTCGTTAATATCTCTTTTAACATATCCATTTTTTCTGGAGTCATGACACCAAATTCAACTTGATCATCGCTATTTTCGTCTGCTATCTTAACTGTGCAATTTGTAAGAACAGCCGCTGAAAGACCAAGAACAGTAGGTATAGGAAGTGTTGCAATACCTAAGATGCCTACGCCTAAAGGAAGATTCAATATTGTTCTTTCTTCACTATCTACAATTAATCTTACTCTTTTAGCCGTTTTTAGAAGTTCTATTGTCTGACGTCTTAACTTTTCTGTCTCTGCTGTAAACTTTGTGCCTATATTATCTAGACCGTCCTTTTTTATAGCAGATATACTAAACTTTTTATCTCCATCTAAAAGAATAATTGCATCTAATACATTTCCATCTGTCTTAATAAGCGCTTCTTTTGCATCTTTATAGGATACATTTGGAAGTCTTTCCATTACATCATCTACCATTTCAATAGTTATCTGTGTCATAATATTTCCTCCCTCATATTTTATATTTTTATGCTATCCAACATTTCCAAAGATTTAAAATCAACTTTCTCAAAATAATTAATAAGGTACTTTTTCAAAATATAAAAAAGTTCATTAACTAAAATCTTTGAAACTTTAGCCTTAGTACATACTATTATATCATTATTTTGCAAGTATTGCATAAGTGATATAGTAGTTTGATCTATTTTTATATAAAATTTTTCATCTCTAGCACACTTGTCGCATATTATACCACCTTCTTCGATGGAAAATACTGCATAGTCATACCCTGTGGCGCCACATGATACGCATTTACCTACCTGTGGAGTATATCCCATAAATGATATAAACTTCATAAGAAATATATCTAATAAATACAGCTTATCTTCATATCCTTCTGAATACAAAAATAAAGTCTGAACTAGTAGTTCAAACAACTTATTATTCGTTTGCCCCTCATCTACATTCATCTCTACCAGTTTTGTTATAAATGATGCATGAGAAAAGCTTTCAAAATCCGCTGATATGTTATAAAAGCTTTTAATACTTTCACTTTGATATATAGTAAAAAGATTTCTCTGCTTATTTAGTATATAATTATTATATGAGAATATCTGAGAAGTCGGAAGATGTCTGCTCTTAGATTTACGAGCTCCTCTTGCAATTGCAGATACTCGACCATACATTCTAGTAAAAATAGTAAGTATTAAGTCATTATCATTATATTTTATGCTTTTTAATACAATTCCCTGCGTACTTAATGTCGCCATACAACCACCCTAACCAATTCTTTATATTTACTATTATTTAAAATTATCGCATATATATATTATACACCTAAAATACAATATGTATACTAGATACTAAAATTTATTTCACTTTTTTAAAAATAGTTCTTCTTTTAAAATAGTATTTTGCAGAATCAACTTTATTTTTAGTATTAAAAACCCCCTTCATTGTGAAGGGGGAAATAATTTTTATAATAATGCGGATATTAATGCAAAATACACTAATATACCAATTATATCCATTATCACCGCAACTATAAGTGATGATATAACCGACGGATCCAAGTCCATCTTTTCAAGCATCATTGGTAGCAAAGTACCAAGAGTCGCTCCAAGAATCATATTTATTAAAGTTGAAAGAGCAACAACAATTGTTATAGTAGGATTCTTTACAAATATTGTAAGAATAATGCTCACAATAATAGCTATTACAACTCCATTTATAAAGCTGCTTATTACCTCTTTATAGACTGTTGCAGAATCTACATCCTTATCCTTGTTAGTTAAATTAATTATTGTTACTGCAGAAGATTGGGAACCTACATTTCCACCCATTGCTATTACAAGAGGTGTAAAGAATAAAAGTTCCATTGCACTACTTCCTATTAAAAACTTCAGTTTCGTAAATATAAGAACTGAAATAAAAGAAAGTACTACTGTAAGTATTAACCACGCTACTCTACCTCTAACGCATGATCTTACTTGTTCAAATAAAGTAGATTTTTCATTTTCTGCTACATCTCTTTCATGCTCACTGCTTCCAGCAAACTTATACATATCTTCTGTAGCTTCCTCTTCCATAACATCCAGTATATCATCAACTGTAATTATACCTTTAAGGATACCCTCACTGTCTACAACTGGCACAGCTACAAGATTATACTTTGAAACCACTTTTACAGCTTCTTCTCTATCTTCACTATCTCTAACAGACTTTACATTTTCAATCATTATATCTTCAACAAGATCTGTTTCTTTGGATACAAATAAATCTCTTAAAGATAAAACGCCCACTAGCTTCTGTGAATTATCTACTACATATATATAATAGATAGAATCTGCTTCTGTCGCCTCTTTTCTTATTGTATTTATTGCTTCCATAACATTTAGATTCTTGTTTACTGTTACATATCCCTTTTTCATGGTTGAACCTGATGTATCATCCAAATATGCAAGCAGTTCTCTTAATTCATCTTCATCTTCCTTGCTGACCGCATCAAGAATTTTTTCTCTTTCTTCTTCGTCAAGGTCGCGAAGTATATCAGATAAATCACCAAGAGACATTTCATCAAATACACTTCTGATATGTTCTTTATCCATACCTGAAATAATACTTATAAAAAATTCCGCCTCGCATTCTTCAAGAATTGCTGCTGCCGTATCTAGAGGTAGTATTTCAAACAGTTTTATTCTATCTGTTTCATCTAGCTCTAAAAGAATATCATATATATCCATATTATGATATTCTTCAAGCATCTCTCTCAATTCTATAAGTTTGTTCGCATCCATCATCTCTTTAACTTCATCGTACAACTCTCGCGACGAGTCCTGTTTTTTGTCCATTATAACCACCTTTAATTTACATTAATAATTTATTGAAAATTTTCCCTTTTAGGAATTAATCTCTATTTTCATTTAATCCAAAATCATTTATATAATTAGGTAAATTTCTCCAGTTTTCTTTTACCTTTACCCAAAGCTGAAGGTTAACTTGAGAGCCTAAAAGAAATTCTATTTCTTCTCTAGCTGATTTTCCAACACCTTTAAGTTTTCTTCCACCTTTTCCTATTATTATACCCTTATGTGAATCTCTTTCACAGTATATAACAGCTGAGATATCTATCATATCTCTATCTTTTCTTTTTTTCATCTTTTCAATGCTTACTGCTACACCATGAGGTACTTCATCATTTGTATACAATAAGATTTTTTCTCTTATAAGCTCTGAAACAAGTATTCTTTCAGGCTGATCTGTAATCATATTGTCTGGGAAATACTTAGGTCCTTCTGATAGCTTGCTCTTTATTACAGAAACAAGTTCATCAATATTTGATCCTTTTAATGCTGAAGTCGGTATAATTTCTTCAAATACCCCTTGTTCATCATACATCTGAATCAATTCAAAAAGTTCTTCCTTATTTTCCAGTTTGTCAATCTTATTTATTACAAGAAAAACTGGCGTTTTTGTTTTTCTTAATTCCTCTATTATCATAGAGTCACCTTTACCTATTTTTTTGGAATCATCTACAACAAAAATTATACAATCAACATTTCTAAATGCATCTTCTGCAGATTTAACCATCATTTCTCCGAGTTTATTCTTAGGTTTGTGAATACCCGGTGTATCAAGAAATACTATCTGTGCTTCTTCATCAGTATATACTGCCTGTATTGTATTTCTTGTAGTTTGTGGTTTGTCGCTCATTATCGCGATCTTTTCTCCCACTATGTTGTTCATAAGCGTAGATTTACCAACATTAGGTCTTCCTATTATGCTCACGAATCCTGATTTATATGACATATTTTTCTCCTTACTTTAAATTATATCTAAATTTAACCGTAGTATATTATACCACATTTTGCAATATTATAAAATAGCGCTATTTATTAATAAAATAGTCCTAGCTGGAATATTACAATTGCTATAAGAGTTCCCAGTATAGCACCAGCCATCGCCTCCCAGAAAGTATGTATCTTACCTTCAATTCTACTTTGTGCAACTAAAAATGCCATTAAATAGGCAAGGGAAGATGCCTCGACTCTTTCTGTCATCAGTGTTATAGATGTTGCAAGTGCAAAGGCAAGTGCAGCATGTCCACTCGGCATTCCACCACGCAAAGGTGTCCCAGTAAAAGTTACTGCCTTAACTACAACTACAGCTATTAAAACTATTACTATACATATTAATGTAATATGTAGTTCTGACTCTCTAATCCTATATACCAAATTTCCTGTAAGGGCTGTAAGCTTATTGTAAAATAGTATATATGCAACTACAATAGCATATAGCGACGCCACTAAGACCGCTCCTGCTGCAACGTCCTTAGCTATCTTTGCCAGTGGATGTATCTCGCTTGTAGCAAGGTCTACTGTCTTTTCAATTGCTGTGTTAAACATCTCAGAAATTACAACAAGAGTAATAGCACCCAAAAGAAGAACGAATTCTATCTTTGAAAAATTAAAAAAAAGACTGGCAATAAGCACTATGAACGAAGCAAGATAGTGCACTTTCATATTTCTTTCACTTTTGAAGGTATACATTACCCCCTCTATTGCGGCATTTACAGATTTAACAAAACTCTGTTTTTTCTTTTTTTTCTTTTTTCTGTCAGCTCTTTTAGCCATTTATTTATCCCTCGTAATTGAAAGTTTGCCAAGAACAGCTTCTTCTCTAGCATGCATATCTTTTGCTTCGTCCTCTTCCATATGATCATATCCAAGAAGATGAAACATACTGTGACATACTAAGAAACAGATTTCTCTTTCTAGACTATGCCCATATTCATCTGCCTGTTCACTTGCCCTTTCTATTGATATAACTATATCTCCTAGTGATTCTTCCTCATATTCTATATCAAAATCATCTTCTGTCATCATAGGAAAAGATAGTACATCTGTAACCTTGTCTATCCCTCTGAAGTTATTGTTGAGCTTTTTTATCTCATTGTTCGTTACAAAAGATAAGCTTACCTCATAGTCATCTGAATAGCCTTCATAGTCAAGACATTCTTTTATTACAGACTCTATATTATCCATTATTCCTTCTTCTAGTTTTTTAAATTCTTGCCTGTCATCAAAAATTATTTCCATCCAAAACACCTCTTTCATTTATTAAAAAACATATTCAATATCTTTAAAATCCTTTTTATATAAAAATGCTCTTTAATTAGTATATATACTTTTAACTCTTCTAATTTTTATTTTCTTCTACGTTTTTCATTTTCTGTTCTTTTATTTTTACTTGATTTATATTCTTCTTGTTTTTCATATTTTGCATATGCTTTTATTATTCTTTGCACAAGCTCATGTCTAACTACGTCTTTTTCTGTAAGTTCCTTATAACCTATTCCCTTTACACCAGAAAGTATTTTTGTAGCCTGTATAAGACCACTTTTTCTATTGATAGGAAGGTCTATCTGAGTAATATCTCCAGTTACTACAGCTTTTGAACCAAAACCTAGTCTTGTCAAAAACATCTTCATTTGTTCAGATGTAGTATTTTGTGCTTCATCAAGAATGATAAAAGCATTATCCAAAGTTCTACCTCTCATAAATGCAAGTGGAGCCACCTCTATAGTACCTCTTTCAAGAAGTTTATTAAATTTGTCTGCACCGAACATTTCAAATAAGGCATCATAAAGAGGTCTTAAATATGGATCTACCTTGTCCTTCATATCCCCAGGAAGAAATCCTAAAGACTCCCCTGCTTCAACTGCTGGTCTAGTAAGAACTATTCTAGATACCTCATCATTTCTAAATGCCTTTGCCGCCATAGCAACTGCAAGATAGGTTTTCCCTGTACCTGCTGGACCTATTCCAAAGGTAATATCGTTATTTTCAATTAGATTTACATATTCCTTTTGTCCTAAAGTCTTCGGTTGAACAGGATTACCTTTCTTTGTTATAGCAATTGTTGATTCCAACTCTTTCATTTTTTCTTCATTGCCATCAAATAAAAGGTCAAGAGAGTATGTTATAGACTGTCTATCTAATTTTTTACCAGATTTTACCATTGAATGAAGCTCATTCATAAGCTTCATTGCAAGGTCTACATTTTTTTCCTCACCTATAAGAACAATTTTACCCTCTCTTAAAAGAATATCTATTTTTAAATGTTTTTCTATTAGTTTTACATTCTCATCAAAATTACCAAATAATTCCCTTTCAAATTCTGCTTCATAAATTTGAAATTGTTTTTGTATTATCAACTTATTCACTCCTTATTTTTATTTATGAAATTTATACCTTAATAATAAAAGACTAACTTTTTAAGAAAAAGCTCCCTATCAATTAAATCTATGCTTATTTCTTTAAAAATATCTCCCGCCTTATATTAAAATAATAAATTTTTTATCCTTTTATTTTTCTGTATATTAAACAATAACTATTTATTTGTTAATACATATATCCTATTTTATTATATCATGAAAATTTTACACTTGCACTAGATTGCTAAATAAAAAGAGACAGTACACAAAATGTACTGCCTCCTCCGAAAGTACTGTATCCCTACAGCATCTCTATATATGTAAACCCTCTAAGGTTTCAACATAAATTATTCCTGCTCAATTAAACCGTAGCCACCATCGCCTCTTCTATATACCAAAGAAACTTCAAATGTATCTTGATCTTTAAATAAGAAGAAATCATGTCCTAAAAGATTCATCTGTAAAACAGCTTCCTCTGGACTCATTGGTTTAAGGTTAAATCTCTTCTTTCTTTCAAATACCAGACCATCTTCTTCAGGCACTGCTTCAACCTCTTCACTTAGAAGTTCTTCAAATTTATCAAATCTTATAGTTTCATTTCCTGTTTTTCTTGTCTTAAATTTATTCTTATACTTAACTATCTGTCTATTTAACTTGTCACAAACTAAGTCTATTGCTGAGTATAAATCTTCTTGAACTTCTTCAGCTCTTACTACATGACCGTTGATATTGTCCAGTGTTACCTCTACTTTCTGTTTAGTCTTCTTATTTGCACTAACTGTAACTCTTAACTCTGCGTCTGGATCTAGGAGCTTTTCCAATCTGCCGAATTTCTTATCGATGTATCCTGTGATACCATCTGTAAGCTTTATTTTTTTTCCAGATATTACGATCTTCATAAAAACCTCTCCCTTCAGTATCAGTATAATTTGTGATACTTTTATTCTTACATATACTATAATACTTTTTCAATATTATTAATAGTCTTTAAATTTTTCTTTTTTTATGTTAAAATGAAACTATACTATGAGTGTTTTATACCTTTAACTTCATTTCACTTATAGTTATTTTTTTTATTGTTTTCAAAGAATACCTTATATAAAGTAGATTTGATATCACTTTAATATAGTAACCACTTTATATTCACAGAATAACTTTAATAGAATAATTTATCTATTTAAATATACACATATTTCATAAAAAATAAAACCCCCTTATTAAGGGAGTTTAATCTAACAAATCAGATATTTCATCTATATCGTCATCTTCAAATAAAGTTTTCGTTTGCCCAAAATCTGTTTTAACCTTAGTTAAATTGGATTTCTCTAACATACTATCCTTTTTAGAACCGTATTTTTTATTTCTAACTGCTAACATTTTTTCCTTTATTTTCTTTTCTCTAATTCTTTTCTCATTTATTGCCTTATCATGTAACTTCTTCTTATGTACCTCTGGATCTTCAAGAGTATTAATGAAATATGCTAATAACACTATCGAACAAACAACAAATGCCAAGACATATTCAAAATAAAGTAAGGATTCTACAAAATAATTTCTCATCTTAACCATAGCTAGGTACTTATTAAAATACATAGATGAGTAAACAGATATTACTATTGCTACTGTATAGCATGACCAACTTGGATAAAATCCCATAAATAAATGGATAAGCATATCTATAATAACTACTAATAATAAAATCTGAATAGCTATGAACATAGCCCACATAACTTTTGAAGATGCTGGTTCATTAATACTTACCATGGCAGGAACAATTATTCCTAAAGGCACACATATTAGAGAGAAAATCGGCTTGGCTGCCTGAGTACTCCCCATAATTTTCAATCTTGCCAATACAAATGGCAGTATTAACAGAGAAACGAATACTGTAAACTTTAGTACCGATCTACCAAAAACAATCATTCCAAAATCATTACATGTTATAGCTGCTATACCTATTCCAGAATAGACTAGAAACCAGCTTGAAAATACATACTTAATCTTGAAATTAAGCACATATTTAATCGTAAATACAATTAATATAACTGTATGAAGTATAACACCTATAATCCATATATATATATTTGCTTTTCCAAGAAAGCCTTTCATCCATACTGATATAAGCATAAGTGACATACTAAAACTTGAAAACATCGATAAACCTGCCGGAGACTTTATTCCTTTATAGAATCCCCTCGGACTTAAAACAATCTTTAATATTGTTATAATCAAAAGCATCATTGATATTATCATGCATATATCACTTAATAGTGGAATAATATCCTTTAATATATTACCTAGTATAACCCAACCAAGAGCTAAAACGGTAACTGGTAGAGGTAGCCTAGAAGTCAAATTTTTCAACACTTATCACCTCTTCTAAATAATTTAACAATTACAATTATATCACAGAATAGAATTTTGTTGTAATATTTTTGTAAACTATTGCTAGGCGAATGTTTTCCTTTAACTTTTATATTAGATAATCTCAACTTTCTTTATATTTTTATTAACTATATTTCCTTATTATCTATTTTCTATTGACTATATCATGTAAAAGTTATATCTTAGATGTGTGTTTTTAAGTATTCTAAGTAATACTATATCTACAATAAATTTAAAAGGAGGTATACGATGTCTAAATTGTTAATTTTTGCCATTCTGTTTATAACATCTGCATTGATATTTTATACTATTGGTGTATTCGCGGAAAAGAAAAAAGGAACATTGCTTCCATGGCATGTTGTGATTTTCTGGTGTGGATTTGTATGTGATACAGCTGGTACAACTATTATGAGTAAGATTGCTGGAACAGGCTTTGAAATGAATATTCATGGTGTTACTGGGCTTATTGCTCTTTTACTTATGGCTTTTCATGCTATATGGGCTACAGTTATACTTATTAAAAACAATCAGCACTCCCGTCAAATCTTCCACAAATTTAGTATAGTGGTATGGTGCATATGGCTTATACCTTATTTTATAGGCGTTTTTATAGGAATGACAAGATAATTGAAGAAATATATAAGCAAAGACAGTCAACTGAAATTTCAGAATGACTGTCTTTTTACTTTAAATAATATCTTATTTTATTGCTTATTTAAAATAACAAAAAACCCTTATACCAAATGATATAAGGGTCCAACTAATTACAAATTCTTTTTCACAAGTTCATTAATTTTTCTGCCATCAGCACGACCTGCTGTCTTTGGCTTGATAGTAGACATAATCTTTCCCATATCCTTCATAGAAGTAGCTCCTACTTCAGCTATGGTCTGGATTACAATTTGCTCTAATTCATCTTCGCTTAATTGTTGAGGTAGGTATTCTTCCAAAACTTGTATTTCAGATTTTGTTTCTTCAATCAGATCTTCTCTACCAGCTTTTTCAAATTCAACTAAAGAGTCTTTTCTTTGCTTTAGCTGTTTAGATATTATGTCTATAACACCTTCATCACCAAGCTCTTGACGGTTATCCACCTCATACTGCTTTATAGCGGCTCTGATTAATGTAATTACAGACTTTCTGACTGTATCTTTGTTTTTCATAGAAGACTTTAGATCTTCTTGTAGTTTTTCTTTAAGGGACATCCCCTTCACCTCTTCTTAATTACTATCTTTTTGCGTTTTTTCTTCTAGCAGCTTCTGCCTTTTTCTTACGCTTAACACTAGGCTTGTCATAGTGTTCTCTTTTTCTAACTTCTGACATTATGCCAGACATAGCACACTGACGCTTAAATCTTCTAAGCGCGCTATCTAATGATTCATTTTCTCTTACTCTTACTTCTGACATCTGTTTCACCTCCCTACAACTTAGCGATTTATTAAACAAGAGCTAAACTCTTAGTTTAACACCATAATATTATAATCTAATTTTTTAAATTTATCAAGTGTTTTATATAATATTTTTTAATAACTATCATATTTTTTCTTTAACTGCCATCAGGTCGTTTTTATTTTAATTTTTATTGAATTAACAATGTTTTTAAAAACTCTAACTAATCTGTTACCAGCTTTGTTAGGGGCTTCCCCGCCAACAAGTGATAGTGAATATGTAGAACTTCCTGTCCACCGTGTTCACCACAATTATTAATTACTCTATATCCGTCTTCTGCAAAGCCTTCTTGCTTTGCTATTTTTCTAATAGCCTTGTGTATATCAGATACTATATCCATTTCTTCAAAAGGTATAGCTTCAAGACTTTCATAATGCTTTTTAGGAACTACTAGTATATGAACTGGTGTTACAGGGTTCATATCTCTAAAAGCCGCTACATTTTCATCTTCATACACCATATCTGTTGCTATTTCACCATTTGCTAGTTTACAAAATATACAATCCATTGTTCTCATCTCCTAGTCATCTATTTACTTATATTATAACACTATTTTGTTTTTTTACCAAATATTAACAATTGTAATTATACTTGTTCTTACTAAAAAACTCTTAATCTTTAAAAAACATTTAAGCTCTTACTTTAAAGTAACTGCAGTTCCTGAACAAGTAACCATTAACATGCTATTTTCTGCACCTAAAACTTCATAGTCCATTTTAACGCCTACAATGGCATCTGCACCCATTGAAGATGCTCTTGCTATCATTTCATCAATAGCCTCTTCTCTAGACTTCATAAGCTCATCTTCATAGCCCTGACTACGTCCTCCGAAGAAGTCTCTGAAGCTTGCACCAATATCCTTAAAAAAATTAACTCCTGTTACAACTTCTCCAAAAACTATTCCTTTATAAGATTCTATTTCTTTTCCTTCTACACTAACCGTTGTTGTTACTATCATAGTATCCTCCCGAATATGTATTTTCTTAATTATACTACTTCTCCTATACAAAAATCATCTTTTACTTCCTTGATTACTGTATCTACAAACTTATCCCTTATATCCGTATCTGACTTGACCTTTATTCTCATATAGTTATCTGTTAAACCTTCATAGTATCCTTCATTATTTTTTTCTTCAAAAAGAACTCTCATTGTCTTTCCAATGTAGTCCTTGGCAAATTCTTTAAAATTCTTTGTAGAAAGAGCCAACAATGTAGAACTTCTTAGATTTTTCATCTGAGGATCTACCTGATTTTCCATAGAAGCTGCAGGTGTACCCTTTCTTGGAGAATACTTAAATACATGAGTATGCATTAACTTTATTTCCTTTAAAAATTCAAGAGTCTCTGAAAATTCTTCATTTGTTTCCCCTGGGAAGCCAACTATTACATCTGTTGTAATAGCAACATTTTCTATATTCTTTCTTAATATATCTACTATCTCTTTATATTCTTCTGCAGTATATCTTCTATTCATTCTCTTAAGAGTTGCATCGCATCCACTTTGAAGAGATAGATGATAATGGGGAACTAATTTGTCTATCTTTTTTATTTCGTCTACAAATTCTTCGGTAAATAAAACTGGCTCAACAGAACTTAGTCTAATTCTCTCTATACCATCTATTTGAGCCACTGCCTTTATAATAGTTAAAAGACTAGAACCATCTTTTAAATCCTTTCCATAAGATGCAACATGTATACCTGTAAGAACTACTTCCTTATATCCCATGTTTGCAAGATTAGAAACTTCATCTATAATACTATTTAAATCTCTAGAACGTATCCTGCCCCTTGCATATGGAATAATACAATATGTGCAGAATCTATCACAACCATCTTGCACTTTTATAAAGGCTCTAGTTTTACCATTTGTTTGAGATATTTCTATTTCTTCAAATTCCTTTACCTTCATTATGTCATCTACTGTGCTCAATTTAGTATTACAATCTATTGACTCTACTTTCTCAACTATTGTTCTTCTATCATTTGTACCCATTACAAGATTTACATCATCTATTTCTAATATTTCTTCTGGTGAAACCTGTGAATAACAGCCTACAACTGCTATTATTGCATTTGGATTTTTATTTTTTACTCTTCTTATATATTGTCTTGATTTTCTATCAGACATATGTGTAACAGTACATGTATTAATTACATACACATCTGCATATTCTTCGCTATCTACGCCTTCGTAGCCTTTTTTTTCAAACATTTCCAGCATGGCTTCTGTTTCATATTGATTTACCTTGCATCCCAATGTATAAAATGCCACTTTCTTCAAACTAAACTCCTCCTGTCTTAACTTTTCCCTAAACCTTATACCCTTATAATGTTTAGCCTATTATCTAACTTAATTTATCTATATTTT
Source organism: Peptostreptococcus russellii (assembly GCF_900110295.1). Taxonomy (GTDB): domain Bacteria; phylum Bacillota; class Clostridia; order Peptostreptococcales; family Peptostreptococcaceae; genus Peptostreptococcus; species Peptostreptococcus russellii_A. Next base: position 67,197 of record NZ_FODF01000002.1, read on the forward strand.
TGACCAACTATATTTTTAATTAATATATACACTATTACTATTTAATTGTAATTTTCCATTAAATTGTCAACTACAACCTTTTATTTAAAAGCTATTGCCTATATCTCCTAGTTCATACATAGTTATTACAGTTGATGCTATTGATGCCGTCTCTGTTCTAAAAATTCTAGGTCCCATTGTTACTGAAGATATATTATTGCCCTTTATTATAGAATTTTCTTTTTCAGTAAAACCACCTTCTGGTCCTATAAAAATTCCTACTCTTAGCTCATCTTTTTTCTCTGCTATGCTTTTTACTTCATCTGAAGATAAAAACTCTTTTATTCCAAGAGATCTTTCTTCCTCGTATGGCGACATATTAATGTCATTTGATTTCATATCCTCAATTGCTTCTTTAAAAGTCATTATACCACTAAGTTTTGGAACTATTCCTCTTTTAGATTGTTTCGCTGCCTCATAAATTATTCTTTCCCATCTTTCTAGTTTTTTATCAGCCTTTTTATCTTTTAGATTGACAACTGTTCTTTCTGTATTTACGAGTATAATTTCTGACACTCCGCATTCTGTTAATTTTTGAAGAATGATATCCATTTTTGTGCTTTTAGGCAAACCTTGGTATAATCTAACCTTAACTTTACTTTCTCTTAGAATATCCACACTTTCTAATATATTGAGCTCTACTGACTCTTTATCAAAATCGACTATTTCACAAATATATTCCTTATTATTTCCGTCGCAAACTTCTATTTTATCGCCACTAGAATATCTCAAAACCTTAGTTATATGCTTTACGTCTTCCCCTAATATTTTCAGTTTCTTATTATCAAGATCTATATTATCTGCTTCAACAAAAAATCTATCCATTATAACCTTCCTATCTGGCTAATATACAAGCCCATTCACCCTTTTTCTGAACTTCTACTACTTCAAATCCATTTTCTTTAAGAGCTTCTGTTACTTCATCTATCTTGGCAAGTATAATTCCTGAAGATATAAAGATTCCATCTTTTGGCAAAAAGTCTCTTACATCCTTAGAAAGTAAAATCACAATATCTGCCATTATATTTGCAACTACTATATCTGGCTTTATAGATTTATCTATATCGTCAGCTAAATTTCCCTTTACTGCCTTCATTACATTATCGACACCATTTTTAACTACATTTTCATTAGCAACCTTAACTGCCACTTCATCTATATCTATTCCTAAAACATTTTTGGCACCTAGTTTTGAGGCTACTATTCCAAGTATGCCACTTCCACATCCTATATCAAATACTGTTGAATCTTTTTTCACATATTTTTCTAAGTTTGCAACACACATACTCGTAGTTTCATGATTACCTGTTCCAAATGCCATACCTGGATTCATTTCTATTACAAGGTCACTATCATTTGCCTCGTATTCTTCCCATTCAGGCTTGATCACTATATTATCACCTATTCTAGTAGGTTTATAATATTGCTTCCAATTATTAGCCCAGTCATCCTCTCTTACTGAGTCTGTATATACTTTACCGTTACCAATATCTAATCCAAATTCTGTAAGATTCTTCACTTCTTCTGTTACTGCCTTAATAAATTCCTTAACATTCTTTTCATCTGATATGTATGTCTTAATTTTTACTACATCATCTTCTGATTTTTTAAGCATATTTTCATCTACATAATCCCAATCATAATCATTTATTTTTTCTGGATTTAAATCCTTTGGATCTTCTATCATAGCACCTTGTGCACCATTCTCAAATAAAATATTTGTTACTGCTTCTACAGCCTCTGTAGTAGTTTCAATTGTTACTTCCGTCCATAAATCGCTCATAAGAACCTCCTGCTTTGCTATTTAATATATCTAAAAGCTAATTTTTATTTTTCTTTTCTAGTAATAAATAACTATTTTACTTTTTTATATCCTTACTATTATATCATTTTTACGAAAAAAATGCGACTTCAATATCTATAATTGAAATCGCACTAATGCTCTACGGAATCTGTAAGGCACAGCTTTATATAATCAAAAGATAACTCTTCTTTTGATTATATCTTGACTTGTATTTAAAATATATTTTTAGCTAGATACTGTGCCATATATTTACGCTGTCTCATTTCTTACGTTTAATATATTTTTTTACAAAATTCCTTATTTGTTGAAAAAATCCTCCACCTTCTGTCCGAAAGATTTCTTATTTTCTTTAACTTTTTGTCCGCTCTCACCTGCAAACTCTCTTAATAGCTCCTTCTGCTTTTCTGAAAGCTTCTTAGGAACTTCTACATTTACCTTAACATACTGGTCTCCTCTTGAACTTGAGTTCATTCTCTGGACACCTTTACCTCTAAGTCTAAATACAGTTCCTGTTTGAGTTCCTGCAGGGATTGAATATTTGACATCACCATCTATTGTTGGAACCTGTATATCATCTCCAAGAGCTGCCTGAACAAATGTTATAGGCATATCTACATATACATCATATCCATCTCTCTGGAAAATCTTATCTGGCTTTACATTAACTACAATATATAGGTCTCCTCTTGGAGCTCCAGGATCTCCAAATTCACCCTGTCCTGAAAGTCTTATTACCTGTCCATCATCTATACCGGCTGGAATATCAACTTCTACAGTTTTAGTCTTTCTTACTGATCCACTTCCTCCACACTTGCCACATGGACTCTCAATTTCTTCTCCTGTACCGTTACAGTTAGGACAAGATCTCTGAGATGCCATATTTCCAAATGGAGTCTGCTTTACTTCTCTTATTACACCTGATCCACCACACTGTGAACAAGTCTTTTTGCTTGTTCCTGGTTTGCATCCAGTTCCGTGGCAGTTTTCACATTCTTCACTTCTATTTACTTTTATATCTATTTTCTTACCAAATGCTGCATCCTTGAAATCAATTGTTACAGACTGCTTTATATCGGCACCTGGTCTAGGTCCTCTTCTAGTAGAAGATCCAAATCCACCGAAACCGCCGAAGCCTGAGCCTCCGCCGCCTCCAAATATATCACCGAATATATCACCAAAGATATCTTCAAAGCCACCTGCGCCTCCAAAGCCGCCAGCGCCTCCGAAACCACCTTGACCATTTACAGCATCTGCACCATACTGGTCATAAATGTTTCTCTTTTCTTCATCAGAAAGAACCTCATATGCTTCATTAATTTCTTTAAATTTTTCTTCAGCTTCTTTATCGTCTGGGTTCTTGTCTGGATGATACTTCATCGCTAACTTTCTGTAAGCCTTTTTAATTTCTCTATCGTCAGCAGTTTTTGATACACCTAAGATATCATAATAATCTTTATTTGCACCCAAAATAAACACCTGCTTTCTTTTTAATTAACAATAGCTTGTGGTTAATACCACAAGCTATTGTTTTGTATCAACACTCTTTAAATTATATTCTAAAGCTATTTGAATGTCTATACTATTTTTCTTATTACTTGTCGTCTACTTCTGTAAAGTCAGCATCTACAACATTGTCATCCTTTGGTCCTTCAGACTGAGCACCTTCTGCTCCTGCCTGCTGAGCTGCCTGAGCCTGTGAATACATTTCCTGAGAAATCTTCTGGAACTTGTTCATAAGTTCATCTACTGCAGCCTTTATTTCTTCTGCTGAAGAATCTTCCTTATCCTTAACTTCTCTTACCTTCGCTATAGCAGCTTCTATATCAGATTTTTCATTTGCTGGAACCTTGTCTCCTAATTCTTCAAGAGTCTGTTCAGTCTGATATGCAACTGATTCTGCATGGTTTACAGCTTCAATTCTTTCCTTCTTCTTCTTGTCAGCTTCTGCATTTGCTTCAGCTTCCTTTACCTTCTTTTCTATTTCTTCTTCTGACATATTTGTGTTAGAAGTTATTGTTATCTTCTGTTCCTTACCTGTTCCTAAATCCTTAGCAGTAACGTTAACTATACCATTTGCATCTATATCGAAAGTTACTTCTATCTGAGGTACCCCTCTCTTTGCTGGTGGTATATTAGTTAACTGGAATCTACCTAAAGTAGTATTGTCATAAGCCATTGCTCTTTCACCCTGAAGTACATGTATATCAACTGCTGTCTGGTTATCTGCTGCTGTTGAGAATACCTGAGACTTCTTTGTAGGTATTGTTGTATTTCTTTCTATAATCTTAGTAAATACATTACCTAATGTTTCAATACCTAGTGATAATGGAGTAACGTCTAGAAGTAATATATCATTTACCTCACCTGTTAATACACCTGCCTGTATTGAAGCACCTGCTGCAACACATTCATCTGGGTTTATTCCCTTATGAGGATCCTTTCCTATAAAGTCCTTAACTGCATCTTGTACTGCTGGTATTCTTGTAGAACCACCTACTAGTAATACATCATCTATATCACTCTTAGAAAGGTTAGCATCTGCTAAAGCCTGCTTAGTTGGTTCCATAGTCTTAGCTACCAGTCCAGCTGTTAATTCATTGAACTTAGCTCTTGTTAAATCCATATTTAAGTGCTTTGGACCTTCTGCAGTTGCAGTTATGAATGGAAGGTTGATATTTGTTGACATTGTTGAAGAAAGTTCCTTCTTAGCCTTTTCAGCAGCTTCTCTTAATCTCTGAAGTGACATCTTGTCCTTTCTTAGGTCAACGCCTTCTGCCTTTTCAAATTCTTCTGCTAAATAATCTACTAGTATATTGTCGAAATCGTCTCCACCTAGTCTATTGTTACCAGCTGTTGCAAGAACTTCAAATGTTCCATCTCCTATTTCTAGTATAGATACGTCAAATGTACCTCCACCCAGGTCAAATACTAATATCTTCTTTTCCTGATCTAGCTTATCCATACCGTAAGCAAGTGATGCAGCTGTTGGTTCATTTATTATTCTCTTAACATCTAGTCCTGCTATCTTACCAGCGTCCTTTGTTGCCTGTCTCTGAGCATCTGTGAAATAAGCAGGTACTGTTATTACAGCTTCTGTTACCTTTTCTCCTAGATAACTTTCCGCATCTGCCTTTAACTTCTGTAGGATTATTGCTGATATTTCCTGAGGAGTATAATCCTTACCATCTATATTTACTTTATAATCAGTACCCATATGAGTCTTTATTGATGTTATTGTTCTATCTGCATTAGTTACTGCCTGTCTCTTTGCAGGTTCACCTACTAATCTTTCTCCGTCCTTAGTAAAAGCTACTACTGAAGGAGTTGTTCTCATACCTTCGTTATTTGGTATTATTACAGGTTCTCCACCTTCTAATACTGCTACACATGAGTTTGTTGTACCTAAATCTATACCTATTACCTTTGACATAATATCTACCTCCAATATTTTAGTTTATTTTTTTCCATTTTAATTTTAATTCTATATTTTAATCTTAGCAGGAAACTCTTACCATTGTTGCTCTAAGAATTTTATCGCCTAAAGAATATCCCTTTTGCATTACCATTGTAATTTTTCCTTCTTCATATTCTTCACTAGGCTCCTGCATTACTGCCATATGCATATTGTGATCAAAGTCACTTCCTATTTCTGCTGGTATCTCTTTCATTCCTGCATCAGAAAGTGCATCCATCATTTGTTTGTAGACCATTTCCACTCCTGTATATAGAGGATTTTCCTTGTCTTCAAAAGAATCAAGAGCCCTTTCCATATTATCTATTACAGGAATAAGGCTAGTCATCACCTTTTCATTAGCATATAATCCAATTGTGCTCTTTTCTTCTGCTGTTCTTCTTCTATAATTTGCATACTCAGCATTTATTCTCATATATGCTTCTTCTTGCTCTTTCAACTTACCTTCAAGACTCTTTATCTTAAAGGCAGGTTCACAATCTATATTTTCATCATTGCCCTCTACCACCTCTTCTACTGTTTCTTCTGTATCAGTTTCTTCCTGAGAACAATTCTTCACTTCCTTTTCATCTATATTTTCCATCTTTTCCATTTTTTCCTTATCCAAAACATACACCCCTTTTCAAGCTGCTCGTTATTTATTGTTAAGAAGCAGACTCATATAATTTAATATTGAATATACTTTAGAATAATCCATCCTTGTGGGCCCTATGAAACTAATCTTACCATGAAGATTATCAGAAACATTATATGTTGCTGTAACAATACTTAAATCAGTACTTAATTCATCTCCATCATTACCTATTACTATATTAAGATTATCCTTTTGTATACCTTTTGCACCAATCATTTTTGCTATGCTTTCTTTTTCTTCCAACATATTCAAGAAAGATCTTGCTTTTACCATATCATTAAATTCTGGGTAATTGAATATATTGGTAGCACCTGTCATTGACATCTTGTATTCATCACCATCTACTACATTATTCAATAAATACACAAGGTCATCTACTATTTCAGAGTACTCACCGATTTCAAATTTTATATAAGAAATCATATCCTCATCTAAATCCCCTATCTTCATCCCCTCAAGTTTGCTTGAAAGATGAGAAGATATTACATTGAGCTTTGCTTGTGGAAGTTCAATTGTTGTTTCGAACTCTCTACTCTTTATTTCGCCTTCTTCCGATACTACTATTAAAAGTATTTTATCAGCTGATAGACTAACTAACTGAATGTATTTTATCCTATGGGACTCAACGCCTCTATCATAAACAGCTATTGTTGTATAGTTTGTCATGCTGGATAATATCCTGGACAACTCCGAAATGAAATCATCTGCCTTTTCAAAATCATTTCTTATACATCTCTGAAGTATCTCCTTTTCATGATCTTCTAATTCATGATCACTCATAAGTGAATCAACATATAGCTCATAGCCTTTCTGTGTCGGTATTCTTCCCGCTGAAGTATGTGGCTGTATCAAGTAGCCCATTTCTTCAAGATCTGCCATTTCATTTCTTATAGTTGCTGCTGAAATGCCGAGATTGTATTTCTTCGATATGGTTCTTGATCCAACTGCTTCAGCAGTTTCAACATAGTCCTTAACTATGGCCTTAAGTATATTTAATTGTCTATCTGTAAGATCCATAGCATCACCTTCTTTCAAACCTGAACCTTACTGTTGTTATCACTCATTGATTAGGAGTGCTAAAAACTTTCTAATATTGTTATATCATGTATTAATTTTATTGTCAACTATATTTTTCAATTTTTTTCAAAAAAATATAAAAAAAACACATCATTAAATAAAAAATAGCAGTTACTCTCTGTTATTAAAACTTAACGATGTGTTTTTTCTTTTATTTATATTTTCTATTAACTATTTTTCACATTATTTTTTTAGAATTTATTTAAGATATTATTTTAATAAAAAAGTGCTATTTTAAATTCAATCTATTACTTTTATTATTTTCTTTTAAATTGTGCTAAAAAAGATTTCGGCATTTTTGAAATAAATAGAACAACCATAATACAAGACACCGGCTTGTCTACCAAATTGCTCAAAATTCTAGGTATAAACGCTGCTGTAAATATTTCCTGACCTGACTGAATAAGCATACCAACTAAAATGTCCGCTCCACTTCCACTTAGACCACCAAACATAAGAACTGCTATAGGAGTTCCTATTAATGGACATACAACTGCTAATATTATACCTGTTATTATTGCTTCCTTATAACCAAATTTCTTTTTCTTTGCTACATAACCTACTATTAGTCCTACTGCCATATTTACAAGGGCAAATGGTATATTTGTTGGCGATGTAGTTACACCAAGAACTAAGTTGGTTCCTCCACCTATCAGCATCCCCCAGAAAGGTCCTAATATTACTGAGCCCAAAATTGTACCTACTGTATCTAGAAATAAGAAAGGTATATTTAACATACTCACAAATGTTCCAAAAACGATATTTACTACAATACAGATGGCACTAAAAGTTATTTTTCTAGTACTAGAATTCATAAAAACCTCCAAAATATTAATATAACTATAGATTATCATAATTATATTAATTCTTTAAATACTTTATTTCTATAGATATATTTGATTGAATAGTTTATACCTATATATCTTTTAAATAGTGCTTTTTAATGCTAAAATCTCATTAGGAGGTTGCATAGATGAACAAAAAACTAATAGTACTTTCACATTGTATACTTAACTCCTACTCAAAGGTGGAAAGTTTTCAAGAAAAAACTCCATTCCACAAGTTAGCGATAGATCTTTTAAATGAAGGCTATGCTATTATACAGCTACCCTGTCCTGAAAACATCATATATGGTCAGAGAAGATGGGGTCATGTTAGAGAACAGTTTGATACACCTTTTTATAGAGAACAATGTAGGGAATTACTTAAGCCCTATATTCTTCAGATTAAAGACTATGTAAACAATGGTTTTTCAATAGAAGGTATAGTTTCTATTGAAGGTAGTCCAAGTTGTGGAAACAGTCTAACATGCAGTAGCAAAAAATGTTTTGGAGAATTTTCTTCTAATCCTAATTTATCTCAATGTTTGTCAGATATTAAAATGGTAAAAGGACCAGGAGTATTTATGGAGGAAGTTGTAAAGCTGCTTAAAGAAAATAATATTAAGATAGATATCTTAGAGCTTGAAGAAGATAAATACACTTCCTTGGATGACTTAAGAAAGTCTTTATTCTAGTTCAACCTCTCAGATTAACTCTTTTTTTCTTAAGTAAGCAACTTACTAAAACCTATTTGTATAACTAATAATAAAAAGGTCCCTTTAAAGGGACCTTTTTATTATCTTCATTTATTCCAAGCTTTTTAATTTTATTTTTAGACTTTTTTCCTTTTAAATATGCCTTTTGCATTCTTTAAGATACATCCTCAGAAATGTACTCGCTCTTTTTACTATCCTTTGTTTTGATAACTGCTATAAAGTAATAATATTTTACTAAAATAAGTGCAATTATAGTCAATCTCATAGCCAATATATTATATTTATATATAACAAATAATAGCATCACTGTGGTTATAGAAAGAATCTTAATTTTTGTTTCAAGTGTCATAGATTTTTCCTTTTCAAAACTTTCCAAATGCTTTTTATATATTTTTGTTGAAATAAACCACTTATAAAACTTATCCGAACCTTTTGCAAAGCACCACGATGATAATAAAAGAAAAGGCACTGTTGGAAGTACTGGAAGAAATATACCAATCATTCCAAGCAAAAGCGAAATAAATCCGATTATTACAAGAACTACTCTCACAATCTACCTCCTTTAAAAGCTTTTTTAATTTATAAATATCCTTTCATTTAAAACTCTAATATTATACGATATTGAAATTTTTACGATTTTTTTATTTTTACCTCATTCTTAATTCATCTAAGATATAAATATTTTTAATTATTGATTTTTTGACAGGCCTATATTTTCTATATACCCATACATTAACTAATAAACTCTTTTTACGATTTTATTTTCTTTTATTTCAAAAATGAAGATGTATTTCTTATTTAAAATTTGTATTTTCTCATTTTTTATATTAATATCTTAATTAAATTAATAATTATTTATATATTTTTTACAAAACATTGTTCACTTTTTCACTAATATTTTCTAAAAAAATACTCAAAAAATACTCAGTTAATTTTACTTTCTAATTTTTTTCGTTAAAAAAATAGCCTGCTAGAGGACAAAAGTCCTCCCACAGACTATTTGGAAAAATATTTATGATTATTTTACAAAATCATTGTTTTTTAATATTTCTTCAGCCTTAGCAAAGTTTGCTTCAGATATTAGTATTACTGGACCTGTACAGCCCATTCCACTTTCTGCGTATATAGATTCTTTCCATAGAACCTGTACAGCATCTTCAAGGTCTAATATATCTATACCTGCTATTGCCTCAGTAACTACTTCCTTAGGTGGAGCTATAACTTCTTCTACAGCTTCCTTAGGAGCTTTTTTAGCCTTTATAGCTTCTATTTCCTTATCAAGTCCTGCCTTTATAGCACTCTTGAATTCATTTCTAGCTACTTCATTAACTTCTCCCTTTACTATGTCATATGCATATTTTAGGGCATTAGCAACTACTGGACTTCCACTTGCTCTAGATAGGATCAGAACTCTTCTATCGTAGTCTTCTCCTATACCTGGTCCATATCCGTAACCCTGAGCTTCAAAGTCTCCTCCTGTATTAAATGAAGAGAATACTTTCATTAAAAGATTTCCTGTTAAAGTATCAGTAACCATAACATCTGGAACACCTATTAATAAATCGTTACCTCTCATTACAGCTCCACCATCAGCTCTCATAGATTCTGCAAACTCAAATTCATATCCATTATCTTTTAAGTTTATAAGAATCTTTTCTACCTGTCTTGCACCGTCAAGATTTAATATACCTACAGTTGGCTTCTTTCTTCCGCACGCCTTAGCAGTAGCTATACCAGAAATTGCATTTCTTACCATTGCCTCAACTCTATCAGTAGCTGAAGTACCTGTAGTAGTTGCTAGGAACATTTCACGACCCTTTCCAGGAGCAACTACTCTTCCTACTGTTGAAACACCTATTGGGAAGTTATAATGCATTGTTACGCAGGCATCTATTTCCTTGGCATCTAATAGTTCTTCCATCTTACTGTACATTTCGTCTTCAGTGTCTACTTCATAAGACTTGAAGTCGTCGTCGCCCTTTCCAATAAGAACTATTTCAAACATTCCACTATTAGCTAATCTAGCACCTTCTATTAGATTTTCAGATCCATGTTCGCTTCCAAGTGTAGTTAAACCTACTCTAATTTTCTTTCCAAAGTTACCAGTTTCCATTGCCTCTGCAAGTTCTAGTAACGCATCAGATATTAATTTGTTAGACATATCTACACCCCCTATTCTTCTATCATGTCTAGGGCAATTTTTCTCATTGATTCTGCGATTATCTTTCTTATTTCATCCTTAGATATTGAAGATTCTTCTTCTACTGCACCTGGGTTTCTTTCTACTATGAAAGATATACCATCGAATAAGTTAGTCATTCTACCTAGGAATAAGCTACCCTTACCAACTATCATAGCTCTATTTCTATCACCACTTGTTAAGTCGTCAATTAAGAATCCTATATAAGGAACTCCTGATGGAATATGTCCCTGAGTAGGAGCCCATCCTGGAAGACCATGACCAGCTATAAAGCTCTTTAATTCCTTCTTGTCTATTTCGCCTCTCTTAGCAGCAAGAGCACCTATCATCTTGTAGTTTGCTTCTGGAACATTACCTGCACCAGCTGGCTTAGTGATGTCTGGATTCTGCATTTCAACAGAATAAACATCTACATCAGGTATCTTAAGTCCTGCTCTATCTAATCCCTGAGTAATTAATGAAGTCATAACTGCCTGTGGAGCTGAACCAGTACCAACTGTATGCTTACCAACAAGATCAGTTCTTATTATTGGATGAACTCCATCATTTTCAGAAATAAGTACAGCAAATCCTCCTACTACGTCTTCAAGAACTGGTAGACCCTTTTTAACATGATCCTTTGCGTTCATTCCAAGCTTAGCAGAAGCACCACCTGCTACTACCATTACATTTTTATGAACTCCAGCTTTTACTAAAGCAGCAGCACTTATTAATGCATGAGATGGTCCAGCACAGAAACCTCTTGTATCAGAACCACTTGCATTTACAAGACCAGCCATTTCAGCAATAGACTTGGCAAAGTTTCCTCCACCTCTCTGGTTCATGTCACCACAAGCTTCTTCAGAACACTCAATTACATAATCTATTTCTTCCTTTGCTATTTTAGAGCTTCTTAGTAATTCTAAAGCAGAAATTACACCAGATGCCTTAACAACAAGGTTTTCAAACATAGTATGTGCACTTAAATTAACATCCACATCATGAGCTCTCTTAACATAACCTACTAATTTATGATCATGATAAAGCCCCTGTACTACATGATTTTCTATCAATTCTTCAGCACCAGATATGTCTTCTCCTTTTAGCAGATGGAAAAATGGTTCTAATTCTTTATAGTTTTCTTCTATTCTTTCTCTTATGCCGTTTACAAATTCTTCTGAAAGTTTTACTAGTTCAAAAGCATCACAAATCTGCATTAAAGCAAGAAACTCATCCTGAGGAACTATCTGACCGAATTTACCTTTTCTTTCACCCTTATATTCTATTTCACACCATGGAAGCTTCTTGTCAGCAAGAGCTTCTGGTCTTTCATTACCAATATATACCTGATTAGGTATGTAGTTAACTACTTCTTCATAGCTTCTAATTCTATCTCCTACTTCTTTAAGGAATTCTGAATCTGGGTTTATTTCTTGTTCAACAGTACAAGTAGTACCATTCTTTATTATCATATCAGGAGTATGTACTAAAACATATCCTGCTCCTCTGAATACTGGGAATGACATAATATTACCTCCAAATTAAATTTATATTAATATTAATATTGGTACACCTAGACAAAGTAGGTGTACCAATAGTATTAACAGCTATAATCTTTTATTAGTCTTCAAATACAGTCTGTCCGTCAACTTCAGTATTTAATGCCTTTAGGGCTTTTTCAACTAACTTTCTTCTTAGAGCCTTTTCTTCATCATGATCTAAAGCAGGGTTTCCAAGAGGGTGAGGTATAGCTATTGTTGGAACTATTCTGTTAGCACCAACTGTTAATGAAATAGGAACAACTGTACACATATGTACTACTGGTAGACCAGCTCTTTCTATTTCCTTTACCATCGTTGCACCGCAACGAGTACAAGTACCTCACGTAGAAGTCATAATAACTGCATCTACTCCATCAGCTATTAACTTCTGTGCATATCCAGCAGCGAATGCCTTTGCAGATGCAACAGCAGTACCATTACCAACAGTTGTGTAGAACTTGTTGTGTAATTCTCCTATTACGCCTTCCTTTTCAAGATCTCTTAATACATCTACTGGAAGAACTCTGTCTGAATCTTCATTAGCATATGATGGGTCATATCCACCATGAGCTGTTTCCCAACCTTCTTCAGTAAGGTCCATTACACCAGTGATATCATATTCACCATACTTAGTAGCATTTGATGATTCTATTCTATCAGGGTTACCTTTTGGAACTATACCACCTGATGTACAAAGCGCGATCTTACACTTTGATAGGTCCTTAACTGCTGGATTTGGATCTACTCTATCGAAGTTTGGCATTGGATATTCTGTTACGAATTCTTCACCATTTATCTTCTTTATAAGCATATCAACAGCTCTCTTTGAACCTCTTTCTTCAGCGAAGTAGTTTACTCTTACACCCTTTTCGATGTATCCTTCTTCTGCTGGAGAACCTATTTCTTCGCCCTTAGCTAATTTAGCACCTAACTTAGCTATCTTTGGAAGAGCTTTTCTCATACCAGCTGCAGAATTTGCTGTTTCAACTATGTATAAATCTTTCTTATACATATCTGCACCTGGGTTTTCAACGTACATACCTGTTAAACAAGGTATATTTAATTCATTCTTAACAACGCTAGTAATTGTACCACAAGCAACACCGTATCTACCTGCATTAAATGCTGGTCCAGCTATAAATAACTGTGGATCAAATTCCTTAATCATTGCTAAAACTTCTTCACTTGCTTCATCTATATTTTCATTGAAATAACTATCACCACAAACTACTGTAGCAACTATTTCAAATTCTTCACCTAATTTTTTGCCTAATTGCACACTAACTGGAGGAAGTTCTTTTAAAACCGCTGGTTCTACATCGGCCTTTTCTTCTCCACCTATTCCTGCAAAGAATTGGTTTACATAATGAACTACTCTAATCTTTGACATTATTCTACCTCCTATAGAATTCTATAAATATTTGCAGAATTCTTCTCTAATTTCTGACATTTCTTCAGCTATTTCATCACAATCTAAAACCATTTCCATCATTCCGATCTGTTCTTCATAAACATCTTCATCGAACTGTTCCTTCATTGGTTCTTCAACAGCGTGGAATACGCTTAATCCTAATTCTACACCTGCTAGTGGTCCAGCAAAAGTTGGATCTCCTGCTGTAACTGTTTCAGCTGCAAGACCTGCAGCTTCGGCTTCAGCGGCACCTAATAATACCACAACATTTTCAGCTCCGAATTTTTCGGCAGCTTCCTTAACTCTGTTCTGGTTTTCTAGGTCCATAGCCCCAGCAGCTGTTCAGACGAAACATTCAGTAGATGAGAACACTACTTCAGCGCCGTCAACTGTTTTTACACATTCTTCGATAGCAGGACCTGGTATACCGTCTCTGTCACCGATTATTATAACTTTTTTATTCTGTAAAGTTGTCATAACGATAATCTCCTTTTTCATTTATATTATATTGAATACTCTTTTATATTATCTTCAGATTAGTGTATTCCTTCCAATCTGAAACTTTTATTTATTGTTAAGATTTGTAAAATATGTCTTCTAATTAGAATGTCTTAGCAGATAAATAACCAAATCCTGTTTCATTTGTTGCACCAGTTATAGTCTGAATTTCACATTCTATAGAACCATCTTCTCTTAATGAATGTTCATTACCACCAGCTATGATGTTTACATATTCAACATGTCCTATTACTCTATCCATCTTTGGAAGAACAACATACTGATTTGCATTTCCACCAGTAACAACTGCATCTGCCTTAGCATCTGCGTCTGCTAGTGACTGAGAAGCTCCGTCTCTACCTGCGTATTCATCTGTAACTATTACAGTTTTAACTCCTTGGTTTTCTATCTTTTTGCAGTTCATTATTAAGTCAGTATCCGGATTACCGAATCCTTCCTGTGAAACAATTGCTGCGTCTAGTCCTAGGTATTTACAAAGCTTAGATGACCAGTTAGAAGATCTTTCCTTATCAGCTAGATAAACATTTTCGTTTGTAATTATTACACCTAAGAAGTTGATGCTCTTTCCATGCTGAGCATATAATTCTTCTATTACACCGTTGTTTAGATGTACATATGTTGGGTTCTTATCACAAGCAGAAACACAGTTTCCTGAAACTATAGCACCATCCATAATTTCTGTAGGATATAATATAGTTGGAACTATCTGCTTAGCATCTACACCATATACATATGTATCATGTAGTAAGCCCTGAGTCTGTAGCATGTATACATATCCTACCTTTGGTAATTCAGGATATTCTGCTATCTGTTCTAATAAAGGCTTAGTTTCAAAAGCCTGAACTTCTTCAGGTTCAAGATCTCTTGCTAATTCTCCAAGATATCTTGCAGCCTTAAATCCTAAGAATCTAACAGCCTTTTCATGATCGTGCTGCTTAACACCTTCCTTAGGTTCAGCTATTACTACTAGGTTCACTGTCTTTGAGAATGGAGTGTATTCTGCTCCAAGACCCTGCATGTCTATGATACCTTCCTGGAAACCAACTATTTTACCAGTTGTTACAACTGCCATTCCCTTTAGTACGTGAGTTCTTCCTTCACCAACAGTTTCAACTTTTGAAAGTACTCCTGGGAATATTCCACCGTTACCTTCTACTTTTACTCTTGGTTCAATTACATCCTTTACTGGTGTTATTCTTACACTTTCACCAGGTCTAGCAATGTCTAGATCAACTGTTGCAAGATGTTCATCTTCCCATATTGCATTGATCATTTCTTCTTTGTTTACATATAAAACACCTTTATCTATCTTCGTAACATCAGAAAACTGTATGTCTTTAATGAAGATTTTGCCTATTTCAAGACGCATAGGGTTACCTCCTATAAAAAATAATTTTGTATAATACACTTGATTAATATAAAAATAAATAATTTATCTTGACACAGTCAAGGATTGAAAACAACCCTTGTCTGACGTCAATTGTTGATGAATTAAATAAGTAGATGCAATACTTATTTAACTGTAAGTGGATAAACTATTTAGTTTTTAGTAAAACTTCTTTATCATGGCTTCGATGTTTGCTATATTAGCATCATCCTTAGTTATTTCTTCAACCTTTTCGCCATCTTTATATATTGTCATTGTTGGTAGACCAAGTACCTTCTGCTTAATAGCAAGTCTTCTTGCCTTTGTTATATCCATTGAACAGAACTTAATCTTATCACCATACTGTTCAGCTAGCTTATGCACATCTGGCATTAATGCCTTACAAGGTTCACATCCTTCACTCCAGAAGTCAACGAATATATATCCTTCGCCCTGTAGTACTTCTTCTTCAAAGTTTGCTTTTGTTAATTCTAACATTTCTATTACCCCCCATTTATTATTTTGCTGCTACTTTGTGTAGCTTGAAAGTTATATATTAAAATTATAAAACTTATCTAAACTTAGAACTTTTCTGCTATATATCTTTCTGCCATAACTGCTGCTGTTGCACCATCACTTGTTGCAGTAACAACCTGTCTAACAACTTTCTGTCTACAATCACCTGCAACAAATACTCCAGGTATCTTTGTAGTTGTGTCATCTGTTGCTATGAAGTAACCTGCTTCATCACAGTCTAATACATCTCTATATAGTTCAGTCTGTGGTACATATCCTATAAATACAAAGCATCCGAAAGTTCCATCTTCTTCATCTGCAAAGTATTCAGTTATTTCACCAGTAATCTTGTTCTTAAATACTATTGATTCAAGTATTCCATCGCCCTTAACCTCTTCTACTACTGTGTCTAGTAAGAAATCGATCTTTGGATTTTCTTTTGCCTTATCAAGAGCTATTGGTGCACATCTAAATCCCTGTCTTCTATGAACTATAGTTACCTTTCTGGCAAACTTAGTTAGGTACTGTGCTTCTTCTATAGCACTATCTCCACCGCCGATTACGAATACTTCGAAATCTTCAAAGAAATCTGCATCGCATGTTGCACAGTAAGATACACCCTTACCAATTAATTCATCTTCTCCTGGGCAACCCATTTTTCTTGGATTTGCTCCTGTAGCTACAATAACTGCCTTAGTCTTATATTCTTTATCAGCAGTTTTAATTGTCTTTATATCTCCTTCAAAATCAAAAGAAACTACTTCTCCTCTTTCTATTTCACAACCGAATGCTTTTGCTTGTTCTACCATTCTAGCTGTTAGTGTAGGACCACTTGCATTTTCTACTGATCCTGGATAATTATCTACCTGATGAGTTATTACTATCTGGCCACCATTTTTTTGTTTTTCTAGTATAAGAGTTTTAAGTTTTCCTCTTGCACCGTATAAACCTGCTGATAAACCAGCTGGCCCACCACCGATAATTATTAAATCATAAATATTTTCCATAATGTACCTCCACACATATTTATAATGTTAATTGATTAACTAGATTTTTTTCAGAAAAGTTCGACTTAATTAAGTAATCAAGCAACTTTTTGTATATTAATGTATTATTAATATCAATCTAAATATTTTTTAAAGTTAAGGCCTACTCATTTATTATTCTTCTAACTGTTTTACTCATTAAATCGTAGTCAATTACTCTAAAATCATCCTTTACCCTTTCAGTCCAATTCGGAGTAAGTTTATTTTTCTTAAATTTCTCCGCTGTCTGAATAGCATCTTCAATTAATCCCAATGAATTGAAATCAAGTTTGCTACCCTCTTTCAATATTATTGTTCTATAAATTGTTTCATTAGGCTTTACACTTCCATAAAGTGGATGAGTCAACAACTCATAACCACCATGTATCAAATCTCTTCCATGTTGAAGAACGCCTATATAATCTTCATCAAGAAATTCAACTTTTATTCCTTTGGCTAATAAATCTTCTTTAATTTCAATAAATTTTTTATTATTTGTTATCAAAAGCATTGTAATCACCTTTCATACACTATTTAATTTTAATGCATTATTTAGTCCGTACAAAACTTTTCCTAAACTTAACAAATGTTTTCCTGTTAATTAAATAAATAAAACTTATTCTTTTGAAAACTCAGTATATTGTTGTTTATCCAGCAATATTAAATGTTGCTAATACAACATTTTTATGATTATAAAAAGAGGAAATAAAGTTGTCCTTTATTTCCTCTGTCATCATTGTTTTCAGAGACACGTCCAATTCTACTACTTTTACCTGAGAAATTCACAATGTTTCTTGACATGAAACATTACTTGTCCCTTCGGTGGCTAACGCTCTCTCATAGAATCTTCTTCCGTCTTATTTATATGTTCAGTTATTATACAACTAACAACCATCTTGTAAGTTTATTGTACACACTTGATAATAAAAAATCAAGTCCTTATTCAAACAATTTTATAACATCAAGTCTAAAATTATGATATTTGAAATTTCTCTTCCAGACTGTGTCAATTTTATTACTTTTTTTGCATCGTCTTTATATATTTCAATATATCCTTTTTTTTCATATTTATCAATAGTTTTTTCGATAAATTTTTTCAATATTTCATTTTCAATTTCATCTATAAGTGAAAAATTTATCCCTTCATTCATCCTCAAGCCCAACATGATTTTCTCATTGAAAATATCCTTGTATGTTAATTGTTCTTCAAATTCCTTCGGGAAAACGTTGCTATTAGTAAGCTCCGCATATTTTTCTAATGTCTTGACATTTGTGTACCTTTTCCCATTTAGATAACCTGATGCAGACACTCCTATACCGAAATATTCCTCACATAACCAATATTTTATATTATGTTTACACTCCAAACTGTTCTTTGAAAAATTCGATATCTCATATTGCTTGTATCTATTTTCCGCAAGATAATTTACAGTATATCTATACATTTTTACGAAGCTATTTTCATCAAAGTCAGTTATATCACCATTTTCATATCTATTATAAAAATCTGTCCCCTCCTCAATAATCAAAGAATATGCAGATATATGTTCTGGATTTTTAGATACGATATATTCCAATGTTTCTTTCCAATCCTCCAAAGTTTGACCATAAAAAGCGAAAATAAGATCAACATTTATATTGTCAAAACCTACTTTTCTCGCATTGTCATAACTTTCCTCGAAATCTTTTAAATTGTGTATTCTTCCCATAAACTTTAAATTTCTATCTTGAATTGCTTGAAGACCTATGCTCAACCTATTGACTCCAGCAGCCTTTATCACTTTCAGCTTTTCTATATCCAAAGTTCCAGGATTTGCCTCTATTGTGTATTCCTCAACGTTTTCTAAATTCACTTCAGATGAAATTATTTCAAATAATCTTCTAAGCTGTTCTAAATTAAGAATTGTAGGAGTACCTCCACCTATAAATATGGTTTTTATTACTTCATTTTTCATATTATACATCTTCATTTCACGCTCTAATGAATCTAGGTAGAAATCTATTTCATTTTTTATTGGAACATAAGATGTAAAATCACAGTAATTACACTTTCTAGCACAAAAAGGAATGTGCACGTACAAGCCCTTTTCTTTCATAACTTCCCAACCTTTCAATATACTTTTTTGTATTTATATATGTATAAAAATAGTTCTTACTTTCTTTTTTCACATTATATTATATTATTTTTTAGACTTTAGCGATATATTTTATATAATTTATTTTTTAATATTTTTTAATTATTTATTTTACAAAAATAAAGCTGTCGACAAAAAGCCGACAGCTAATATACTATAAAATTAATTTATCACATAAATAAATCTATGCAAAATAATTGCTATATATTACAATATCCAACTACTGTATAATCTGATGGAATTCCATAATCTTTATCTAACTTATCAAATCCCCACTTAGAATCAAACATAGTTACATCAAGTATTACACCGAAGTAAAGCATTACAATACCAGCATCTATTCTGTTTATATAACTTCCTTCATAATTTTCATTATTTATAGCAAGTATAACTCTACCGCCATCAACTATGAATCTCCATGGCTGCTTATTTAATGCTGATGGAGCCATTCTAGCATATGAAAATGCGTCAAGAAGAGCTCTTTCTTCAAGAATTTCAGGTGTAGCAGAATTCCCCCACTTGTCTATAAACACCATTTCTTCAATTCCTATTCTTTCAGAAACGTCCTGAGTTACTGAAACCTCTGACTTTGAATAGTTTTCTCCAGTCTTTGTTGCACCTTCTATCTTCTTATTAGATGCAGCATATCCTAATGCTATTAACGCAACTACTTCCTTATCAGATTCTATACCTAGAACAGACTTTACCATATTTCCATCTGAATATGATACCCAACAGCTATCAACTCCAAGGTCTCTAGCCTTTAGTATTGCTCTTTCACCTACATAACCAGCATTTTCTATACTCTGTGGATGATTTTCAGATAGTAGAATAAGATAGTTAGGTGCTTCTATCATAACACCCTGATAACCTGCTATTCCGTATAGTCTCTTATAGGCATCATCTCCAGCAAAGAACTTAGTTTCTATCTTTATTTCTGAAACTAATTTCTTGCAATCAGCTATAAAAGTTTCTATTTCAGAAAGTTTTTCTGTTTCTACAGCTGTTTCCTTAAAATTTCTTACTGATCTTCCATTAACTATCAATGACTTATAGTCCATAATTTTACCTCCAAAATTACATAATTTTATAATTTTTAGCAAAAGCTAATAGTTTTTCTTTCTCATTTTCTTTAGGATTAAGTATCACATACTCAAGCATTGCATTAAGAAGAATACCTACAGCTGCTCCCTTAGCAATATCGTTTTCTATGATGTCCTTTCCATTTAAGTCAAGTTGAGACGTGGAAAAACATTCTCCTGATTCTATTATATCATTAAATTCACTAAAACATACAGTTGGATTGCTATTTTTTTCAATAAACCTTGAATATATAGCATATTTTGCCAATAAAAGGTCTCCTGTATCCTTTAATATATACTTAATCATAACTTTTCTTTCTTTTGTTGACATATTTTCATCAGTTATATGATCATAAATATTCATTTTTAAAATACTATGAAGCTTTGATGTCATATCGATATCCTTTCGTGAATATCTTAACTTCCTTAAAATGTTCTTAAGGTTACAAACATCGAGTTTTTCCAAAATAAATGCTCTTTTTAAGGCATTTATCAATTCTTTTTCATTTTTTTTATAAAGATTATATTCCCTTAAAAATCCGTCTACTTTTTTTGCTATTTTAAGATTATTTTTTTCAAGACTAACTCCGAATAGGTATTCGGAAATATCCATTTTATTTAGTAAAAATAAGCTCTCTGGATCAAATTTTATGGTCTCTTCTAGCTCTTTATTTATTCTTTCAATTGATATTTTTTTAATATTACTTGCATTTTTTAGAATAGACTGAAATGTTTTTTCTTCAATTTTAAAGCCTAGTTTTGCAGAAAAACGTACGGCTCTTATCATTCTAAGGGCGTCTTCGTTAAATCTTTTGTTCGGATTTCCGACACATCTGATAAGTTTATTCTCTATATCGTCCATTCCACCAAATTTGTCTACAAGTCCTATCCTCTTATTATATGCCATAGCATTAATAGTAAAATCTCTTCTTGAAAGATCATCTACTATATTCTTACTAAATTCTACCTTTTCAGGATGCCTCATATCTACATATTCACCATCTATTCTATATGTAGTAAGTTCATAGGCTACTTTATTTATCATTACAGTTACAGTTCCATGCTCTATACCAGTCGGAATTGTTTTTCTAAATATCCTCATTACTTCATCTGGTTTAGCATTTGTAGCTATATCCCAATCATTAGGCTTTCTTCCCATTATAGTATCTCTTACACAACCACCTACAACAAAGCCCTCATAACCATTTTTCTCTAATTCTTCAATTATAAAGTTTGCTCCGGAATCAATCTCCGGAGCAAATATCTTTTCTAACTTATTATTCAAATAAACACCTTCTTTAATCATCCAGTTTAAGAACTGACATAAACGCCTTCTGTGGAACTTCAACGTTACCAATCTGACGCATTCTCTTTTTACCTTCTTTCTGCTTTTCAAGAAGTTTTCTCTTTCTTGATATATCCCCACCATAGCACTTAGCAAGCACGTCTTTTCTATAAGCAGCTACTGTTTCTCTAGCTATAATCTTATTTCCTACAGCTGCCTGTATAGGTACAGGGAACTGATGTCTTGGTATTTCTTCCTTTAATTTTTCACACATTGCCTTACCTCTAACATAGGCCCTAGACTCATGTATAATAAAGCTCAAAGCATCTACTTGTTCCTTATTTATCAATATATCCATTTTAACTAGATCAGAAGGTATATAACCCTTCATTTCATAATCTATAGAACCATAACCTCTTGTTCTTGACTTCAATGCATCAAAGAAATCATAAATTACTTCATTAAGAGGTAGCTCATAGTGAAGCATAACTCTAGTCTCATCCATGTATTCCATATCCTTCATAGTTCCACGTCTTTCCTGGCAAAGCTCCATAACCACACCCACATAATCTTTTGGAACTATAATATCACTGTTGACTATTGGTTCTTCTATCATCTCTATTTCAGATGGATCAGGAAGATTTGTTGGGTTCTGAATCATTACTACTTCTCCATCAACCTTTGTTACCCTATAGATAACAGATGGTGCTGTAGTAATAATATTAAGATCAAATTCTCTTTCTAATCTTTCCTGAATTATCTCCATATGAAGAAGACCTAAGAATCCACATCTAAAACCAAATCCTAAAGCCGCAGAAGACTCTGCTTCAAATTCAAGAGCAGCATCATTTATCTGAAGCTTTTCAAGGGCATCTCTTACATTCTCATACTTTTCTCCTTCACCTGGATAAATACCACAATAAACCATTGGAGTAGCTTTTTTGTAACCTGGAAGTGGAGAATCTGTTCTATTCTCTGCATCTGTAATAGTATCCCCAACTCTACAGCTTCTAATATCCTTTATACTTGCAGCAATATAACCAACATCACCAGCTGTAAGGTCTGAAAGTTCAGTAGGTCTAGGTGCCATCACACCCACTTCAGTAACCTCAAACTTTTTCTTACTGTTCATCATTTCTATTATCATGCCCTTTTTAACAGTTCCTTCAAATACTCTTACATAGGCAACAACACCCTTATAGGCATCGTAGTAAGAGTCAAAAATTAAGGCCTTCAAAGGAGCATCTGGATCTCCCGTTGGCGCTGGAACATTTTTTACGATGTCTTCAAGAACATCTTCTATATTTATTCCATTTTTAGCCGAAATTAAAGGTGCGTCTGAACAGTCAAGACCAATAAGATCTTCTATTTCTCCCTTTACAAAATCTGGTCTAGCACTTGGAAGATCTATTTTATTAACTATTGGAAGAATCTCCAAGTCTTGTTCTAAAGCAAGATAGACATTTGCCAATGTCTGTGCCTCAACCCCTTGTGCTGCATCTACAACCAGTAAAGCACCTTCACAAGCTGCCAAACTTCTTGAAACCTCGTAGTTAAAGTCTACATGCCCTGGAGTATCTATAAGGTTTAAATGATAAGTTTCACCATCTTTTGCCTTATATAATAATCTTACGTTCTGTAACTTTATAGTAATACCTCTTTCTCTTTCAAGATCCATATTATCCAGAAGCTGAGACTTCATTTCTCTATCCGCAACTAGTCCGGTATTCTGAATTAATCTATCTGCAAGAGTTGATTTACCATGATCTATATGAGCGATTATACTAAAATTTCTCGTTCTACTCTGTCTATTTCCCACTTATAAACTCCTCCTTTTTAAAATTTACATAACTATACACTTTATATTTTACTTTAAAAATCCTATATCGTAAACATTAGAAAGTGATTTATTAATTTTTTTACTAAATTTCAACTTTTTACTTGATTTTTGTATTTAACTCTGTTAAAATTATGTATGTTGATTATGAATTTAGACATAGATAACAGGGAGGTGAAATGAATGGCAAATATTAAATCTGCAAAGAAGAGAATCGGTGTAATTGAAAAGAAAACTGCTCAGAACAGAGTAAGAAAGTCTCAGATAAAGACTGCTATTAGAAGATTTGATGAAGCCGTAGCCGCTGGAAACAAGGACGAAGCTCAGGCTAAGTTCCAGGCTGCTCAGAAGAGAATATATCAGGTTGCTTCAAAGGGAACTATCCATAAGAATGCTGCTGATAGAAAAGTATCAAAGCTTGCTAATAAGTTAAACTCTATGAACGCTTAATTATGCGAAACAATTTGATATCGACGGGTATCATTTATAATTGTGACTACGCAATATATAGATTATATCTTGTGTGTCAAACGTTTGAAAATACTAGATAAGGGATGGGCTTCCACATGGAAGCTCATCTTTTTTCTAGTATAAAAATATAAACTTTCTACAAAAAAAGAATGCCATAAATATTATTTATCAACATTCTTTAGTGTATTATTTTATCTACAATATTTAGCAATAAGTATCTCCGCTGCCAAGCTATCTTCCATTAGCCCCTGTTTTATCTTATAATCATAATCTGAAATATAGTTCACTATACTCAAAAGATTATCTTCATCATAATTTCTAGCCTGTCTTACAACCTTATTAAAAGTATAAGGATGCATTTTTAAAGTATCTTTTATCAGATTATGTGGCATTCTCTCTTCTTGCAAAGATTTTACTTGCATTATATGATTAAATTGTTTAGACAGCATAGCAAATATGCCGAGAATTGACTCTCCGCTTTCTATCATATCTGTAAGTATTTTATATGATCTTTTTGCATTCTTACTGCCTATCATATCAATAAGCTGAAAAATATCATTTTCAACTCTTGAGTTCATAAGATTTCTTATAATATCTTTTGTAATTGCTTCTTCATCACCTACATAAGAACATAACTTGATAATCTCTTGTTCAACATCATTAAGTGTCATTTCAGAAGTTCTGTCCCTATATCCCGTTGTTTCTATAAAATAAGTTACATCTGAATTGCTTATTTTGACCTTTCTTGAATCAAACTGTCTCTTACACCAGTTAAGTAAAGACATATCATCTAATTTTTTCATTTCGCAAACTCTTCCAAGTTTGTTTATAGCTTTATATATTGCCTTTCTTTTATCTATATCTCCATAGTTAATAAATAAAAGTACAGTTGTTGCCGATATATTTTCAAGGGCCTTTATAAGTTCTTTTTCATCAGAATCAGTAAAGTTTTTCTTTTTACCCTTTAAAAGTTCAAAATCCTTTACTATTATGTATCTTCTTTCATCCATAAAAGGAAGCGTCTCTATAGATGACCTGAATTCTTCTAAGTTAGTCTCTTTTCCATCAATCACACTTAAATTGAAATCCATCATTGCAGGATTTACTAAAGTTTTAAATTTTTCTTGTATTTCTTCTATTAAAAAAGTTTCTTTTCCATATATCAGATAAATCTGTTTAAGATTTCCACTTTCTAATTCCTCAAGAAGTTTTTTTCTTTCCATAATTTTCCTCCACATATAGAGTTTCCCTATTATTATATCATTTGATGCCTTATTATACAAGGAAAAGCAGCCATATTATATATTCTTTTCCCCTTCTTCAAGATATAATTCTTTTCTTATCGTCGCTATGTAAAGAAAAATATTTATAGAAATCAGTATAAAATAATAAATAATAATGTATTTAAAATCTATTTTTTTTACTACTATATTGGAACATCCAAAATTACCTATCTTTTTTAAAAATAATAGCATAAAGTCTATACAGGCATTATTGATAAAAGATATATAATAACTCAATCCAGGTATAAAAAAATACGAAAATAAAGAAATAAGATCAAAAACCATAATTAAAGCTGTAAATGGTATAGCTATAATATTTGCCATAAAAGATACCAATGAAACTTCCTTAAAAATATAAAGAACTAATGGGGCAGTTCCTATAATTATTGCAAGAGATGATGCTAGTACTTTCCCATACACAATTTTATCGAGGTATTTGCTTAAAATTGAAATAGAAACAATTGATATAAAACTTAGTTGAAAGGAAAGATTATATATTATATAGGTATTTTGTAAAATCATAAAACTTGCTATAAAAGATAGTACATTTAAGATATCCAACCTTTCATCTATAAAAAATCCTATGTAAGAAAATATAAATAGATCTACTGCTCTTCTTACTGAGGGGCTATTTCCTATAAGCTCACTATATAACTCCATAAAAAATATAAAGGCAATAAACTTTAATGGGCTATTTATTTTACCAGTTAAAAGAACTATTATTCCAAGTATTATTGTAATATGAAGTCCGGATATTGCCATAATATGACTTGTCCCTGAATCCATAAAAATATAGGAAGTTTTTTTATCTATGGCGCTTTTGTCAGCAATTACAATTGCATTTAGTATTCCAGAGTTTTCTTTATATAAATAGTCATTTGTACTTTTTATATATTGTCTTAAATCTCCTATTTTTTCATAAAAAATACTAACACCTATAATTCTATATTTTTTCATAGTTATGACTCGCCTTATTCCTTTGCTTTTCAAATACCTTCCATAATCAAAATCTTTTATTCTCATATTATTCATATCTTCTTCTTTTCCAAATACTTCTAATATATCGCCTGTTTTGATATTTTGATTTCTTTTTTTATTTACTAAAAGGGTGTCTCCTATAAGGTATTCTGAGGAATATTTTTT
Source organism: Peptostreptococcus russellii (assembly GCF_900110295.1). Classification (GTDB taxonomy): domain Bacteria; phylum Bacillota; class Clostridia; order Peptostreptococcales; family Peptostreptococcaceae; genus Peptostreptococcus; species Peptostreptococcus russellii_A. The sequence goes on from NZ_FODF01000002.1 coordinate 93,553, forward strand.
AGTTTGAGTATATCTAACCGTTCCATCTAGTAGAAGCTCTCTATTCTTTAAATAGGACTGTTTAAAGCTACTATTAATCAGGACTGCATATATAATTGTAAAAATTAAAATCAATACTCCTTTTCTTCTAACCACAGCCAAACTCCTTCCGAATATTCAAACTAATCCAAAACTTCAAAGCCAGACCTCTCAAGTATTAGACATGTATTTTATAGTAATTTTATAAAAAACTCTTCCATAATATATGTCTAAAAAATATATACTAAAAATAAAAGCCTTTATGAAATGTCTTCATCTAAAATATAGACACTTCTAACATAATATAAGTATTAAATAAGTATATCTTTATAGATTCTAAATGCCTATTCTTTATCCAATAATAAAAATTTCCTTACATATAATTTTTACAAAAAAAACAACAGCATCTATTAAGATGCTGTTGTTTAAACACATTTTATTTTATATTCTATACATATTCATTTATATGATTTATAGTATTAGTATCATAAATTGATTCTAATAACTCTCTCATTTCTATAATACAAACTATCTTTCTTTCTCTCATAAAGTCTACATCTTCAACCTTCATATAGCCAAAGAACATAGCAGAAAGTTCATTTATCGTAAAAATATCAATATCTTCTAGTTCATATAAATCTCCTATTTTTCTAACTCTTACCTTATTTAATTCTTTATAGAACTCAAATATACCATTATTTTCATCTATATATTTATCTTCAACTGCTATTTTAAATGCTTGAAAGTCTTCATCACATACTATATCTAATTTTTCAATTAGCTTTTCAAAATTTATTACTCTTCCCATCATAAAAGGCTTTATTTCAAATTGAGAATCCTTAGGATTGTCAAGCATATGCCTTAAAGGATCACTTATTGCAGAATAAATCTCAACCTTTTTTACTTGTGTGTTGTGATTATATATAAATCTTAAAATAGATTTGTAAGACTCTATACTCTTATAATAACACTCTCTTACTATCATTTCATTATCTTCAAATGAATAAGCAATATATCCCTCAGGACAAGATTCTATATAATTAATATAAATATAAGCACCATCTGTATCCATTTCATCTATAAATTGTTCAAAATATTTCTTATTCCTCATAGCATATCCGTTAAATAGGGATTGTGAATATCTATATATTTCCTCTAAATCCTCTGCTTTTTTTGCTTTTTTAAATTCACCTGAAATCTTAAATTTTCTAAGATCATCAACATCTAGATTTTGTACTAACATATCGTAACAATTTTCAAATCCGTATCTTCTATAAAGTCTGAAATCTATAGGCATTAAGATTCCCACCTCTTGACCAGATTCATACATATGTCTAAGGGAGTATTCCATCAACTCTTTCATTTTTCCACTTCCCCTTACTTCAGGAAGTGTGGATACGCCCACAATATATGACACATCAAACTTTTTAAAGTTTAAACTCAAGCTATGTTGATTCATATGAATTGATGAAACAGCCCTACCTTGATCATCTAGTAATATAGTGTTCTCTGGACTGAACTTATTTTCAAAATAAAAATCTACATACTCTGGACTATCATTAAAACAGTATTCCCATAACTCTCTTATGTAATCAATATCTTCTTTGTTACAAAATCTTATCTTCATAGTATGACCCCTTTTTTATACTTCTCTTACTGTGTACTTTTCTACAAATCTTTCAGGATAATATGACATCTTTGCCTTTCTAAGTCCTTCTACACCCATATCCTCTTCTCTGTTGACCCATTCAACATCCGGGAATACGTCAATTAAAAACATCTTATTGATATATGGATATAGACCTCTTATATCTGCATTTGCCTTTTCTATATGTATAAGAGCCATATTGTCATTTATTTTTTCTCCCATACTAAAAGCTTCTAATTTTCCATCTATAAACACACCGTATATCTTTAATTTATCACTTATTTTGTCATAATTATCAAAAAGCTTCTTCATTCCTACAAATTCATCATCTATACTTTCTTCATAGTCCTTGTCACCTGACTTTGTTTCATTCCAAGATCTCAATAATTCAAAGCATTCAGGGAAATCTTCCTTTGTAAGCAATCTTCTCTCTACTCTGCCTTCATACTCTCTATTAAAGAAGTTAAGATGATTTCTTTTATTGCTTAGCTTTCTTCCCTTTACAGTTCTCATCTTTTCTGCATCGTATACATAGTCAAAAATATCTCTTTCTGCTGTATACTCAAATTTTCCTGGATACATCTTCTTTAATGTTTCTACAACATCTTTATCTATACCTCTGAAGTAAATTTTATGCTTGTCCTTGTCAAACCAATTTATTACAAACTCTATCGCTTCTGGTATCTTCTCCTTTGGTGCAAGGGGAAGTATAGAGAATACCTCACCATTGTGTTCACCTACAAGTACTGCAAATCCATCTCCTATATGATAACAAGTCTTGTATGAGTGCTGCCACATAAACAATGTATTAAAGCAATACTCACAGGCTTCATAATCAACCATTTCGAAATATTTATCGAGCACATCCTTAGCCTCTATATTTATTTCTTTAAAATCCATTAAAACATCTCCTTATATATTATTAAAATACTATTCTTATCTTAATTTTTTCTAATCTTATTTTATAATTTCCCTTTAATGACTATATTACTCTAGCCAATAATTTAAGGGTAATCACTATATAATAATATACCCTTTTAAGAGAAATGTAAACATCAAGATTACAGATATCGTTTACATGAATATCTAATTATCTCTATATAATATTAGATTATTATATATTTACTTATTTTCATTTAATTTTATATGGTTTTTATATTAATTTTTATCAAATAGGAGGTTTTTTTAAATTCCATGAAAAATAAACTTTTTTCTATTATTGTATTATTTGTTTTTTCTATACTTCTTGTCTCTTGTAGAGAAAATGCAAATGAATTAAAACTCGATATTATAGATGTAGATCAAGGTGATTCCATTCTTGTAATAACTCCAGAAAAGAAAAGTCTTCTTATAGATTCTGGAGAAGAAGATTTCTCACGCTCAGTTATTAGAGATTTAAAGAAAAATAGAGTTAAAAAACTAGACTATGTTATAGGAACTCATTCAGATTCTGATCATATAGGTGCAATGAGTGATGTTTTAAAAGAAGTAGGTGCTGATAAACTTATACTTTCTAAAGACAATATTTTAAAAACAGAGCTAAATAACTTAATTTCTACAGCTGAATCTATGAATGTAAATCTAAATAGGGTTGAATCTGGCGACATTTTAAAGATAGATAAAGATACTGTCATATATATACTATCTCCATCTAAAATAAGTCAAGATCCTAATAAAAATTCAATTGTTTTTCTCCTTAAATTTAAAAATCATTCCTTGATTTTTACAGGAGATGCAGATTCTGAAATAGAAAACAAAATTCTTCAAAAGTACAAGCTCGGACACTGTGAATTCTTAAAAGCCGGACATCACGGTAGTAAGACTTCATCATCTGAAAAATTTATAAGAACTTTAAGACCAGATATAACAGCTATATCCTGTGGATACAAAAATAGATATGGGCATCCATCTAAGGACACCCTTGATACTCTATCCAAATATAACTCTAAGATTTTTCGCACAGATATCTCTGGCACTCTTCACTTTTATTTTAATGACCAGGGAGTTTTTTTATCAAAATAAGCACACTATTTTTGAATACTACTTTATTATTTCTCTTACTATATATGATGCAATAGCCAAACCTGCAGCCGAAGGTACAAAAGACATACTTCCATTTACTCTTTTTACTTTATCTCCTTCTTTAAATACAGCTGTTTCCCTTGGTTTTTCTTTAGAATATGCCACTTTTAATTTTTTGACTCCTCTTTTTTTTAGCTCCCTTCTTAAAACCTTAGCCAAGGGACACATCTCCGTCTTGTAAAGATCTGTTATTTCTATCATTGTAGGGTCCAATTTATTTCCCATACCCATACTACTTATAATGTTTAAGTCTCTTTTGTAACACTCTTCAATTAAATGTATTTTAGACTTCATCATATCTATTGCATCTACTACAAAATCATAATTTCCTTCTAATAACTCTTCTGATGTCTTTTCATCAAATAACATCCTTTTAGCGTTTATATTTATATCTGGATTTATATCTTTTATTCTTTCTTTCATTACATCTACCTTATATCTACCAATAGTAGAATGTAATGCTGGTATCTGTCTGTTTATATTTGTTATATCTACATCATCGAAATCAACTATTGTAAGATTTCCTATTCCTGCTCTTACAAGAGCTTCAACAACATAGCTCCCTACTCCACCAACACCAAAAACAATTACATTGGCAGCTGCAAGTTTATCAACACCTTCTTTTCCTATTACAATTTCTGTTCTTTGACTGAATTTTTTATCCATTATTTTCTCCTTAACAATATTTCTTATATGTGAAATATACTTCCTTCTATTTTTTATTATTTATTAGTAAGCTAAGATATGCACAAGTTATATCTTTTCAATAAATATTCATATACCTTGATTCATTATAATTCTCATCATACTTTATTGTCAACATTGAAAACAAGGGATTTTTTTCTTAAAAGTGCTTTATCAATTGAAAAGAATTGAAAGATTTTGTATAATTAGAGTAGGGTAAAATATTCAAATTTATATTTATAATAATATTTATATTTTTAAACAAAAATAATCATAGTGGAGGAAAGTGTTTTGAAAACTGATAATAATTTTTATGATGATTATGAAGATTATGATGGTGATAAGAAAAAAAAATATTTTATCATAGGCGGAATAATTATTTTAGTAATTGCACTTATTGTAGCTGGTTTTTTTCTTAAAAAGAAAGTAGAAATATCGTCACTTGAGAAGAAAGCACAAAGTCTTGTTGAAATGGAAGACTATGATGAAGCTCTAAAGGTATATTCAGACCTATATACTAAAACAGGAGATGTAAAATACAAATCAAGTAGAAATCAAGTTTCTATCAAAAAAGAAGTAAAAGATACACTTAAAGATGCCAAAGAGCAGGAACAAAAAGGTGATCTTGTAAAGGCAATAGTTCTATACAAAGCGGTTCCAAAGGAGGACGCAAAAAACTATCAGTATGCATCTGCTCAAATCGATTCTTTAAAGAAGGAAATTGTAAGAAAGGCTAGCTCGATGATCGATTCAGGAAATACATCAGAAGCAAGTAGCATCCTTTCAGATTATATATCTGTAGTCCCTGATGATAAGAAGGCAATAGAGCTTTATAAGAAAATTTCTGGTAAAAGCGATAAAGAAATTGAAAAGGTAGTAGTTGAAAAAAATGTTCCTGTTGTAATTTCAGACAATAATGCAAGCAGTTCTAATTCTAGTCCTAGCCAAGCAAATCAAACAGCAAGTGCAATCAACGGTAGCTATCAGTATATCACTTCAGCTCAGGCTAATGTAAGATCTGGTCCAAGTAAGGGTTCATCTGTTGTAGGAACTCTTTCAAGAGGCGATGAAGTTTATATTTACGATACTTATGTTGAATCGGAAAGTAGAATATGGTGCAAAATAGATGGTGGATGGATTTCATACAATACTATGAATAATACAATCAAATAATACAAATTAAAATACCCTCTATTAAAGAAGATTCTTCTTTGTGTCTCCTTTAATAGAGGGTATTTTTATATATAGGCTATGTTATAAGAAAAGCGACAAACCTAATAGTTTGCCGCAATCTTTAAGGACCGTATATTAATACTATTTTTCTTTATTATACTTGCTTTCTGCTATTAAAGAAACTCCTAAAGCACCTGCATACCTTCCATCTTCAGATGTATTAACAGGCAACTTTATTTTCTTTGAAAGAGAGTCAGCAAAAAACTTGCTGTGACTCAATCCTCCTGTAAGCACCACATATTCAGAATTTGCAAACTTACTGAATAGTTGTGCCACCTTACCAGCTACCGAATCTACTACTCCTGCAGCTATATCTGCTCTACTTCTACCTTCTCCGATATAGTTTATAATTTCGGATTCAGCAAATACTGTACATAGAGAGCTTATCGGCAGTATTTCACCTTCCATAGCTAGGTTGAACAAATCATCTATGCTTACTCCAAGTCTATTTGCCATAACTTCGATAAATTTCCCTGTTCCAGCGGAGCACTTGTCATTCATTAGGAAATCCGATACAAAACCATTTTCAATTTTTATGATTTTCGTATCCTGTCCACCAATATCTACTATTGTGCAATTCTTACCTACCATTTCATAGCCACCTTTTCCATGGCAAGTAATTTCAGTAACTACATAATCTGCAAAATCTACGGCTACTCTTCCATAACCTGTAGCTCCTACTATTACCTCATCACTTTCAACATCTATTTCATCTTCCATTAATCTCTCTACTATTGTACTTGCAGTTTCCTTACTGCTCCAACCTGTAGGTATTACAAACTTAGATGTTGAATCTTCTTTTCTAGCCACAACTTTAGATGCTGTTGAACCAATATCTATCCCTACATAAATCATATTACACATCCTCCCTAACAATATCTATCTCTATTAGGATTGATGTCCCTTTCTATAGATTCTATTGTTATTATTTCGATATCATTTTCTTCAACTACTCTTCTTACTTCATCTAGTTCATTTTCTTCAACTATGAGAGATATACCACAACACTTACTCAAAGATCTAGGTGTTGGAGATATCATTGACTGAAGTCCATTTTCCTTTAATTTAGAATTTAACTTCAGACCATTCTCATGGTTGTTAAATAAAACGTAAAAAACTTTTTCCATTTCTTACACTAACTACCTTTCTAGCATTTCTATAAATGCTCCAACTCTTGTTCTCAACTGCTGAACATCAGAGTCAGTATAATCTGTTTCAATTCCAAGTACAGGAATACCAGCTTCCTTTAAAGCTCTTTCTACTAAGAATCCTTCTGTGTCATATAGATTACAGAACTTAAGATTTATATCTATAACGCCATCTATATCATATTCCTTGCAAAGTCTTAATATATCATCTATTCTACCCTGATTAGGAGTAAAGCATGCACAGTTTATTCCCATATATCTTTCTGCTAATGCATCTATCTGTTCTTCAACAGTATCCTTAGTTTCGTCAACTAATCTTTCAAAATATCTTGTACCAGTACACATTTCTTCACAAACAACCGCTCCACCAGAAGTTTCTATTATATTGTGCATCTTCCAGTTTGGTATTGCAAGAGGTGTACCTGCAAGAAGTATTCTCTTTGTTCCTTCTGGGAATACACTTACTCCCTCTTCCACTCTCTTTTCAAGTTCATCACATAACTTATTTGTCATTTCAGCAAATCTAGTTGGATCATCATAGAAAGCTATCTGAGAAATTAACAGACAGTCTTTTCCTGAAATAGGTATATTCTTATTCTTTCTGAATGAATATAGTCTATCAAGAGCACGTCTCTTGTTGTTTATTAATTTTATAGAATCTGCAAGTTTTTCTGCAGTAACTTTATTACCCGTAAAGTCTTCAACCTTATTCTTTAGCTCAGTTATTTCTTCAGCCCAAGCCTTGTAATCCTTGCTTCTCTTCATCTGTGGAAGATCCATTACATACATAGGAACATCTTCTCCAAGAATTTCCCACGCCTTCTTCTTGCCATCACAAGTAGTTTCACCTATATACATATCCGCTATCTTAAAGAATGGACATGTACTGTCTAATCTCGCTCCTACTGATGCCTTTATTAATGGACATGTATTAGTTGGAAGAACCTTTTCCCCTCCTGGAACCCAGAACTGGGAACCGCCACATAAACCTGTTGCTATGCCGTCTGCAGCAAATATAACTTCATCTGGAACATACACACAGAATGTACCGAATACCTTCTTTCCATCCTTCTGAGCCTGTACTAATTCAGCTGGTCTTACCCCATGTATTTCAGATACAACAAAGTCGAAGTACCCCATATTCTCAGGTCTATTCTTCTGAGATAAATAAACATCTGTAAATGCCATCGGAAGCACTTCACATAGCTGATCATGAGTCTCAAGATCCATTCCTAATTCTTTCCACATTTCTCTGTAATCTGCCATTAATATTTCCTCCCCTAATATGAAATAATATTATTATCTAAGAAGGTTAAAAAATTAATAATTATTTTTCACACTTCTATCTTTATATTAACATATAAAAAAGTTTTTATGGATAATTTTTATATGCTATAAGTTTTAATAATAGTTGTGTGTTTGACTATAGCTTTTATCTATTATTTTTCTGACTTTTTAAACGATTTTTCTTTTAAAAACCTTACTTCTTTTATATTATATAAGTCCTTTTATTTATATACATATATTTTCTTCAACGGATTTAATAATATAGTCTATATCGTATTTGTTATTGAAATAACCTATAGAAAATCTAATACTTCCATTTGGAAAAGTGTCCTCTGCCATATGTGTGCAAGGTGAACACTGTATTCCAACTCTAGTCATAATATGATTGATCATATCTAGATTAAATGCTACCATTGCATCATCTTGTCCACTTATTATTACAGAACAAAATGAACCACTACCCCTAGCATCTACATTTTCTATTTTAGAAAGACCTTCTCTAAGCTTTTTGCCCAGGATATGTTTCTTTTCTATTATTTTATCTAATCCAACATAATCTATAAAATCTAAAGCCGCCCCTGTTCCTATAATTGCTGGTAAATTCATGGTACCTGCTTCAAATTTATCCGGTATCATTAAAGGCATACTAGGACTATTGGATTGACTTCCTGTTCCTCCGTATATCAATGGATCTATTTCTTTTGCGATTTCATTATTTATAATCAAATGCGCTAGGCCTTCCGGTCCCATTAATCCGATATGAGATGATACTACTATAGCATGAGCTTTGAGTTCTTCTACATTTATTTCACGCTCGCAAGCTGCCTGAACTGCATCTATAAAAAAAATAATATTTTTTCTAGCACATACTTTGCCCACTTCTATAGCCTTTCTATTATAAAAACCTGTAATATTATCTACTAAAGTCAAAAATACTACTTTTGTCTTATCGCCGATTAAGTTTTCAAAATCAGAAATCTTATACTCATATTCTAATAAATCTTTTAAATCGTCTCCACTATTTTTTGAATCTAAATTTTCATTACTTCCTAAAATAAAACTTTTTATCTCTGCCTTTCTAGACTTAGATATAAGAAGTTTATCCCTGTTATTATTATCACTACTTGAAGACCATACCTTTATATTGATGCCTTTTTTTTCAAGATACTGCAAAGTTCTCCATGTAGAGTTATGCATTCTATCATCTACTATTATCTCATCACCTTCTTTTAATACTCCTCTTAAAATAAGGTTTATAAGTTCTGTTGCAGAAGATCCGAAAACACAATTATATCCCTTAGGCGAATTCGTAAATTTAAGCATCTTATCTCTTACATCTATAACTTTTGAAGATAGTTTATAGGCCTTCATATATGTCCCTCTATTTATACTAAAAGATTCATTATCAATAAACTCCGACATACTTTTGGCAAGATTGGGAGCTTTTGGAAAAGAACTTGAGGCATTATCTATATAAATTTCTTTACATATTACTTTTCTTAGAGAATCTAAATCAATCTTTGTATGAAATTCTCCATTTTCGCCACATGGATCCACTTGTAACTTTTCTAATTTATCTATGAAGCTTTGCTCATAAACTTGACCAATTAAATCTTCTGATAGTGTGCTTTCATCTATTTTTACAATATTTGCCTTTATGGATGTAGATATAAACTCTTTGGCAATACTTTTTCTATCTTCAAATAACAATGGGTGTATACACTCTATTCCTATATTCTGACATCTTCTATTGTTCCATTTAATATGTTCTACTATGTCTATATCTCCGAAAATACAAGCTTGTGCACCAAGTTTTTTAGCTTCAGACAATGCTTTTTCAAATTTTTCTTCATAGTCTTCTACATTTGTATCTGTAAAAATAAGTTCACATCTAAATATCTCTGCTGCCTTCTTAAAATACTCTCTTTTTATATTGTGAGTCCATGAAGATTCCTTATCTTCCTTACCAGATACAATAATAGCTACTATTCTATGACCCCTATCAAGCATTCTTTTAATTGCCAATGTTGAATCCTTACCACCACTAAAGGATGCTGCAAATTCCATACTATCCCCCCTAAATAAAATTCATTAAAATATTTTATTTTTTGCAATAAAAAACTACTGATTTTAGTATAACATAAAATCAGTAGTAAAATTCATAATTTGGCGGGAATGCGTGAGAATCGAACTCACCCAAGAGGCTCCTAACCCCTCATACTAGTTTTGAAGACTAGAGGGCACACCAGCACCCATTCACCCCCGTAAATTTGTGTACTTCTTTAAGTGAGTACTATATAATAGTAGCATAAATATTGTTTTCCTTCAAGAGTTTTTCTAATTATATAATACTTTTTATTTATATCTATTATAACATAAATCTATAAATACTACACTTTTTTAATAAAAAAGTTTTAAATACTATTTTCTTAAATAACTTTAGATATTTTTTCATATTTTTTGGAAATTTTATCCATCTACTATAAGTTTTTAAGCAACTTCTTGTATGACTTTCTAGACTAATGCTTTCAATCATATGAAACATCAATATACTTATCAATATTATATAATATTAAATATTTTCTATTTGCCAATCAATTTTCTCCTTGCCCATTTCTTCAAGAATTTCATTTGCTTTTTTGAAGTGTCCACATCCGAAAAAACCTCTGTATACAGAAAGTGGACTTGGATGAGGCGCTTCCAAAATAATATGTTTATTTTTATCTATTATTTTTTTCTTACTTCTTGCATTTGCTCCCCATAATAAAAATATTACTGGATCCTCTCTATCGCTAAGATATTTAATTATATTATCAGTAAATATCTCCCAACCCATTCCCTTATGAGAGTTTGCATTATGAGCTCTTACAGTAAGAACTGTATTGATTAAAAGTACTCCTTGATCTGCCCATTTGACTAAATATCCATTATTAGGTATAAAGCAATCCAGTTCATCTTTTAATTCTTTATACATATTTTGAAGAGATGGTGGAGTCTGAACACCTGGTTTAACTGAAAAGGCTAAACCGTGAGCCTGTCCTACATTATGATATGGATCTTGACCTATTATTACCACCTTTGTATCTTTATATGAAGTATATTTCAAAGCATTGAATATATCATACATATTGGGAAAAATTTCCTGAGTCGAGTATTCTTTTTTAAGAAATTCTCTTAGATTTTTATAATATTCTTTTTCAAATTCTCCTTTTAGTATCTCATCCCAATCATTTCCTATATGTACCATGTTATCCCCCTATTTTCAAACCTTTTATTAATATATTTTCACTATATATTTGTCTTAATCATTTTAATATTTTAAGATATATATAGTTTATCTCCTTATATTATAATATTATTTTTAAATATTTTATTTGACTATTACGTCATGTTCTTTTTTGTCTTTATTATCGCTGACTATCTTGATATTCACTCTATGAGGAAGACATACTATACTCTCACCTGTTTTCTTGACAAAACCAGTTCTTACACAAACTTTATCTGGACAATTTGCATGAAGCATCTCAACTCCATTATCATGAATATATACTGTATTTTTGCCTTTTCCATTATTTATCTCAATTTTTTTATCCTCATTAATTGGTAATTCTTTGTAAAGTTTATTATTTACATATATCTCAACCCTATCACTTTTACCAGAATTTAGAATTTTGTTACCCAAAATAGCTCCCAAGGCAATAATTATAACGCTTATAATCAAAATTATGTCTTTCTTTTTCATAGAATCTCCTTAAATTATGATATAATGTACTGTGTGCTTGTGCAGATTAGTCTACACCCTAAGTCACATTATAAATTATATCATATATGGGAGGATAAAATGAAAAAGAATGGAAAAATCTTATTTCTGATTACAACGCTGATTTTGCTTACTGCCCTTATAGTATCTAATACCGTTTTTAAGAAGGGAACTTATTCCCAAACTAACTACTATTTGGACACAGTAAATGAAGTTTCACTTATAAATATTAGAAAAAAACAAGCAGATAAGCTTCTTCCTGAGGTTGACAAAATAATATTGGATATCAATAATGAAATGAGTCTTCAGCTTCCTGGAAGCGAATTATCAAAAATAAATAAAAATGCTGGTATTAAAGCTGTAAAAGTAAGTGATGATATTTTTAATGTAATTGAAAAATCTGTTTATTACTCTAAGCTTACAAATGGCGAATTTGATATAGCAGTAGGTCCACTTACTTCTTTATGGAATATTGGCAATAAAAATGCAAGGGTTCCTTCTGAATCAGAAATTAAAAATGTACTGCCTTTGGTCAACTACAAAAATATAGTTTTAAACAAAGCTGAACGCACAGTTTATTTAAAGGAAAAAGGTATGAAGCTTGACCTAGGTGGAATTGCTAAGGGCTTTTGTGCAGATAAAATTGCTTCCTATCTTAAAAATAATGGAGTCAAAGATGCTATAATTAACCTTGGTGGTAATATATATGTTTTAGGTAAAAACGATAGAAATAAAGACTTTTCAGTTGGAATACAAGACCCTGCAAAGGATTCAAGTAGCCCTATGGCAAATATAAAGGTTAGTAACAAGTCAATTGTTACATCTGGAATATACGAAAGATATCTAGAAAAAGACGGAAAGATTTATCATCATATGTTAAATCCTAAAACTGGATATCCTTTTGACAACAATCTAAACAGTGTTACAATAGTCTCTGATAAATCTATAGATGGAGATGCACTTTCAACTTCCATTTATGGACTAGGTTTAAAAGAAGGATTTGAAAAAATAAAAAGCATTAAAGGTGTAGATGCTATTTTTATTACTAAGGACTCAAAAGTGTATATTACAGATGGTCTAAAAAACAATTTTGAATTACTAAATAACAAATACCATCTTGTAAATTAATCATAAAAATAGAAAACCTTGGGTAAATACCCAAGGTTTTCTTTATTTATCTATTCTCCGATTATACTTCCTAGTATACCATTTATATACTTATAAGCATTATCATCACAATATTTTTTAGCAAGTATTACTGCCTGATCACAAGCAACACCGTTTGGAACTATTGCAGTGTACTTTATTTCTGCTATAGCTATTCTTAAAATAGAAACATCTACTTTAGGCAAAGTTTCAACTGTCCAATTTCTAGCATACTTATTTATATATTCATCTATTTCTGATATATTAGATTCAATAACTCTTGACATATCCATAAGGTATGAACCGTCAAGTACTACATCTCTATATGTTTCTAGCTGGTCAAATTCTCTACCACCATTTTCTATATGTATCTCCATTGCATCATCTTCGACTCCATCAAGAAATGTATCTAACTTCTGATATAAATCTTCCCAACCTGCTTCTAGCAGTTCATTCTGATACAAAAACTTCATGAAAAGTTCTCTTGATACAACTCTTCTTACTAGCAAATCATTAACTTTATTATTTTTCATTATCCTTTTTATCTCTTTCCTTCTTAAGCTCTACGCTGACAACATGAACATTGACCTGAGATACTTTTAGTCCCGCCATTGTCTCAACTGCATTAACTATATTTTCTTGAACCTTGAAACAAACTTCAGGTATAACCTGACCAAATGTAACTGATAGTTCAACATCTATAGACGCCTTATCGCTGTCTATTTCAACTTTTATTCCATTGTTACCAAATAATTTATCCGTAAACGATGTAGACTTGTCTATTCCGTCAACTTCCAATGCTGCAAAACCAGCAATTGTCTGTATAACGTCATTTGATATCTTTATCTGACCCAAATTTTCCATTTTACACCTCCATAAAATACTTACAATATTATACCATATTTTAAGCCTCTATGCTATTGAGTGTTTTAAAAAAATCACTTAAAAGCAAAATTTTTATAATATTGTATATCTATAAGCCTTGTTGACTCTTACTTTTCCTTTATAAGACCGCATTTATATGCTGCCAACAAAGTCTTTAAATCTTCTACTTTTTCAGATAACTGTTTACCATCATTGGTATCCGCTATCATCCTTCTCTTTGTTCTATGCTCTACAAGAACAGTTGAAGATATTATATCAATTTCATTCTCTACTGCATCTTCCTTAGAAGTAAAAGGCTCATGTGATACTAATTGAAGAGTTCTTGAGTTATAAATTAATGTATATCCAGCCATACCAGTTTTGGACTGATACGCCCTAGAAAATCCACCATCTATAACGAATATCTTCCCCCCTGCCTTTACAGGTTTTTCTCCCTTTTTAAATTTAACAGGAACATGACCATTTATAATATGATCTTCTTCAAAGTTCATATTAAATTCTTCAAATATATTCTTCAAAACATCCATATCTTCTCTTAAAATATAATATGGATTCTTATTTTCTACATGAGTTTCCTTATCTTCTATAAAGTATCTTTCAAAAGTTGTCATCTCATCTTTTCCAAATAATGACGAGCATTTTCCTGTCCATAAATACCAAAACATATCTAGACCATAGGCTCTTTTATTATCATCTTTTTCATAGTAACCTTCTCTTACAAGATTCTCCATCTTGTCTAGAAGAGCTCTTCCACTATATTTATTACCCTTTAGTTTCATTTCCATAAAACTTCCGTCATTATTTAGTGGAATACCGCCATGTATTAATAGATTTCCATTATATTTTAAATAAATACTTCCCTTTACAAATAAGAAGTTCACATGTTTTTGAAGCTTATCACTCATTCTAAATGATTTTACTAACTTTTCAACTATATCACATTCTTCTTGAGTTAGTCTAAAAGGATCCTTTGGATCTATTGTAGGGAAATTAGTATCTTTTAGTTTATAAACTTTTTCCTTTAAATTGATTGTTCCTTTTTCATAATCTATCTTATCAAGAAGTAACCTGTGATTCATTCCATATTCTGGATGATTGTTTATTATTTCTCCTTCTAACTTAAACTGTATAATACTTATCGCCTTATGCATTTTTGCAATTAAAGGGATCTCTTGAGTATTAAATTCTGAATCTCCCATTTTAGGAAGAAATTCACTACAAGGATCGTCCTTATATGTTTTAAGTGCAAATGTTGCTAAAGGTAGCAAGTTTATACCGTATACATCTTCTACAATGTCTAGGTTAGCATATCTAGATGAAATCCTAAGGGCATTTGCTATACAAGTTTTTTCTCCTGCAGCTGCACCCATCCAAAGAATATCATGATTTCCCCATTGTATGTCCACACAGTGATGCTCCATAAGTCTATCTACAATAATATCAGGTCTTGGTCCTCTATCGTAAATATCCCCTACAATATGTAATCTATCTACCACTAGCCTCTGTATAGCTGTACATATTGCAACTATAAAATCTTCTGACTGTCCCAGATTAATTATCGTCTCAACTAGAGATTCATAGTATTCTTCTTTATGCTCACTTTTTCTGTGTTCATGAAGAAGCTCTTCTATTACATAGCTGTATTCAGCTGGTAATAGCTTTCTCACCTTAGATCTAGTATATTTACTTGAACAATATTTACAAAGTTCAACCAATCTATAGATGCTAATTCTATAAAAATCTTCTATATTTGCATCTGTCTTTTTAACAAGTTCCAATTTACTATGAGGATAATAGACTAAAGTTGCCAGAGTCTTTTTTTCTGAGTCCCGCATAGTATTTGAAAATAATTCGTCTATTTTTCTTCTTATTACTCCTGAACCATTTTTTAATACATGTATAAAAGCTTCATGCTCTCCATGTATATCAGATAAAAAATGCTCCGTACCCTTAGGAAGATTTAATATTGCTTCTAAATTAATAATTTCAGTACTAGCCTTTGATATTGTAGGATACTGATTAGCCAGTAGTTTCAAATACTTCATCTTAGATTTTAACTCCTCATATGAGTATTTTTCAGTCATGATATAATACCTCCAAAAATCTATTTTGCCTTACCTTCGACATATTTCTTTATTTCATCCATTACTTCTCCTTCATGGAATTTAATACCTTGGTATATTGCATTTTTAATAGATTTTGCATTAGAACTACCGTGTGCCTTAATCACTCCACCATCTACTCCTAAGAAAGGTGCACCACCATAAGAAGTATAATCAAGTAGATCTTTTATTTCTTTTAATTCACTCTTCATTAATAAAGCCCCAATTTTTGACTTTGTAGTAGACATCATCGCCTCTTTAAGCTTTTTAAACAGTGATAAAACACTACCTTCTACTGTTTTTAAAACAATATTGCCGATAAATCCATCACATACTACAACATCGCATACTCCGTTAAGAATTTCTCTTGTTTCCATATTCCCAATGAAGTTTAAGCCCTCTACATTCTTTAATTCTTCAAAAGTTTTTTTAACGAGATCATTCCCCTTACCTTCTTCTGTTCCTATATTTGCAAGAGCTACCCTAGGAGAATCTTTTTTAAGGACTTTTCTAGCATATATGTCTGTCATAAATGCGAAATCCATGAGATTTTGCACATCGCAATCAACATTGGCTCCAGTATCCGCCAGCATAGTGGAACCACCATTTATAGTTGGAAGAGTAGCACATATACAAGGTCTTGATATACCTTTTATTCTCTTAATGATAAACACTCCCCCGCTTAGCAGTGCCCCTGTACTTCCTGCAGATATTACTATATCCGCTTCTTTATTTTTAACCATATTAAGTGCTACAACCATTGAACTATCCTTTTTCTTTCTAATTGCATGGACAGGTTTTTCTTCATTTGTAATCACTTCTGTTGTATGAACTACAGATATCTTATTCTTGTCATAACTATGCTTTTTAAGCTCTTCATTTATAGCCTTTTCATCGCCTGTTATAACAATATCAACTCCGTATTCATTAACAGCCATACAAGCACCTTCTACTACTGCCTGTGGAGCGTTATCTCCGCCCATTCCATCTATGACAATCTTCATATAATTCCTCCCATCTCATATACTTTTGTATATACAGAAGTCTGTAATAGCTTTGCATTTCTTCTTGGCAAAAGTATTATAAATTATATTCAAAATACTTAGCCTCATAAAATATTCTTACATCACTATTTATTCTTTTATAAGCAATTAATATCTATTAATTAAGCACAAACTCCTAATCCTATTATATCATAAATTTGCATAAAAAATGTGAATGAGATAAGAATCTCATTCACATCATTTATCATTTTTAAATTTTCTAAAATCTAATTAGTCAACAGATACAACTTCTTTTCCGTTGTAGCTTCCACAAGTCTGACAAACTCTGTGTGGTAACTTTGGTTCGTGGCACTGAGGGCACTCAACGAAACCAGTTGGAACCATCTTTGAGTTAGCTGCTCTTCTCATATTCTTTTTAGATTTAGATGTTCTACGCTTTGGTACTGCCATGAAGACACCTCCTTACTCTATTTTAACAATTCTTTTAGTTTAGCAAATCTAGGATCAATGTCATCGACATCTATGGAGTCTTCACACTTACAGTCTTCAGTATTAAGATTTACCCCACAGCCTGAACATATTCCTTTACAATATTCGCTACATAGAATTCGTTGAGGCATATTAAAACATAAAGTACTTTCGATAATCTCCATAAGGTTAACTTCTGATGAATCTATCTCAAATACATCCACATCTTCAAATTCACTCTCATCGTATTCTTCTCTCATTAGATAAGCTTCAATATTATATTCTACCGGAACTTTGACATCGGCTAGACACCTATTACAACTACCTAGAAAAACAAACTCAACTTTTGCCTTTAATAAGAAGTTCTGCCCAGCTTTTGATATTTGTCCAGATAGATGAACCGGTGATACTAATTTGTACTCTACACCGGAAAATTCGAAACTTGAGACATTTTCGCTCAAATCGAAGTCTTTACTTCTTATTTCCTTATTATATAGAGATTCAATATTTAGCTTCATAATTTATCACCTCTAAAAACATTACTTGTCTATTATACATACTCAAAAATTATTTGTCAAGCATTTTTGCCTTATACTTATTTTTTTTTGAGTTATTTTTCGGTAAAATATTTTCTATATTTATATATATTTACCAGTAGCTTTATTTTACTACTTAGCAAGCTTTACAGTATCTCTTGCTATCATTAATTCTTCATTTGTTGGTATAAGAAGTACCTTAACCTTTGAATCTTCTGTAGATATTACAGTGTCCTTACCTCTTACATTATTCTTTTCTTCATCTATATTTATTCCTAAGAATTCCATATCCTTACATATATCAGCTCTCATGCTTATACTGTTTTCACCAAGACCAGCAGTGAATACAACTGCATCTACACCATTCATTTCTGCTGCATATGCACCTATGTACTTCTTAACTCTCTGAATATAAGCTTCTAAAGCATTTATAGCCTTCTTATCTCCATTGTTTGCTGCATCTTCTATGTCTCTAAAGTCTGAAGATATACCAGTCATACCATATACACCTGACTGCTTGTTCATTAGCTTATCAACGCCGTCAGCATCTAGGTTTTCCTTCTTCATTACAAATGGTATTATAGCTGGGTCTATATCACCACATCTAGTACCCATTATTAGACCTTCAAGAGGAGTTAATCCCATACTTGTATCTAAACACTTACCATGATCAACAGCTGCTATTGAAGCACCGTTGCCTAAGTGACAAGTTATTATTCTAAGATCTTCAGGAGCCTTTCCTAACATTTCAGCAGCTCTCTGAGTTACGTACATATGACTTGTACCATGGAAACCATATCTTCTTACTCCATACTTTGTATATAATTCATATGGAAGACCATATAAAAATGTCTTTTCTGGCATAGTCTGATGGAAAGCTGTATCAAATACAGCAACCTGTACTACGTCTGGTAATATAGCCTTACAAGCCTCAACACCCATTAAGTTAGCTGGATTGTGAAGTGGTGCAAGATCAGATACACCTTCTATAGCTGCTATTACTTCATCTGTTAATACAGCTGAAGAAGCGAACTTTTCTCCACCGTGAACTATTCTATGTCCTACAGCATCTATTTCCTTCATATCCTTTACTGCTCCAACCTTTTCATCAACAACTGCTGATAATACATGGTTGATTGCATCCTTGTGGTCCTTCATAGGAGTTTCTACTATGTGCTTACCATCTAGCCCTGGCTTTTCGTGCTTAAGAACAGAACCATCTATTCCTATTCTTTCAACTAGCCCCTTACATAGTACTGATTCATTAGTCATATCTATTAACTGATACTTTAATGATGAACTTCCACAGTTTAATACTAAAACCTTCATTATAATGTTTACCTCCATAAATATATTATTTATTATTAATAATCCAATGTTAATATATCACTTTTTAATCTAAATGTACACATTTTTAACATAAATTCTATATTTAGTTTATAAAATATCAATGTTATACTGTATAGCTATTGCAAAACTTAAACGGCAAAAATTTCACCGTGCTTACTTTTAGATGATAACGTTAACATTTTTATCTTATTCAGTTATCATTTTTAAACAACAACTGAAAATATTTTAAATACTTTAAATGCTATAACATATACCCCAGTGTTACAAAATCGGGTTCACCCTTTTTAAGAATACTGCGGTTTTGACTATAGTACTTCTGATAATATATATTAGAAGATTTGATATCAAAATCAAACATCTTTTTTAATATAGCATTATTTCTGTACTCATCCGACTTTTTAGCTTTTGCGGGTGACTTAATTATTAAAGCATTGGATTTATTTTTAATCTCTTTCAAAATTTCTGTTCCCTTTTTATTAAAAGCAAGGACTCTTATATATGAAAGAGCTTTTAATCTTCTTATCTCTTTCATATCATCTTTATATATTCCTAAAAGAATATTAAACAAAGTTCTTCTTATTCTTGATGAGCTATACCTTGCCGACGTCAACTCTTCAACTAGCTCTTCAAAATTATAAGAAGTTGTAATATTTTTCCTTATGGAATTTTCTATTCCTTCATTTACTTCAAAATATTGTTCTAAGTTTTCTTCTTCTCTCAATATAGAGTAGCAAAGCTCATCAAAAAAATTTTCTGCATAGATAGGATAAATATCTTTTGAAAAATTTTTCTTTATTACTTCTACACTTGTGCTTGGTAGATATTTTTCAAAACCTAAAATTTTTTCTTCTTCAATTTTTTCTATAGTATCCATTTCTCTATATCTTTTAGAAATTGTCTCTTTAACATTATAAAGACTCTTTCTTATTGAAGTCGCCGATTTAAAGTTGCCTTTTGCTTCAATGCTATTATGGTCTACTGCCTTTCTCAAAATAGAGACTGCTTCTATATTAGAATCTATTCTAAGCAGTTCTTTTAAATATTCTATTGCTAGAATATTATTTGACATTGATAAAAATTCACTATTATCAAGCTCTAAAATCTTTTCTATAGCACTTTGCCTTGCTATAGGAAATGGAAGCTTCTCTGCTAAATATTTTGATAGTATTTTTTCATATTCTTCATTTCTATAAACCAATATCCTTGCAGTTTCTTTTAGTTTTTCAATATTTTCTTCTTCTGTTCCAAAACATATTGAGTCTAAACACCCAAGTGCATCTAGACTCAATATTGCTCCTCTTGCATAAAGTTCTGCTGTTTGAGTTGCAAAATAAGCTGGAATTTCAATTACCAAGTCTGCACCTGCAGATATTGCCATTTCAGCTCTGCTAAATTTGTCAAATATTGCAGGAGCTCCTCTTTGAACAAAGTTTCCACTCATTGCCACTACTAAATGAGATATATCTTTATGTCTTTTATATTCTTCAATCTGATATCTATGACCATTATGAAAGGGATTGTATTCAGCTACTATTGATCCTATTTTCATAATGTCACCATCTTAAAGCTTTCCTTTGTCTGATCTTACTTCTGCTAATATTGATGATAAAGTAGCTTCAACGCTTTCTAACTTGTCTATTGAATATCCTCTTGCACCATCTCTAATATTTCTTGAATATTCCTGTGCTTCTCTAATAAGCTTTTCTGATCTAGCCTTTGCATCTTTCATTGTCTTACTTTCACTTACAAGCTCTTCTGCTCTCATTGTAGCTTCTCTCATCATAGTTTCCATTTCACTATCTGCTTGCTTCTTTCTCAAAATTATATCTTCATTACACTCTTTTATACTCTGTTCTTTTTCTCTTTTTGCTTCTTCAACTATAAAGTTAGCATCATTTCTTGCTGATTCTAGTATAGAGTCCTGCTCATCAAGTATCTTTAAAGCAGTATCTAACTCATATGGCAAGCTTTCTTTTAAACTATCTAGTAAATCAAGCATTTCATCTCTGTCTACACCGACTTTTTTTGATAAAGGAAGCTTTCCAGCTTCATTTAATATATCTTCTAACCTACCTATAAGGTCTATTACTCTGATATCTTCGCTCATATTAACCTCCAATTTAATTATATTTAATATAGTATTTCTTAAATAGTGCATTATATGCTACTAATTTTATAAAAGACCTCTTTTTTTCTTCAATTCTTCCAAAACACATTTAGGAACTAAATCTTCTATATTGGCATTAAACCTTAATACTTCTTTTATAAGTGAAGAGCTTATAAAAGAATACTTTGTATTTGTAGGTATTATTACTGTTTCTATTCTATCATCAAGTTCCTTATTCATATGGGCCATTTGTAATTCATATGCAATGTCTGCAGATGATCTAATCCCTCTCACTAAAACTGTTATATCATTTTTCTTACAATAGTCTACTAGTAGCCCCTCAAAAAATACAACTTCTATATTTTTTATGTGATCTGTAGATTTTCTTATTAACTCAAGTCTTTCTTCCATTGAAAAAAGCGCATTCTTATTTGGATTTATCAGAATACCAATTTTAAGTTCTCCAAACAACTTAGATGCCCTTTCTATTATGTCTATATGACCATTTGTAATTGGATCAAAACTCCCCGCAAAAATTGCTTTTATAGGCTTACTCATTATCTTCCTCCAAACCATAAAATGTCAACATAGTAATCCCATACTTTCTTTCTTTATAAACGCAGAGATCCCCAACATCTTTCATTTTTATATCTGCATCGTGTTCCACGACTATAATTCCATCTTTATCTAAAACTCCACTTTCATCTATTGATTTAAGCACATCTTCAAATAGACCCTTATAGTATGGTGGATCTACAAAAATTAAGTCAAATTTCACTCCCCTTGAAGCTAAATTCTTAATTACTGACTTGTAATCCTCATTCATTATGTGACTTTTTTCATTAAACTTTGTCTTTTTTAAATTGCTTTTTAAGACTTGTACACTTTCCTTACTTTTGTCACAAAAGTAAACTTCTCTTGCTCCTCTGGATATACATTCTATTCCTAGAGCACCACTTCCCGAGAAGAGATCTAAAACAGTGCTGTCGTAAACCTGAGGAGAAATTATATTAAACATTGACTCCTTGACTCTGTCAGTGGTAGGTCTTATATCATTATTTGTAGGAGTATTCAACTTAAGTCCCCTTGCACTTCCCGATATTACTCTCATTGTGACCTCCTTTTTTACACATATATCTTATTATATTTTATCATACAATGTACCTTTTAACTAGAGTTAAGTTATTTTATAAGCTGTATCTTATATGTTTTTTTAAAATCTTAAATTATCTAAAGAGAAATATTTTCACCTATAGATTTAAACATTTCTTCTATTTTATATTTTATTCCTTGATTTTCTTTTAATTCAAGAGCTGGGTCTTTAGAATAAATTTCCCTTGCTTCTTTCTGTACCATTCTCAATATTTTCATATGCTTAAATAAGTTTGCAACCTTTAATTCTGGTAAACCATGCTGTCTTGTTCCAAAAAAGTCTCCCGGACCTCTTATTTCTAGGTCTTTTTCAGATATTTTAAAACCGTCATTAGTTTCTTCCATTATATCCATTCTTTGTTTACAAACTTTTGTCTTAGAATCATATATTAGTGTGCAGTAGGACTTTTCACTTCCCCTGCCGACTCTTCCTCTTAACTGATGTAGCTGAGATAGACCAAATCTCTCTGCATTTTCAACTATCATCAAAGTTGCATTAGGAACATTAACGCCTACTTCTATAACTGTTGTAGAAACAAGTATATCCAATTCGTGGTTTTTAAAAGCCTCCATAATTTCATCCTTTTCCTTTGCCTTCATCTTCCCATGCAAAAGTCCTACTCTCAAATCTGGAAACATCTCATTTGCTAGTTCTTCATATACTTCAGTTGCAGACTGAACTTCTAAAACTTCACTTTCTTCCACTAGAGGACAAACTATATAGGCTTGCCTTCCTTTTTCTATTTCAGATCGAACACTTGACATATAATATTTTTTTCTTTTATTTTTTTCAATCGCAATAGTCTCTATTGCTTTTCTTCCAGGTGGCAATTCATCTATTATAGATATGTCCAAATCCCCATATAAAATAAGAGCCAAAGTTCTAGGTATGGGAGTTGCAGTCATTACCATAACATCTGGATTTTCAGACTTTGAATTCAGTTTTCCTCTTTGCCTTACTCCAAAACGATGCTGTTCATCAGTTATTACCAATCCCAATTTTTTAAATTCAACTCTATCCTCTATCAAGGCATGAGTACCTATCAAAATATCTATATCTCCTGCACTTAATCTTTCCAATATTTCTTGACCTTCTTTTTTTCTAGTACTTCCAGTCAATATCTCCACCTTAATATCTTTATCTCTAAAAAACTCAGTAAAACTTTCATAGTGCTGCTTTGCAAGTATTTCTGTAGGCGCCATATAAGCCCCTTGATATCCATTTAAAACAGCATTTGCAAGTGCTAGTTGGGCAACTACTGTCTTCCCACTTCCAACATCTCCTTGAACTAATCTATTCATAACCTTAGGAGACTTCATATCATCTATTATTTCATTTAAAGCTCTTTTTTGAGCCTTTGTAAGCCTAAAAGGAAGAGAATCTTCTATTTCATCTAATTTGGATCTATGTTCAAACTCAATACCTCTTACAGTGCTATTTCCACCCTTTATAGAAAATAGTCCTAGCTGCATAAATAAAAACTCTTCAAAGATTAGTCTAAACATCGCAACTTTTAAATCTTCTTTTCTTATAGGAAAGTGCATACTTTTTATGGCAAAGTTTATATCACACATACTATACTTACTAATCAATTCTTTAGGTAGATACTCCTTTATTCTTACATCAGAGTTTTCAAAAACATTTCTTATTACTCCCATTACATCCTTGTTGCTGACTCCATAAGTCAAGGAATACACTGGAACTATTATTCCTGTATTCTTTTCTGTTTTTTCATACTCAATTTCACAATTGTGCATTTCTACTTTGGAATTTCCTTCAATTTTTACAGTTCCAAAAACTCTTACTATATCTCCTACTCTAAATGTATTTCTTAAATAAGCTCTATTAAAAAATATAAGGCTTGCCTTTCCCGTTTCATCGCTTACTTCAAACCTAGTAATAGTCAGTTTGTTAGCCTTTAAATTCACTATATTGTTTATTCTTACTTTAACTTTTACTTTTTCCGAATCTTCCAGTTGAAAAATTTTCTTTTCCCGACTCCTATCTTCAAACTGTCTCGGAAAATAATAAAGGGCATCTTTTATAGTTTTGATTCCTAGTTTTGACATTTTCTCTGCCTTTTTAGGACCTACTCCTTTTATATATTGAATATTTTCATTTAATACACTATACATCTTTATCCCTCTCACTGTGCTGATTTATTTAAAATATATTTTTATTAACTACACTGAAAATATTATATCATATAGTAATTTTTTTTAAAATCCTTTACAAAAAAGGAGAAGATACTATGCTCTTCTCCTCTAAATTCAATCATCTTCGACTTATATATCAATAATTAGTTATGTCTATTTTTATAAAGTCTCAATTTAAATAAATATTTTATCTTGCTTATTTTTTGAATATTATTTTACAAAATTTATTCTACAGATATAAAGTAGTAATATAGTGGCTGTCCACCATAGTAAAGTTCTACATCAACATCTTCAAATTCCTCTTGTATTAATTCTGCAAAGGCTCTTGCTGAATCTTCTTCCACATTTTCTCCATAATAAAGAGTTACTATATCAGAATCTTCATCTACCATATCAGCAATTACATTCTTAGTTACTTCATCTACACTCTTTCCCGAAGATATAAGCTTCTTTCCTGTTATACCTATTACATCGCCTTCTTTTACTTCTATACCGTCCATAATAGTATCTCTTACTGCATATGTTATTTCACCTGACTTAATGTTTTCAAGTGCATCTGTGAAGCTTTCCATATTTGTATCTGCATCGGCTTCAGGGTCAAAAGTTACAAGACATCCTATACCCTGAGGTATATTCTTTGTAGGAACAACATATATATTCTTTTCAGAGATTTCCTTTGCCTGATTTGCAGCCATTATAACATTTCCATTATTTGGAAGTATAAATATATTATCTGCATTTATCATATTTACAGCATTCATAAAATCTTCTGTAGAAGGGTTCATTGTCTGTCCACCTTCTATCACTATATCAACACCTAATTTTTCAAATATCTCAGAAAGTCCACTTCCCATTGTTGTAGTGATGAAACCATACTTTTTCTTTTCTTCATTTACAACAAATCCATCTTCTTTTCCTACTTGAGCTACTTCTTCTTGCTCATCATCAGGTATTATTTGATTTTCATGCTGAACTCTCATATTTTCTATTTTTATAGTCAATAATGGCCCATATTTAAGAGCTTCCTGAAGTACATTACCTGGTTCATTTGTATGAACATGAACCTTTACTACACCATCATATCCTACAACTACTAAACTATCTCCATAATTTAGCATTATATCTCTCATAGAATCAGAATCAATACTATCTGATTCTAATATAAATTCTGTACAGTATCCGAATTTTATATCTACATCTCTAGCACTATCACTCTTTGTACCAATATTTTCAGACTTCGCCTGTGTATCACTTCCTGCAGATAATAGTTCTACTTTTCTACCCTTTAAAGCTGAAAGCATTCCTTCATACATACAAACTAGACCCTTACCACCTGAATCCACAACTCCAGCATCTTTTAAATTCTTTAGTAATTCTGGAGTTCTTTCAAGAGATGCATTGGCCTCTTCTACTACGCTTTCAAAAAACTCAACTATATCCTTATACTTCTTGGCATGCTTTACTGCGTATTCGCCTGATTCTCTTACAACAGTAAGAACGGTACCTTCTATAGGCTTTATAACTGCCTTGTATGCTGTGTCTGATCCTGACTTTAAAGCTTTAGCAAATGAATTAATATCCAACTCATTCTTGCCCTCTACAGACTTAGCAACACCTCTTATTATCTGTGAAAGTATAACTCCTGAGTTACCTCTAGCCCCCATAAGAGACCCTTTAGATAAAGCCTTGCCTATTTCTTCAATATTGTCTTCCTTTACCTTGTTAAGCTCCTTTAAAGCGGATGCTATTGTAAGCGACATATTTGTACCTGTATCTCCATCAGGAACAGGGAATACATTTAGCTTATCAATTAATTCTTTATTATTCTGAAGATTATTCGCACCCGAAATAAACATCTCCCTAAATAATTTGCCATCTATCTTTTGATTCATTACATATCCTCCCAATTACTTGACTCTTATTCCCTGAACACTTACTGTTATCTGATTAACCTTTACTCCGGAATAAGTTTCGACTGTGTACTTTATTCTTTCTATAATATTATTTGCAACAGTAGTGATGTTTGTACCATACTGTAATATTACAAATATCTCTATATCCACTTCTTTTTCATTTAATTCTACAATATTAACGCCCTTAGTTGCATTTTCGCCTTTTAATAGCTCTACTATTCCCTTTGATTTAGCTGAGAAGCCAACTAGACCATAGCTCTCCATAGCAGCTTTGTAAGTTAACTGGGCAAGTACGTGCTTATCTATTTCTATGTTTCCTAATTTATTGCCTATTACTGAGCTCATAAACTACCTCCTAATTTTCTGTATATACAATTTAATATCCAAAAAGAACTTATTCAAATCTTTTTAAAAGAAATATTTATTGATTAAATCCTGTATCTTATATTATACAAAAAAAATAAGATTAATGCAATTTTTTACTTGATTTTTCTATTTTACTATGATATCATTAATTATGTTTTTAGGCTTAATATTTTAGTATTAAGGAGGTGTGCATAGTGTCAAGAGTATGTAGCGTGTGCGGAAAAGGTAGAGTATCTGGAAGTAAGGTATCTCACTCAAACAAGCATAGTAATAGAACTTGGTCAGCAAACTTAAGAAACGTTAGAGCTGTAGTAGACGGTACTCCAAAGAGAGTTGCTGTATGTACTAGATGTTTACGTTCAGGAAAAGTTGAAAGAGCTTAGTTAGCTTAAATAGGCTATGGGTTGTAACCCATAGCTTTTTTTATTATTTTTTAAACTCACTTTTTATTAAAAAATAACTTTTATTTTTCTATTTTGCATATTAAAAGTACCTATGAAAAATTTCATAGGTACTTTAATATTAACCGATTAAATCATCATCTTTAATCTCTCTTTTCCCTTTTTTTGAAGGTTTTTTATTATCAACTTTATTATTTTTTTGATTCTTTTTATTTTTCATAAAAAAATCACAAGAATCTTTTTCTATTTGAAAACTTTTCATATCCGACTTTACAATTTCGGTATTTTTGTTCTCTAAATCTTTCTCTACTTCAAAATTTTCTTTATTAGACTCTGGTATTATGTATCTAGAAATATTTTTTTCTTCTTTTTCTTTCTTTTCTTCATATTTTTTCTTTATTTCATATGCTTTTTTAGTTTCACTATCCTTCTTAAAGCTTATCTCTGCCTTGAATAAGTCTCCATCAAGATAAAGCCTTAACTGTCCTCCTTGAGCTTCAACATAACTTTTAGCTATTGATAAACCTAATCCTGAACCTTCTGTATTTCTAGATTTGTCTCCTCTTCTAAATCTCTCTAAAATATCCTCTACTTCATAGTCTATTTCAGTTTCTGATATATTCTTTAAAATAATATGAACATTGTTGTCATCTTCAAATATATCTATATAGGCTCTTGTACTAGCCATTGCATACTTGGATATATTTACTAACAAATTCTCAAATATTCTATAGGTTTTTTCTCCGTCTAACTTCAAAATTACCTTATGCTCTGGGAAATTTGTCTTAACAGAAATATCCTTATTTTTTAACTTATCACTTACTTCAAAGATAGTTTGTTTCATCAGCTCTACTACGTCAATATCATTAAACTCTAGCTTAATATTACCTGTTTGTGCCTTTGAAATTTCAAACATATCATCTATAAGGACTTTTAACCTTTCAGACTTCCTGTATATAGTATCTATATACTTTACAGCCTCCTCATTGGTCTCTACAGTCTTTAAGAGGTCTGTATAAGAAAGTATTGATGTCAGTGGAGTTTTAAGATCATGAGAAACATTTGAAATCAATTCACTTTTCATCTTCTGACTTTTGATCTCATCATCTACTGATTTTTTATACGCCTTTTTTATACTTGCAAGCTGCCTTTTTATTTCTTCATAGATACCTACATCTTCGGACATAATGTCCTTATCCAAATTTCCATTTGCAATATCCTTAGTAAGATTTAAAAGATTTGCATAATCTTCTATAGCTTCATTTATCGTGTCTTTTACTATCTTTATAAATAAAAATAGCATTAAAACATAAAATATAAATAATATGTCTACCATAGGATTATTATTTGTAAAAATAAGGACTACAAATATAAATCCTGAAAAAATAATTACTATTCCTATTATAAATAGCCTATTGTATTTTTTCTTGAAATCTATACTTAAAAGATTCTTTACAGATTTATAAAGAGAGCGATATATCAGTCGTATAAATCTAATTATCAAACTTTTATTTTTGAAATAACTTGAAAAACCTTCTTTAAATGCTATTTTTAAGAAAGTAACGCAAATAAATGCCATTAAGAATATTAAAAACCAGTATCCTATATTAAGCAAATTTACTATTTGCTTTGCAATGGAAAGCTTGATTCCGTTTGCTATTATTAGGTTTAATAAATTTCCTGTAATAGTTTCTCTGACTATTTTTATAGGTACATTATCGCTTAAAAGAGAATAATATAGATAGAAAAATACTCCCAAAATTATTTCAAAAGGAAATCTATATAGCCTTTCCATACCTCTAAAACTTCTCAATCTCTCTGTAGGGATCATAAGAGCTATAAGTGATATAACAATAATTATTGCCCTTGCAATAGTCTCTATTATCTTATATGACCTTCTTTCACTTTTATTGATAAAGTTACTTACAGAGTCATTACTTGTATAAAAGTTTGCATTTATATTCCTTGGTACTGCATATACAAACTTCATATTTCTTATAGGCTCTATTTTATAATTTGAAAAATCACTTGATGGTTCTCCATTTATAAAATACAAAGTTCCTATATTTTTACTTGCTTGTAAATCTAAAAAATAATTATTCATAGTCTCTTTATTTAGACCGTAACAATAAGTAACTTTTCCATCACCATTTTCATCATATTCAAAAACTATATAGTTCATAAATAATCTTTTTAGATCTTCTTTCTTAAAGTTTTTGAAATCATAGTTTGTCATAACTGTCTTAGTCTTTGTATTTTCACAATAATACTTTATATTACCATTGGATTCTGTTATAAAAGTATTGAGATTTTCAAAGCCAGCATTAAATGAATCTTTTATTCCTTGACTATCCATTTCACTTGAATAGTAGTCAACTTTTACATTGTCCACCATAGACTTAATTGTTTCCTCTGTTAAAAAAAGATCTGATGGCTTTATTAATTTATCTTTTTCATATTGATATTCCTTGTAATATAAATAGTAATTAGAATTGTATAAATCCGACATATATGCTTCACTATCAAAAGGATTTGTATTGTCATTTCTTACTTTGACTTCAACATAGTGATATCTATAAATCATCACCAAAGAAAGAGCAAGCATAACTAACAAAACTAAAAAGGTGAAAATATTCCTTTCTTTTTTAGATTTTGTCAATCTTGTATCCAATTCCCCACACCACCTTTAGGTACTTTGGATTTTTAGAATCCAACTCAATTTTTTCTCTAATATTTCTTATATGTACCATTACTGTATCTGTATTAATTGCACTTTCATTCCATACTTTTTCATAAATTTCTTCCGATGAAAATACTCTTCCAGGATTCCTCATCAATAGATTTAATATTTTGAATTCAATAGGTGTAAGTTTTACATTATTTCCATCAACTGATACCATTTTTGTATTTTCATTTAGCTCTAAGCCACCTATTACATATACGCCCTCTTGTTCTTCTGACTCGCTATTTTCAACTAGGTTAAGGTACTTTGTATATCTTCTAAGCTGAGAGTTTATTCTTGCAAGAAGTTCAAGTGGTTTAAATGGTTTGTTTACATAATCATCTGCTCCTATATTAAGCCCCATAATTTTGTCTACTTCTTCTGACTTTGCAGATAGAATTATTACAGGAAAATCATGTTTTTCTCTAAGCTTCATAATCATTGTAACTCCATCCATTACAGGCATCATTATATCTACTATTGCAAGATGAATATCATTTTTTTCTATTGCTTCTAAACCTTCTTCTCCGTTATATGCCTTTACAACATTATAACCCTGATTAAGAAGATAGATTTCTATTGCCTCTGCTATTTCTTTTTCGTCTTCTACTACCAATATATTGTATGGATTCATAATAACCTCCCTTATTAAATAGTTATATAGTACTAAGGATATATGTAGATTTTCATCCACATATATCCCCTTTGATTATTTTTGTTTCACTATAAGCAAACATCCATCTCTAACATTTATATGACATTCATCATTTAGCATTACATTAGAAATACCTCTAGGAGTAGAATATTCTAAATCAAACTCCTCAAGAGGATACTCCAAATCTCTTAATGTAACCCCATTTGCATCTCCCTTAAAAGGAATTACAGATACAATATCACCTTTTTTACCTTCTATTGCCATTTCATCATTTTCAAGTATATATATGTCTTCTGTTTCAGATATTATTCTAGGATATACTCCCTTTTTTAATATATAATATAGGAGACCAATATTGCTTAGCTCATGATCAATTCTTCCTCCAAGAGCTGCGTAAATATCTATACACATATTTCCTAGTTCAATTGCTAGTATGATTCCAAGCTCAGAGTCTGTTTCATTTTTTTTACATGGATATTTATAGTATTCTATTCCATGTTCTTTAGACTTTTCAAATACTTCTTTGTCTATAGAATCTAGATCTCCTACTATGTAATCTGCCTTAATCCCCATTTTATAAAGATGGTTTGCTCCACCATCTATTGCTATTATGTGTGTATATCCTTTAGACAGTATTATACTTCTTAACTTTTCATAATCTTTAACTTCACCATTTAAAACCACACAGGCTCTATTCGTAGAAATAAATTTACCGTACAACTACACCAACTACTTTCCTTCAGCAGCGTCTCTTAATCCCTTAACTGCCTTATTTATGTCATCTCCAAATATCGCTGAACCAGCAACTAATACATCGGCTCCAGCATCTACAATTTCTTTAATATTGTTGGCCTTTACTCCACCATCAACTTCTATAAGAACATTTAGATTTTTTTCTTCTATTAATGCCTTTAATTCCTTTATCTTTTCAATTGTCTCAGGTATAAACTTTTGTCCACCAAAACCTGGATTTACTGACATTAAAAGTACCATATCTATATCACCTAAAACATGTTTAATTGTATTTATAGGTGTTGCAGGGTTAAGAACTACACCCGCTTTCATTCCATGAGATTTGATATTTTGTATTGTTCTATGAAGGTGTATACACGCTTCTTGATGAACTGTTATAATATCACAACCTGCATCTGCTAGAGCAGGTATAAAGTTATCTGGATCTGTTATCATAAGATGTGCATCAAATACCATATCTATATCTTTTCTAAGACTCTTTATTATAGCTGGTCCAAATGTAATGTTCGGTACAAAATGACCGTCCATAACGTCTAAATGAAGATACTCACATCCTGCATTTTCAACCTTTTTACAGTCCTCTAAAAGTGTGGCAAAATTTGCCGATAATATTGATGGTGCTAATTTCATAATTTTTCCTCCTAGTTAAATCACAATGATTTTATAAATTTCTTTTTAGTTTCCCTTTTAAATTATTTATTTCATCTAATATTTGAAGATAGCTTTCATATCTTCTTTTTGATATATTTCCATCTTCAACTGCTTGTTTTATACCACAAGCTGGTTCATTTTTATGTATGCACTTTGAACCAAATTTACAAGTTCTGTATTGTTCAAATTCAATAAAATATTCCTGTAGTTCTTCTACTTCTATATTATTTAATTCAAAAGAACTGAAACCTGGAGTATCTGCTATTATTGCATTCTTGCCTATTTTGAAAAGCTCTGCATGCCTTGTAGTATGCTTACCTCTTCCTAATTTTTGAGAAATTTCAGCCGTTGCAAGGTCAATCCCCGGAGCTATATAATTAATAATACTCGACTTTCCTACTCCTGATTGCCCAGCAAAAACAGATATACAGCCTTCTAGTTCTTCAAGAACCTTTTCCATATTTTCTCCTGTTTTGGTACTTACTGCCAGTACTTTATAACCTACTTTTTCAAACTCCTCTTGTATAGATTTTGTAATTTCACCACTCTCATCAAGATCTGTCTTGGAAAGAACTATTACAATATCCAAGTTTTCTCTTTCTGAAAATACTATAAATCTATCCAATAAAACAAAGTTCGGATTAGGCTCCTTTACAGAAAATGTAATCATAACCTTGTTTATATTTGCAACAGGTGGTCTTACAAGTTCTGAAACTCTCGGATGAATCTCCTCCACTATACCTTTTTTTCCTTCTTCATCTACTATGCTTATAGATACTCTATCTCCTACAAGGGGTGTTTTATTTCTCTTTCTAAATATGCCTCTTGCTTTACATTCATATATTGTATCTTGAACTTCTACATAGTAAAATCCGCTAATTCCTTTTATTATGATTCCTTCTAGCATCCTGCCTCCGTTTTTTTCTTAAAATTTCATTAATCACACAATACTTCTATAATACATGATAACATATTGCCATCTTTTATAAAAGATTTAATCTATTTCGTTTTATAAATTATAATAGTTTTTTAGTCTATATTTTATAAAAATATCTCTTTATTATATTACAAATCCTCCATTAACACCTATAATCTGTCCTGTTATAAAGTCGGATTTTTCAGAAGCAAGAAATAACACTGCGTTAGAAATGTCTTTAGGGTTTCCAAGCTCCATAAGAGGTGTTTCATCTTTTAAAACTCTAATGTCATCCTCTGTAAAATCATTCATCATATCAGTCATTATAACTCCTGGGGCTATGGCATTTACATTGATACCTGATGGTCCTACTTCCTTGGCTAGAGCCTTTGTAAATCCAATTACACCTGCCTTACTAGCAGAATAGGCTACTTCACAAGATCCACCAGTTACACCCCACATAGAAGACATATTTATTATTTTCCCCTTATGCTCAGAAATCATAATCTTTAATGCCTCTTTTGAACATAAAAATACAGATTTAAGATTATTACTAACTATATTGTCCCAATCTTTTTCTTCCATATCTGTTATTAATCCTTCAAAGCTTATTCCTGCATTATTTACAAGTAAATCAAGAGTCTTGTACTTTTCTATACAAAATTCAAACATTCTTTTTACTTCTTCTGACTTCGATACATCTGCCTTAAATATTTCACAATTAATAGACTCAGCATTTAATTTTTCCTTTATTTCTTTTGCCTTATCTTCTGACTTATTATAATTTATAATTACATTATATCCTTCTCTTGCAAGATCCAGGCATATTTGTCTTCCAATTCCTCTTGAGCCTCCTGTTACCAATGCTGTTTTCTTCAATTCTAACACCTTACTTTCTAACCCTTATTGTTAATTATATTTTTCTTATTATTTCAATAAGCTTATCTTTCGTAAAAATTCAAACTGTCCCTTTAAAACACAATTAAAAAGAGTTATCTTTCGATAACTCTTTTTAATTTTATATTTAATTCATTCCATTACTTCCTGTATTTTGACTTCCATGATTACTTCCCTGTCCCTGTGTAGTTCCTGGGTTCTGGTTAGTCTGACCACCCTGTGTAGTTCCCTGACTTCCAGTATTTGGAGTAGTAGGTGGATTTGTATTCTGATTGCCGGAATGGTTATTATTTTCTTGATTTCCAGTATTTGAGTTATTTCCAGTTTCTCCTGTTGCTGGTGGATTTGTATTATTGTTGTCTATATCATTATTTAAATCCTCACTAGGAGTCTCTGTATTCTCTATAATACTTGGCTTTTCCTTCTTAGGTTCTCTACCCTTGCTTACTACTAGAGAAACCTTCTGCCCTTCATCATTTGAACCACCTATCAAGCTCTGACTTAATACAGTACCTTCTTCTGCACTGTTATATTCATACTTAACATTTCCTAGAAGCAGTCCATTATCGTTTAATAACTTTTCTGCCTGGGTCAATTTCAAGCCTACAACATTTGGTACTGGCACCTTAGAATTTCCCTTACTTACTATAACTCCTATTGAATCACCCTTCTTCAACTTTGTATCTGGGCTTGGAGTCTGAGAAATTATCTTGCCTTCACCTACTTGATTACTATACTCCTGAGACTTAACTGTCAAGTTCAAGCCCTTGGAATTTAGCTCATTTTGAGCTTGTTCAACTGTCATATTTATAAGATTAGGTGCCGCTATATCTTCGCCCTTATCTCCAAATGGATTGAATCCAAAGTATTTCATTGCGGCTACTCCATACCCCATAAGTATTAATATCAGTATGGCAGCTATTATCTTAAGCCTTCTTCTAGACTTAGGAGTTTCCTGCTTTCTTGCCTTCTTTTTCTTTTCTTTTTTAAGATCTCTTCTAGACTTAGGATCTTCTTCATAGTAATCATCATCATAATAGTCATCACTATCATAATAATCATCGTCATAATCTTCATCATAATACTGGTCTTCATCATCATTATAAACTGCAGGTCTTCTTCCATTAAACATACTTGGATCCCTACTGCTCATATCTGAAGTTGCAAAATTATCATAGTCTTTTACATACGGAAGATCTATATTATTCTCTACAAACTCAATATCTTCAATAAGTTCTTCAGCTGTCTGATATCTATTTGCAGGTTCTTTTTCTGTAAGCTTTCCTATAATCGTTCTAACGCTTTTGGGAATTCTTACCTCTTCCTCTTCTGTAAAAGTTATATTTTCATTTATATGCTTTAGTGCTATTGATATTGGGCTGTCTCCAACAAATGGAACTCTACCAACTATCATTTCATACATAACTATACCCAAAGAATAAAGGTCTGCATTGCTTGTAAGATGCTTTCCCTTTGCCTGTTCAGGTGAAATGTAGTGAACTGATCCGATAACACTCCCCATATTTGTCATTGTAGAACTGCTCACCGCCTTGGCTATACCAAAATCAGCAACCTTTACTAATCTACCATCTTTTGAAATCAGTATATTGTGTGGTTTTATATCCCTATGTATTATACCGTTTCTATGAGCTGCACTAAGAGCCTGAGCTATTTGCTTAGCAATATCAAGTGCTGTATATTCTTCTAAACAACCTTCATTTTGTATTATTTCTTTAAGGTTTTGCCCATCTACATATTCCATTACTATATAATGAACCTTACCATCTTCACCAACGTCGTAAACGTTCACGATATTTGGATGTGATAAACTTGCAACGGCTTCTGCCTCTCTTTTAAACTTCACCAAAAATTCCTGATCATCAACATATTCAGGTCTCAATACTTTTACTGCAACTATTCTATTTAACAGCTTGTCTCTGGCCTGATAAACAAAGGCCATTCCACCGTCTCCTATTTTCCTTAGAATTTCATATCTATTTCCTAATACTGTCGCTCCCATAATAACACCACCTTACGCCATAACTATTATTACAGTAACATTATCTTTACCTGAAGAATTATTAGCCAGATCTATAAGGCTATCAGCGATAATATTAGCATCACCATTATTTATAAATACTTTTTCAATTTCTTCCTTATTGACTGCGCCTGTCAGACCATCAGTAGCAAGTAAAAGTTTTTCGCCTTCCTTCAATTCTCTAGTAAATATATCTACTACAACTACTGGTTCAGTACCAACGGCTCTAGTGATTTTGTTTCTATCAGGATGAACTCTCGCTTCTTCTTCTGTAATAATATTAGCCTTTACATATTCTTCTACTATAGAGTGGTCTGATGTTATCTTTTCTAACTTACCATCTGAGTCTACAACATAGCACCTACTATCGCCAACATTTGCAACATATGCTACCCCATTATAGACAACTGCAACTGTTAAAGTTGTTCCCATACCATCAAAGGCAATATCTTCTTTTGACTTTTCATATATCATTGAATTCACTGTATTGTATGATTGCTTAATTATATCGTCAATGTATTCAATCTTTATTGTTTCATTTTGTATCAATTTGTCGTTGAATAATTCAATTATATTATCAACGGCAAGCTGGCTGGCAACCTCACCTTTGTTATGGCCACCCATACCATCAGCAATAGCGAATATCCCAACTTCGCTATCCTCTCCAACCTCTATTATTTCTCCTTTGCAATAGTCTTCGTTGTTTTTTCTGACCATGCCAATGTGAGAAGTACATACAAAATCCATATTCTTCCTCCTTAAATCTGTTACTTCACTTTTCTTCTCAACTGCCCACAGGCACCGCTGATATCAGCCCCCATAGAGTTTCTGATAGTAACAGGTATGTTCTTTTTATCTAGATAGTTTTTGAACCTATTAATATACTCCATATCCGGTTTTTCAAAATCTCTTTCTTCTATTGGATTAATCGGTATCAAATTAACATGACACAGCATTCCTCTCAATAATTCAACTAATTTTTTAGCTTCTCTATCTGAATCATTTTTCCCTTTAATTAGAGAATATTCAAATGTTATTCTTCTGTTAGTCTTTGAAATATAATAATTACATACTTTAATAATTTCATCAATTGAATATTTTTTCGCAACCGGCATTATTTCCTGTCTTTCATCATCAAATGGAGAATGAAGTGATATTGCAATATTTATTGGTATTTCCAAATCTGCAAGTTCATATATTTTATCCACCAATCCGCAAGTAGATAAAGTTATATGTCTATATCCTATATTCAAACCATTTTCTTCATTAACAAGTTCCAGGAATTTCTTTGAATTCTCAAAATTGTCAAGCGGCTCACCGCTTCCCATCATTACTACATTGGAAACTCTTTTCCCAAGATCTTCCTGAACCTTCATTATCTGATCCAGTATCTCCCAAGCTTCAAGGTTTCTTTCAAGTCCGTCTATTGTAGATGCACAGAATCTGCACCCCATCCTACAACCAACTTGATTTGAAACACAAACAGTAACTCTATTATCATACTCCATGGCTACTGTTTCTATAATGTTTCCATCATTTAATAAAAATAGATATTTTTTGGTATTGTCTATTTCAGACTCTAACCTTAATTCTATATCTATATTTCCTATAATAGAAGTTTCTTTTAGCTTTTCTCTAAGTGACTTTGGTATATTGTTCATTTCATCAAAATCTCTTATATTCTTGTATATCCAAGAGAATATTTGACTACCTCTGAACTTTTTTTCACCTATGCTTACTAAAAAATCCTTCATTTCTTTTTCTGTTAAGTTTTTTAACACTATCTTCCCTTTATACATTATATCACACCTCTGATACTTTTTTTAATTTTTTTTCAATCTACATATAAAGAAGCCATCCATTTCAAACTCATCAGGATATATGTTTATATATCCACTGTCTAAAGTAGAGCTATCTAGATTTAGATTTTCTATAGAATCAAGGCTAAAATCTTGATTTTCTGAAAGGAATCTATATATAATTCCCATATTTTCTTCTTTAAATATAGTACAAGTAGAGTAAACTAACACTCCACCTTCCTTAACATATTCTGCTGCATTTCTTAATATTGAAAGTTGAATATCTGGAAGCTTATTTACTTCTTCCTCTGTTTTATATTTAATTTCTGGTTTACGTCTTACTATTCCCATACCTGAGCAAGGTACGTCGCTTAAAACATAATCAAACTTACCCTTATATTCTTCACAAAGGCTCAATGCATCAGCTTTTTCAACTTTTATATTATTTAGACCTAATCTATTTGCATACCATTTTATCATTTTAATTTTATGATCATAAATATCCTGTGATAAAACTAAGCCAGTATTATTCATTAATTCTGCTATGTGTGTTGTTTTACCACCAGGAGCTGCGCATAAATCCAAAACCTTTGAATTTCCTTTTGGATTTAAAGCTTTTGAAACTAACATAGAGCTTATATCCTGTACACTTATATAGCCCATTTTAAATAGCTTGTTAGCTTCGATATTCTTAAAATTATCCGCCTGTATAGCTTCTTCTAAAAACTCACTTCTCTTTGCTTTTATCCCTTCTTTTTCAAGCTGATCAATTATAAATTCTGCAAACTCATCAATATCATCAAAACCATCCATTTTACTTCTATTTATTCTCAAGTAAAGCTTTGGTCTTTCTGATAAAGATTCTAAAATGCTTTTTGCTCTAGCTAGTCCATGTTCTCCTATCAATCTATCTACTATCCATTTTTCATAGGAATACTTTATAGCTATATTTTCTGTTGTATTATCATTAATCTTGCAAATATCATCTTTTTTTCTAAGAACATTTCTTAAAATAGCATTTACAAAACCTGACGCTCTTTTATCTATTTTCTTAATAATATCTACTGACTCATTTATCGCTGCATAATCTGCTATTCTATCTAAGAATACAATTTGGTACACTCCTAGCCTAATCGCTATTTTTACAGAGTTTTCCATTTTTCTTACCTTTATTTTCGATACCTTGTTTATTATATAATCAATATACCTCTTTTTTTCTATTACACCATAAACAAGCTCTGTTATTAAACCCTTGTCTCTGTTGTCAACTTTCGCCTTTGATAGGTGAGAGTTAAGAGATATATTGGAATAATTGTTGTTTACTTCTATGTCCATTAAAATTTCATACGCAATCTTTCTTGCCGACATAATTTCTCCTTCCATTTCCTCATATTATA
Source organism: Peptostreptococcus russellii (assembly GCF_900110295.1). Classification (GTDB taxonomy): domain Bacteria; phylum Bacillota; class Clostridia; order Peptostreptococcales; family Peptostreptococcaceae; genus Peptostreptococcus; species Peptostreptococcus russellii_A. Next base: position 132,828 of record NZ_FODF01000002.1, read on the forward strand.
TTTAATTTATCTTTTGCATATTTACAGATAACTCATTTCAATATATTTACTATTAAAATCAGTTATTTCAAATACAATTAAGTAACATTATACCATATTCTATAAATATACATATTTATCTTTTCATTTTATAACACTATTATTATCTTACATTACTCTGTTTCAAAATACCTTTAAATAACTTAAATCTACTTATAGAGCGACTTTCATATTTTCTATTCATATATTTTTTATAGTTATATTTTTTCATACAAGCAAGTTTCTAAATTAATATTTAAAACTAATATGACTATATGCATTGCATATAGTCATATTGTTAAATATTCTTAGTCATTATTATCTCTTGCAATTACAACTAATCTTAGTAGCTGAAGAATTGATGAAAGTGCTGCTGCTACATATGTTAGTGCCGCTGCACTTAAAACTTTTTTGCTTTGTTGATTTTCTTCTGCTCCCATTATTCCAAGACTCTGTAATTGTTTTAAAGCTCTACTAGAAGCATTAAATTCTACAGGAAGTGTTACTAATTGGAATAATACTGTTGCAGAGAATAATACTATTCCTATCCATAACAAACTTTTATTTATAAAGAAACCTAATAGAATTATAATCCATGATGCTGATGATGCAAAATTTACAGCTGGTACTATTGCACTTCTGAGTGTCAATGGTAAATAAGACTCTTTGTGCTGTATAGCATGACCACATTCATGAGCAGCAACTGCTACTGAAGTAATGGATGTTCCATAATAAACTTCCTCAGAAAGATTTACCTTTCTACTTCTTGGATCATAGTGGTCAGTAAGAGTTCCTCTAACTGGATATACAGGCACTGAGCTAAGACCATTTCTATCTAATATAGTTCTTGCCACTTCTGCACCTGTAAGACCTCTTGATGCTCTTACTTTAAAATATCTGCTTGTTACCGAATTTACTTTGTATGAAGCATATGCTGAAAGTATAATTGCTGGTAACAATATTAACATTGTTCTATCCCAAAAAAAACCATATGGATACATATTTATCACCCCTTATAAAATACAGTGAACACTATCTCAAAATAGTTCCCTCTTCTATACTATTACCCTTTATAAATTCCGAAACCGGCATTCTCTTTTTGTTAGGCATTTGTATATCTACAATTAAAAGTATATCTTTTCCACAAGCTACTTCTATACCTTCTTTATCTACTTTTAGTACTTTTCCATTTTCTTGTGAGTGTTCTCTTTTTATAACTTTTGTTTTCCAAATTTTAATTTTTCCATAGTCAGATTCACACCAAGCTCCAGGCCAAGGAATTGTTCCTCTCACAAGATTATGTATTTCCTGTGCAGACTTTGAAAAATCAATATGACCTAAATTTTTATCCATCATAGGTGCATATGTAGATTCTTCATCATCTTGCTTTGTTCTAGTATAGTTGCCAGATTCAATAGCCTTCACTGTCTGACTTAAAAGCTCTGCGCCTTCTACCATCATCCAATCATGAAGTTCACCTGCAGTTATTTCGTCATCTAACTTGAACTCCTTTGACATTATAATATCTCCAGTATCAAGACCTTCATCCATAAACATAGTTGTGACACCAGTTTTTGAATCCCCATTAATTATGGTCCAATTTATTGGTGCTGCCCCTCTAAGCTTAGGAAGTAGCGATACATGAACATTTACACAACCTTTTTTTGGTATTTCAAGAAGATTCTTTCTTAAAATCTGTCCGTAAGCTACTACAACTATTAGCTCTGGATTTAATTCTTTTAGTTTTTCTATAAATTCAGGATCTGATGCTTTCTGTGGTTGAAGCACTTCTATATTATTTTCAAGTGCAACTTCCTTAACAGGTGACATCATCATCTTTTTACCTCTGCCTCTAGGTCTATCTGGTTGAGTTACAACTGCCAAAAGTTCATGTCCATCAGCTATTATCCTCTTTAAAGTCCCGACAGATATCTCGGGTGTACCCATAAAAACAATACGCATTATTATTCACCCTTTTCTTCTTTATTTACTCTTTCTACAAATAGAATTCCTTCTAGGTGATCAAGTTCATGACAGAAAGCTCTTGCTAGGAAACCTGTTCCTTCAACAAGTATATCTTTTCCATTTCTATCCTGTGCCTTAACCTTTACATAGTTTGGTCTTGTAACATCCCCTATATAATCTTCTACACTAAGGCATCCTTCTGGATCTGTCTGTTCACCTGAAGACTCTATTATTTCAGGATTTATAAGTTCTATAAGACCACTTCCTACATCTACTACTACAGCTCGTCTTATAATTCCAACCTGTGGTGCAGCTAGACCAACACCATCATTTTCATACATTGTTTCTGCCATATCATCTAGCAGTTCATGTAACCTTTCATCAAAATCCACTACCTTTTTACACTTTTTATTTAAAACAGGATCTCCCATTTTTACTACATTTCTTATTGCCATGTCTTCCCTCCTACTTTTTCTTTCTTTATATAATTATATTAACATTTTTTTTATACTTTGTAATTGTTTTACATGAAATTTTCCTTAAATTATATAAAACTATTAGGATTTTGCTCTATACTAATTACTATATCCTTATCAAATATTTCTTCATATTTTGTTACACAGATATATTTAATCATAGATTTAAGCTTTTTAACATTCATATTATTATCTTTTACAATTACTTGCCATCTATACTTGTCATTTATTTTATTAATAGAACACTCATTTGGTCCCAGTATTAAATCAGAGAAATATATATTGTTCTCCTTTTGTAAATATTCTAAAGTCTTTAAAAATCTGTCCGCATTTTCTCTTACCTTATTATATTTATAACCAGAGAACACCAATCTAAATATATTATTAAATGGTTCATAGCCAAAAGTTTTTCTAATAGCTATTTCCTTTTGATAAAAGCCTTTATAATCATAGTCTATTGCCTTTTGTATTGCATAGTGTTCTGTATTATAACTTTGTAGGATTACTTTTCCTTCTTTGTCAGACCTTCCTGCTCTACCCGATACCTGAGTTATAAGCTGAAAAGTAGATTCAAAAGCTCTATAATCTGGATAGTTCAACATCATGTCTGCAGAAATAATTCCCACAAGTGTTACATTGTCAAAGTCATGCCCCTTACTTAGTATCTGCGTTCCTATAAGTATATCTGCTTGACCAGAATTAAAAGAGTTTAAGATTTTCTCTAACTGTCCCTTTTTGGAAGTTGTATCCTTATCGACTCTTAATATTTTATAATTAGGAAACTTTTCTTTAAGATAAAGTTCTATCTTCTCTGTTCCTATACCTATAGGACAAATATTTTTATTTCCACATTCTGGACATTTATCCGGAATGACTTCCTCTTTGCCACAGTAATGACATACGCCTTTATTTTTGTATTTATGATAAGTAAGTGAAATATCACACCTGTCACATCTAAAAACATGACCACAGTCTTTACAAGTCAAAAAGCTTGCAAAACCTCTTCTGTTTAAAAATAGTATTGCTTGATTTCCACTTTCGACGGTTCTTTGAATTTCTTCTATCATTTTTTCACTTAAATCATCTTTATTTCCCTTATGTAGCTCTTCTCTCATATCTACAACTTCTATTTCAGGCATAGGCTTATTATTTGCCCTTTTATTTAGAGTTAAAAGGTCGTATTCACCTTTTTCAGCCCTATAATAGTCTGAAATCGAAGGTGTCGCAGAAGCCAAAAGAACAGTTACACCTTGTTTATATGCCATATATCTAGCAACTTCTATCGAGTCATATTTCGGTGTCATTTCTGACCTATAACTCATCTCGTGTTCTTCATCTATAACTATCAAACCTAAAGATGTAAATGGCAGGAAAAGCGCCGATCTTGTGCCTATTACAACTCTTACATTACCTTCTTTTATTTCTCTAAAAACATCGTGCTTCTCACCTTCTGAAAGCATACTGTGAAAAACACCGACTATATCACCGAATCTATTTCTTACTCTAGCAATCATTTGGGGAGTAAGGGCTATTTCAGGAACTAAAAAAATACTATCCATACCCTGACTCAACATGTACTCTATTAACTCTAGATATATTTCCGTTTTACCACTTCCAGTAACTCCATGAAGTAGAGTTACCTTTCTGCTATTGTAATTAATTTTATCTAATATAGATTCGTAAATCTCTTTTTGTTCCTTATTTAAAGATATTTCTTTATCTTTATAAGCCAACTTATTTATAGATTTTCTATAATACTCTACCATCTCAATCTTAACTATCCCTTTAGACTCAAGACTTTTTATTGTGCTCCTTGATAATTCAAGAAGTTGCATAAGAGCATCTTGCTCTACACTTTCATTTAATGATAAAAACTTTATTAATTCCTTTTGCTTACTTCCAAGTCTATACTTCTTATCTTTTACTAATTTTTCAATATTTTCCATAGTATCTGCAAGGGATATATATTTGATAAACTTTTCATTTTTTTTGTCTTTATATTCCCATATAATCTTTATTAATCTTTTCTTTTTCATATCTGAAATAAGTTTTTTAGTAAAGTTTTTTGTCAAATCTTCATATGTGGCAGCACTTGAACTTAACCTTAAAGTATTTATAAGTTTCATTTCTTCATCTTCAAGCTCAAATTCATCTTCTATTTTCCTTATTTCTACAATTTTTCTTGTTTCTAATGAATAGCCCTTTGGATAAAAAAGATTTAAGCAATCAATATAGGTACACATGTATCTATTTCTCATCCATTTTATCAAATCTATATTTTCTGAGCTTATAAGCGGGCTTTCATCTAGTATATCATCTATTTCTTTTATTTTGGATATATCGGCATCCTCAGATATATTTTCTCTTAATGATACTACTATAGCCTCTATCGGTTTATTAGAGCGTCCAAAAGGAACGCTTACTCTATGTCCTTCTTTTATATCTGTCAAAAGATGAGAAGGCACCTCATATGTAAACAGCATATCAGCAAACTTTCCTCTCGTTCGCAAAATTAAATCAGCATACACACAAAGCACCTCCTTTAAAAAAGGGAAAGTAAAACTTCCCCTATACTTTTTATTTATCCTTGTTGTCCATTATCTTTAGCAAGCTATCTAATATTACATCTGCAACCTCTGTTTTTAGAAGTTTAGGATACTCAGATATTTCACCGGCAGAATTAATAATTTTAACAATATTTGTATCAGATTTAAATCCTGCCCCCTCTGTTGTAAGGTCATTTGCAACGATAAAATCTAAATTCTTCTTTGAAATCTTTCTTTTTGCGTTTTCTAAAAGATCATTTGTTTCTGCAGCAAATCCTATTAGAATTTTGTCTCCCTTTATCTTTCCAAGCTCTTGAGCTATATCTTTATTTCTTGAAAGCTCAATTATCATATCTCCATCTGATTTTTTGATTTTTTTATCAGAATAAGTTTTAGGCTTGTAGTCTGCAACTGCAGCACTTTGTATTACTACATCACAAGCATTATATTCTTTTATAATTGCTTCATATAAATCTTCTGCACTTTCAATCTGAATATATTTATCAAGCCCAGATGGTACTTCTAGATCTGTTTTTCCAGAAACAAGTATTACCGAAGCTCCTCTTTTAACGGCCTCACTTGCTATTGAATAACCCATTTTCCCACTAGATCTATTTGTAAGATATCTTACTGGGTCTATTGATTCAATAGTAGGTCCAGCAGTTACTAGTATTTTTATACCTTCTAAGTCTCTTTTTGCTTCTTTTTCCTCAAAAAACTTTTCCACAGAAGCTACTATTTTTTCCGGAGTTTCCAGTTTACCTGCTCCTGTATCTCCACAAGCAAGAAGACCAGAAGTAGGATCTATAAAGATACAACCATGTCTTTTTAGTTTTTCTATATTTTCCTGAACGATAGGATTTTTATACATATTAGTATTCATCGCAGGAGCTACTATTAGCTGTGAAGTTGTGGCCATAACTGTTGTAGTCAACATATCATCTGCTATTCCATTGGCAAGTTTGCCAATAAAGTTTGCTGTAGCAGGAACTATAAGAAAAGCATCTGCCTTCTTGGCAAGTTCTATATGTTCAACTTCCCATGTCTTTACTTCTTCGAACATATCTACTGTTACGAAGTTATTACTTAAAGTCTGAAATGTCATTGGCGAAACAAATTCAGTTGCAGACTTTGTCATTACTACATGAATATTAGCTCCAAGCTTTTTTAATCTACTTACAACATCACAGGCTTTGTATACAGCTATTCCACCTGTAACACCTACGACAATAGTTTTATTATTAAGCATTTACACCATTTCTTTCTTTTAAAATATTATTTATTATTCCTGTTCCAATAACTTTCTTTCTTGTTCTATCTTATGAGCAATTTCTTTTTCCTTAATTTCTTCATCAGTAAGAAGTCTATATCCAACCTTACCTGCTATTATTTCTTCACTTGCTATTACAACAGGCTTGTCCTTTGGTTGAGTTTGTATTAAAGGTTTTTCACCATTTACCAACTCTCTCGCTCTCTTTGATACTGTCGCTATAAGGAAGTATCTATTTTCTATCTTTTCTACTATGTCATTTAATGATGGTCTTAACATTTTTTAATCTCCTTTTCAAACATTTCTAATACATCTTTTTTATATCTGCCAACTTTATTCTTTTCAGCATAGATTATATGCTTTATTTCATCTGCCGACTTTTCAACTACATTATTAAATATAAAGTAGTCGTAATCACCTATTAACTTAATTTCACTATAAGCGCTTCCAAATCTTTTTTCTATTTGCTCTATTGTTTCTGTGCCTCTTCCAACTATTCTATTTTTTAATTCCATTAAACTTGGAGGAAGTATAAATATAAATACAGCTTCTGGATAAGCCTTCTTTATTTGCATTGCACCTTGCATTTCAATTTCAAGAATTACATCATTCCCCTTTTCAAGTTCATGAAATATAGCCTTTTTAGGAGTTCCATAATAGTTGTCATATATCTGTGCGTATTCAAGAAATTCTCCTTCAGCTATCATATTTTCGAATTCTTCTCTTGTTTTGTAATAGTAATTTATCCCCTCTTTTTCACCGGCTCTAGGATTTCTTGTAGTAGCTGAGATTGAAAGTTTTGTACTTGCTCCTACCTTTAATAGCTCCTTGCATATAGTCCCCTTGCCTGCTCCACTGGGTCCAGATATTACTAATAGTAAGCCCTTTTTCTTTATAGACACCTTATAACCCCCTCTAGCTATTCAATATTTTGTATCTGTTCTCTTATTTTTTCTAGTTCAGCCTTAACCTCTATAACTAAATTCGTTATATTTATATTAGAAGACTTAGAACCTATAGTATTCGTCTCTCTGTTCATTTCTTGAATTAGAAAATCCATTTTTCTTCCAATAGTATCATCTTTTTTAACTGTATTTCTAAGTTGTACTATATGACTCTTAAATCTTACAATCTCTTCTGTAATATTTGATTTGTCTGCATATATAGCTACTTCTTGAGCCAGTCTTGACTCATCTATTACACTTGGATCTTCTAATATCTCTGAAATTCTAGAGTTTAACTTTTCCTTGTATTCATCTACTACATCATCTGAAAATTTTTCTATGTCAAGTATATACTTCTCTAGAAGATCAGTTCTTTCAAGTATATCTTTCTCTAATTTTTTACCTTCTGCTTCTCTCATTTCAAGAAGTCTTTTAAGTGATTTTTCAGTTGCTTCAGAAAGCATATTCCAAAGTAATTCCTCATCATCTTCAGCTTCTGTAGATGTTATAATTTCTGGAAATCTAGCTATATCAGTAGCTGAAATTTCTTCTTCTATATTAAAATCTTTTTTAATCCTTCTTAAAATTTCATTGTACTGACCAGCAAGTTCATCATCATACTGAAGCTTTACTCCTGAAGATTTTAAAGTTTCAAACTTGATAAATATATCAACTCTACCTCTATTAAGATAGTCTTTAACCAATAATCTTAACTTATCTTCTAAAAAAGATATTTTTCTTGGCAATCTAGGATTTATATCTAAGTATTTATGGTTGATAGCCTTGCATTCAACTGATATACTGTAGCTCTCATCCTTATATTCCCCCATGCCAAATCCAGTCATACTCTTTGCCATATTCACTTCTCCAATTCAATTTATATTATTACCGTACCCTTCATTATATCATAAAAAATCATTATTTTAACGTTTTTAAGAATAATTCCAACTCACTTTTAAATTTTTTAGGTTTACTACTTACAAAACTATGGCTACTATTCTCAAACATGCGAGTATATGTATCCTCTATTGATTCTTCTAAATACTCCACCACTTTAGGATTTACAAGTGAACCTGGTTTTGCAAAAAAAAGTGCAGTAGGGACTTTTATCTTCTTTACACTTTCTCTAAAATCCTCGTATCCCATTGAAAACCACATTGAAGTTATAGAGTAGTATGAATTTTTTTCAAGTTCCATATTTATTACTTTTTTAAGAACTTTATTATTTCTTCCTTTAAGTTTTGGATCAATGTCTGTAAAAAGTTTTATATAGGCATCTAGCATATTATCAAACTGCATAGCTATACTTTCCATAAACTCTTTTTGACCATAGTTTCCATCAACTATTCCCAAATCCCAAGTATCGTCACTAATTATCTTTGGAGTCATGTCACATATAACCAAAGATTTTATATTCTTGTCACCAAAAAGTTCTATATATTTGAACAATACACAGGCACCCATAGAGTATCCAACAAGAATTGGATTTTCTATTTTAAGTTTTTCAATTAACTCTTTTAAATCCTCTGCCAATGTCCTTAGCGACATATTTCTTTCTGGTCTATCAGATTTTCCAAAACCTCTATGATCATATATAATTTTTCTATATCCATCAAGATTTTTAAATGTATATTCAAAGTCAACTTGACTTGACCCCCACGAATGAAGGAAAATTACAGTTTGAAGATTTTCTTCCCCTGAATCTCTGTAATATATTTTTAAACCTTCACTATTGGTAAATATCACTACTCTTCACCATCGCTTTCAAACTTTTTAATTTTTGCCTTTTCTTCATCAGAAGGAGTTACATAAATGGTTTTATTCTTTTCATAAATTACAAGTCCTGGCTTAGCACCACTTGGTTTTTTAACATTTTTCTTAATTGTATAATCAACTGGTACATTCTGAGACATCTTAGCCTTACTATAATAAGCAGCAAGTGTAGCAGCTTCTAAAATCTCCGACTCCTCTATTTTCTTGCCTGCACATTTAAGGAGTACATGTGATCCCGGTATATCTTTTGTATGAAACCATAAGTCTTCATTGTCTGCCAACCTAAGTGTAAGGTAATCATTTTGTTTGTTATTTTTCCCTACCATTATCATCGTACCCTTTGATGATAAATACTTCATTATTGTAGTTTTAGGTTTATTATTTTTCTTAGGCATTCTATATACCTTAATATAACCTTCTCTCATAAGTTCTTCTTTTATCTCTTTTAATTCTTTTTCATCTTCGCAGTTTTCTATGCTTAAAAGAGTATTTTCAAGGTATTCAGCTTCTTCCTTATTGTTCTTAATATGAATACTCAACTCTTCATTTGCTTTTTTCAGCTTATTATACTTTTTAAAATATTTTTGAGCATTTTCCGATGGAGTAAGGTTTTTTCTAAGCTTTATTTCTACCTCTTCATTGTTATTATAAAAATCTAAAAGTTTGATTGACTCCATACCTTGTTTTATCATATAGATATAGGCAGTAAGAAGTTCTCCCTTTACTTTGTAGTTTTCAGCCTTCTGTGCTTCTTTAAGCTCTTTTTCTTGCTTTTCTATCTTATGATTAATTCTCTCTAGTTTAAGAGAAATATTTTTCTTTAAATTAGAGGATTTTTGATTCATCCTCTCTTTTAAATCTTTTGTTAAATAAAAATCCTCTATTGCAGAAGATATACTTTCTTTTTTTATTTCACGCATAGAGCTGTATTGATAAAGCTTTATAGCACTAAATTCAACAATTTTGTCCCTACTATCATCTACAATAATATTTGGATAAACCTCATCGTTTTTTAGGTCATTAAATATATAATTTATTTGATAACAGATAGATTTAAATTCATCATCTGTCATTTCTTCTATTTTTTTATTCTTATCTAAATCCGCTCTAATACAAACTTCTCTAGCTATCAATGGTGAAATACCAAGTATATTACCATAAATAGACTTAAAAATAACACCGGAAGACTCTTTTGATCTTTTCTTAAAATCTTCTTCATTTATTTCTTCTAATGGATTAATCTTGTCCTGTGAAGGTGGAAGCTCATATTCATTTCCGGGAAGTATCTGCCTTACTCTACTTACGCTTATCGGTACTCTTTTTATGGAGTCCAAAATCTTATTTTCATTCTTTGAAACTAAAATAATATTACTATGTTTTCCCATTATCTCAACATATAAGTACCTAGTCGTCTTTTCCCTAAGTTCATCATAAGAATCCACAGAAATTCTTATTATTCTTTCAAATCCCATCTGCTCTACATCTGTTATTACACCACTTTGTATATACTTCCTTAAAGTCATACAAAATAGAGGAGCTTTCTTGGGATTATTTTTCTCATACTTTTCCGCTAAATAAATTCTAGGATTCGATGCACTAGCACTGATAATAAGTTTGAAATTTTCTTCTCTCCCTCTTATTTTAAGACATATTTCGTCTTTCTCAGGCTGGTATACCTTATCTACTTTTGAATTTACTAGCTTTTTTTTCAATTCTCTTACAAGAGAATTTATTACTATACCATCAAATGCCATTATTAACCACCCTATCACTAATTATTTTCTATAACTAAATTCTACAATCTATCGAATATACTCTTATACTTTATTTTAAAAGATAAGTGTATATTACTATGTATTTGCAACAAATTTATACAATTTCTTCAGCTACGAACTACTCACATATAATTACTGAGCTATCAATATCATTGCTATCAAACTTTACAAATACTGATTCTGATTTTGATGTTGGAACATTTTTGCCTACATAGTCTGCCCTTATTGGAAGTTCCCTATGACCTCTATCTATAAGTACAGCAAGCTGTATAAGCTTTGGTCTACCATTATCTATAATATAGTCAAGCGCCGCTCTTATAGTCCTTCCTGTATATAAAACGTCATCCACTAGGACTACTGTTTTGTCCTCAACATCTAAGTTGAAGTTTTCATCCATTGTATCTTTTATTTTTTCATGTGTAATATCATCTCTATACATAGTAATATCTATTGAGTCACATGCTATCTTCGTTTCTTCTATCTCCTCAATTTTAGATGCTATCATTTTCGCAAGAGGAGTTCCCTTAGTTTCTATCCCTATTATATATATGTCCTTTACACCTTTATTTCTTTCTACTATCTCATGGCTTATTCTTGTAACCGCTCTAGATATAGCCTTCTGATCCATAATTTTAGCTTTTTCCATAAACTTCACCTTTCCTTATAATAATTTCATTTTCTTTTTAAAATTTATAACTTAACTTAAATCCTATTTTTTAATTAATATTTATAATTTATAAAACATATAAAAAGTTTTAGTGGTCTATAACTTTCTCATGATATTTAAAGTTTTTACAAAGTGTTCAGGTAACTCTGATGTAAACTCCACATATTTTCCAGTTAAAGGATGTATAAATCCAAGTTTTCTTGCATGAAGCATCTGCCCCTTTAACTTAGAAAACTTCTTTACACTATATCCATATAAATTATCTCCTACTATCGGATGATTGATAAATGCTGAATGAACCCTTATTTGATGAGTTCTACCTGTTTCAAGAGTTGCCTTCATATATGTAAAACCATTTAAAGACTTCAAAGTTTCAAAATGAGTAACAGCCCTTCTACCATCTTCCACTACTGCTCTTTTTAATCTATTTTTAGGATTTCTTCCTAATGGCTTATCTACTGTCATCTTTTCCCAATTTACATTTCCTATACACAACATTTCATATTCTCTAGTTATAGAGTGAACTGCAAATTGTTTTGCTAGACTCTCATGCACCACATTGTTTTTTGCAACTACTAAAAGCCCTGACGTATCCTTGTCTATTCTGTGAACAATTCCAGGTCTTATTCTATCATTTAGACTAGATAGATTATCTCCACAGTGATACAAAAGTGCATTTACAAGTGTATTATCTGGATTTCCTGGAGCTGGATGTACTACCATGCCCTGTTCCTTATTGACAATAAGAAGACCTTCATCTTCATAAATTATATTTAAATCTATATTTTGAGCAATTAATTCCAAATCTTTGTGTTCTGGCATTAATATAGTAAGTTCATCTCCTAAAGATAGTTTGTAACTTGCCTTTTCTTTTTTGGAATTAACCAATACTCTATCTTCTTTTATTAGTTTTTGGATGTAACTTCTCGAAATATCCTTATATTTCTCAGATGCATATAAATCAAGTCTTTTTCCTATATCTTCTTTTGAAACTATATATACATCTAATTCTTCATTTTTATCGCGCTCTTTCTCAGAGACATTTGCTATATCACAATCTATATTTTTATTTTGTTCAACTTTACTTAACATAATATCAACTTCTCCACAATTTAGGGTTTAATATTTTCTATACTCCCTTTGAAGACGTTAAAATATTAAACTCTTTTTTTATTATTTTTTTCTTTCTTACCTTCTTTAAGATCGCTTATTATAATAGAAATACAAAGTGTAAGAGTACCTACTATTACAAAAACATCTGCCAAATTAAATACATAATTCCATATAAATCTAAAATCTAAAAAATCTACCACATATCCCAATTTTATTCTATCTATGAGATTGCCTATAGCCCCAGCTATTACCAGTGAAATAGATATATTTACTAACTTCCCGTAAGTTTTTTTATATATACATACTAATCCAACTACTGTAACTACAGCTGCAACTACAGCAAAAATTATCTGTTTTCCCTGCATAAGCCCGAATGCTGCACCACGATTTTCAACATATGTAAGGTGAAATATTCCATTAATAATAGGAAGACTACTTCTTCCACTTAGCATTTGTTGAACTGCTATCTTGGAAAATTGATCTAAAGCTATTAGAATTATTATGAGTACTAAATACATAAGATTCTCCTTTTCTATTTTTATGAAATCTTTTATTAAACTCTTTAACTATATACCTTATATACTACTTTAATGAGCTAAGTAATTTCATGCCAAATTGTATAGAAACAAATATATAAAATTACTTTTCCACACAATTATCCATAATAATTTATTATACCATAAATTATAGCATAAAAAATAAAAGTACCGCTTAATTACGGTACTTTTATAATAATTATTTCATTTTATATCTAATAAATTTTAATTTTAAATTTTATATCAATAGTTTTTATTAATAATTTTTCTTTATAAATCCTATTTTATCATAAACTGCATCAAGAGTCTTTTGAGCTCTTAACTCAGCCTTTTTAGCACCCTTAGTATATATTTCTTCAAGGAAATCCTGATTATCTAAAAGATAATTATACTTTTCTCTAATCGGTCTAAGTGATTCTACAACGGCTTCTGCCATTTCCTTTTTAAATGCTCCGTATCCCTTACCTTCATACATAGCAACTATTTCTTCTACAGACTTATCTGTCATAGCAGAGTAAATATTTATAAGATTCTTAAGTCCTGGCTGTTCATCTGTATATCTAACTATACCTACAGAATCTGTTACTGCTTTTTTAATTTTCTTGGCAGTAGTATCTGCATCTTCTGAAAGAAGTATAAATCCATTTTCATTAGAATCAGACTTGCTCATTTTCTTTTCTGGTTCCTGTAAACTCATTACTCTTGCTGTTCCCTTTGGATAGTAACCTTCTGGAACAACAAATGTCTTAGAAAATCTGTTATTAAATCTCTCTGCTAGATCTCTAGCAAGCTCCATATGCTGCTTTTGGTCATCTCCTACTGGTACAACATCAGCTTGATATAAAAGTATATCTGCTGCCATTAAAACTGGATATGTAAATAAACCTGCATTCAAATTAGCTTCACTCTTTTTTGACTTATCCTTATACTGAGTCATTCTATTAAGTTCGCCCATATATGTCATTGTACATAAAACCCAATTAAGTTCAGCATGCTGTGGAACATGTGATTGTATAAAGATTGTGTTTTCTTCAGGATCTATACCACATGCAATAAATTGTGCAAGAAGCTCAATTGTCTGTCTTTTAAGAACCTCAGGATCCTGTGGAACTGTTATAGCGTGCATATTTACCATACTGAAATAGCATTCAAACTCTTTCTGTAAATCTGTCCAACTCTTCAATGCTCCAAGATAGTTACCTAAAGTCATTTTACCTGAAGGCTGTACTCCACTAAATATTACCTTTTTTTCTTGTTCACCCATTTTATTCTCTCCTTATATAGTATTTATAAACCCTATATAATATATTAAAAGCTTTTACCTATTCTCCATTATATACTTGTTTAAAAAAAGTGTCAATAATGGAAACAGCCCACTTATTTTCGCTAGAAGTGGGCTGTTTTCTTAATAAAGTAAATAAATTTACTATTTTTTTGTATTATATTTTAACATTTTTGAAACTATACTATTTCTATATCTAAATCTGCTTAGTTTACAGATGCATTTCCCTTATTCTTAAATGCAGACTTTAACATCATAAATGAAGTTAAGGCTACAACTATTGTAACAAGTATCTTTAACTTGTCTATTGAAAGGCCTTTTACAAAAAACGCTGCTATTACTACTCCTATTATACCAAATATAGATATTAATAAAGAATTTTTCTTTGCATAAGCATCTTCTTTTATAAATTTAGCTGATGCTACTGGCATCAATAGTGCACAAGATCCCATCATTATTGGAAATGCTGCTGATGGATCCATTCCCATTGAATAAACTACAACCATTGCAGGGGCATATAGACCTATGCCTGCTGTCATCAAAGCTCCTAGTATAAAGAATATCACTATTGCAACTATAAGCTTAGCACCATGTAGTCCTAAAGCAGTACCACCTATTGGTAATACTTTTAAAGTAGATAGTAGTAGCATTACTGCTGATATAAAAAGTGCTACTCCCATTATTATTTGTATCTTCTTTTCATCAGTTCTAGCTATAACTCCAGCTCCAAGATATGAGCCTACTACAGCTGCTGCTATCAAAGATACTAAAGTTATCGGCTCAACTTTTGTAGCCTGTATAAATATAATTGCTTCACATAAAACAGGTAGCGTACAAGCAACATTAAGTGTTGCAGGTATCTGCTTATCTGTTATATTACTTTTAAAAGCTTTGAATAAAAACACTGTAGGAGCAAATGCACCTATTCCTAATGTATCGAAAAAGTTAGTTGAAAAACCTATTAATGCAGGCTTCCAAGCCTTTTCTTTTTCTAGTCTGCCATTTTTCTTTGCAGATATCTGATCCTTAAAAAATACGATTCCAAATCCTACTACTGCAACGTACAGTAATATCTGTAATACTCTTATCATTTTATACCTTCCCCTATTTGTTAATTTTTTAATCATCTCCAGACAATAATATACATTAACTCCTGAAAAATAAGCACTTTTATATACAAATAAGAAAATATTTAAATCACTTACTGTTTATCCACTTACAGTTAGCAATTATTACAAATATATTTTCATCATATAAACTATCAAGTTTAACAGTTAAACCTTCTTTTACTCTATACTTATTTCTCATACTTTTCTATATAAGACCACTATTTAATATCTTCTTATTTTATAAAAATTACTTATCCATTTAACATCAACATTCAGGAAACAGAATCTATTTTATTCTGTTATATTCTTTTTAACATATTTACTACCATCTCTTTAGAGTTTACAGCGGCTATCTTTACAAATTCATCATAAGTCATTTCCGCTGAATTATCTGCTTTGTCGGATATAGCTCTAATTATTACAAATGGAGTATTATTTAAATAAGCAACGTGTGCTATAGCTCCACCTTCCATCTCACAGCAATATCCGTCAAAATCATTTCTTAATGCATTTTTTGTTTCATTGTCAGCTACAAACTGATCTCCCGTAACAACTCTTCCCTTATATGCATTAAATTTCAACTTTTCTTCTTCAAAAGCACCATATGCAGCATCTATCAGTCTTGAATCGGCAGTGAATACAGAAGTTTTCATTCTAGGTATTGTCCCCTTTGGATCTCCAAGAGGTGAAGCATCTACATCATACTCTACTGCATCTGTAGATATAACGATATCATTGATATCAAGTTTTTCGTATAGAGCTCCAGCAACGCCTGTATTAATAACAGCGTCTATTTTAAACTCGCTTATTAATATTTGAGTACACATTGCGGCATTTACCTTTGCAATACCACATTCAACAACTACTACATCCTTGCCCTCTATTTTACCTTCATAAAAAGAAAGCCCAGCAACTGTTTTCATCTCTCTGCCCTCAAGCATAGAAGTAAGTTCTTTTACTTCCTCTTCCATAGCACCTATAACACCTATTTTTTTCATATTATCGTATACAATTTGTATACTATTCACCCCTTTCACTGCTTAAATATTCATTAAAAATCATAGTGCTTTGAAACACTATGATTTCTGCATATAAATACACTTTAAATTATATTTCATTTTAAAAACTTTCTTAGAAAAGCCCAGTGGCTTTCTGCATAACTAAACTTACAACTATTATACCTATCCAACAAAATGTACCTAATAATATAGGTTTACCACCTGTTTTAATAAGTTTAACAATATCTGTATTCAAACCTATAGCTCCCATAGCCATTACTATAAAGAACTTACTTACTACCTTCATCAAGGCAAAGAAATTTGGTATACCAGCTGCCAAAGCTCCTGAAATAGTTCCATTTGATATCATCATCTCACATATTGTAGTAATTATTGAACATCCAACAAAATACAATATAAAAGATGGAATCATCTTTCCTATTTTGTATAAACTGAAAGATTCTTCCTTGTCTTCATTCTTTGAGAAATGAAGTGACAAGAAGAAAGTTATCGGTATTATAGCAAGAGTTCTTGTAAGTTTAACAACTGTTGCTGAATCCAATACCATTGTTCCGGTCTGATGGATACTGTCCCATGATGAAGCCGCCGCAGTAACTGATGAAGTATCATTAACTGCTGTACCAGCAAAAATTGCAAATCCTTGATTTGTCAAGCCAATTAAATCTCCTATTGTAGGAAATATAAGAGCCGCAATAATATTAAAGAAAAATATTACTGATATTGCCTGAGCAATTTCATCACTATCTGCATCAATTACTGGAGCTGTAGCAGCTATTGCTGAACCACCACATATAGATGATCCGACACCGACCAAAATTGATATCTTCTTTGGAATATTTAGCTTCTTGCTTACAAAGTAAGAAATTATCAGCGAAGTCGCTATTGTACATACAATTATAGGCAAAGATTCTTTTCCTACCTTGACTATCATCTGAAGATTAAGTCCAAATCCAAGAAGAATAACAGCATATTGTAATACTTTTTTTGAAACAAATGCTATTCCTGGTTCAAATACCTCTTTTCTGTCTTTCATTACAAGCCCGACAATTATACCTATTATTATTGAGAACACGGGTCCACCAATAATAGGCATCATTTTACCTAAATACCATGCCGGAATTGATATAAGAAAACAGAACAAAATTCCCTTATACTTTTCCTTAGTCATATAAGTTTCCTCCTATTAAAAATATAATACTAATCTATTTTACATTTACTTATAAAAAATTTCAACTCATTTATTTCACAAAAGAGGGTATTTCTATATTTTTTATTAATTATAAGTTTATTTTTTTAGTATTTTGCCTTTAAAAATATATTTTTTAAGATTATAAGTTTTTACTTCTCATATATTTTCATATTTTAGCTATATTAATTAAGTTTTTTAAAAAAAATAAAGGTTTTCCCGTTTTTTGTATCGTTAAGTTATAATTTTAGCAAAGTTTAGTTATTATTAGTTATTATTGTGTATATTTTTTTATGATTTTTATTATTTTTATTCGATTTATAATCCATTGAATTTGATATTTTTGATGCTATATTTTATTAATCGACATTAGAAAAGGCTATCAAAACGATAGCCTTTTTCTATATATTATCCTGTTAAAACAGAATCAATTTTTTTGCTTATTATTTTACTTCTTCTGTCTTTTTGAAAGCAGATTTTAACATAATTAAACCAGTAATTGTAACAACTATTACAACTAGTATCTTTAATTTTTCTATGTCTAATCCAGAGAAGAATTTATATGCAACTACAACACCAACTAAACCAGATAGTGCTATTAGAATTGAGTTCTTCTTTGCATATGTGTCTTCCTTTATAAACTTAGCTGATGCAACTGGCATCAATAGTGCACAAGATCCCATCATTATTGGGAATGCTGCTGATGGGTCCATTCCCATTGAGAATACAACAACCATCGCTGGAGCATATAGACCTATACCAGCTGTCATAAGAGGCACCTAATATAAAGAATATAATTGCTGCTATTATAAGTTTAACTCCAGTTAATCCTAATGCAGTACCACCTATTGGCATGATTCCTACAATTGACGCTAAGAATAAAGCTGCTGATACAAGTAATGCTATTCCCATTACAAGCTGAACTTTTTTTTCTTCCATTCTAGAAATTATACCAGCACCTACATATGAACCTACAACTGCTGCTGCAATTAGTACTATTAATGTAACTGGATCAACCTTAACTGCACCTATAAATATGATTGCTTCAAGTAAAACTGGTAGACAGTCTGCTACATTAAGTGTTCCTGGTATCTTTTTATCAGGTATATTATGTCTTAATGCCTTAAACATAAACATTGTCGGTGCGAATGAACCTATACCTAGTGTATCGAAAAAATTAGTTGCAAAACCAGTGACAATCGGTTTCCAAGTTGCTTCTTCTTCAAACTCATCATTCTTCTTTGCCTTAGCTATATTCATAAAGAAGTATATTGCATATATAGCAAATGCTGCATATAATAATATTTGTAACGCTTTAACCATCTTATTTGCCTCCCTTTATTGTCCCTTTTGGGGGGCTATTATCTTTCCTTCAAGATATGCTTAAAAATTATAATTATTTCCGTAAAGAAATGCTTTTGAAATAAATTTGTTCAAAAGCAAGATGCATATCTAAACTGAACAAATTTCTAATAACCCAAAAGTAATAATATTACTAAAAATACCTTACTCTAAATACAGTTCCCTGCATTTAGAGCAGGTATTACATGTAACTTTAAAAGTACATGATTATATATTTTGTTATTTATTATTTTTTAATGTAACTCTTATTATTTTAATATGAAACCGTACTTAACTGGGTCTGTTTCATCTATTACAAAATGATTAAATCCTGTAATATATGCTGAACCAGATATCTGTGGTATAACTGCATCGAAGTCCCCAACCTTTGCAGTACCAACTATTTCACCTTCGAATAATGTTCCAAGAATTGATTCATAAACGAACTTATCACCCATCTTGAATTCTCCTCTTGCGTATAGAGTAGCAAGTTTAGCACTTGTACCAGTACCACATGGAGATCTGTCTACCTGTCCCTGTCCAAATACAACACAGTTCTTAAGAGTTGCACCTGGAGTGTCAGTTTCTGACCACCATTCGATTAAATCTACTGTATGAATATGTGGTAATTCAGGATGCTGAACTGGTATTTCAGCATTGATTATATCTCTTAATTCCATACCTAACTTATTTAGTAAATCAGCATTTTCAGGAACTATTTCTACTCCTATCTGATCCACCTTAACTATTGCAAAGAAGCTTCCCCCAAATGATATATCAAACTTAATCTTTCCATATCCTGGAAGTTCAACTTCTTGGTCTTTCTTATATAAGAATGCAGGAACGTTTTTAAATGCTACCTTCTTAGCCTTTCCATCTTCTACAGTAACTTCACCTCTGATTATACCAGCTGGTGCTTCCTGTACAACGTGAGTTATAGGCTCAGTAACTTCTACCATACCTGTTTCAACAGCTGCAGTCATAGCACCTATTGTACCATGTCCACACATGTTAAGGTATCCACCACCGTCCATGAATATGATACCATAATCAGCTTCAGGATCTGTAGGCTGAGTTAATATAGAACCAAACATATCATTGTGTCCTCTTGGTTCTAACATTATAGCTGTTCTAAGATAATCAAGATTATCTTCTAGCCACTGTTTCTTTTCTGGCATTGAATTTCCCTTTACATTTGGAATTCCACCAACAACTATTCTAGTTGCCTCTCCTGCTGTGTGAGAATCAATTGCATGAATACTTTTACTAAATTTCATAATTAGTACCTCCATTCAAATATTTTATTATTTTTTTAACTATTTTTGACGCATTTTAAGTTTTAGAAAAACAAGAGACTTCCTTGCATCTACAACATCTACGTTGTTTTCACCAACAACTTCAGTTTCTATACCTTCCTTACTCTTGTTTATATCAACTATAGTGTCCATATACTTATTTGTAACTACAAACTTTGCTTGAACACCATTGAAAGTAACTCCAACAGTTGGAATTCCTCTCTTTCCTATTTCTTCAAATGTATTTGCATAGTCGACATGTGAGTTTCCCCACCCATCTGAACTTAAAATTGCACCGTCTACTCTCATGGCTTCACACCATGCCGCAGCTCTCTGTCCGACAAGATTTTTGTACTTATTTCCATCAGGTGTTCCCACTACTATTACACCTACAAAATCTATGTCTGTATCTTCTCCCAATACTTCTACCAATGGGTCTCTAAACATATGCAATGATGTTTCTTTTGTTGAAGGACCTATACCCATTATAACACACCTCCTAGACTAATGCTCTTAAAATTCCATCTCTATATTCATTAGGAGATAAAATCATAGGCATATTACACATATCAATAATAGATGTACCTCCCTCAAAACCACTAGGTTCATCTGGGAATAATAGGTTATCATACATTGCACCCTGCCCAGCAACTTGCTTAACTAAAACAACCTTCTTTTTATTACCTGCAGGTACTTTATCTAGATACTCATATGAGCCACTAGCTTCTCTTCCGTCAACTTTCTTCAATGTGTTTCTGATCTCTTGGATAAATTTATCACAAGCTTTGAAACAAGCATTCGGAAGATGCCTATCAAATGGAAGTCCACCCTTTATTGTAACGTCCATATGTATTATATAGTCGTTGACATCAGGTGTTCCTCTTCTACCAAAAATCATCTGTTCACTTAATACACCTTCAGATGAACCGAATTCATGCATTTGTCTTCCATCTTCATCTACTCCAGTAAGCATTACGCAAACACCTGATAAAGTATGCGTAATTCCTTCTCCTATTGTACCAAGTACTTTAGTAGAAATTGGTATTATATCCATTATTGTGTTTATTTTCCTGTCATAATCGCCAGGGCTTATTATTTCTAACTTAATATCACTGATTAGGTCATCAGCTTCCTTTAGTTCATCAATTTTTTCCTGAACAATTTCAAGAACATTGCCTTTAATTGCAAATCTTTTGCCAAAATTCACTCTATTTATAGCAAAAGGTTTGATAACAAGACGTCTTAAAACCTTTTCATCCATACTATGACCACCTTTGGCGCTATATTATATTGGAAAAAATCCAATATTACTTTTATAGTAATATACATCCCCTATATTTCTATAGAGGATGTACTACTATTAACTTAATTATTTCCCATATTTACTTTTCATCATATACAGGAGGGACCCCATATACAACTATCGATATCAACTAACTATATAGCAGCGTGATATTCGAATGGTAATGGAACTATCTTTCCTGCTGAAGGAATAGCTACAAGCTGTTCTAGAGTAGCCTTTAATATTCCTGTCTGCATTTCAACGTTGTTTGGTTCACCAGCGTTAGCACCCATTGGTACTAATGGAGCAACTGCTCTTGGAGTACCGTTCTGTCTAACTACTGGAGGAAGAGCTGCTATTATTATAGTTGGTATACCAGCTTCTTCTATTGCTCTCTGCACGATCACGGCAGTTCTATGACAAGTACCTCAGCCTGCTGTCATAACAACGCCGTCTACACCTTCTTCTTTTAACTTAGCAGCGATAGCTGGACCAGTTTCATTTGTGAAAACTTCCTGGTTACCACCACCACCCATGAATGTGTAGTGACAAGGAGCAACTCCCTTTATAAATCCTTCCTTAGCAAGTTCGTGTAATCTTTCGATTGGGAACATGCAGTTTACGTCTCTATTTACATCAGAGTTATCATATCCACCATGTGAAACCATTAGGTCTGCTGGTGTAGCTGTGTCAGGAACCATTCTAAATCCTGTATCACCTGCTAGATTAAATCTCTCATCATTCTTCATGTGTACACCTGCAGCTGAAGCTAGTGCTATAACCATTTCATTTAATGGTTTTGTAACAGGAGCCCAAACTGGAGGTGGTGTTATTGGAACATATATTTCTGATTGAAGTCCCGGAACTGTTGTTAACTTACGACTCATTGTATTTCTCTCCCTTCGACTATTTAAGTTCTGACTCAAGTTCTTTTATCTTGATCATTTTTTCTAATTCGGCAAGTTTTTCCGTCTTTTCTAAAATTTCTCTTTCTAACCTTGTCAGATTCTCAATTTTCTTTTCTTCTTCAACTTTCTGCTGACATTTTATTTTTCTTTTATATTCCTCATTGGGTTCTGGACTTAATACCTCTGGATTGCTTAACATGAATCCAACCTCATGGCCCACTTGAGGATTATAGTCAGTAATAAGCATTCTATTTGGTATTTTGAATTGTCCAAGTCTACCCTTTAAGTCTATTGTGACTGCGCCACCTTCAACATTAGAAATGACACCTTCATAATATTTTTCTGAGGATATATATCTTAAATTTTCTTCCATTTTTATCCCCTTTCTTAGGCATCTGAACAACCTATGGTTTTAGATTAATTTCCTACTTTATTTCACCCTCTACTGGAGTATATGTATCTTCAACTACGCCAGCTTCGATATCTGCTCTTTCGTATAACTGACTTCTCTTTCTTGTCATATTAAGTGAAGTTTCATTCTTTTCTAGAGGAATTTCAATACCTAAAGCCTTTTCTATAGCATCTATGTTATTTAACTTAACATTGTTATTCCACTTTCTTTCAGGTGCCTTTATTTCTTCACCTTCGATTGCGTTCTTTAGCATTGCAACTATTCTGTATGCTTCTTCTGGAGCTAGAGTATTGTTTTCAAGTATTTCGTTTTCTATACCCTGTCTAGACTTGTTGTTGTCAACCATACAGTTCATGTACTTGTTACCAACAACTAGAGCACCCTGTACAGCACAGAATGATACACCTACTACTGGAACACCTCTCATACCTATCTGTTCAATATGTGAAGCGAAGTCTATATGGTTGTTACCGAAACCTTCTGTAGTAACTACAGCTCCGTCAACTTCCATAGATTCAACTAACATACCTAATCTTCTAGATACATAGAACTTTTCTGAGTTAGCCTGTGGAGATCCAACGAATACTACACCTACTAGATCTAGTTCATCATCTTCCATAACAAGCTTAACTAATGGCTCTCTCCAGTAATGTCTTGACATTTCCTTAGATGCAGGTCCTATACAAGTTAATGCATGGATACCACCATCAAGTACTTCAAGTGGAGATAGAACAACTGGAACGTTACCTAAGTCAACGTTTGGTCTAGCACCTAATGTACCAACTGGTTCAACTGGTAATATTAGGTTGTCATGCATTGCACCCTGTCCCATTATTTCCTTAACTATAACTACTTTCTTTCTTCCAGTTCTTCTGTACTGAGTTATTTCTTCAGTGTCAACTACTAGTGATTCGTCTTCTACAGCCTTAAGAGCTTCTCTTATTTCCTGAGTAACGTAATCAAATGCCTTATGAGCAGCTAGTGGTCCTGGTCTTTCCATGTTAGTACCTTCTTTAATAGTAACCTGACCCTTGATGAATATTTCGCCATAATCAGCTGCACCTGGTCTACCCCACATCATTGTTGTATCCATTGCACCTTCAGATGAACCGAATTCACCTATCTGTACGCCATTTGCATCAGTACCAGTAAGTACCATTACAACACCATCTATTACTCTAGTTACACCTTCACCAAGTTCACCAGATTCCTTAGTTGCTATTGGCTGTAAGTCAAGTACTGCTTCTGAATATTCATTGTATCTATCTGGAGTTATTATATCTAACTTCATGTCGTATACAAGAGTTTCAGTATCAACAGCTTCCTTACATAGTTCTTCTGGAGTTCTTACAGTAAGAGTAGTACCGTTTATTTCAGTCTTTTCACCGAATACTACCTTATCTATCTTATAGTGCTTCTTAACTAAAGTTCTTATTACCTTAGTTTCTTCCTTTTCAACTTCAGCTGGAGCTACTTCTACAACTCCTGGAGCACCTGCTACTCCACCAGTTGCTAATCCAGTAGGTATTTCAAGGTCTATTCCCTTACCTTCACCTATATGGATCTTTATAGTTCCACCTGCAACATTAGTAGCTGTTGCTACTGGTGCTGCTACAGAAGCTTCTTCTTCTTCTACAGTTTCTTCTTCTACTTCTTCTTCCATTTCAGAGAACCCTTCTACATTATCAGTAGTCATTGGAGAAAGTGCGTCTAAAGTTTCCTTTAAAGTACCTCCTAATGCCTGACCGATTGTTAGAGCGTTTTCTGGAATTTCCAACAATCCAGAATCAATTAAATCTGGGAATATAGCTGGATCTTCAAGATTTGCTGCCTCTACTACTGTTCCTGCTTCAAATCTGCAACAGCAGACTGCTGGATCATTAGCATGAGCTTTTGCTGTTTCATTAGTTATTGACATAGCAAAAAACCTCCTTATTAATAAGTTAAATTAAATTTATAACAAATACGTGAACAGGAGTCGCTAGCTTTTATGTATCTCAACACAAAAGCCAATTTGCAACTCTTGCTGTTACACATATTTCTTGATATTTTTATACGCGTTTTATACGCAGTTTAAACACCTGTTGGAATTTCTAAATAAATTCCTGTTCCTTCTTCTATGCGGATCTTTATAACTCCATCCACTTTCTGAGTTGTTACTGAACCGGAAGAACTTTCTCCAGAAACTTCTTCAGTTACTTCTTCTTTTTCTTCCTCTTCTTCTACAATTTCAGAATAACCATCTACGTTTTCTGTTGTCATCGGAGAAAGTGCATCTAAAGTTTCCTTTAGAGTGCCTCCTAAAGCCTGTCCAATAGTCAGTGTATTTTCTGGGATTTCTAATAATCCAGAATCTACCAAATCAGGGAATATAGCTGGATCCTCTAGATTTGCTGCTTCTACTACTGTTCCTGCTTCAAATCTGCAACAGCAGACAGCAGGATCATTAGCATGAGCCTTTGCTGTTTCTTCAGTGATTGACATAGTAAAAACCTCCTCAAAATGTAAGTTAAATTTATTATATAAATACGAAAACTTTTTTTGAAATTCATCGTACTTATTAACCATGTCACTGATATATATAATAAAATACATATCAATACTCTATAGGTATATCTCTGAGAAACTTAACAGTCTGTATATTATCATTCGTGATTTTCAAACCACTACTGTTTCTGCGATAACACTAATTGGAAATTTTCCAGTCAGACATGTCTTAACAACTACTTAGACATTAATTCTTAAACTAAAGCAAAAGAACAATAATACAAGTTGACTAACTGAATAAAAATAATATTTTTTTGTTAATTGACAGACTTTTCTTATTTTAAGTTTTAAATCCATTCACTCTATAGTAAACTTACTTATATATAGAAAATATCTATCAGACATACATAAAAAAACATTATACTTTTTTTCACAATTTTGTATACCAACTAAAGTGTACACTAATTTTTTGAATTAGTAAAGATATTTTTATGCAATTTAAAAATATTTTTTATCAAATATCCCTTGCAATAGCATTAACACCTTTACCTGCATAAAATCATATGCAGATATTTTTAATGTCACCGTACACTTAAGTAGTTGCAGTTTCATACAACTCTTAAACGCACATTTTAAAACCTTACACATACAAACATTACATGAACACTGCTTCTAACAGTCTTCTCGTGGATATTATAAGCAAAGCTTGTGCCAACTTTTAGCAAATCGCATTAAAATAAGTTTTTTTTTGATTTTTTTTCATTTATTAGATTTTTGTTAAAAAAATTACACTTTTATTAGGATTCTTTTCTTTGTGAAAACATTTTTCCCAACTTTCTATGTCTGTTTATTGACATATGACGGTTTATTGAACATTATTGTTTTTATTTTCCTTGTATTGATATTATATCATATTTTTGATATTTTAAAATACAATTACCACATATTATATCTACTGATAATACAAGTTTTATCTTAGTTTGTAAGTAAAATGACAACACTTTATTCTTTTCTTTCTTTTTTAACTATATTCTGTCTTTTTTTTATATTCTAAAGTCAACTTTTTCTTACTTTATAAAAAAGTGTTCAAATTTCTTACATTACTGCAATTTAAATTTGAACACTTATATTAAAAAAAAATATTTTTTTGTTAAATTTACTCTATATTATATTGATTCATTTTATAATATAGAGTTGTTCTAGGTATATTTAAAATTTTAGAAGCCTTGCTTTTATTTCCCCTTGCCATCTTTAAAGCTTCTTTAATTTTATTAATTTCCAAAATCTCAATAGCTCTATTAAGATCCATTGGGTAATCAAAGTTTTTTGGCTTACTTATAGCTTCTATTATGTATTCAGGTACATCTTCTACTTCAAGAGTATCACCTGATGAAAGTACAACCATATTTTCTATGGTATTTTTAAGTTCTCTTATATTACCCTTCCAGTAATACTTTTCTAATAACTTCAAAGCTTCCTTACTTATCTTTAAGAAAGGCTTATTATTTTCTTTACATTGTTCTTCTAGGAAATGATACACAAGTATCCTAACATCTCCTGTTCTTTCTCTAAGCGGCGGCAATTTGATTTCCACTACATTTAATCTATAGAAAAGATCCTCTCTGAACTTGCCATCTCTAACCATTTGCTTTATATCTTTATTACTAGCAGCAATAACTCTTACATTAACTTTTATAATATCGCTTCCACCTACACGCATAAACTCTTTTTCCTGTAGTACTCTTAAAAGTTTTACCTGCATATTCAATGGCATATCGCCTATTTCATCTAAAAAAATTGTTCCATTATTTGCTAACTCAAAAATACCGCTTTTCCCTGCTTTAGTAGCACCTGTAAATGCACCCGGAGCATATCCAAAGAACTCACTTTCGAACAACTCTTGTGGTATAGCACTGCAGTTGACAGGTATAAAAGTTCCTTCTCTTTCACTATATTTGTGAATCGCTCTTGCAAAAACTTCTTTACCTGTACCACTTTCGCCATTTAACATTATTGAACTATTTGATTTTGCAACCTGCTTAGCTATCTGTTTAGACCTTTCAAGGGCATAGCTATTACCTAGTATTTCATCAAAATCATTTCTTGATAAAGACTTTACCTCACTCTCTAAATAATTAAGTCTTTCTTGAGTCAACTCCAACTCCTTAGAAAGTTTGGTTGCATCGGTAATATCAACTTCTGTACATACAACTCCTACGAATTCTTCATTATAGAATACAGGACTAGCTTGAACAAATCCATATAGATCAGTTCCTTCTTCTATATTTTTAGAATGGTAAAAATCATTCATATCCTTTTTAGTTACAAGAGCTCTTCCAGATATGGTATCTTCAAGATAATCACTCATTTTTTTCCCAACTATTTCAGATGCTGGTATATCATATCTCTCTTCCATAAATCTATTCCAAAAAATTACTATTCCATCCTTGTCTATAGCTGATATTCCTTCATTAATTTGACCCGTAATATATTTTAATGTAGTATACTTTTCTTCTAATTCTTCATAATTTGTATATTTTATGTATCTAGAGCTTATATATCCTTTCAACTTTCCTTCTACATTTACAATTATATTCATATATGAACCGTTTTCTATTAGCTTGTCATATGATAAAAAACCACAGCGCTCATTTATAAGCTCAAAATCAGTGTTCATAACTGTTCTAAGTGGTATTTCTCTGTAATTTGATTCATATCTCTTCATTATATGAGGTATATCATAAATTGAAAGATACCCCACTATTTTTTCATGTTCACAATCTTGTATTATTACAAGTTTGTTTTCTATTATTAAATATTCAAAAACATCTCCAACTGTAAAACTTTCTTCTACAAGCTCAATATCTTTTTGAATCATGCTTTCAATTGACTCTTTAATAGGGACACCAAACATAAATACACCTCCTAAACCTACTTCTTATTGATTATATCATAATGTTCCTTTTTATTTATTGCATATATATAATTACAATACTTACACAATAGATTATAATAAATTATTATAAATAAAAAATGATTGCCCATAGTTGCTAATTGTACATAAATAGGTAAAAAAAATTTATACAATATAAATAGAATTTAATTTATTGTGTATCTATTCAACTATACACTATTTCTTTTAAAAATTCTATATATATATATTTATTTTTATATAACTATTTATTTAGTTTTTTTAAAATCATATTTATACAATTTATTCACATACTTACTAGTATTTCAGTTATTCTATTTATAATATCATATTTTTTTATAAAATTTTATAATAGAAGGAGTTTTTTTAACAATTAAAAAAAGAAAGATATACTTACTTTTTTTTAAGAAAATATTTTCATAAAGCATTTTCTCTATCAAATAAACAATATTTTCAGATTTCTTAGTATTTTTATCTTATTTTAAAAATAAATATTAACAAATTAATATTTTAACTTTTATAAATACCCTATTAATAACTATGTATTCTATGATATAATAACAGAAGTGAGAAAGCGATTATCTAGAATTTTTCCTTTCTCCGATTATAATGCTAATTATCAAAAATAAGCTACGGCTTTAAATATGGCATATAACATCACTTGATTGTCGATAGTTGTAGCATTTTATAACACTACTTAGCATTTAAATAATGCACTACAAACAAATATTATTAAACACTACATATTATTTATTATTTAAGGGGGCAAAATTATGTCAAATACTATTCATTTATTATTAAAGCAGAACATTGGTGCTAAAAACAATCCAATAGTTAAGGTTGGAGATGAAGTTAAAAGAGGACAGCTAATAGCTGATTTCGAAGGATTTATCGGTGCTAATCTACACGCAAGTGTTGATGGTAAGGTTATCGAAGTTAATGATGACGAAATCGTAATAGAAGCTAATGAAGTTCAAGGCGAAGATTACGTTAAAATTGAAAAGGGTGCTACAATAGCAGAAACTGTTAAGAACGCTGGTATAGTTGGTCTTGGTGGTGCTGGTTTCCCTACTCACGTTAAGTTAGGTACTGATTTAGGTGGTACTGGATATATCCTATGTAATGCTGCTGAATGTGAACCAATACTATCACATAACATGGATCAGTTACTTCATGAACCAGAAAAGCTACTTAGAGGTATGAAGTTATGTATGGAATCATGTAATGCCGCTCATGGTATATTTGCACTTAAGGAAATACACGAAAAGGAAATATTAGCTTTAAACAAGATAATAGATGATGATAGAATAACTGTTAAGGCTATGCCAAATATGTACCCAATGGGTGAAGAAAGAGCTGTAGTTAGAGAATGTCTAGGTATTGTTCTTGAAACAGATAAGTTACCATCTGAAGCAAATGCTGTTGTCGTTAACTCTGAAACTATGTGTGCTATAGCTGATGCTGTTGATGATCTTAAGCCTTTAATAGAAAAAGATGTAACAGTTGCTGGTTATTTAAATACTGCTAACTCTCTTGAAATATTCAAGGACGTTCCAATTGGTACTAGAGTTGGCGATTTAATAGAAAGAGCTGGCGGATTATTTAAGTACGGTGAATATGGCGAAATCATAATGGGTGGACCTTTCACTGGTAAGTCTACTACAATGGACGCTCCAATAGTAAAGGCTACTGGTGGTATATTAGTTACTAAGCCATATCCAAAGGTTAACAAGAAGATGGGTCTTCTAGTTTGTGCTTGTGGTGGTAATGAAGATAGATTAAGAGAAATAGCTGGTTACATGGGCGCTGAAGTTGTTGGCGTTGAAAGATGTAAGCAGGCTGTAGAAGGAAAGGGTGGAGCATTAAAGTGTGAAAACCCAGGACATTGCCCAGGACAGGCTCAGAAGATGTTAGGTCTTAAGAAGGCTGGAGCTGAAGAAGTTCTTATATCTAACTGTACAGACTGTACAAATACAGTAATGGGTGTTGCTCCTAAGATGGGTATACCTGTTCACCATCAGACTGATACAATATTAGATACTATGGGAATTGAAAGAGTAAGATTCTTAAAGGATGGACAGAAGAAGTAAGTTTAACTAAATAATAATTCAGAGAGTAGATAATATCTACTCTCTTTTTTATTCCTTTTTAAAGGTATCTACTTATTAGCTTTTTTAGTTCACTATTTTTCAAATAAAAAATAGCAGAAGTTTCAACTTCTGCTATTTCTATGCTAATATAAGACTCTTTTATTTTCTACTCTCTTAGTTAATTTTTCCTTATCAAAACTCTCTAATATCAACATACTTATTTTTCTGCTAGAATTGATTAAATCTCTAAATTCTGCAAGAGTCATTTCACTATTCTTTCCTAGAAAATCTAACATTGATTTTTTAGCCTTTTCATAAAGTTCATTTGAAATGATATATTCTTCATCTAACAGCTGAACATCTGATCCGATCATCGAGTCAAGAACATCCTTTTTATTCTTGTCCCCACCACAGATTTCTTCTATTGTAGCTATATCATTATAACCCATAGATTTTAATTTCTTTTCAATATCTAATTTTATACTTTTTTGTTCATCTGTAAGCTTAACTTCAAATTCTTTTAAAGATACTTGATTGTTTTGTATCTTTATTAAATCGTCTTCTTTAACTCTAGCTAAAAATGCATCTATATCCTTAGCCTTAAAAGATGAATCTACTTTGCTTCCAGCTTCTTGCTTAGGCATACCTATTTTTAAAGTGTTCTCTTTATGATATTTTTCTAGAATCCTTACAAGTTTTCCTTCTATAAAATCAAAGTAATCTTTATGTACAATTCTATTATTTATATCTAAAACCTTGCCATCTTCTTTTAGTTGAGCTATAACTTCTTCTATTCTATCTCTTGATACTCCTACATAACTCATCATATCCTGAATTTTAGGGAATGATGATGAATTGTTTTTAAGATAAACTTCAAGTATAGACTTGTCGTCACCTGATTCTTTTATCTTCAATTCTTCAATTAACTTTGGAGTATATTTATTTATACTATGTTTTTCATTAGATACATCTATTATTAGCCCACCGCCTATTGTATCCATAGGTGAATATGTTCTAATTACAAATGGATCTAACTTCTTACATACTATTTTTTCTTCTAATCTAAGTTGAACAAAACCTTCATCTCCAGCCTTCATCTCTTCTTTTTCAAGGGGAACTGCTCTACAAAGAATCTCTCTAGTTCCGTGATAAAGCTTTAGTCTATCCCAATTTTCAAGTTTACAACCATCATGATTTAAAAGTTTTATCTTAACATCTATCATCATAGACTCAAGAAGAGAGTCTGGAGCTGCTAATATATCTCCTCTTTCTATATCTGTTACCTTTATATTAGCTAGGTTGATCGCCGTTCTCTGACCGGCATATGCCTCTTCTTCATTATTTCCATGAACCTGTATATTTCTAACAACAGCCTTTTTTGCCCTAGGGTATATCTCCAGTTCATCATTAACATGTATTGTTCCTTCTATAATCGTTCCAGTAACTACTGTTCCAAATCCCTTTATAGAAAATACTCTGTCTATGTTTAATCTTGCCGGAAGATTATTATTTCTTTCTTCCACCTCTGAACTCATTTTATCAAGCTTATCTATTAACTCTGCTATTCCTCTTTTCGATAAAGAATCGACTTTTAGAATTTCTGCGCCTTCTAGAAACGTTCCTACAAGACCTTCCTTAATGTCTTCTTCAGCTAACTCTAACATTTCATCATCTACCATATCGCACTTTGTCATTACAACAAGTCCCTTTTTTATGTTTAGATATGAAAGTATGTCTATATGTTCTATAGTTTGAGGCATCATTCCTTCATCTGCCGCTACAACCAAAATAACCATGTCTAGACCAGATGCTCCTGCCAACATATTTTTTATGAACTTTTCATGACCTGGAACATCTACTATACCAACTGACTGACCACTAGGAAGATTGAAGTATGTAAATCCTAAATTAATAGATATACCTCTTTTTCTTTCTTCTTCAAGTGTATCTGTTTCTCTTCCTGTTAAAGCCTTTATAAGACTGGTTTTACCGTGGTCAATGTGACCGGCTGTACCTATTACTATATGTTTCATTAATTATCCCCTCCCAAAGCCTTCACTACTTCGTTTGCAATTTCATCAAACTGTTCTTCAAAGATAGTTCTGACGTCAAGGATATATTTATCATCGTAGACTCTCGCAATTATATGAGAATCACTAAGTCTTAATTTCTCTTCAAAACGACTTACACCCATTTCACCTGGCTTAATAGCAACTGCAACTGAGTTTAACTCCTCTGTTGGCATTGACCCTCCACCTACCTGGCCTTTACAATCTTCTATTGAAAGATCAAGATCTAAATTATTTTCTTTTATGGATGCCTTTATTGTATTATAAAGAATATCAGCCTTCTTTCTGAGTTCCTCATAAGTGTATGTCAACATTCTCAACGTAGGTATATTCTTTATTGCCTTTTCTTCATCTAGATAGAATCTCAATGTAGCTTCAAGGGCTGCTATTGTCATTTTATCAACTCTAAGTGCTCTTGTAAGCTGATTTTTCTTCATTCTTTCAATATACTTTTTCTTGCCGACTATTATACCTGCCTGAGGTCCACCAAGCATTTTGTCACCACTAAAGCTAACTATATCTACTCCCTTATTTATTGAGTCAAATACAGTTGGTTCATAACTCATTCCATACTTAGATAAATCTATAAATACACCACTTCCAAGATCCTCTACAACCGGTATATCGTATTTATCACCTAATTCTCTCATTTCTTCAAGAGTTACGCTTTCAGAAAATCCTACTATTCTGTAATTACTTGTATGTACCTTCATTAAAACCTTAGTATTCTCTGTAATAGCATCTTCATAATCATTATAATGAGTTTTGTTTGTTGATCCTACTTCCACTAAATCTGCACCACTTAATGCCATTATACTTGGTATTCTAAATGCACCACCAACTTCAACAAGCTCTCCTCTTGAAACTATAGCCTCTCCGCCTCTAGCCATTGTGCTAAGAACTAAAAGAACCGCTGCTGCATTATTATTTACAACAAGAACATCTTCTGCTCCTGTTATTCTCTTTATCATAGAAGTAAGATGGTTATATCTTGAACCTCTGTGTCCTTCATCAATATTATATTCAAGGTTTGAATATCTTGACGCTGCATTCCAAAGTTCTTCTTTTATATTTTCACTTAGCAAAGATCTACCTAAATTTGTATGAACAACTATACCCGTAGCATTTATTACCTTCTTTAAAGACAGTTCATATGATTTTTTAGAAAGTCTTATACTATCTACTATTATGTCTTCTTCTTCAAGATTAAAACTTTCTACTTCTTCATCCTTTAAAGCAACTATTGTTTTTCTATGCTTATCTATAGTCATTCTTATTGAATCTAAAATTATATTTCTAGGTAACTTTGTACAAAGCTCTATTATTCTATTATCACTAAGTACTTCATCTACTGACGGAAGTACTGCAAACAATTCTCTTTTACTTTTATTATCACTCATACTATCTTCTTCTCCAAGTTCATATTTTAGTTGACCTAAGTATATAAATCAGCTTACAAAGCATATTTTAAATATTGAAAACCTATTAAGTTCCCATACTAATATAAAAGATTTTAAAATAAGTCTTTATAACTTAATATACTTCTAGGTATTTATCTCTTTTTTCTACCACTTCACCTACCACTGCTGCTGCTATTGTCCCATTGTTTAGCATATCTTCAACTATATCATCAGCATACTCTGCAGGAAGCGATACCAAAAGACCTCCAGATGTCTGAGGGTCATGAAAAATATCAGAAAGAGCCTCTTCTACATCTTCTGATATAAATGTTTCGTCTTGAACATATCCCATATTTTTATATGCACCTTCTGGTATAATGCCCATTCTTGAAAATTCAAGAGCTTGATTCATTGTAGGAACTTTCTTAGAATCAATTACAATTGTAACTCCCGATGCTTCTGCCATTTCTAAACAATGACCTAAAAGCCCGAATCCGGTAATATCAGTTACTGAATTTATAGGGAATTTATCAAAACTCTGAGCTGCATATTTATTAAGATGTGTCATAACTTCTATAACATGATTTGATGTTTCTTCATCAACAAGCCCTGCCTTCATAGCAGTATTCATTATACCTGCTCCCAAAGGCTTTGTTAAAACAAGTTTATCCCCAGCTTTTGCTGTTGAATTTGCAAGTACCTTATCTGGATGAACTATACCTGAAACAGACAAACCATATTTAGGTTCTTTATCATCTACTGTATGTCCACCTACCAAAAGGCATCCACTTTCATTTACTTTATCTGCTCCACCTCTAAGTATCTCACCCAATACTCCCATATCATGACAAGAAGGGAAACATACAATATTCATTGCTACTATTGGCTCTCCACCCATTGCATAAACGTCAGATAGAGCATTTGCTGCTGCTATCTGTCCAAATGTATATGGATCATCTACCATTGGTGTAAAAAAGTCTAGAGTCTGTATAAGAGCCTTATCATCTGTAAGCTTATATACAGCTGCATCATCAGCAGTATCTAGTCCAACCATTAAGTTTTTCATTTTATCACTTGTGTTTCCAGGGAGTTTTGAAAGAACTGAAGCCAGTTCTTCTGGTCCTATTTTGGCTGCTCACCCTCCAGCCTTTGTCATCTCTGTTAATCTCATATATTCTTTTGCCATAATTATCTCCTTAAACATATTATTAAAATACATAAAAAAGAGGAAAGTATTTCATAAAATCACTAATCCTCTTACAACAATGATTGTACCCATAAGAAACAATCATTAACTAATTACCTCTTAAAATCTACTATTTAATACTAATTTATTAATAATATTATTATAGACTTCAGCTTTTTTACATCTGAAATTCTATTGATAAATCAACAAACTAGCAGTTATTTTACATAATTATATACATTACATATTATAGCATAAATAAACTATCAATTCTATAAATTGTTGTCTTTTTAAACAAGTCATTTAATAGATAGTCTTTATTTGCTTTATGAATTATATTCTTTAATAAAAAACTTTTACTGTAATTTATTTATAGCAGTAATTAATTATATATTTTTATCTTCTTAATATAAGTATATATTTAGGCAGATTAAAAATCTTCTATAATAAAAGTAACTTTCTTTATTGAGTTGAAATGTATTCTTTCATATTCTCAAATTTTTTATCTCCTATTCCTGATATATTTTTTATGTCCTCCACTTCAGAAAACTTTCCTTCTTTTTCTCTATAATCTATAATTTTTTTAGCTGTTGAAGGTCCTACCCCAGGTATAGTTTCCAGTTGAATTTGATCCGCAAGATTGATATTTATTTTTCCATTAGAACTGCCATTAGGGTTAGACTTCATCGTATCATTAGATTGACTTCCATCTAATTGACTATCTCTTTTTAAATCCTGCTTACTATCTGTTAACTGTGAATCATCCCCTTTTTCAGGTATTATATAATGCTGTGAATCTTCAACTTTCATCGCCAAGTTTATCCTTTCAAGGTCTGCATCTTTTGTAAAACCTCCTACCTTTTTAACTGCATCATCTAACCTCTTGTCTGTTTCTATAGTTATAACTCCAGGATTAGCAACAGCTCCACTTATATATACTGTTATCTTTTTATTTTCCTCATTTTTGATAATAGCATTAGAATTATTTTCTTTTTTCTCTATTCCCTTATCGACTACCCTAGAAGCTTCTGTATTTTGAGGACTATTTATTTTCTCCCTTTTTTCAAAAATACCTCCAGTATACCCAAATATTAATCTATATAAGACTATTAAAATAATTAATGCAGTAAAAATAGCTTTTCTTTTATTTATATTATTTAACTTTTCTTTTAACTCATCCTTCATTTTTCGCTCCTTTTTATGCTATTCCATCTTTTTATTTATTTATTTTTAAACTGAATATAATTTCCACATCATTATATAGGCATAAATTTGAAAATTCTCCACCAAAAATATAAAAATATATGTTATACTATTTTTGCGAACTATATTCAAATATATCAGGCAAAGGAGGTTGATGCATCGTACAATACGTCTAAAAGAATTTATTTTATTATTATAAAACTGAATACTATATTCTGATGTGTTAGTACAATGCATTTTATTAGAATTATGCTAAAGAAAATTATTTCTATTTTTTCAGCAATAGCAATATGTCTAAGTTTTTTATCAAATTCAGCACTTAGCATATTTGCAGATGAAAAATCTGAATTAGATTCATTGGAATCAAAGCATATTGTACTTATGGATTATAATTCCGGGAAAGTTCTATATGAAAAAGATGCTGATTCAAAGATTTATCCAGCTTCAACTACTAAAATCTGGACAGCTTTTTGTGTTTTAAAAAAATGTAAAGATGTAAATGAAGTAATCGAAATAAAGGATATGCCAGTAATAGAAGGCTCAAGTATGTATCTTGAAAACGGAGAGAAATTTACAGTTTTAGAATTACTAGAAGCGCTTCTTATACACTCTTCAAATGACGTTGCATTTGTTCTCGCGAGACATTTTGGAGATGGAGATGCAAATAATTTCATAAAGTTTATGAATGAAGAAGCAGCAAAATATGGAGCTACTCATACTCATTTTCATAATCCTCATGGACTACCTGATGAAGAACACTATACAACTGCACTTGATATGGTTAATCTTTCCAGAGTTGCATATGGTAATGATATAATCAAAAAAATTGTTGCTATGAAAGAAGTAGACTTCAAAAAGTCACATAATTGTAAACTTGATAGGCAAATGTTTAATAGCAATAAGTTTTTATCAAGTTTAGATAATATCGATTATAAGGGTAAAAAAATACCTATTAAATACGATATAGTTGATGGAATAAAGACAGGCTATACTGATGATGCTGGTAACTGCCTAGTTTCAACTGCACAAAAAAATGGAAGCAGACTAATCTGTGGTGTATTTGGTGCGCCAGGTGGAGCTTTATACCATGATTCAAGAATGGTTCTTGATTATGGTTTTGATAACTTCAAATCTGTCACTGTTTTCAATAAGAAAGATTTAAAGGGTGAAAAAAAGGTCAAATTTGCCAAACCATCTACTATAAAGTACAGTGTTGCAAATGACTATACTATTACTATTCCTAAAGATAAGAATGTTGATAAAAAAGATTACAAAACAAAATTCAATTTCTCCAATCTTAAATTACCTGTTAAAAAGGGTGATGTAATAGGTACAGTAAGTATTTTTGATGATGGAAATATGGTTTCAAGTATAGGTCTTATTGCAGAAAATGATTCACAGAGTTATTTACAATATGTAATGAGTCTTCTTCCTTTCGGCAAAGAAAAGAATAAATCTGAAAAAACAGATTCTGAAAAGAAAAATGCTGAAGAAAAAAAGACTGAAAATGCTAAATCTGAAGACAAGAAAGATAGCAAAAAAGAAGAAAATTCAAAAGAAAAAGATGCTAGCAAAGAAAATGAAAAAACAAATGATGATTCATTTGTAGAAAAAGTAAAGACGGCTGCATCAAATTCTTATAATGGATTTATTGCTATTTTCTCTGGAATAGGAGATTTCTTCTCTAACTTGTTTACTTCTAATGGTATTAAAAATATAGAAAATAGTAATTTCTATAAATTCTTAGATAAGAAAATAAGTGAAAAGGTTACTTTCATTCCAGCAAAAGTAATTATTTGGGGTGTTCCAATTTTAATACTATTGATTGTTTTAATTTTATTAATAGCTATTATTAGAGATAATATCAAAAAGAAAAAAAACAAAAAATCTGAAAAGAAAAAGTCTAAAAATAAGAAACAATCTTCTAATAAAGAAGAGATCAACATTAAGAAAGAAAAAGTAAAGAATGAAGTTTCTGAAAAGAAAGAAATGAGTGTTGATGATATAATTGCAAAAGAAGATGAATCAAAAACTTTAAATAAAAATAATAATACAAATGATATTACTCAGGAAACAAAAAGAATTCCTATTAAAAAAGATAATTAAAGAGTCAAAATCTTA
The DNA here is from genome assembly GCF_900110295.1 of Peptostreptococcus russellii. Lineage (GTDB taxonomy): Bacteria > Bacillota > Clostridia > Peptostreptococcales > Peptostreptococcaceae > Peptostreptococcus > Peptostreptococcus russellii_A. Next base: position 171,233 of record NZ_FODF01000002.1, read on the forward strand.
ATTTGAATTCCAAAAAGAGACCAAATAAAAAATTTGGTCTCTTTTTTATTAAATATTAAACTACTACTTACTACTTATTACTTACTACTTGATTTTACATTAATTATAAATGAATAATACAAACATAAGAAATTATATAGCTAAATATCTTATTATTCATTTATTTTAAATATATTCTTTACTAATTCTTACATTTACAACATTCTGAACAGTTTCCCAAACATGATTCTAGCTTTTCAAGACATTGATTAAAAGCTACTTTGCTACTGTTTTTGTGTCTTATAATCGGAATAGACCTTTTCTTTGCCTGAGACTCTACTGTTTTTGTCATTTTGTGTGATACTGTAGATGTGAATATTACTATAGCATCTGGACTTCCTATAGAATTTTTCACCTTACTAGACATTGTAGTATAAACTTTTGTCTTATAGCCTCTGCTCTTAGCTAATTTGTAATAATCTTTCTCCATTCTTTCATGACCACCTATTACTAATAAACTCATTTTCTACCTCCAAATTAAATATCACGTACTCAAAATTCCTTGGACTAAAGAAATTTTATTCAAACACAATCCTGTTGTTAGTTGATAATAATTATCATCCTTGTTAATAGAATATATTATTTTTTATTTTTTGTCAACAATTTATTGATAATTTTTATCATTTAATAATTCTCATATTTAAAGCCGATTCTTCCATACCTATTATTATTTTGAATTTATTCTTATATATAAAACCCTCTAATATAAAAAGCCCAGTTTTTATATAGTAGGCTATATCTATATCTACTAAAAAACTGAGCTTTTCCTATTTTATTATAATTTTTCATTCAAAGTACTCAATCCATTTTTTAGATTACTTTGCTGAATTTATTTTTTTATTTCTTAATGTCTTTGTTATTTCCATACATATTACAGAAATAATTGCTAGTAAAACTGATATTCCAAATTCCTTCATTGAATATGCTGCTGGTATTGCAAATATAGGTCTCACTGCTGGTATCATTACGATTCCTAAAAGTGATAAACATACTAAAACAGCATATATTACAAACTTATTTGAAAAGAAGCCTATTGCAAATGCATTTCTAAAATCGGATCTACATGCAAATGTCTGAAGAGTTCTAGAAAGAAGAAGTGTCGTAAATGCCATTGCTACGCCCATTTCATTTGATATCTTCATTCCTATGAACTGTGCTATTATGGCAGCTATACCAACAAATATACCTCTAGAAAGAATTGCCTGAAGTGTTCCACCACCTAGTAAACCTTCATTCTTTTCTCTAGGAGGAATATTCATTATTCCTTCTTCTGGCTTTTCCATTCCTAAAGCTATTGCAGGTAGTGAGTCATTTACCATATTTATAAATATAAGCTGAAGTGCCGTATATGGATTTGACCAATCTGCAAACACTGCAAATAATATGGAAATTATTGCACCAAGGTTTCCAGAGAATAAGTATGTAATAGATTTTTTGATATTACTATAAACTGTTCTACCTACTTCTACCGCATCTATTATACTTGCAAAGTTATCATCCATTAATACCATTGCAGAAGCGTCTTTTGCAACTTCTGTACCACTTCCCATACCTATACCTATATCAGCATTTTTAAGGGCTGGAGCATCATTGACACCATCACCAGTCATTGCTGTTACTTTATTCTTTTTCTGCCAAGCGGATACTATTCTTATTTTATTTTGAGGAGAAACTCTAGCATATACGCTTATTTTTTCAAGTTCTCTATCTAATTCATCATCATCTATCTTATCTAACTCATTACCAGTGTAGGCAATATCACCATCTTCAAAGATTCCAATTTCTTTAGCTATTGCTACTGCTGTTGTCTTATGATCTCCTGTAATCATTATAGGCTTTATACCGGCTAATTTCGCCTTATGAACAGCATGGATAACTTCTTCTCTAGGAGGGTCTATCATAGCTATCAAACCTATAAATACGAAATTATTTTCAGAATCAAGGTCTATTAAAACTCCATCTTCTATTTCCTTATATCCAAACGCCAAAACTCTCAATGCCTTGTTTGAATATACTTCATTTTGATCTCTTATATCCTTTTCGATATCTTTAGTCATCTTAATTACTTTATCACCTAATAGAACATTTTCACATCTAGATATTAAAATATCTGGAGCCCCTTTTGTAAACATAATATTTTTTCCATTAATATTATGAACTGTAGACATTAGCTTTCTATCAGAGTCAAAAGGTATTTCTTGAAGTCTTTTATATTTTTCTCTAACTCTATTTGTAATATATCCTTTTTTATCTGCAAATACTGTCAAAGCAACTTCTGTCGGATCACCTATTTCCTTGCCATCTTCATTTACAATAGAATCATTGCAAAGGGCTGCGGCAAAGTTAAGCATTATTTCTGAATCTAAATTTTCAAAATCAATACTTTCTAATCTATTGCTTTCTTCTACCTTCTTAGAGGTAGCTACACCCTTATTTTCATTTGGACATGTATAATATTCAACAGCTGTCATTTTGTTCATAGTAAGAGTACCTGTCTTATCTGTACATATTACTGATGTTGAACCCAATGTTTCTACTGCAGGAAGCTTTCTAATAATTGAATTTTTCTTAGACATAGTCTTTGTTCCAGCAGAAAGAACTATTGTAACAATAGAGGATAGGGCTTCTGGAATAGCAGCAACAGCTATAGCCACTGCAAACATAAATGAACTTAAAACAACTTCTTTTATGTTTTGACCATCTCCATGTGTAAATGCTCTAAATACTTCTATTGCAAATATAAATATACATATTGCAACGATTGCAATTCCAAGCTTTTTTGAAAATACTTCTATATTAGACTGAAGTGGAGTCTGCTTTGCATCAGTATTTTCAAGTAAATCAGCAATTTTACCTATTTCTGTATTCATTCCAGTTCCTGTACAGAGATAAGTTGCTCTACCATTTACAACCATAGAAGTTGAGTAGACCATATTCTTTCTGTCACCAACTGTACATTCTTCCCCTATTATATCTGTATTTTTTTCTGCGGGTTCAGACTCACCTGTAAGCATACCTTCAACAATCTTTAAAGATTCTGCTTCTATTAATCTTCCGTCTGCTGGAACATAATCTCCAGCTTCCAAAAGAACTATATCACCAGGAACGACTTCTGTAGAAGATATAGTTAACTTTTCGCCATTTCTCAAAACCTTGGCGTCAGGAACAGACATCTGCTTTAAGCTGTTAATAGAAGATTCAGCTTTCTTTGTTTGAACAGTTCCTAGTATTGCATTTAATATAAGAACAAGGAATATTATAAGTGATTCCATTATAGAACCAGTAGCAATCTGAATTACAGCTGCTACAATTAAGATTATTACCATGGGATCTTTGAAACTTTCTAAAAAGATCTTCCATGTAGGCACACTTGCCTTTTCTTTAAGTTCGTTCTTTCCATATTCGAGAAGCCTTTTTTCTACATCTTCACTACTAAGACCATCTCTTTTTGACTCTAAAGTTTTCAAAGAGTCTTCAACACTCATCATATAAAACTTTTCATTTTGTTTCATACTTACCTCCTTAAATTGATATATTAATTAACCCATTTGATTTCAGCAAATACTACACTACATATATTATAATACATAGCTTGATTTAAAGCATAAAATCTAACAAAATATTGTTACAAATATTAATATTTTGTATAAAAAAAGCCCGACAACTGCTTTCAAGATAAACTACGCCCGTTTATCTGAAAGTCTCGCTGTCAAGGCTAAAATTCCTTGTTCAATATCCGAGTGCAAAAGCACCGTCCTGACGAATAATGAATGTACAAAGTACATCGCTACTCCCCTTCAATATCCAATATTATACATCAGTAATTTACTTTTGTCAAAACAATATTTTTTAAATATCTTGAAAATTATAAAACTTATATTTAAAATAATGCTTATATTTGTATTATATTTATTTTTCTTTTGCAGATTTTACAACTGAAAATATTATCAATACTATAGAAATAAATGCTAGTATATTTCCGTAAGATGATAAGCTTAGGCTACTTTCAATATTTAAACCTAAGATCATTAATAGTATGGATATTATTAATAAAATCACACCTATAATCTCTATTCTAGCATTTGAACTATTGAATTTTTTTATTGAATACAATTTTATAATATCTCTTATTCCAACAATTAAAAATACTATTAGACCACAAAGCATCGATATAGAAAAAATCATCCAAAAATAGTATTCCATTGTAACTGGTAATAAAACTCTAGCTAAATAATACAAACAAAACAGTATTATAATTAACTTTTGAAAATAAAAAAAAGACGCTGATAAACAGCGTCTTTTATATCTAATTAAAGAACTACTAGTACTTCTACTTCTACCTTTGCACCCTTTGGTAATTCTTTTACTGCTACACAAGATCTAGCTGGCTTGTGATCTCCAAAGAAATCAGCATATACTTCATTAACCGCACCGAAGTCTGCCATATCTGCTAAGTAAACTGTAGTCTTAACAACGTTAGTTACATCTGCACCTGCTTCAGTAAGAACAGCCTTAACATTCTTTAATGACTGAGTAGCCTGAGCCTTTATATCTCCTTCTACTAAGTTACCAGTTTCTGGAACTAGAGGTATCTGACCTGAACAGTATACCACGTTACCTACCTTTAATGCTTGTGAATATGGTCCAACTGCTGCTGGAGCATTCTTTGTGAATATTACTTCTGACATAATCCATTCCTCCTATATATAATCTATATTTATTATATACCTTACCCGTTAATATTTCAACATATTTTCTTCTTTTTATTTAGAAAAAATAAGTTTTATATCCTTTTTTCTAACATTTCAAAATATATGGCTCATTTTCCTTTTTGTTTAGAAATTCCAAGTATTTTAAATTTCTTTAATTGTTAATTATTTTTTAATTGTTTTTTAGTTCTCTTTTTAGTCTGTTTTTTATTTTTAAATTGTTTCTTAGTTTTCTTTTTAGTTTGTTTTTTATTTTTTAAATCTGTATGTTTTTATATAAGTTGTTTCTTTTATTATTTATTAACTGTTTTTATTGTCTTTTATTAATTGTTTTTTATTTTAGTATTTTTTAAAATTGTTGTTTTGTTTATTGCATTTATTTTATATATAAACTTAGTTTATATGATTTTATTCTTATAAATAAGAAGCTTCTAATCCATTTTCTATTAGATCAGATTTTATTCTATCAATCTGTTCAAAGCTTTGAGTTTCAACAGTTGCTTCTACTATCTGCTTCTTGATATGCTTACCAACTGCAAGCTTATCCTGATTGATGCTTAATACATTTGCACCATTTTCAGCAAATATTGATACAAGCTTTTCAAGTGCACCTGGTTCATCTGCTAATTCAACCTGTATACTTAATCTTCTACCCTGCTTCTTAAGTGCAACACTCATTATTCTATATAGTGTGTTTATATCCACGTTTCCACCTGATACTACACATACTACATTTTCACCCTTCTGTGGCTTGTACTTACCTGATAATAAAGCTGCTGTACTTACTGCACCTGCTCCTTCACTTACAAGCTTCTGGTTTTCCATCATGAATAATATAGCTTCTGCTATTTCTTCTTCAGTAACTGTTACTATTTCATCAACCTTCTTAGAAATTATATCAAATGTTAAATCTCCAGGTGTCTTAACTGCTATACCATCTGCAATTGTAACATCATTAAATGCTGACTTAACTTCTCCAGCTTCAAATGATACCTTCATTGATGGTATATTACAAGTCTGAACTCCTATAATCTTTACATCTGGATTTAATCCCTTAAGTGCTGTAGCAATACCTGCAACGATACCACCACCACCTACTGGTACTAGTACAGTGTCAACCTTACCGTCTAGCTGTTCAAATATTTCTAGACCTATAGTTCCCTGTCCTGCGATTACTTCCTTATCGTTGAATGGTTCTAAGAAAGTAGCTCCAGTCTTGCTCTGTATTTCAACTGCTTTTGCATGTGCATCATCGTAAACATTTCCGTGAAGAACTACTTCTGCTCCGTAGCTCTTTGTAGCTGCAACCTTAGATACTGGTGCAGTAGATGGCATACATATAGTAGCCTTTATACCAACGTTCTTAGCTCCTAAAGCAACACCCTGTGCATGGTTACCTGCACTTGATGCTATAACACCATGTGACTTTTCTTCTTCAGTAAGATGAGCAATCTTGTTACAAGCTCCTCTGATCTTGAATGATCCTGTTCTCTGAAGATTTTCACACTTGTACCAAACTCTAGCGCCTGTCTTTTCTGATAATCTAACATTTTCTAAAATGTCAGTCTTTAAGACAATATCCTTGATAGTTTCTCTTGCTTCTTTTACATCTTCTAATGTAACCTTTTCCATTTCCATTTTAAATTCTCCTTTTTCCGCGAGTTATACAAACACCCACATATAATTTTAATATAATCGATTGAGTTATACAAACACCCTTTTTGCATTGACAAATAGGCTAAGAAAATATTTTCCTGAACATCTGAAAATAAATTAATCGCCTGAAAATTGCCTACGTATCTAATATAATACTACCTTTGAAAAATTTCAATACTTATATTAGTTTTTCTTATTTTTTTTTGTAAATTATTCAAATATGTCCTATTGATTAAATCAATAGTATATAATAAAGCACTTATGTTACTTTGGCTATTTATAAAGCTTTATTCAATATTTACTATTTATTATCTATATCATTTTTTGAAAATTTCTACCAAGTTTCCAGTTGTTTTTTATTTTTATTTTCTTTTTAAAAATTTGAGAGTATTTCTATTTTTTTTAAATAGCTACGTAAAAATAAAATAAATACAGCCTAAAATCGATTGATTAAAGGCTGCAGAAATTTATTTGTTTTCTATTTACTTCTTCTTGCTTTTTCCCTTATTTCTTATTCCGCCACTTGTTTTCTTTAGTTCATAACTTGCCTGCTTCTTTGTGACTCTATTTGTTCTTGGTTCACCCTTTTTCTTAGCTTTTGCCTGCTCATGTCCAGGGAATATTATCTTTGTTTCTTCAAGATTTTTCTTATATACAGTAAATTTACTTCCTATTGCTTGAACAAATTCTGCTCTTATTGCTTCACATACTGCATTTGCTGCTTCTTTTGTATCTAAACCAGCTGTTTCAAGGATATTTACCTTTACAATTTCTCTAGCTCTAAGCTGATCATCAAGCTGTTCTAAAAATTCTTCTGTAATACCATCTTTACCTATCTGTGTAGTAGGCTTTGTTGTATTTGCTATTGATCTTAAATATGCACGTTTCTTTCCGTTAAGCATACTTTACCTCCTAATTAATATACTGAAAGTAGCCTTGTTTTTTAATAATAAAAACAATGTACTCTTCTACTTTTTTTTATTTTGGTATCATATATACTTATGACACCTTATTTTGCATTTTTTAATAAAAAATACTCTATATTTTCATATTTTGGCAATAAAAATTCAAAAATACTTTTGAGTATTATTTATGATACCTTTAATTATAGAACTCAAATTCAAGTTCGTATATTTTTACAGTATCTCCATCTTCTATGCCCTTTTCACGAAGCATATTGAATACTCCTCTTGTTTCAAGCTGTCTTTGGAAGAATTGTAGAGACTCCATATCATCGAAGTTAACTGAATAAAGAATTCTTCTCAATTCTTTACCTGTAACTACATATACTCCATCTTCATCAATTTCAATCTTTAGACCTTCCTCGGCTTCATCCATTTCTGGTCTATAGATATTTTCTTCTGTAACAAGTTCTATTTCTTCTGACTCATCTAGTATCTGAGCTGCCCTTTCTATAACTTCATCTATTCCCTGTCTAGTTATAGCTGACATTTTAAATACTTCATAACCTCTCTCAGTCATTGTTTCTTTGAATTTTTCATATACAGAATCATCAAAAAGTATATCTGACTTATTTGCTACCACAAGCTGCGGTCTAGTAGCCAATCTTTCATTATAAAGCTTTAGTTCATCATTTATCTTATCAAAATCTTCTATAGGATCTCTTCCTTCAATCCCTGATATATCAACTATATGTATTAATACCTTCGTTCTCTCAACATGTCTCAAGAAGTCATGACCTAAGCCAACGCCATCTGATGCGCCTTCTATAATACCAGGAATATCAGCCATTACAAAACTTTCACCGTACTTAGTCTTTACAACACCTAAATTGGGTGTAAGAGTAGTAAAGTGATAGTTAGCTATCTTTGGTTTTGCAGAAGTAACTACTGATAAAAATGTAGATTTACCTACATTAGGGAATCCTACTAACCCAACATCTGCTATCATCTTAAGTTCTAGTACAATCCATCTTTCTTCTCCATCTGTTCCAGACTTGGCAAATGATGGAGCTTGTCTAACTGCATTTGCAAAATGTTGGTTTCCTTTTCCGCCGAAACCACCCTTTGCTACTACTACACTATCTCCGTCATTTTTTAAATCCGCTATTATAAGACCTGTTTTTTCATCTTTTACAATTGTACCTTCAGGAACTTTAAGAACTACATCTTCTCCATTTTTACCTGATCTATTCTTTTTTGAACCGTCTTCTCCACATGGAGCTGCATATTTTTTCTTGTACTTAAAGTCCATAAGTGTTCTAAGTCCTGAGTCAGCTACTATTACTATACTAGCTCCTCTTCCTCCATCTCCACCGTCTGGACCACCTGCTGGAACATATTTTTCTCTTCTAAAGGACACTGAACCGTTTCCACCGTTTCCCGCCTTTACAAATATTCTGGCTTTATCTATAAACATATGTGTCTACCTCCTTTTCAAATTATTATAACTATAGAATATCAAAACTATAAACTATAGATATATTCTCTAAAATTCTCAACTATTTTCTATAACGCATCGATTTAGGATACACCTCTGCGCAATTTTAAAAAAAGCTTCGTACCTTCTAAAAATCCACCGACAATCTTTACTCTATAATAGTATATTTTAACAAAGATATCCAATTAAGTAATCTTTACTGCAAAATTTCCACTTAAAGTATGAAGTCTTTTTTAAAAGGCAGAATTCTATATCCTTTTTATAAAAATAGAGCTATCAGATTTGATAGCTCTATAGCTTGCATTATTCAGCGATTTCTACTGGATATATACTAACTCTCTTTCTCTTCTTGTCCATTCTTTCGAACTTGACTTTACCGTCTACAAGTGCGAATAGAGTATCGTCTCCACCCTTACCAACGTTTGTTCCTGGATGAATCTTAGTTCCTCTCTGTCTAACTATGATAGAACCTGCTGTAACTACCTGTCCATCAAATCTCTTAACACCAAGTCTCTTAGAGATAGAATCTCTACCGTTCTTAGAAGAACCTACTCCCTTCTTAGATGCAAGAAGCTGTAAATTCATTTTTAACATCTGGAGTCACCCCCTACTTTTCAAATATTTTTATATTTTTTGGATATTCTCTACTTATTTCCTCTAGTGCAAGTCTTAAATGCTGTAATAACAGCTGTGACTTCTCAAGATCTTCGTCTTTGACAAAACATAAAATGTGACCCTCAGAAGCTTTAACATCTTCAAAACTTACTTTCTGTAGGCTATCTAATGAATTAATAACAGCAATTGAATTGCTTGTAACGGCCGAGCAAACTATGTCGTATCCAAATTCGCCATATTCTGCGTGACCTTTTAATTCAAAGCCTTTAATTTTAAAACCGTCATTATAAAAAAATGTTACTTTAATCATATGCGATTATTATGCGTTGATCTTTTCAACAACTAACTTAGTATATAGCTGACGATGACCGTTCTTTCTTCTGTAGTCCTTCTTAGCCTTGTACTTGTAAACAACAATCTTCTTGTTTTTACCCTGTTCAAGAACCTTCGCCTGAACGTTAGCACCTTCAACTACAGGAGCTCCTAACTTAAGCTCGCCGTCATTAACTGCTAATACTTCATTTAAAGTAACAACATCACCTTCGTTAGCTTCTAACTTTTCAACGAAAAGAACATCACCTTCAGAAACCTTATACTGCTTTCCTCCAGTCTTTACTATAGCGTACATATATACACCTCCTCGTTTCAAACTCGCCGGATCAGGTATCTATATCAGGTATAAATATCTGTTATAGAGTTTCATGCCGAGCACTGTTTTCACGTGCAGCTACCCTTCCCGTGCGGCAATTACCTATTCATTATACTAAATTGAAATTCTCTTGTCAATTGATTTTTGACTTTTTTAAAATTTATTTTAATGATTATTGTAATCTTTATATATTAATATCTTTTTATCTACTTTTTCTTAATCTAAATATATACTTATCTATTTATTTTGAATTTTAAGATGAAATTTATATTATACTAATATAATTTAGAAAAGTAATATTTGCTTACTTCATAGTCAATAGAAAGTCACTTAATTTATAAAAATAAAGATATTTAACATAAAAATAACTCTCCCTGAGAGAGTTATTTCTATATTATTTAATAAAGTAAAATACTATTTTATTTAAAAATTCTATATTACTGAGCCATCTTCCTATTTTCATTTCCTTGTGAAAGTTCTACACTTTCAATCCTCTTGCTTTTTTTGGACTTCATCATAGGGAAGTCTAACTGTGCAAGAAGTACAGCTATTATCATTATTATACAACCTACTATTTCTCTTGATGTAAGAGCTTCATGCAAGAATATTACACCCGCTATTGCTGATACACCTGATTCCATACTCATTATTAGAGATGTAACTGTCGGTGCTAGATTCTTTTGAGCTATTATCTGAAGTGTAAAACCTACACCACTTGATAATAAACCTGTATAAAGTATCGCTACTCCTGCAGCCTGAATTCCAGCCATTGTAGTTGTTTCAGTCATAAGTGTAGCTATTAAAGATAGCACACCACTTGTTGCGAATTCAATCATTGATAGCTTAATTGCATCTGCCTTTGGAGCAAATATATCTATAATAACTATTTGTAGCCCAAAGAATATAGCTGATAGGAATACAAAGAAGTCTCCTTTTTCTATGACAAAACCTTCTTTTATCGATAACATATAAAGTCCTACCGCTGCTATTGCAACACATAGCCACATCTTTGGAGTTGTCTTTCTACCATAAAACATTCCCATTATAGGAACAAGAACTATATACATAGTTGTTATAAATCCTGCCTTAGCAGCACTTGTACTTACCATTCCGACTTGCTGTGTACTCATACCTAAAAATAAAGCAAGGCCTGCTAATATACCACCTATGTAAAGAGATTTTCTACTAAAGTTAGTCTGCTTCTTTTCAGAATTCTTATTTTTTATCTTTAAAAATCCACTAACTGCTAATAGGAAAACCAAACTTAATAAACATCTAAAAAAGTTAAAGGCAAATGGACCTATATGCTCCATGCCTGTTCTTTGGAATACAAATGCAATCCCCCATATAACTGCTGTTAAAACCATTAGTAAAGCACTCTGTGTTTCCTTTTTTTTCTGCTGATTCATAAAATTTCCTCCTTCCAATTTCCAAAATTTCTCAAACAAAAAGGGCATCGCAAGAAGCAATCACCCTTATAATCATATCTACATATTCTTTTCCACACCTCAATATTAACATAATTTATATTCATATTCAACACCCTAAAATAAAATTTTTTCTCTTTTTTTCTAGTTATTTTCAAGTATTTTTCTTAATTCTTTTTTTACTTTTATATAATGATATTCTTTATTAAATACACTATATTTTCTAAATTAAATTTGATACTAAAACGATTTTGAGGTTTAGTAAGTAAACCAGTGAATTTTTCTAATTATACAATTAGTTTTTCAATTATTTTTTTCTGCTTTCTTTTCTTTCTTTTATTGTATTTAATAAAAAGACTTTTTACTAAAAACACCGATATTTATTTTAAAAATAAAAGCATGGAAAAATCCATGCTTTTATGATACGTATTCTATTTTACTACTTTATTACTATATTTACAAGCTTGCCAGGTATAGCTATTACCTTAACAACATTTTTGTCGCCTATAAAATCTTTTATTTTTTCATCTTCTAATGCTGCTGTCTTCATATCTTCCTGTGATATATCTGATGCAACCATTATTTTATTTCTTAGTTTTCCATTTACCTGAACTATTAATTCCATTTCATCAAGCTGGATTGCATCTTCATCATATTTTGGCCAAGATATATCAAATATACTTCCTTCTTTACCTATCTTAGACCACAATTCTTCACCTAGATGTGGAGCAAAAGGAGAAACTATTACTATTATAGTCTCTAACGCCTCCCTAATTACAGCATCATTTCTATCATCACGTTCTTTATACTTATATATGTCGTTTACAAGTTCCATAAGAGCTGCTATTGCTGTATTGAATCCAAATTTTGTACTTAAATCATCTGTTACTTTCTTTAAAGTTGAGTTTGCCTTTGCTCTAAGTTCTTTATCAGCCTTAGTCAATTCACCAAACTCTGATTTATTTTCAAATACATCTTCCAATTCATCTACTAGCCTATATACTCTATTTAAGAATTTATAGCATCCTTCAACACCTTTATCTGACCAGTCAAGATCTCTTTCAGGTGGAGCCGCAAATAGTATAAATAATCTTGCAGTGTCTGCACCATATTCTTCTATTATTTCCATAGGAGATATTGTATTTCCTTTAGACTTACTCATCTTCTTTCCGTCCATTAAAACCATTCCCTGAGTTAGAAGGTTTTTAAATGGTTCTGTATGGTCAGTCCAACCTAGCTTATGAAGTGCCTTTGTAAACCATCTTGAATAAAGAAGATGAAGTATAGCGTGTTCTACACCTCCTATATACTGGTCTACTGGAAGCCACTTATCTACTAAATCCTTTCTAAAAGGAGTCTCTGTATTTTGGCTATCTATATATCTCATAAAGTACCATGAAGAATCAATAAAAGTATCTATTGTATCTACTTCTCTTCTTGCCGGCTTTCCACACTTAGGACAATTGCACTTCTTAAATGTTTCAGAAGTTGTAAGAGGTGATTCCCCTCTACCAGTAAATTTAACATCTGTTGGTAAAAGTATTGGTAGATCTTTTTCTTCTACTGGAACTATTCCGCAATCTTCACAATATACTACTGGTATAGGACATCCCCAATATCTCTGTCTTGAAATCAGCCAGTCTCTTAATCTATAGTTAGTTGTCTTCTTTCCTCTTCCTATTTCCTCTAACTTCTCAACTATTGCATTAAAGGCTTCATCTTTATTCATTCCATTAAATTCACCAGAATTTATCATTTTGTCGTCTTCATCAATTACTGGTATTATTTCAAGATTGAATTTCTTTGCAAATTCATTGTCTCTGTCATCATGAGCTGCAACCCCCATTACTGCACCTGTACCATAATCTGCTAGTACATAGTTAGCTATCCATATAGGCATCTTCTTTCCTGTTAGTGGATTGATTACTTCTCTTCCAATAAATCTACCATCTTTTTCTAATTCAGCAGATTCTCTTTCAACTTCTGTCATTGCATGCATTTTCTTTTCAAATTCTTCTACTACTGATTCGTATTCAGTTCCCTTTACCAATTCTTTTGCAAGCTTTGATTCTGGAGCAATAACCATAAATGTTGATCCAAAAATTGTATCTGGTCTAGTTGTGTATACAGTTATTTCCTTGTCCATTCCCTCTACCTTGAATGTAACATTTGCACCGTAGCTCTTTCCTATCCAGTTTTTCTGCATCAACTTAACTTTTTCAGGCCATCCATCTAACTTATCAAGATCTTGTAACAATTCTTCAGAAAATTCAGTTGTCTTGAAGTACCACTGTTCTAGTTCCTTCTTATCTACTGTTGATCCACATCTTTCACATTCCCCCTGAACAACCTGTTCATTTGCAAGAACTGTTTCACATGACGGACACCAGTTAACATATGAATTTTTCTTGTATGCTAAACCTGCTTCTAAAAATTTAAGAAATATAGTCTGAGTCCACTTGTAATATTCTGGTGTAGATGTTGCTACTTCCTTGTCCCAATCATAGCTCAGACCAAGCATATTAAGCTGTTCTTTCATTTCTTCAATATTTGCCATTGTCCACTTATGAGGATGTATTCCGTTCTTTATTGCAGCATTTTCTGCAGGAAGACCAAATGAATCCCATCCCATTGGATGAAGTACATTATAACCTTCCATTTTCTTAAATCTAGCAACTACGTCACCAATTGAATAATTTCTTACATGTCCCATATGTATCTTTCCTGATGGATAAGGGAACATTTCTAAACAATAATACTTTGGCTTAGAAGTATCTTCTATATCCATTTTATACTGTCCGTTTTCTTTCCACGTTTTCTGCCATTTTTTTTCAATATCTTTGAAATTATAAAAGCTCATTTTTTTCCTCCTACTTATTTTATTATATTTTAATATCTTCTTTATTCTAATTTTCTAGAAAGTTTTATAGAAATAAAAAAACTCGTCTCTAAACATCTCTGTTTAGGGACGAGTAAATTCTCGCGGTACCACCCTAATTAGCTGCAAAACAGCTCTCTCGGTAAAGTCTTTATACCAACAACGGTTATGCAATTTAGTCGACAAGTTCAACACGATAAAAATACTATCCTCGCAGAAACGATAGCTCTCTGAAAATCCATCTGTATTTACTACTTCGATTGCATATAATTTATTTTTATAAATTCTAGCTATATTTACATATATTAACACCCTTAAAATTTTCTGTCAATAGAATAAAGGTTTTTTCTTTATTCTATACACAAAAGAATATCTGTATAATTTATTTTAAAGGTCAATTTTTAAAGATTCTGCATCTATTTCGTCAAGCTCTTCGACTTCTACATATGGTGCATCTTTCCACAACTTTTCAAGATTATAGAAACCTCTATTTTCTTCATCAAATATATGAACCATTACATCACCGTAGTCAAGAAGAATCCAGCTCTGAGTATCTCTTCCTTCTTTTCCTCTTGCCTCTATCCCTATTTCTGACATAGCATCTTCAACACTATCAGCTATTGCCTTTACCTGTCTTGCTGTAGATCCTGATGCTATTATAAAGTAATCACATAGGCTAGAAACCTTTCCTATATTCAATACTGCTATATCTTTTCCCAACTTGTCGCTTATCGCTTCACAAATCTGTTTCGTCATATTTTCAACTGTAACCATAATTCTACTCCTTTTCCATACTTTTAATCTTCTGTATGTAATAATTTCTTGCATCCACAGTTCTTGTGTGCAAAGGTGCTTTTTTCTTTAACACCAAAGTAATAGTATTGTCTATAGATTTTACTATTGCTTTATCAATCTCTCCCGAGTATGCCATTTTTCTTAAATCATCAACTCCTGGATAGTCTCTTCCTTCTTCTATAAGGTCAGCTAAATATATAACCTCTTCAATATGAGACATGTCAGGCTTGCCTGTAGTATGATATCTTATTGCCCCTAAAATTTCTTCATCATCAATTCCAAATTCATACTTTGCTATATATGATCCAAGAACACTATGAGATAATGCTGTACTTTTCTTTTCTAAGTCGTCAAGTTCTATACCATATTTCTTACAATACTTATCCACATCAGCAAACTTAACATACTTTGCTGTATCATGCAAAATCCCTGCAATCTCTGCCTTCTTTTTATCACAACCTCGGAATTCACACAATCTTACTGCAGATTTAGCTACATTTAAAGAGTGGCGTTTCCTTTTTTCTGGTAGATAATCGTTTAGTTTCTCAATCATTTCAGATATCTCCATCTACCTACTCGCACCTCCATATAAATTATACTTTCTAATATATTCTTCTACTCTTCCAGGAACAAGATATTTAATGCTTTTTCCGCTTTTAACTCTAGATCTAATATAGGTAGATGATATCTCAAGAGATGGAACATACACCATATCAATATTTGCAGAATAATCTTTTCTATATCTTTCTATGTTTTCCTGTGTTTCAAGTAAATCTATTCCCGGTCTTATGGCTGCAATAAATTTAGCACGTTTAAAATTCTCTTGAAATTCCTTCCAAGACTCCATCTGATTGACTGCATCAGACCCCGTAATAAAATAGATTTCTTCATTTGGATAAGTTTGTCCAATATATCTAAGTGTATCCACAGTATAGTTTGTTTCGCCCTTTGATGCTATTTCATAATCTGATACAAAGAAATCATCGTTCTTAAGAGTCGACATAACAACCATATTGAATCTATGTTTCTTATCCAATATATTTCTTTTATGAGGTGGATCTCCCGTAGGAATAAAAACCACCTTATCAAGTCCATATTTGTCTCTTATAAATTCAGCTGTAGCTAGATGAGCATTATGAATTGGGTTAAATGTCCCACCCATAATTCCTAGCTTCATCTTTTCATTTGATTCTTTAAAGGTTTTCAGCTTTTCTTCATTTTTCTTGTGAGATAAAGCTAGTCTTTCTTCTAACAACATGTTCTTTCCCCTTTATAACCATGATAAATTCATTTTATCACAGCTAAGTATATAAGTCCAATCAGTTTTTTCCATGTTTTTTTGTATAATAACAAATTTTTATTATTTTTTATTCAAAATTTCTTATTTTTCTAATGCAGTATCAAAAAAAATAAAATCCTTTTTGCATATTTACAATATCTTTTTTGTTTTTATACACTTGTGCTAATTTTTATGCAAATTCTATCAGCTCTAAAAAATATTTCATCTGCAAATTAGATACTCCTTTATTTTTCATCGACATAGAGCTTAATTATATCATAAATTCCTATAATAGTGCTTACTATTATAATTATCAAGTTTTTCATTTATCCGTTCCGTCCTAATTATATATTAAACACCACTTGTGTTTTAAAACAAATAAAATTGAAGACTTACACTTAATTAATACTCTGTTATCTATAGATTCTACAGTTAATTAACTAGTCTTCGCCTTCAAGTACTCTTCTAATTGCCGAATTGATGGTATCATAGTCAAATCCCTTATATGCAAGATGCTGATATAGTTTATTTTTGATGGTTCTTTCATCTGTGGATTTAATTTTCGAAATTTTCTTTTTCGCCAAATATATTGCATTCTCCAATTCCTTGTCTCTATCTATTTCAGATATTGCACTTTCAATATATTCTCTTCCTATTCCCTTTGAATATAGATTTTGCTTTATTTTATTCTTGCCTACTTTTTTAAAATTAACATCATTAGCGACTATTCTATCTGCAAATCTTTCATCGTCTACTAATGAATATTTTTTTAAAAACTCTATTACTTCTTCAACTATATCTTCATCAAAATCTTTTAAAAGCTTTTCTCTCATCTTCTTTTCTGACTTTTCCGTTCTAGTAATAGATTGTAGTGCTTTATTCTTAGCTTTCTCATATTCATCAACTTTAAGGATTTCAACGAGTTTATCCTTATCGACTTCCTGTCCTTTTTCTAAATTATATTTATAAATTAGTTCCGCATAAAGAGAAAGAAGGTATTCATCATCTACATATAAATTAACCCTGTCTTTATTCTTTTTTTGAAATTCTATTGCCGTTATTTTTGACATATTATCACTGCCTTTCATTTTAAATTATACCATAAAAATACTTATTATTTTTTAAATAACTACATCTTCATCTATTTGTAACCTATATATTTTTTGTTTATTCGCTATATAAATTTCACCATATATCTAAATACTTATCAATTTCTTCTAAAATTTAAATCTTTCGATATTTGCCAGCGGTTTTCTTCTTACTTCTATTTTCTAATAAAACCTCTATTAGATAATCTTTTTTATTTTCTTTTAATAAGCTAGAAGTCATCTCTATATTATTCTTTTTATTAATTAATTTTACTTTTACCTATAAAAAGCTCTTAAACTATTTCTATTTATGTTATATAATTATTGTTATGTGGAAAAAGAGGTGATAATATGAGTCTAATTCTTCTATCGCTAGGTGGTGGAATAGGAGCTTTAATGAGATATATTTTGTCAAAGATAATAAAAGAACATAGCTATTTTTCAATTCCTATTAGCACTATGCTTATTAATATCATAGGATCTTTTTTCCTTGGTGTTAGTGTTTTTGCAATTCGTGATAACAACTTAGCTGCATTTATACAAACGGGTATTTTAGGAGGATTTACTACTTTTTCTACTTTCTTAGTAGAAAGCTTTGAGCTTTTAAAAGAAGATGGATTTCCTTCTATGTTAAAATATATGCTTCCTACAACTATTTTAGGAGTTATATTTTTTATTATTGGAGCTAGAATGTTTTATTAAGTGGCTTCAAATTTATATGAGGTGATATTTTGAAAAGATTAATATATATTTTTATAGGTGGCTTTTTCGGTGCTTTATTGAGAAATTTGTTTTTTAATATTCCTTTTTTGTCAGATTTTCAGCTAATTCCCTTAAATACTCTAATAGTAAATCTACTTGGATGCTTTTTACTTTCACTTACGGTACATCTTGCTGAAAAATCTATTAAAATGAATGATAATTTGCATGCAGCACTTGCTACTGGACTTTTGGGAGCCTTTACTACTTTTTCTACTTTTTCCAAAAATCTAGCAGATTTAATTTATTCAACAAATTTCTTTCTGGCAGCTATCTATATGATAATTTCGCTTCTAGGCGGGCTTATTATGGTTTATCTAGCTTATTTATGTGCTAATAATATTTATGCTAAAAAATTGAAACAAAAAAATGAATTTATGTAATTATATACTATATACAAGAGTTAACTTTATTTTAAAACTAAGAATGGCAGGTGATGAAATGGTAAACATTACAATGCTTGGAACTGGTGGAAATGTACCATCACCAAATAGATTTTGTTCCAGTGCATTTTTGAACTATAAAGGAAGAAAAATACTTATAGACTGTGGTGAAGGTACTCAGATATCTATGAAAAAAGTTGGATGTGGTTTTAAGGGAATAGACCTTATCCTAATTACCCACTTACATGGTGATCACATTAACGGTTTAATAGGATTGCTTTCAACAATGGGAAATTCAGAAAAAAGAACCCCCCTGACTATTGTTGGACCTAGAGGAATCAAAAGAGCTATTAAGGCAATGCTCGTTTTAATAGAAGGTATTCCCTATCCATTAAATATTATAGAAAATCCTTCAGGGGCTTTTTCAATAAATGATGGTCAATTTAAGGAAATAGAGATTTCTACAATTAAACTTGAACATTCAACTGAATGTATAGGATATAGTCTTTATTTCAAGAGAAATAGAAAGTTTAGTCCTCAAAATGCAATAGAGAATAATGTCCCAAAATATTTATGGAAAAATCTCCAATTAGGTCAAACTTTTTATATTGACGATAATGCTTATACACCAGATATGGTCTTAGGTGAAGAAAGAAAAGGTATTAAATTTAGCTATATTACAGATACAAGACCTATAAATACTATTCCTGATTTTATAAAGGAAAGTGACTTATTCATTTGTGAGGCAATGTACGGAGATGATTTGGATATTGCCAAGGCAGTAAAGAACAAGCATATGACATTTAGAGAGTCTGCTAGTTTGGCAAAACTTGGAAAAGTAAAACATCTTTTACTTACACATTTTTCTCCATCAGTAGATAATCCTAGTTATTTTATTGAAAATGCAAGGTCTGTATTTAAAAATACAACTATTGCCCATGATGGTATAAAAATTGATTTAAGTTATAGTGCTGAAGACTAAGTCAATTTTGCAAGAAAACAGATATTTTATAATTACTGTTATTTAAAATTTATAAATGAATCTAGCTATTTTAAACATATAAAAATGCAGGAAAAATCTCTCCTGCATTTTTTATTATATATTTTCTAAGTTTTATTAATAATTTTATATAGTTTTTTTATTTAAAATTATATCTAAATTTACTATCTTCGTCCATTGAGAATATTGGAGATAAAGGCATCTTCCAAGATTCATGGTCTGTGTGAAGTAGCTTATGAGCAATTTCAGAATTTGGCTTTCCAAGATATTCGCTATATATTTTTTGTATTGCTGGATTTTCATGTGAATACCTTAAATACATCTTTTTATCAAGCTTATAAAGCTTGTTAGCCCTAGTATATGCTAATTCACAACCATCCTTAATAGGTTGTCCTCCGCCACCAGAGCAGCCTCCAGGACATGCCATTACCTCTACAAAGTCATACTTAACTTCTCCTCTTATTAAAGCATCCATCAACTCTCTAGCATTTCTAAGTCCACTTACTACAGCCACACTTAATTCATTTCCAGCTATTGAAAATTTAGATTCTCTCCAACCTTCTTCTCCTCTTACAGATACAAAAGAATCTGGATCAGGATTTTTCCCTGTTACAAAATAATACGCGCTTCTAAGAGCTGCTTCCATTACACCACCAGTAGCACCAAATATTACACCTGCGCCACTTCCTATTCCAAGAGGTGAGTCAAATGATTCTTCTTTTAGTTTGCTAAAGTCAAGGTTTTCCGCTCTTATCATCTTTTCCATTTCTCTTGTTGTAATAACTATATCTACATCTCTTTGTGCTTCTGTATCATTTATTGTCTCAATCTCTGCTTCTTTTTTCTTTGCAGTACATGGCATAATAGATATACAGCATATTTTGTTTGCATCTACTCCCAAAAGATCTGCATAATATGATTTTGCTACTGCTCCAAACATCTGCTGAGGAGATTTTGATGTTGACAAATACTTTACCATATCTGGATACTGAGATTTCATAAATCTCACCCAACCAGGACAACATGATGTGAACATAGGGAGGTCTCTTCCACCTGATGTATATACTTCTAGGAATTCGTTTGCCTCTTCCATTATTGTAAGGTCAGCGCTAAAGTTTGTATCAAATACATAATCAAAACCAATTTTCTTTAGTGCCGCAACCATCAAGCTAGGTGTAGCTGACTTTTCTTCTATATTAAGGTTTTCTGCCCATGCAGCCCTTACTGCAGGTGCAACTTGAACTACTGTTATAAGATTTTCATCCTCTATTGCATCGTACACTCTATGAGTATCGTTTCTTGTTGTTAGAGAACCTACTGGACAATGTGTTATACACTGACCACACAATACACAATCTGCATCTTCTATTTGTCTATTATGAGAAACATCTACAGTAGTTCTTGAACCACTATTTACAACGTCCCATATTCCAAGACTTTGAATTTTATCACATACCTGTATACATCTCATACATTTTATACACTTTGAAAAATCCTTCTGTAAAGGAAAATCCTTATTCCAGGCTCTTTTTTCATATTTTATTTTATATGGCATAGAGTCCACATTTAGGTCGTTTGCTATTTCTTGAAGTGAACAATTACCACTTCTTACACATGTAGCACAACTAAAATCATGTTGTGAAAGTATAAATTCTATATTTGTCCTTCTTGCTCTTCTTACTTTTGGACTATTTGTTTTTACAACCATACCATCTTCAACTACTGTATTACAAGCTGTTAGAAGTTTGTCCGTTCCTTCTACTTCAACTGAACATACTCTACACGCACCTATTTCATTTATTTCTCTCAAGAAACACAACCTAGGTATAATAATGCCCGTTTCCTTTGCAGCATCTATTATTTTAGTACCTTCCTCTACCATTATAGTCTGATTATCTATAGTTACTTTTACCATATTGATGTTCTACCTCCTCTGAAGTTACCCCATCCAAAATGATCACATCTTAAACATCTTCCTGCTTCCTGTGCAGCCTCTTCTGGAGTAAGTCCTTTTTCTACCTCTGCAAAGTTATTCTTTCTCTCATGAGTACTTATTTCCTTCATGTTTGCCCTTGCACAAGGATTTCTATCATTCCATCTTATTTTTGGAAGGTCGATATCTACACTTATTAAATGGTTAAAGCCTAGGTATTCATCTATATTAGCAGCAGCAACCTTACCTGCTCCAATTGCCTTTATTACAGTTGCAGGACCTGTTACACAGTCACCACCTGCAAAGATACCAGGTATATTTTCCACCTCACTAGAATTTAAAGCTTCAATAATACCTCTCTTTACTGGCATTCCGAACTCCTTAAAGTGCTTTGATTCTATGTTTTGCCCAATTGCAACTATTAACTTATCACATTCTAATCTAACAGGCTTTTCACTTGAATTTCTAGGTCTTGGTCTAGAACTCTTATCCATTTCTCCAACTATCTGTGGCTGAATCCAAACAGCCTTTATATTATTATCTTCATCAGTTTCTATTTTTATAGGAGCCATTTGAGAATATAGCTCACAACCTTCTATTAAAGCTTCTTCTATTTCTTCCTTTAGACAAGTCATATCTTCTTTTCTTCTTCTATACACTATAGACACTCTTTCGGCGTTACATCTATTGGCTGTACGAGCACTATCCATTGCTACATTACCTCCACCGATTACGATTACCTTCTGACCTGTCAAATCCGGGTAATTTTCATCACCTATCATCTTTAGCATCTCAACAGCAGAAATAGCTCCCTTAGCATCTTCGCCTTCTATTCCTAACTTTTTAAAATCATGAGCTCCTATAGCTATATACATAGCATCACATTCTTTTGTTATATCCTCTATTGATATATCTTTACCTACCTCTATATTTCTATGAACTTCTATACCTGTTTTAAGTATAGCATCTATATCTTCTTGTAAACGTTCTCTCGGAAGTCTGTATTTTGGTATACCATA
The DNA here is from genome assembly GCF_900110295.1 of Peptostreptococcus russellii. Taxonomy (GTDB): domain Bacteria; phylum Bacillota; class Clostridia; order Peptostreptococcales; family Peptostreptococcaceae; genus Peptostreptococcus; species Peptostreptococcus russellii_A. The sequence continues at coordinate 193,862 of NZ_FODF01000002.1, forward strand.
TCTCAACATACCACCAAGTTTTTTGCTTCTTTCATATACTACAACCTTGTGTCCCATAAGTGATAGATAATATGCTGCACTTAATCCACTTGGACCACCACCTACTATTGCTACCTTTTTGCCTGTTGATTCTGCACAAGCTGGAGGTGGAACTATACCTGCATGATCGACTGCATACTTCTTCATCCCTCTTATATTCATAGGTGCATCTACCATAGTTCTTCTACATCTTGCCTCACAAGGATGTTCACACACTAGGGCACACGCAGTAGGGAATGGATTGTCTTTTCTAATAAGCCTAACTGCATCTGCATATCTTTTTTCTCCAATTAGGGCTATGTAACCAGGTATGTCTACACCTGCTGGACACATTGCAACACATGGTACTGATATGTTTCTATCCATTGAACATTTTGAAGTTCTTATATGGGAAAGGTAGTCGTCTCTAAATCCAACTATTCCCTTGAGAACCATTTCCGCAGCCTCATAACCTATTGCACAATCTGCTGTTTTTATAATTACTCTTACAGTATCTTCAATTAGCTCCAAAGTTTCCTCTGTTGCTTCTCCATCAAGTACACTTTCAATCATCTCCTGAAGTTTGTCTAGCCCTACTCTACAAGGAACACATTTTCCACATGTTTGAGCATGACACAGTTTCAAAAATGCAAGAGAAACCTCTACAGGACATATTCCTGGAGGACTTGACACAATTCTTCTTTCTAGATCTTTATATAGACCTTCAACTACTATCTGAGCTGTATCTGGAGTATTGATGTATAACCTACTCATTAAAATACCTCCTTAATTAAGTTTTAAAAAGATTTACATAATCACTTATAATCTTATTCTGTACAATTAATTTTATAAAGATTTTCTCCTTTTTGATTATATATTAAGTAACCTTTTTATTTGCTTCTTTATTCTTATAGTAACATATAAGCAAAAAATTTTCATCAATTTTTTTAATAAATTTCTTAAAAAAATTAATTATATCTAAAAAATCACTACTTAATTTATTAATAAGTAGTGATTTTTTTCACATTTATTTTATATTATTAATTACAGTTTTTCTATTATTACTTATTTATCTGAATAAAGGTAATTTTTCAACACTTTATTTATTGAATTAATTATTTTTTAATATATTTTTTTAACAATTTATACACAGATATTATGTTAAATAAATTTTAAATTAACATTATATTTTTTCTCTATTTCATTTAATTTATCTGATATATTATCTAGATCTATATTTTTTTTCTCTATTTCTACTCTCTCTTTTCCTAAATGATACTTTTCATATATAACTTTTCTTTCTATAATATCTAAATCTCTATTTTCTGAATCGAAATACTGATCAAGACTTTTTTCCTTTCTCATTCTAGATATTTCAACTAAACCTAACTTTGTAAAGCCATGAACTTTGCTTCTCTTTCCCTCTTTTTCAAGATAAGTGCTTAATTTTTCTAAAAGCATATTTTTGTTTTTTCTACTCTGCATATCAATAAAATCAACTATAATTATACCGCTAATATCCCTCATAATAATCTGTTTAGATATCTCTTCTGCAGCTTCAATATTTACATTATACACAGTATCTTCATATCCGGACTTACCTTTGAAACTTCCTGTATTAACATCTATAACTGTCATTGCCTCAGTTTTATCAATTACTATATAGGCACCACTTTTAAGCCAGACATTTCTGCTTGTATATTTTTTTAACATATTATTAACTCCATATGCCTCAAAAATATCTATATTTTTTTCTTTTTTTAACTTTTCTAGATATTCTAGTTTTATAGATTTTACGAGATCTCTCAAGGGTCTGTTTATCTCTCCATCAACATAGACAATTCTATACACTTCTTCTGATAAGTTTTCTTTTATATATGAAAAAATACTTCCTTTATCCTTATAAAGTAACTTCGGATAGAAACTGGACTCATACTCTTCAACTAACTTATCATATTTATCTTTTAGTTCTTCTATATCTTTTTTCAATTCTTCTATACCTTGACCTTGAGCCTCTGTTCTTACTATAAAGCCCTTTTCTCCATTAGAAGCCTCTAAAACAAGTTTTTTCAGTCTTTTTTTCTCATCATTATCTTTAATCTTACTAGAAAAAACTAATTTGGTGTTTGAAGGTATATATACAAGATACCTTCCTGAAAAATCTATTTCTCTACTTACCTTCGCTCTTTTATCGCCCTTCTCTTCCTTTTTTACCTGTACAAGAATTCTTTCGCCTTCTTGAATTTTTTCATCTTTAGATACTTTCAAATAAGCAGGGTTTCTTTCACCTATATCTACAAAACAAGCGTCCATTGTAGATATAATCTTTTCTACTTTTCCTCTATATATATTTTTTATATTTAGAGATTTGTTTTTTTCCTCTATAATAATCTTCTCTAATTCTCCATTATTAATTACTGCTAGCTTTCTAGAAGCTATAAAATCTTCTATTATGTATTCCTTCATATTATCACCACTAACTATTTATTTTTTCAATATATATGCTATATTATACACTATTTCATCTTAAATTTCTAAATTTAACCTAGCTTTTTAAATATAAGCTTAAAAATACTCTTAAAATATCTTCTGTAATTTTACTAAGATCATATTTTTCATTAATAAATATTCAAAATAAAAAGGCACCTAGGCTAATATAAGCAGGTGCCAATTTTATTAAAATGGTGTTATCATTTTACCATCTTCTTCAAAATATAAGTCATTTCTTACAATATCTACATCAAGAGAATCCATTTCTATTTCAAGATATTCAAGTAACATCGGTATAAAAACATTTGTATTTAGATTCTGTTTTGAACCAGTTGCCAAAACAGAAGATATTTTTATTTCATCTTCATTTGCATCTATTAAAGATAAAGTCTTTATCAAAGGTCTTATATCTATTTCTACAATTTTTTTCTTTTTATTTCTCTTTGTCGTAATAATAGATTCAGAATCCATCATTTCTTCAAGTTTTGACGATACTAATTCTTCTTTAAGATTCAGTTTATTGGGAATTATAAACACATAATCTCCATATATTATATTTGATGCAAGAGCTTTTTCCCCACCTTGAAGCTCTATACACTTTATAAATTGCATTCCATCTGGAAGTTGCTTATTTATTCTTTCCATTAACTCTTTACAATCTATATCTTCATTTTCTATTTCTATATCTACATATTCTCCAAAACTCTCTACACCTAAAGCTAGTGCATTACCATAACTCATTTTAGGATGCGGATTAAATCCCTGAGAAAATGAAAGTTCTACATCAGCTCTTCTAAATGCTCTTTGTAAAAGTCTCTGAACATCCAAGTGGGAAATATATATCATGTCTTCATTTTTGACAAATTTTATTCTCATTATTTTTGACATTAGCATAATCCCCTTCCTATATCATTTGTATTTATACCGCATCCATTACATCCATGTCTACAGTCTTTTGTTATCTTATCGTTTCTCGCTGTTTCATTTTCTCTTATAAGAAACTCTTTTGTTACTCCTACATCTATGTGATCCCATGGGAACACTTCATCATAACTTCTTTCTCTATGTGCATAGAAACTTGGATCAAGACCTTCTTTTTCCATTGCATTTAACCATCTATCTAGATCGAAATGTTCTGACCAACCATCGAACTTAGCTCCGTTTTTAAATACTTCCAAAAGAACTGCTCCCAACCTTCTATCTCCTCTTGCAAATACAGCCTCCATCAAACTTGTCTTTGAATCATGATAATTATATTTTATGTTACCATTTCTAAGTCTGCCTATTAAATGCTTCTGCTTTGCCTTTATTTCATCTTGCGTATCCTGACCATGCCATTGGAAAGGTGTAAATGGCTTTGGAACAAATGTTGATGTACTTACTGTTACACCAAATTTTCCTCTTAACTTTCCACCGTGTACTTCTCTGTATATGTCAATTACCTCATATGCAAGATCTCTTATTCCGTCTAAATCTTCATATGTTTCTGTAGGCAAACCTATCATAAAGTAAAGCTTGACACTATTCCAGCCCATTTCAAAAGCCTTACCTACTGCATTTCTTAAATCTTCTTCAGTAACACCCTTGTTGATTACATCTCTAAGTCTCTGAGTTCCAGCCTCTGGAGCAAATGTTAAACCAGTCTTTCTTACCTGTTGAATTTTTTCTGCTATTTCCATTGAAAAATTGTCCAGTCTTAAAGACGGAAGAGAAACCCCTATGTTTTGAGGTGCATATTCCTCTACAAGAAAATCTGTTATCTCTTGTATCTTAGAGTAGTCACTCGTACTTAAAGATGATAAAGATATTTCATCGTATCCTGTATTTTTAACCATATTATCAACAATTTCTTTTAATCTTTCTAAAGATTTTTCTCTTATAGGTCTATATATCATACCTGCCTGACAGAATCTACATCCCCTAGTACAGCCTCTAAAAAGCTCAAGAACTATTCTATCATGCACTGTTTCTATAAATGGAACTATCATTTTTTCAGGATATTCTGCAAGATCCATATTCTCTACTATTCTTTTTCTCGGTCTATCTGGTGCAATATCTACTAACTTATTTAACTTCTTAACAGTACCGTCTTCATTATATTCAAATTCATAAAATGAAGGTATGTAAACACCATCTATTGTTGCTATTTTCTTTAAAAAGTCCACTCTAGTCTGACCATTTTCATATGGATTGCTTTTTATCCATTCCTTGTATGCTCTTATTACATCAAGGTTCATATACTCACCTTCACCTAAAACAACAATGTCTACAAAGTCAGCTAAAGGTTCAACATTATAGGCGCAAGATCCTCCTACAAGAATAAATGGATCTTTTTCACCTCTGTCTTTGGCAAGCATAGGTATCCTTGCAAGGTCCAACATATTAAGAATATTGGTATAGCACATTTCATACTGAAGAGAAAATGTTACAAAATCAAAATTTGTTATTGCTTCTCTTGATTCAAGTCCAAATAGAGGAATATTGTTTTCTCTCATTTTTTCTTCCATATCTACTCCTGGAGTATATACTCTTTCACAAAATACATCTTCTTCCTTGTTTATGCAATTGTAAAGGATATGACTTCCAAGATGACTCATTCCTACTTCATATATGTCAGGAAAGCAATGCGCATATCTAATTAAATTCTCATTTGAAGTATCTTTATGAATAGTATTCAATTCATTTCCCAGATATCTAGCAGGTTTTTCAACCTTTTTCAAAATTCTTTTTATGTTTACTTTTTCCAAAATTTTCCTCCGATTCCAATATAGTTTTATAGGGCTTACATTTTTCAATACAAGCCCTAGTTCAATTAATATTCACCTATTTATTATACACCATCATAGGAGAGTTTCAATTTTTATTTTTGAAAATATCCTATTTTACTACCTTATATCAAAGATATTTTTATTAATATAAGTTTATTCTCTTTCGCCTTATATAAACGTTTAGGACGATACCGATATTTGCCATAGATGTAAGTATCGAACTACCTCCGTAGCTCACAAATGGAAGTGTTACGCCTGTTACAGGCATCATCCCAACTGTCATACCTATATTTTGTATTATCTGATATGCAAACATACCTGTAATACCTGCTACTATAAATGTTCCATATGTATTTTTAGACCTTTTAGCTATTGTTAAAAGCCTTGTAATAAGAAGTACAAACATCAATATTAAAAACATCATTCCTATAAGACCAAACTCTTCTCCTACAACAGCAAATATAAAGTCACTATCTCTTACTGGAAGGAAGTTTTCCTGATTTTGAGATCCGTGATAAAGTCCTTTCCCTGTAAGTCCACCTGAACCTATCGCTATCATAGATTGGAGTACTTGGTAGTTACTAGATGCTTCTGGATTTAAAAAGTTTACTATTCTTATTCTCTGATGAGGTGCCATAAGAAAATACATCAATGGTGCAAGTATAATACCTGCTATTACAACATTTCTTATAACTTTCTTGTCTATCCCTGCAGAATAAAGCATAAAGAATATTATACACATAAATACTATAGCTGTTCCAAGGTCTGGTTGTCCTAATAATAAACCTATAAATGGAAGTGCATATACTACTAGTTTTCCTAGCGTTTTTAAATCCTTTATATTATCTTTATTCATATCTACAATTTTTGCATAACTTAAAATAAATGTAAGCTTTGCAATTTCAGATGTTTGCAGATTAATTAAACTACCTATTCTTATCCATGATCTTGCGCCAAATTGCTTATCACCAATTCCTGGTATCAGAACTATCACAAGCATGAATATACTAAATATATATAGTTCTTTATAGTATTTACCTATGCTGTTATAATCAAATATTAACAATACAGCTATTACTACTATTCCCAAAGCAAAGGCTGTTAACTGAACTATTATCTGTTTAAAGTTACCAGTAACATTTACATGAGTGGCACTACTTAATACGAGCAGCCCAAAGAAAAATATTATAAAAACTATAGAAACAAGTTTCCAATCTATATTTCTTATAATTCTGCCTTTTTTGCTATAATCTATCTTCTTCATTATCCACCTCTTCCTCTATGAGTAAATCTTTTAGTCTATCAACTAATCTTTTCTTTTTACTCTCTCCAGAAGTCTTTACAGAATCACCGTCTTTTACAACTCTGATTTTACTTGCATTTTTCCTTACTTTTTTGTTTTTTTCTAAATCCAGACTATTATCAACAGTTTTTTTATCGCTTAATTTTAAATTTTTTATTTTATTTTCTGTCTTCCTACCGTCAACTTCACGTCTTCTTTTTTTACTTATTTTTCTCTTTTTCAACTTATCTTGATTTATATCTATTGCTTTATCTTTATCTAAATCTGTATTTAAAGCAATTTCTTTAACTTCATCAATCTTTCTTTTATTTTCTATATCACTTGACAGGTCATTTGAAAAAAGTGCAGATATATTTCCAATTTTTTTATCATCTTTCAAACGACTTTCTCCATTAGAAACTTTACTTTCCTTACTTTCCTTTTGTTCAAGTTCTTCTTTTGAAATAATTCTATCTGTTTCGCTACTGTACTTTATTTCATATGCAAGGTCGTTAAAAGACTGATTCTTCTCCATCATAACCCCCTGCTCTTTTACGTCAAAAGCGCCATAGCTTGTGTCCTTAATGCTAGTAGGCGAGTATTTATAAAGAATTTCCTTTTTCTGTGAAACTGCTATTTTCCCATTTTCATCTATATATGCTATTTCAGGATTACTCATACTAGTTCTTCTTTTGCACATTACTATTTCACTTTCACGATTAAATATAGCTATTTTTTGAGCATTTATTTGTCTAGCTACTATACAAGCACTATCATTACCGTATGCACCTGCATATGCCTTTCCTCTTATTTCTCCCATTACCGTAATATTTCCACCGGCAATGACCGTTGCATCTATCTCTACACTTCCCAAAATCACTATATCACATGAAGCTTTTATTAAGGAATTTGAAGGCACTGTAGTCATAAATACAAGGCTCCCATTGTAATCTACTTCCTCATTTTCCTCTACATCCATAACATACAAAGTTCTAACTGCCTTAAATATAGCTGTTGCACCTTTATATTCCTTTTTCTTCATCATCTGATTGAAGTGAAATTCATCAACCCCTACATAATCAATATTGTAGTTTTCACTAAGATATTCAATTATGAGTTTTTTTTGGTAGGGAGATATATAGTTACTATCTATATCCGTAAGTATTGCCCCTACAAAAAAGTTTGGGGATGATTTTATTTTGCTTGAGATAGAATCAAAAATATTTTCCATAGAGCATTCTTTGTTTATATACAGAATCAGCCCTCGTCCTGTTCCTTTAAATTCAACTGCATCTCTTTCCCTAAAGCTCATAATATCATCCCTTCACTTATTACTAATCAATTCCTTCTATATCACTATCTAAGTCTCTTGTTCTATCATCCTCTTCAACTTTATTGTCGTCAGAATTTTTCTTTTCAGAATTGTTATCTGTATTTTTGTCTTCTTTTATATCTTCCTTTTTCATATCTTTATTTTCTTCTTTGTCTTTTTCTTCGTCTTTTTCTTCTTTCAAAAGACCAAAATACTGTCCCAAAACTTCTCTTATAGGAAGAACTGCATATGAACTGGACTCTCCCTGAGGTATTACACAAGCTACAGCAATCTGTGGATCATCAGCTGGTGCAAAGGCTACACACCAAGCAAAAGAACCATAATCTGGCTTGAATCTATCTATGTCAGAGTCTGTTATATTTGGATTGAGAGCTTTTATAGCCTTTCTCAAATAAAATGCATTGATTTTATCTGTATCCTCTAGCTTTACTCTTACTCCTGCGTTTAACTCTTCTTCATATTTTTTTCTATCTTCCTTAGAAGTTTTTTTATTCTTTATTTTCTCTTTAAGTTCATTTATCTTTTCATTTGTAAGAGCTCTTTCTTTTTCAAATTTAAGCTCCTTATATTTTTCCATTAACTCATCTTTTTTCACCGAATATGAATCCAAGTGAGATAACAAATATTCAAACTCATTGTCACTAGGTATCTTACCACTTTTTTCAGCAGTACCTGTCTTAGATGCTACTGTAACTGGGAAGTTCCCAAATGCCTTTTTGGCAAGTCCATCTCTTGAAACTCTTACCATACCTTCTGTTAAATCTTTTAAATTAGAAGAGTCTTTAAACTTTATCTTTTCAGACTTTCTTTCTGTTTTTTCAGTTACTTTTCCCTTAGGATCTTCTACCTTATCTACGACATTCATCTTTACAAGATTTCCGCCATTGGCTATAGCAGCTATATATCTTACGACCTGAGAAGGATTGTAGGCATTTTCACCCTGACCTATTGCAAGGTTAAATGTATCTCCTGTACCCCACTTTGCAAAGTTAAAGTAGCTATATACCATAAAGTCTGCATCGCTTTCAATGTCCTCTTCCTTAACACCTAATTCACCGAGTCTTTTTATTGTTTCTTTTCTTCCTGGAGTTTTTTCTTCATCTATCCAGCTTACTATTTCATCTATCTTCTTTTCATATTCATCTCTGTCTTTTTCATAACTTATATCCTTAAAATGAGTCTTCATTCTTCTTTCAAGCGCCATCTTCAACTGAATCTTAGTTCTTTCAGCCTTTTGCTCCTCACTTGGAACCTTACCATTTCTTTCCTCAAGCTGATTTTCAAGACCAGTCCCTTCATTTAGACCAAACTTTTTAGCATACTCAAGAATTTTTTTAGCACCCATTCCAAGATTTAGATTCTGACCTGTCATCCAGTTTCTATCACTACCTATTACATAGAAATATATATTACAAGATTCCTGTATAGCCTTGTAAAGATTTTCTACTCCGTGATTTTTTCCACCATGATGCCATATATAGTCGGCAAAGTTTCTTCCACCTAATCTTATAACTCCAGGGTCATTAATTGTGTACCCTGGATCTAAACCTGAATCAAGAGCTGCCATTGCAGTAATCAACTTGAATGTAGAACCTGGCTGGAATGCTCCCTGAGTTGCAAGGTTTAAAAGTGGATTTGGTGCAAGAAAGTCGTTTTTATTCTTTGGCAAATAGTTATTATAATCCTTAGATGTAATTCCACCTGCAAACTTGTTAGGATCATAATTGGGGAAACTTGCCATAGACAAAACATCTCCATTTTTTACATCAATAGCCACTATTGCACCGGACTTTGCATTAGGTGCTCTTTCACTTATCGCTATATCTCCAAACTGACTCTTAAATGTATTTCCTGTTCTAGCCGCCTCTATTGCATCTTCTAGTGATTTCTCTGCCACCTTTTGAAGTTTGCTATCTAATGTTAATTGGACGCTATTACCCGATACAGGAGATACGGATTTCATCTCATCTATTACACGACCTACACTATCTACTTTTACTTCTTTGTATCCTGGCTTACCTTTTAATTTATCCTCATAGCTATGTTCTATTCCAGAAAGCCCTATTAAATCATCAGCCTCATAGCCATTATTTTTTAAGTCTTCCGCCTTTGATGACGGAATCTTTCCAACATATCCTAAAACATGAGCTGCTAGATTCCCTTCTGGATATACTCTCTTTTGCTCAACTGCTACCGATACACCTGACAGTTCCATAGCATTTTCCTCGATCTGAGCAACAGTTTCCTTTTTTATACCCTTTGCAAGAGTAACAGGATTATACTGAGTATATCTTTTAGATTTTAAAAGGTCTCTTACTAACATTATTTTTCTTGCTTCACCATCAGACAAAGTTTTGTCTATTTTATAATAATCTTTTCTTATTTTTTCAAAAGCATCTTTTGCTGTTATATCTGAATCTAAACTGTAACTGCTCAACCAGTCCTCTTTATTTTTCTGCTCAGTAAACTTCCAGTCCTTAACAAGTATCGGTGGATAGTAACCAAGTGAATTCATCTTAGACTGTAGCTTTACAGGATCCAGATTTCTATCAGAAATTGAAAGTACATCATTCTTTATTAGTGAATCTACAACATAATAAAAACACTTTTTAGGAGAATAATTCATCGGTATTCCATTTTCTGATTTAAAATCTCTAATCTTTTTATCAAAAGTAAAGTAGTATTTACCGTCATCTATTATTATAGGAAATTCATCAGTATACTTTTCTCCATTTCTCTCAAGTATATTAATAATCGAATAAGCTATTCTGTTTGGACCCTCTTTCTCGTTTTCACCGAGCTTATTAAAAGAGTCAGCTACAATCTGAACCGCAAATTCAGGCTTATTTCCTGCAAGTACAACTCCATTTCTATCTTTAATTTCACCTCTTGGTGCCTGTACTAATATCTGTTTATAGGTTTTCTGATTTGCTAGTTCTGAGTAATGAGAATTTCTAATGGTAGTCATAAAAAGTATTTTGACAAATATGACCAGCAATACTACTACTATTATTTTATTAATAGTATTTAGTCTTTTTTTAATAATCGAATTTTTTTTCACCTTTGCCACCACTACTCTTCTCTTAATTTTTTAAGTTTTTTACCAAATATTCTATATCCTATATAGGCAAAAATGGTATTTCCCACAGGTATTATTATCAAACTTTTTGCTATTGCAATAATAATTGGTGTCGGTATAAAGAATATCGCTGAAAACACGGCATTTATTATAGAATAAAATATACTTATCACAAATACAAGTAAGCATATTATCCCTATTTTATCCTTAAATATCGACTTTTCAATTACCGATATAAAATATGATATAACTAGGAAAAGAATAGCTGTTACTCCAACTATTCCCCCCGATATTACATCGCTTAGTATTCCCAATATACCTGCAAGTATTAAAGAATTATTCTTATCTATATATAGAGATATAAACACTATATAGATCATAAGAAAGTTTACACTTACATAGTGACCTATAAAGTTTGTAAAAAATGTCTCTAAAAATATTATCAAAAGCCCAATAAAAAAAAGTATTAAATATCTTATATTCTTCATATACATCACCTACTCAATCTTTCTAGGTGGTATAACCATCACATCATTAAGCTTCTTAAAATCTACAAACGGTCTTACTTTTATAAGTTTCATAGATTTACTTTTATCATTTATTACCTTTGTAACTTTACCGATTGGCAAGTTTTCAGGATATAGACCAAGTCCTGAGGTTACTATCTTATCACCCTTTTTAACCTTAGAATTTGAATCGAACAAATATCCCTGCAGTAATTTATTTACATCTGTCAAATCAGACTTTCCTACAGTAGAAGATGTAGTGATTACCCCCTTATCATCTTCTTTTCCCTGTATTTTAAAACTTACTGAGGCTCTTGAGTCAACTAAAGAAATGGCCTTTGAATATCTATTGCTTACGCTGTAAACAATACCAACAACGCCATTTCCATTTATTACGATACTATCCTTTTTTATACCGCTATCTGCCCCTGCATCTATAACAAAGGACTGATACCAATCACCATCGTTTTTACCTACTATACTTGCAGATACTTGGCGCATTCTATCGTCTCCATGGACATAATTTAAAGCTTTTTCAAGTTTTTTAAATGACTCAACCTTACTTTCATCACTTTTCATATCTGTAATCTCTTGTTTTAGCTTCTCATTTTCTTTAGTTAGTTCTCTTACTTTATTCGCATTTCTTCTAAAATGCATTATGTCGCCTACAAACTCACTGACGCCATCTACTGCATCATTAGTATATCTCCCTAAATCCAAAAATACTTCCGCCACCGGATTGTTTTCCAAAAATAATAGCTTGTCACTATTTGAAATAGAAAATGCTGAAATAACAACTACTGCAATTACTATTCCGGCAGTAACAATCGACTTTACAGTAAATCTTCGTCTATTATCTTTATTCAACTTCAAAACAATCACCAACTAACTTTCAGCATTTATCTTTACTATACTTTCAAAAATAGCTTCATTTTCTATTGCTCTACCAGTACCATTAACTACACACTGAATAGGATCTTCTGCAAGTGTTACATCAAGTTCTGTTTCAAACTTTATCAACTTGTCTAAATCTTTTAGAAGCGAACCTCCACCAGTAAGTGTTATTCCCTTTTCCATTATATCTGACGCCAATTCTGGCGGGGTATCCTCTAAAGTTGATCTTATAGCGTCTATCACCTGACTTATAGGTTCTTTAATTGCATCTCTAATTTCTGTAGAGCCTATAGTAATAGTTCTTGGAAGACCTGTCAATACATCTCTTCCACTAACTTCCATTTCTTTTTCTACTTCGTCAGGGTATGCAGAACCTATTGCAAGCTTGATTTTCTCTGCTGTTCTTGAGCCAATTACAATATTGTATTCCATTCTTACAAAATTGACTATAGCCTCATCAAATTCAGCGCCGCCAATTCTAATTGAATTTGCAACTACTATACCACCAAGAGAAATTACAGCAATTTCAGATGTTCCACCACCTATATCTACTATCAGATTTCCTTCTGGATCATTTACATTCAAACCTGCTCCTATTGCTGCAGCCATCGGTTCCTCTATAATATATACTTCTCTTCCACCTGCTTGTATAGCAGCTTCTTCTATAGCCTTTCTTTCTACCTTAGTAATTCCATAAGGTACTCCTATTATTATTCTAGGACTTACTACTCCTTTTGAACCTTTTTGTATAAAGTAGCTAATCATAGCCTGAGTAGCTTCAAAATCTGAAATTACACCATCGCTTATTGGCTTTATAGCCACTATATTTTCAGGTGTTCTTCCCACCATTTCATTTGCTCTTTCACCTACAGCAAGTATTTCATTGTTGTCTTCTCTAATTGCCACTACAGAAGGTTCATCAACTACTATGCCTTGCCCCTTTATATAAACAAGAGTATTTGCTGTTCCCAGGTCAATACCCATATCGTTTGTAATTATATTGTTAATATTAGATCCGAAAATTTTATCAAAGAATCCCATCTCTCTCCTCCTACATTTTATCATTATAAACATAAAACACTAATATTTCATTATTTACATGTCGTGTTCTTAATGTAAACTTTTAACTTATAAATAGTTTTCCTAAATCTAAATATCTTTACATGAATTATATAAATACCTTCAAATAAATCTAAGATATAAATTCTATTTTTCATAAAATATATTTATGAAGGCAAAACTGCCACAGAAATACCTGTCTATTTACAATTTTTCTCTATTATAGTATATCACATCTGAGATAAAGATTTACTTACAAATCAGTAAAATTTTAAACACTCATAATAGTTTTAACTTTGCTTCATCTAATTATTTAGTATAAAAAGAGACTAAATAAAAGTAATTCTTTTAAAGTCTTGCAAATACTGTAATATATCTACTAAGTAAGCAGTTCAAAAGTAACACTTTGTAATATATAAAATAATAAAACGTCTTTTTCATTATCTTAACATTTACAACTGAATAAAACATTAACTAAATACATTTTTACACAAAAAAATACCATTACTTCCTTTTTTCTAAGAAGTAATAGTATTTTGTATTTTACTTGCCTATATATCCCCTTCTTCTTTCATACTATAGTATTCTCCATCTCCTATTATTATATGATCCAAAACTTCTATTCCAATTATTTCTCCAGAATACATTAATCTTTCTGTAATTCTTATATCCTCATCTGATGGCGATGGATTTCCTGAAGGATGATTATGAATTAATATCATGGAATTTGCACTTTTTCTTATCGCCTCTACAAAAACTTCTCTAGGGTGAACTATTGAAGAATTTAGACTTCCAACAGAAACGTCTACATCAGATATTATTTCATTTTTTGTATTCAAAAGTACTATTTTGAAAACCTCTTTTTTCATATATCTCATTTCTTCCATATAATAAATATATATGTCCCATGGATTTTTAATTTTATATTTTTCTGGTATATAGTTAGACACTCTGTTACCCAATTCAAGCGCTGCCTTTATTATGGTTGCCTTTGAAGGTCCTACTCCATCTATATTACATAATTCATCTATGCTCATTTCATGTAAAGATCTAATTCCATTTTCACTTTTTTTAATAATCATAGAGCTCAATTCCAAGGCATTATATTTTTTATTTCCTGTTCTTATTAAAATAGCTAAAAGTTCTGAATTAGAAAGATACTTCACTCCCTTTGACATCATCTTTTCTCTAGGCATTTCATCCTTATTCATATCTTTTATTCTTATATCCATTTTATCCTCCCTACTTTGATTATTCAGTATTATTTTTACAATACTTTTATCCCATACTCCTATATATGTATAGACAAAATAAATATAAAAAAAGCTATTACGGAAATTTTCCGCAATAGCTTTGTATAAATCATATTAAAATTTCTTATAAAAATTAAGTAATATGTATTTACTTAGATTCTGCTTCTTTTGCCTTTTCTTCAGGCTTAGCTGCAGGCTTTACTACAGGTTTCTTTCTTTCCTTAGGCTTAATTACCTTTGTAGGACACTTAGTAGCACACTTGTTACACTGCTTACACTTATCATAGTTGATTCTTGCAAGCTTATCTTCAAATATTATTGCATCGAATGGACATTCCTTTTCGCAAAGTCCACATCCTATACAACCTACTGAACAGTTTTCCTTTACAGCCTTACCGAAATCCTTTGACATACAGTCAACCATTACAGCCTTGTTAGCTGGCTTACTTTCTATCAATCCCTTTGGACAAACGTTAATACATTTTCCACAGTTTACACACTTTTCTTCATCTACAACTGCTACACCGTTTACTACGTGTATTGCATCAAACTTACACACCTGAACGCATGTACCAAGTCCTAGACATCCATATGAGCAACCTTTAGGTCCCCCTATTAATGAAGCAGCAGCTCTACAATCTGTTATACCACTGTAATCATATTTTGTTTTTGCAGATTCACAATCGCCCTTACATCTTACATGAGCAACCATCTTTTCACCAGAACCTGCTTCTACTCCCATTATTCCTGCTACCTTTTCAGCAACAGCAGCCCCACCTACAGGACATCCATTTATAGGAGCTTCTCCTTTTGCGATTGCAGCAGCTAGACCACCACAACCAGGGTAACCACATCCACCACAGTTTGCACCTGGCAATACTGTTAGTATTTCAGCTTCCCTTTCATCCACTTCAACAGCGAATTTCTTTGAAGCAAAGTCAAGGATTATACCAAAGATAAGACCAAGTAACCCTAGGACTATTACCGCATATACAATAAGCATTCTTTAGTACCTCCCCTTATAATTTTATTAGACCTGTGAAACCTAAAAATGCAATTGACATTAGGCTGGCAGATATAAGTGTTATAGGGAATCCTTTGAAAGCTTCCTGTATATTTGCCAATTCAAGTCTTTCTCTAATACCTGCAAATATTACTATTGCAAGTGTGAAACCTATACCGGCACCAACACCGTTTACTAGAGTTTCAATTAAATTGTAGTTCTTAGTTATATTAACTATCGCTATACCAAGAACTGCACAGTTTGTTGTAATAAGAGGTAAGAACACACCTAGAGCCTGATATAGTGAAGGTGAAGTCTTCTTTATTACCATTTCAACGAACTGAACTATAGATGCTATAACAAGAATGAATGCTATAGTCTGTAAAAATTCAAGACCAGTCTTGTTTAATATCATCTGTATGAAGTATGTTATCACAGAAGCTAACGCTATAACGAATGTAACGGCAACTCCCATACCAATTGCTGTATCTGTTTTCTTTGAAACACCAAGGAATGGACAAATACCAAGGAACTGAGAAGTGATAACATTATTTACTAGAACTATATACAAAAATAATAGTATTAATTTCATTATCTACACCCCTTTACGCCTTTTTCTTAGTAATCTTGTTGAATATAGCCATTAAGAATCCTAGAGTTAAGAAGGCACCAGGAGGCAATATAAATAACAATGTGTTAAATGTTGCTGGAAGGAATGTAAATCCGAAGATACTTCCTGCTCCTAGAATTTCTCTAACTGCACCTAGAATTGTAAGTGCTATTGTAAATCCAAGACCCATACCTATACCGTCTACAAATGAAGCAGCTGGACCATTCTTACAAGCAAAACTTTCTGCTCTTGCAAGTATGATACAGTTAACAACTATTAGTGGTATATAAAGACCAAGGGCTTTATCTAATGCTGGTACATATGCCTTTAAAAGCATCTGTACAATTGTTACGAATGTAGCTATAACTACTATAAAGCATGGTATTCTGATTTTATCAGGAACTATCTTTCTAAGTAATGATATTGCAAGGTTTGAACATGCAAGAACTACTGCAGTAGAAAGTCCCATACCCATACCGTTTATTGCTGAACTTGTAACGGCTAGTGTTGGACACATACCAATTACCTGAACAAAGGTAGGGTTCTCATCGATTAAACCATTTTTAAATATTTTACCTAAATTACTCATCTCTTGACCCCCCTTTATTTATTTAAAACATCAAATACCTTGATTGCATCATTTACACCGCTTGTTACAGCCTTTGATGTAATTGTTGCTCCAGATATTGCCTTTATTTGATTATCTCCTGGTGTTCCACTTTTTACAACTTCAATTTCCTTAGCTTCCTTACCTTTGTACTGACCATTGAAAGCTGGATCTGTAGATTTTGCACCAAGACCTGGAGTTTCTGAATTATTACCAACATTAACTCCAGTAATCTTACCGTCCTTACTAATTCCTATTGTAAGTTCGATAGCTCCGCCATAACCTGATGGCTGAGATTTAATTGTATAACCAACTTCATCTGAACCATTTACTCCTTCAAATACTTCTTCTACAGTACTCGCTCCTGCTGAATTGTATTCTGAAACTTCTATTGGGTTAAAGTCTTTTGCTCCTGGTAAAACAGCTATTCTAGCTTCATTACTAGCTTTTTCATTACGCTGTTCTATTACAGGTGCTGTTATTTGGTTTGTGCCGGCTAATAATAATGCAGCTATAGCAGTAAATCCAAATAATGTACCGCCTATTTTAACCATACTATTCATTATTTACGCACCTCCCCAAACACTCTATTATGTACATATTTGTCAATTAATGGAACTAAACAGTTGGCAAATAGTATAGAATAAGATACACCTTCAGGGTAACCACCGTATAATCTTATGCAAGTAGCTATTACAGCTGCTATTGCAGCATATATAATCTGCCCCTTCTTTGTCATTGGTGATGTTGTATAGTCAGTTAACATGAATATACCACCAAGTAAAAGACCACCAGCAAATGTCTGGTAAAGAGCAAATTCTCCGTTGAATCCACCTAATAATAATGTAAGTACGAAAACTAGTCCTATGTATGTAACAGGCATTATATATGATATGATTCCCTTATAAACAAGGTAAATTCCACCTATTATTAATAAAACTGAACAAGTTTCACCAACTGTACCACCTATATTACCGATAAACATATCTACTATAGTTATATTTGCACCATGTAGCTTTTCTACTGCACCTGCTGCTGTTCCCATACCTTCTGCACCTGCAAGCTTCATAAAGCTTAAAGGTGTTGCAGTTGTAACAACTTCAGTAACACTTGGAGCTACCCATGTAGTCATAGCTACTGGGAATGATGCAAGCAGGAATGCTCTGCCTGCTAGTGCAGGGTTAAGGAAGTTACATCCTATACCACCAAATATCATCTTTACAACAACTATTGAGAACACAGCTCCCAATACACACATCCATACAGGAAGTCCTGCAGGAACGTTAAATGCAAGTAATAAACCAGTTACTACTGCTGATAAATCATTTATAGTTGATTTCTTCTTAGTTATCTTGCAATATAGCCATTCTGAACCAACTGCACCGATAACACAAGCAAGAATAGTCACTAATCCACGAACTCTAAAGTAGTATAAACCTGCTAGAGTTGCTGGAAGTAATGCTATTAGAACTTGTTTCATTATATATGAAGTATCTTCTTTTGACCTAATATGTGGTGAAGAAGACACAATCAATTTCTTATCCATTATCTGTTCCCCCTAACTATTATTTCTTCTGTGCTGCAGCAGCTTTTCTTCTCTTAGCACCGATTTCTCTCTTTGCCTGTCTAATTGCAGGTAATAAAAGTCTTCTTGAAGGACATATATATGAACATGATCCACATTCTATACAATCCATCGCTCTACGTCTTTCTGCTTCATCAAAGTCATTCTTTAATGAGTATGCACTTATGAATAATGGCTGAAGGAATGCTGGACATACGTCTACACATCTACCACACTTGATACAGTTCATTGGTTCTGGAGCTGTAGCCATTTCTTCATCAAGTATTAATATACCTGAAGAACCTTTGTTAGTAGATATATCATCTGTATACTGAGCAAGTCCCATCATAGGTCCACCTGCAATCAGTTTTCCTGCCTTAACACCTTCTTTGATGCCACCGCACTGTTCAATAATTTCGCTGAACTTAGTACCTACTTTTGTTATTAAGTTTTTAGGCTCCTTAATACAAGGACCTGTAACTGTTGTAACTCTTTCTACTAGAGGCATACCTTCTCTAATAGCATTAGCTATAGCAGCCGCTGTAGCTACGTTATCAACAACAGCCCCTGCAGCTATTGGAAGTGCTCCTGAAGGAACTTCTCTCCCTGTACAAGCATAAATAAGCTGTTTTTCTGCACCTTCTGGATATTTAACTTGAAGGCTTACAACTTCTACTTCAGGATAAGCTTTTGCAGCTTCTGTCATGTTCTTAATAGCTTCAGGTTTGTTTACTTCTATACCTATAAAGCCCTTGTGTACATCTAAAGCCTTCATTAAAGCTCTGATACCGTACACTACCTTGTCAGGATGCTCTACCATTAATCTATCATCTGCTGTTAGATATGGTTCACATTCTGCACCATTTAAAATTACAAACTCCGCCTTTGAATCTGGTGGAGGAGATATCTTTACATGGTTAGGGAATGTTGCTCCACCCATACCAACTATACCGGCCTCCTTAACTATAGAAACAATTTCTTCCTTAGATAAATCTTCTATATCACCATGTGGTTTAACGCTTTCATGTAGTTCTTCTTTGAAGTCATTTTCTATAACTACACACATAGCAGTACCACCCGGTACGTTACATGGCTTAATTGCCTTTACGACGCCGGATACTGATGAATGAATATTAGAAGATACAAACCCTTGAGCTTCACCAATCTTCTGACCAAGTTTAACTTCTTCGCCAACTTCCACAATGCACTTTGCAGGTGCACCAATATGCTGTTGAAGAGGAATATACACAGTCTGAGGAGCTTTTGCTCTCTCAATTGGTTTCTTGTTTGCATACTCTTTTCCATATGGAGGATGTATACCTCCCTTAAAAGTTAAGAGTTTCATCATGTTACCTCCTATTCATAACTAATATTTACTTTTTTCCTCTACACTAGTATACAACATTTAAGCCTATAAATCTATATTTTATACTATATTTACTAGTAGTAAGATTGACTATTTTTTGTCTATTGCCTTGTTTTATTAATATTTTTTGAAATTATTCATTTTTTAAAAAATATTAAGTATTATTTTAGTTAAGCAAACACATATTATGTCCTAACCATAAAAGACCACCTATATAATAAGTGGTCTTTTTTTTAGTATATTAGTAATGTGAATTTAAACTACTTTAATATTTCTTCTACAATCGGTATTGCATCTACCTCTGTATCTGAGAATGAGAATGTATTATAGAATTCTTCTATCCAATCTTCCTTTAATTCTTCATCATGATAAACAGTACATAAAAGATCTCCCTTAGATACCTTATCACCCTTCTTTGCATTCATCTTTAGACCTACTGCATAGTTTATAGAATCTTCCTTAGTAGCTCTTCCTGCACCTAAATGCATTGCAAGGATTCCTAACTGCATTGAGTGTATGTTTGATACAAATCCATCTTCTCTTGACTTCATTTCAGTTACAAACTTAGACTGTGGAAGAAGTTTTGTATTCTTAATTTGTTCAACATTTCCACCCTGAGCTTCTACCATCTGTAAGAACTTTTCAAATGCCTTACCTGATGATATAGCTTCTTCTAACATCTTTCTTGCTTCTTCCTTAGTATCTGCAACCTTGCCCTGCATTAACATTATTTCCCCTGCACACATACAAAGTTCAGTAAAGTCCTTAGGACCTTCTCCCTTTATAGTTTCTACAGCTTCTTCTACCTCAAGGGCATTACCTATAGTATTTCCTAAAGGCTGATTCATATCTGTAATCATAGCCATTGTATTTCTTCCTAATCTATTTCCTATAGATATCATTGCACTAGCAAGCTTTTTAGCATCTTCTACTGTCTTCATAAAGGCACCTTCACCGAATTTAACATCAAGTAATATTGTATTAGATCCAGATGCAAGTTTCTTAGACATTATTGATGATGCTATAAGTGGTATAGCATTTACAGTTGCAGTAACATCTCTTAGAGCATAAAGCTTTTTATCGGCAGGAACTAGTTCTCCAGTCTGTCCAATTATCGCAAGACCTATTTCATCTACCTGCTTTTTAAATTCATCTTCAGTAAGGAATATATTTAAACCGTCTATTGATTCAAGCTTATCAAGAGTACCACCTGTATGTCCAAGTCCTCTTCCTGACATTTTAGCAACCTTTAGTCCGCAAGCTGCAACCATTGCACCTAAAGCCATTGAAGTCTTATCTCCAACTCCGCCTGTAGAGTGCTTATCTGCCTTTATTCCTTCTATACAAGATAGATCTATTACATCTCCGCTATTCATCATTGCTTCTGCAAGTGTAGCTGTTTCTCTTTCGTCCATTCCGTTAAACACTATTGCCATTAAAAGGGCACTTGTCTGATAATCAGGTATACTTCCGTCAGTAACCCCATCAATCCAGAACTGTATTTCTTCATCTGTTAAAGCCTGATTTGTTTTCTTCTTTTCTATTATATCTGTAAATCTCATAATATTTTCTCCGGTTTCCCGGCCTCCTTTATAAAAATTTAAATAACGATTTCCCAAAGCTAAATAATAACAATTTCGAATTATTATTTTAATCAATAAGCTTTTGTTAAAATCTTTATATTATTCCTTTTTAACTCTTTAAAATTTTCCAATTATTTTAAAAATAATAAAAATAGTTTTAAAGAGAAATGCCGCAATCTCTTTATTTTAATATACACTTTTTTATTTAATACTTTTTTAATATACTTTCATATTTTAGAATTTACTTATCTTTTCATTGTCAATAATATTAATCTTTGTGAATTTTTATACACGACATAGTATTCTCAATTGATATCATAAATCCCACTATATAAATTGTTTTATATAATCTATATATATGACATACTGAATATTTTACTTTTTTTATACATTTTAGATCTTTAATTATACATTTTTATTGGTTTTTATTTCAGAAAATCCATCCCCTCGGCTAAAAAACCGAGGGCTGAATTTCTTATTTTGGTTAAAATTTTCTACTATAACTATATCAACATTAATAGACCAACTATTAGAGAAGAAAGTAAACTTACACAGAATCCTCCTACCATACCTCTAATACCTAATCTTGCTAGAGTTGACTTCTTTTCTGGGCAAAGTATAGCTATACCTGATACACACATACCTATACTTCCCACATTGGCAAAACCTGCTAGTGATATACAAAGCATTAATGAAGTTCTAGGATCCATTCCTGCTAGTATTGGAGCAAGCTTTCCATATGCAACGAACTCATTAAGTACAAGCTTAGTACCTAAAAGTTCTCCAGCCTTTAATACATTTCCACCATCAAGTCCCATAAAATATCCTATTGGAGCAAATATATAAGATAGTATTCCTTCTAGTGAAACACCGAAGTTTCCTAATATACCATTTATTAGTGCAACTATAGATATAAATGCTATAAGTGCAGCACCGATAGCAAATGCCATCTGCATACCGTCCATAGCTCCTGAAGAAAGAGCATCTATAACATTTTCATTCTTACCTTTTCTATCCATCTTTACTTCACCGATTTCATTAACCTGTTCAGTCTGTGGACAAATTATCTTAGAAATAATTACTGATCCAACTGGAACTAATGTTGAAGCAATCAGTAAAGCTTCCATTGGTATACCTAAAGCAACATATCCTGCTATTATACTTACTGACATACTTCCCATACCTGAAACAAGAACTAACATGATTTCACTATCTGTCATTAGTCCAAGATACTTACTTACTAGTATTGGAGAGTCTGTCTGTCCAAGGAACATATTTGCTACGGCAACAAAACTTTCAACTTCTGAAGTCTTGAATACCTTGCCAAGTAACCATCCTAACTTAGAAACTATAAATCCTAGCACTCCAAGATAGTAAAGTACACCTACTAAACCAGAGATGAATACTATATTACCTAGTGTCTGGAATGCAAATATAAATCCTGTTGGAGCTGTTGGAAGTCCTAATGAACCAAATACGAACTGTATACCTTCACTACCATATCCTAATACTGAAGCAACTCCGTCACTTACTTTAGAAATTACTGCTCTACCTGCTGGTACTTTTATTATTAGGGCAGCTATAATAAACTGAATAATAAAAGCCTTTAGAACCTGCTTCTTGTCAACAGCTTTTCTGTTATACGAGAATAGGTACATTAGCGCAAGTATTAATATAATACCTACAATATTTAATAAAACCTTCATAAAACCTCCTGGTGATTTTTTAAATCCCTTTTTTATTTTTTATATTATTTTTTATTTAATAACCTCTTTTAAAAAACTTTTGCCAGAAATTTGTCCTGGAGTATCGAATATTTCTGATATTGTCTTAGCTATATCAGAAAAACTATCTCTAGTCTTAAGATCTACACCTGCTTTTATATTCTTTCCATAAATAAGCATTGGTGTATGTTCTCTCGAATGATCTGTACTTGGAGTCGAAGGGTCACAACCATGATCTGCGGTTATAATTACAACATCATCATCTTTCATCTTTCCTATCATTTCTCCAAGCTGCTTATCAAAGTCTGTTGCTGCCTGAGCATATCCTTCTACATCATTTCTATGTCCATACTTCATATCGAAGTCAACAAGATTTACAAAACATAAACCATGGAAATTTTGATCCATTAATCTAAGTGTAATGTTCATTCCATCTGTATTGTCCTTCATCTTGTTAGTTGACTGAATACCCTTACCAGCAAATATGTCATATATCTTACCTACACCTATTGTATCCAATCCCTTTTCAACCATTTCATCCATTACTGTTCTCTGTGGAGGAACTAATGAATAATCGTGTCTATTAGGAGTTCTCGTAAAGTTTCCTTCTTCACCTACAAAAGGTCTAGCTATTACTCTACCTACACCTAATCTATCTCCTTGAAGAAGTTCTCTTGCTATTTCGCAGTACTTGTAAAGTTCAGGAACGCTTACAATTTCTTCATGTGCAGCTATCTGGAATACAGAGTCTGCAGAAGTGTAAACAATTAAATCTCCTGTTTCCATGTGATGTTTTCCATAGTCTCTAATTACATCTGTACCTGAATATGGCTTGTTACATACACACTTTCTTCCTGTTCTCTTTGAAAATTCTTCAATAAAATCTTCTGGAAAACCATTTGGGAATGTTGGTAAAGGACTGTTTGATACTATCCCTGCTATTTCCCAATGTCCTATTGTTGTATCTTTACCCTTAGAAGCTTCTTTCATTCTTGCAAAACTTCCTATAGGAGCAGATACTTCCTTTCCTAATTCAACACCTTCTATATTGAATAGACCCATTTTCTGTAACCATGGTGTGTTGTACTTTTCTGATTTGACGATTGCCGCTAAAGTATTGCTACCTTCGTCTCCATATTCCTTTGCATCAGGTAATTCACCTATACCATAGCTATCTAAAACTATAAGGAATACTCTTTTTATCTTATCAGTATTTGACATATTATTTCGAGTTATAGCCTCTAATTGCTTAACTCTTCCTCCCTTCGTAATGTATTTACTTTCGGTTAGATTTAATATTCTCCCTTTGTATCCATACCCTTAAGCATCTTTACAGCAGAACTTGTTCCTATTCTATCGCATCCTGCTTCTATAAAAGCTATTAAATCTTCAACAGACTTTACTCCACCTGCTGCCTTCATCTTTACATTTTCGCCAATATGTTTCTTGAATAATAGTATATCTTCCATAGTTGCTCCAGCTGTACCAAATCCAGTAGATGTCTTTATATAGTCAGCTCCTGCATTTGTAACTGCCTTACACATAGCTATTTTTTCTTCTTCTGTTAAATAACAAGTTTCGATTATTACTTTTAAGATATGACCCTTACAAGCATTCTTCAAAGTTCTTATTTCTTCTTCAACTTTATCGAAGTCTCCATTTTTAACATCTGATATGTTGACAACCATGTCGATTTCCCCAGCACCATCTGCTAGTGCATCTTCAATTTCCTTAACTTTTGATCCAGTTGAGTTGTATCCTAGAGGGAATCCTACTACTGTACAAACATTCAGCTTATCTCCGTACTTTTCCTTTATTCTCTTTATATATGACTGTGGAACGCATACAGAAGCAGTTTTGTATTCAACCGCTTCATCGCAAAGAAGTTGGATATCTTCCCAAGTTGCAAATGCCTTTAACTGTGTGTGATCGATGTGACTTAATATTGATTCTTTATTCATTTTATAACCCTTTCCCGACCTCAAATGTTTGTGTTCAAACAATCACTTTTATAGTATAAACACATTGAGACCTTTTTGTAATATGATTAACACAATTTGTATTAGTTTTTTACTATAATAATTATCGTTTTTTTCTATAATTATTTTTATAGTATGGTTTTCCTAAATGCTAAATCTTGTGTCCTTTGATTTAAGTTTTATTTTATTAAAAATTTTATCAATCTATAAATTATAATACACTTTTGTTTTATGTTTGTCAACGTTTTTCTGTGCGAACTTTAACATTTTTTTCTATTTTCTTTTGAACTATCACTTTTATAACAAAAAAATCTCCCTTTTCTCACAAAATATGATATAATATATATATCTTTTTAAATACTTAAATATATAATAATCTATGTAATATATATTCTCCCCGAATTTTATATTATATGGATAGAACTTGTAAGGAGGAGACAACTTGTCTAAAAAGGAAGATAGAATAAATGGCCTCGTGACCATTTTAAAAGAATCCAACGGTGCTTCAGTAAAAGAGCTTGCCGCTGAATTCGGTGTTTCTGAAATGACTATCAGAAGAGATTTAAAGGAACTTGAAGAAAGAAATATCATCGACAACTTCTATGGTGCAGCTGTTTTTAATCCTAGAGAAGATAATCCCTTAAATCTCAAAGATGAGAATGAAATGAACTATACTATTAGTGAAAATTCTCATCTTATGGAGTTTGAAAAAAATAAAATAGGAAAAAAGGCAGTTGAATTCATTGAAAATGACGATGTAGTTGCCATAGATGTCGGTACTACCACTGAAAAACTTGCTCAGAATATAGATGATGACCTTAGTTTTACAGCGCTTATTTTTAGTGCAAATAATCTTATTCATCTTTTAGGAAAACCAAATGTTGAAATCGTCCTGCCAGGTGGTTCATTTCATAGAGATACAGGAATGTTTGAATCATTGGAAGGTTTATCTATAGTAGACAATACAAGAGCTACTAAGCTTTTCCTTTCAGCAGCAGGAATTCACGATAGATTAGGTCTAACTTGTGCCTATCCATATGAAGTTGCCGCAAAAAAAAGAGTGATAAAGAATTCTTTAGAGGTAATTCTATTAGCTGATTCCACAAAGTTCGGTAATGTTTCCCCAGCGTTTATATGTGATATCGATTGTGTGGATAAAATAATTACAGACTCAGGCATAAGCGAAAAATGGATTAAAATAATTAGAGAAAAGGGAATAGAATTAATTATTGTATAAATAAGTTATACTAGCTGCTTATTAATCTCCTTTACTCTGGAGTATGATAATAAAAACCATAATATAAAGATAGGGTGTCGAACTTGAATCGATACCCTATTTTTATATTTAACAATATTGTAGCATTCACTCTATATTTTATATTAATTTTATACTTTGTATAGATTCATTATATTTTCTATAAATTCTCTATCTTTATTAATTTTACATTTACTAAGAACTGTTAATATTCCATCTCTTTACTTATATTTTAGTTTATAGAGATCTTTTCTTAAATGCTTTAAAAGAGGCAATTGTTCTCTTATTTCATAAACTCTTTTTCTATCTATATCTGAATAAATAATTTTTTCATCTGTATCTGCATTTTCTAAAACCTTCCCCCAAGGATCAACAATCATGGAATTTGCATAAGATACATAAGACTGACTTTCATCTCTTGCTGGAGATGCTGCTGCCATATAAATCTGATTATCCACAGCCCTCATTCTTAGGGATATTTCCCAATGAGCAGGTCCAGTTGTCATATTAAATGCAGCAGGAAGAGCCACTAGTTCTGCTCCCATTTCAGATAATATTCTAAAATACTCTGGAAATCTTACATCATAACATATTGCTATTCCAATTTTACCAAACTTTGTATCTACTACTGTAAAATCTTTACCCGCTGTTAAAACATCACTTTCCTTAAAATATTGACCACCCTTGATATTTATATCAAAGAGATGTATCTTTCTGTGACGCCCTATTACTTCTCCAGACTCATTATAAACGTAGCAAGTATTAAATATACTATCTCCTTCTTTTTCAGGTATAGAACCCGCCACAAGAACTATAGAACACTCCTTTGCAATTTTCATCATTTCTAAAGATGTTTCTCCTGGAAATTCTTCTGCATATACAGGAAAAGATGAATTATTATAAGGAGAATTAAAAATTTCAGGAAGTATAACTAGGTTGGCACCTTTTTGGGCAGCCTCTCTTATCATATCTTTTGCCTTAGATATATTTTCTTTTTTATTATCTGTTACTTTCATTTGAACTACTGCTAATTTATACTTTTCTATCATAACTTCCTCCTATCAAATTTTTATCTCTTGACTCTATCTTAATACATTAAAAGCTATTTATCCACATACTTCAACTTTTTTCTTAATAACTTTTATATATACATTGAATTTTATATGAAAATATATTTTTTATATTTACTTTTTTATTTGAAATAAAAAAATAGCACTACGAACTTCGCAATGCTATTAATATATTCATTATTTAATTAAGCAAATCTTCTAGCACCTAGACAGTTTACCCATCTTTCTGATAAGCTTGATATCTTTACATATTCTGGTCTACTTGCTGTACCACTTGCATGGATAAACTTTCCTTCTCCAAGGTATATACCAACATGACTTGTTCTACCATTACCCATTGTATCAAAGTATAGTAAGTCTCCAGCCTTTGCCTGACTAACTGCTACTCCTGTACCAGCCTTTGCCTGATCTCTAGATACTCTAGGTATATCTATACCTAATGCATTCTTGTAAACATACTGAGTAAATCCTGAGCAGTCAAATCCTGCAGTAGTTGTTCCACCCCAAGAGTATTTAACACCTAATAGAGACTGAGCAACATCTACTACCTTCTGAGCAGCTTCTGTTGATCCCTGATTAGCAACCTGAGAATTAGAAGTTGTAGTTTCAGCTGATTCCTTTATATTTGTTACAGAATCGCTGCTAGTCTTAGTTATGTAGTTTGCACCAACATATCCTATACTTCCATTATCAAGTTTAACCTTGTACCAGCCGTTTTCTTCACCTATTATATTAACTACTGAATTATTCTTTAAAGTTGTTAATACTGAAGTGTTAGTTCCTGCACCTGCTCTAACATTAAGACCTACAGAACTGTTTACCTTACCCTGATTAGTCTTAGCAGCTTCCTGAGAAACTACAGTTTCTTCTGCCTTAGGATCATCTTTTGAAGTATCCTTTGAAGCATCCTGTTCAGGTTTCTTATTATAGTCTGTTATATTTGTCTTGTCTTCTTCTTCAGTTAAGTCTATGTACTTACCATTAGCCCAACCAGTTGTTCCATCATTAAGAACTACCTTTACCCAACCGTTAGGAGCTTTTTCAACAACCTTAAATATTTCTCCCTTGTATATTACAGAAGATACACCATTAGAAACTGATGGACCCACTCTAACATTCAAAGCAGCTGTTGAGTTAAGCTTACCGTTTGAAGTAACCTTAGCTGGCTGATTAGCATCCTTACTTGATTCCTTTATGTACTTGCTTCCATCTACATTTTCTTCCTTTACTGAACTATTCTGTGCAGAATTGGCTTCTGTATTTACATTGTTGTTTGTTGTAGATGCATTATTGTTATTTGTTGTATTTGTATTATTGTTATTTGTTGTATTTGTATTATTTACTGCGTTATTTTCATTATTTGTTGTCTGGTTATTTGCTTCAGTTGTGTTTTCAGTCTGAACATTCTGGTTTGCTTCAGCTTGTGAATTAGCATCATTAGTCTGTGCTGTTTCCTTATTATCTTCTCCAGATACATAATATCCACTTACCCAACCATTCTGTCCATCTTCAGTCTGAACCTTAGTCCATCCATCCTTAGTCTCCTGAACCTGAAGATTTGCTCCAGCCTTTAATTCTGAGACCTTATTTGAAGTTGCGCTTGGGTCCTGTCTTAGGTTTATGTCTGTCGTCGTCTGAGCCTGTTCCATTGCACTGGCGTTAGAAACAGATATCGCTACAGCTGCTGCACCTAACCCTAATACTGTCATTGCTTTTTTCATCTAATTCTCACCTCTCGTTATTTTCTATTCCCTATATATTTCCGACTCTTAATTGTCGCTATCTTTTGTTACTATTTTTAAATTTTATTTTCGATTTTATAAACTTCCCTCGTGGAAATTTTGATTACATTCTTATAATACATCATATTATTACAGTTTGTAAAGCTTTTTTTTGAAAAAATGTCATTTTTACAGTAAACTTTGTTACTTTTAGACACTATTTTGTAACTATTAGCTTCTTGCAAGCATTTATTTCTGTTACTTTTTTGTAATTTTTTTGTTTTTTATATTTTTTTTATTTAAATTCCCATTTTTTAGTCTAAATTCTAGTTTTTTTAGACGCTTTTTTATTTTTTATGGAAAAATTATAGATATTATATATTTATATATACATTTTTTTGTAATATTTGCATTCTTACTTTCTTTATTTATTGTCTAATTTTTCTTTTCAATACTCTCTAAGCACTAAAATTACTTTTTATTTCTATTATATATGCCAGCTCATTATTTTTTATCTAATTTAGACAGGCAAATTACTTTCCATAATATCTTTAGTTACATAATATATCACTCTTCAATAAATATATCAAGTCTTTTAAAATACTTACTTAGCAAAAAAGACAGACCCGAAGGTCTGTCTTTTTTATTCCTATTCTTTTATCATGCTATTTATAGCCATGCTATATATTTTTTATTTCCTTAAGCTCGAAACCTAGCTCTTCTACAGCATCTTTTAGAATATCTTCACTTACCTTATCATCAAGCTCAACATCTGCATATCCACCATCAAGATTGATTTCAACTACTTCAAGCCCTTCTACATCTTCTGTCAATACTGCATTTAATCCCTTTACACAGTTTTCACAATGCATTCCTTCTATTATTAATCTCTTTTTCATGACACTGCTCCTTTTAATGTAAATTTTACTACTAAATTAGTATATACCCACTTTATTTGTAATATACATAAATCTCTCTGTATTTCCTATAATTTTTTAAAACTTTTTCAGTATACTGCGAAGTTTCCTTAAATGGTATCTGAGTTAAAGACTTACCGTCATCACTATACTTGGAGGACCTTAACCATTTTCTAACATTTCCTGATCCACCATTATAAGCAGAAATCATCAAACTTAAATCGCCTTTAAATTCTTTATTCAATCGATGCAAATACCACGTTCCCATCCTAATATTAGTTTCTGGGTCATGTATGTCGGCATTTTTTAACTTGAGCTCTTTTGCTGCCCACGAAGCCGTAACGTCTGTAATCTGCATCAAACCTGCAGCCCCCTTAGAAGAAACTGCATCTGGATTAAATTTACTTTCTGTTTTTATAATGCTGTAAATAAGGTATTTATCAACCTTATATTCCTCGGAGTACTTTTCTACATACTCAGAATACTCAGTTGGATAAAATATTCTTTCTATCTGATTGTAGTTTACACATAGCACAACGGTCAATAGCATGATAGATACTAATGCAATTTTTTTCAGTATCTCCTTCAAACTAGATTCCCCCGTACTCATATTTCCATTTTTTTATTTCTTCAAGTAATTTTTCCGTATTTTTCTTTAAGTCATCTAGAGTAGAAGAGTTGTCAATAACATAATCTGCTCTTTTCACCTTCTCCATCTGACTCATTTGACTGTTTATTCTTTTCAAAGCTTCTTCTTCTGATATAGCATCTCTTAAAACGACTCTCTTAAGCTGCTCGCTATCTTTACAATAGACCACAACTAGTTTGTCTACCATATCATCAAATGCCGCCTCGCAAAGAAGCGCAGCATCTAATACGGCTATATGTTTTTTTTCATTAGCTTCTTTTAATCTTTCTAGAACAACTTCTTTTATTTTTGTGTGAGTAAGCTTGTTTAATAACTCTAGTTTATCCCTATCTGAAAAAACTATCTTTCCCAATTCATTTCTATCTACTTTAGAATTTTTTATGGCACTTGGAAAATATTTTTTTATTTTTTCAAGCATATCCTCGTATTCATATATTTCTCTTGAAATAATATCAGCATCAATAATCTCAATACCGTGCTTTTTTAGTTCATTAGAAACACTGCTTTTTCCACAGCCTATATTCCCTGTTAAACCTATTTTCAGCATTTATAATCCCCGCCTATTTATTTTCTATTTAATATATGACAATAAGATTTCTTTGTCAACTACTTTGTTTCGTACCATGAATCTCCAGTATTTAAGTCCACATCTAAATCTACACTTAAATTGACTGCATTTTCCATTTCACTTCTAAGAAGTTCCTGTACCTTTTCTATTTCTTCTTCTACAGCTTCAACAATCAGCTCATCGTGAACCTGAAGTATTAGCTTAGAATATAATTCTTCTTCCTTTAATCTATTGTATACATTTACCATAGCTATCTTGATAATATCAGCTGCACTTCCCTGTATAGGGGCATTCATAGCCGCTCTCTTACCTCTATTTTTATCCATAAAATTGCTTGATTTTATTTCTGGTATATATCTTCTTCTATTAAACATAGTTGTAGAATAGCCTAAATCTTCAGCAGATGAAACAATATGATCCATAAAGCCTTTTATGCTTCCATATTTTGCAAAGTAGCTTGCTATATAGTCCTTAGCCTTTTTCTGAGATATTCCCAAATCTTTCGCAAGTCCAAAATCACTTTTACCGTATATGATACCAAAGTTTACTGCCTTTGCAGCGCTTCTAAGTTCTGGAGTAACATCATCAAAGTCAACTCCAAATACCTGTGAAGCAGTCTTTCTATGTATATCCTCTCCGCTTTCAAAGGCTTCTATCATATGTTCATCACCACTCATATGTGCTAAAACTCTTAATTCAACCTGTGAATAATCGGCATCTACTAATTTTTTGCCAGGCTCAGCTATAAATACTTTTCTTATTTTTCTTCCCATTTCAGTTCTTACAGGAATATTTTGCATATTAGGATCAGTTGAAGATATTCTTCCTGTTGTAGCAACAGTCTGATTAAATGAAGAATGTATTCTTCCATCTATCGGATTTACCAAAGCCTTAATACCATCTATATATGTAGATTTAAGTTTCACTACACTTCTATACTCACCTATTAAATCTATTATAGGATGTTTATCACTTAGCTTTTCTAGAACCTCTGCATTTGTCGAATATCCTGTCTTTGTCTTTTTCACTACTGGCAGTTCTAATTTTTCAAACAGTATTACACCTAACTGCTTAGGAGAATTTACATTAAACTCTTCTCCTGCATATTCAAATATCTTGCTTTCTGTTGATTCTATAATTTCATCAAATTCTTTGCCTAGGTCATCAATGATTTTTTCATCAGTATATATTCCTGAATATTCCATATCTCCAAGAACTTCTATAAGAGGCATTTCCACATCATAAAATAACATTTCCATGTCATCTTCTTTTATAACATTTTTCATCTTATCTATTACGCCATAAACTGTGCTCATAATTCCAGCTGCATAATCATCTAAATCTTTTATATCTACATCTGGATAATCTACAGCCTTTGCCCCCTTACCTAAAAGGTCTTCCTTAGAAGTAACCTTTCTATAAAGGTATTTATTGGCTATTATGTCAAATTCATAAGAAGTTGAAGACTTTGAGTCTATAATGTATTCAGCTATAGATATATCAAAGGCAATTTTATCAAGTTCTATACCATAAGGTCTAAGAGCTAGATAATCTTGTTTCAATTCATATCCAATTTTTTCTATATCTGCATCTTCTAATATATCCTTTAATTGCTCAATTTCTTCACCTTCAAGGAAGTACATTTTTTCAGACTCTGTTGATAGATATGTTCTATATATATTCTTTTCTAGAATATTGCCTGCTCTTACAAAAGTCTTTATAAAGACACTTCTCTTTTCCCTAACTTCTGCTTTGAATTTTTCAATATCTTCTAGTTTTTCTATTTCTATTTTTATTTCTTCTACTTCTTCATTTGAAAATTCTCCAATCCTTGATATAAGGCTATTGAATTTAAGATTTTTAAACTCTTCTATTACACTTGGCATATCAAAATCACCAAAGACCATATCGTCTAATTTGTAATCTAGAGGAACATCTCTTACAATAGTAGCAAGTTCCTTACTCATTATTGCAGATTCCTTATTTTCTTCCATTTTTTTCTTTTGTGCTCCCTTTAGCTTATCTATATTATCAATAACACCTTCTACACTTTCAAATTGAGTAAGAAGCTTGATTCCTGTCTTTTCTCCTATTCCAGGAACACCTGGTATATTATCTGATTTATCTCCCATTAATCCCTTTAGGTCTATAAATTGAGATGGAGTTAAGCCATATCTTTCTTTTACAGCTTCTGTATCATAGGCTTCCATTTCTGTTATACCTTTTTTAGTAATTAATACTGTAGTGTCATCCGATGCTAACTGTATAGCATCTCTATCTCCAGTTACTACATATACCTTATAACCTTCTTTTTCAGCGGCTAGAGAAAGAGTACCCAAGATATCGTCAGCTTCATAGCCTTCTATTTCTTCCCTATCTATATTCATTTTATCAAGAAGATTCTTTAGAGGCTCAAACTGCTGTGATAATTCCGGCGCAGTCTTTTTTCTTCCAGCCTTATATTCAGAATAGGATTTATGTCTAAAAGTCGGAGCTTTTAGATCGAATGCTACTGAAATATGAGTAGGCTTACACTCATTTATCACCTTAAACATCATCGTCAAAAATCCGTAAATAGCATTTGTATGCACACCTGCTCCATTATCCATTGGAGGTAGTGCAAAAAATGCTCTGTTTATGATGGAATTTCCATCTATTAAAAGTAAAGTTTTTTTATCTGTCATATTATCCTCATTTCTTTTTCATATTATACATATCGATAGCTAGATATTTTTTCCAAGTCAATATAGAATTACTTCTAAATTTAAATCTACTTTAAAATATATTATTTCAAAGTATTTTATCTGACTATCTAATTTCCTTTTCATCTCTATCCTAAAAGCAAAAAACATTTCTATTTTTTAGCTATTTTCAACTAGCTATCACCATATAAATTATACCACAAATTCTACTTCATAAATTTTTTTATTATTTTTTATAATTAACTTGTTTTTTATCTCTCATTATGCTAATATATTACATGTACTTGATAACGCTTTGTTTTTAAAGTATTTTAAAATTCGTTATTAAGATATACAATTGTGCGCCGCTGTGGCGGAATTGGCAGACGCACAGGATTCAAAATCCTGCGGTAGCAATATCGTGCCGGTTCGACCCCGGCCAGCGGCACTGTTGCCGGCCATGAAGATTAATTTCTTTATGGCTTTTATTTTGTAAAATTTTAGTTATAGTTTTATTTATGCAAAACTTTGTTATTTTTTTGTATAAGTACATCTAGATTAAAAATCTTTAAAATTATCAATATTATGCTAGTATTTGTATTATAGCTAAATATAGTATGATTCTATAATATATATTTCATTTATCTATAAATATGTAGTATAATAGTAGTGTAATTTATTTTTATGGAGGTGAATTGATGGACATCAAACAACTTGAGGTTTTTGTTGCAGTTGCAAAGCACAAAAGTTTCTCTAAAGCCGCAAGAGAACTTTTCTTAACACAGCCGACTGTTAGTTCTCATATTCAAAATTTAGAAAACGAAATGCAGACTGTTTTATTAAATAGGAATAATAAAACTATCACTCTTACAGACTCGGGACACATTCTTTACAATCATGCTATTGTAATACTTAACGATTGTAAAAAGGCTGTTTACGACATAAAGGAGTATTCAGGTAAAATAGAAGGAAGCATTAGTATAGTATGTAGCTCCGTTCCAGAAGCGCATCTATTCCCTAGTTTCCTAAACAAGTTCTGTGAAAAATACCCTAATATTACCTTTACTATAAACCACTGTAACTCAAATCTCGTAATTCCAGAAATATTAAGTGAAAGAGCTACTTTCGGTATTGTCGGTTCAAAGCAGAAGCATCCACATATTGATTATTACGACTTGATCAATGATGAGCTTGTTTTAATCTGTCCTCCTGATTGTGAGATAGAAAACGATAACGGATATATAGACATCGAAAAACTAAGAGATTTGACCTTTATTATGCGAAAAGAAGGCTCTGGTACTAGAAATGTAATTATAAAGAAATTAAATGCAAGTCCAGTTCCACCATCAGCACTAAAAATTAGAGCTTATGTAGAATCTAACAATGCAATAATTGAGATGGTAAGAAATGGCTTAGGATGTTCTTTTGTATCAGAAATATCAGCAAGATATTTGATAGACAAAGGAGAATTAAAAGAATATAGAATCAAAAATCATCCATTTGACAGAAACTTCTATTTTATATTCTCTAAAAAGAAAGTATTCACACCAACAGAAAAGAAATTCATCGAATATCTAAAGGATTTCTACGATCTAGATATTGATTTGCAAATATTTTCTTCATAAATATTTTATTGAAATTTGTTTTCCGTTTATTAGTTCATCGAAATTTTGTTAAAAAGAACTTTTAATCATATAAACTAAAAAACCATATTATCGATTTATACGA
Source organism: Peptostreptococcus russellii (assembly GCF_900110295.1). Taxonomy (GTDB): domain Bacteria; phylum Bacillota; class Clostridia; order Peptostreptococcales; family Peptostreptococcaceae; genus Peptostreptococcus; species Peptostreptococcus russellii_A. The sequence continues at coordinate 229,569 of NZ_FODF01000002.1, forward strand.
TAATATGGTTTTTATTTTACCTAATTTTTCCATTTAATTAAATCTCTTTTTTTATTTCTGAAGCTACTTCTTCTACCTCTGCTTCTAATTCCTCATCTATTTCTTCAGCTATTTCCTCTACTTCTTCTATTTCCTCTTCAATTTCTTCCTCTATAGCTTCTGTTACCTCTTCTGGATGAACAACCTTTATATTGCTTAGCTGTTGTCTAAATCCTGCTCTAAAATTTTCAAGAAATTCTTTTCTTAGACCTGCTCTTTCATCAGTTTCTTCCTTAGTTAATTCTCTTTCCTTGGCAATTTTTGCAAGCTCATTTATTCTAGCTAATTTATCTTTATCAAATTCATTAATCATATCCATAATATTACCTCCTTATTTAATACCAATATTCTGAATAACATTATACTATAAGTATTCTTATTTTTCCACATTATTTATTTTTTTATCAAATTTTATAATTAATTAACTATTACTGTAATTCGCTATTATCTATCTTAGATAAATTAGAATTTTTTTGATAAAATTCATCAAGGCTATCTGCAATAATATCGACAGCTTCTTTGATTCTTTCTACAGATTCCCTAGCTATATTTATTCTAAAGAATCTATCATCTATTTCATTATCAAAATACATAGATCCTGGTTGAAGAGCTACCTTCTTTTCTAACATAAACTTTGTAAAGTCATTAGAAAAATAACCTCTACTTAACTCTAAAAAAAAGTTAATTCCACCCTTATTATCTATTATATTCAATCTTGATCCTAGCTTTTTATGTATATATTTATAACATTCTACATATTTTTGTGTATATATTTTCTCTACATTGATTATATGATTTTTCCAATTAAACTTATCCATATAATAATAAAGAGATTTCTGTATAAGTGTAGAAGTTGATATATCTGAGCTATACTTGGATATAAGAACTCTATTAATAAGTTCTGTCGGAATATCCATTACACCTACTCTAAGCCCCGGCATAAGTATCTTAGAGAAACTCTTTATATAAATTACCCTATTATATTTATCATAGCTCTTTAAAGTTCTATTGTTCTCTGATAAAAATCTAAAATCACTTATAAAATCATCTTCTAAAATATAAAATCCATATTCTTCTGCCATTTCAATTAATTTTTTCTTTTTATTTTCCGAATAGCTAATCCCCGTTGGATTTTGAAAGTTTGGCATTAAATACATTAATTTTGGTCTTAACTTCTCTAACTTCATTTTTAATATACCTATATCTATTCCGTCCTCTAGCATAGGTACTGTAACAAGCTTCGCTCCTCTGCTTTTTAAAACGTCTATTGCACCTGCATAAGTAGGTTCTTCTATAAATACTATATCTGAATAGTCTATCATAGCCTTAGATACAATATCTATCCCCTGCTGAGCCCCTGATATTACCATTAAATTTTCTGTAGAAGTGTTAACATGAAAATTGCTTAAATACTTTCTCAAAACTTCTTTTAACTCTGATATTCCATGTCCATCATCATAATTAAATATACTTGCATCATCATTTTCCAGAGCCATATTAACAGCCTTTTTAAAATCTTCTATTGGAAATATGTCTGGAGATGGATTCCCACTATCTAATCTATAAAACTCTTCATCATCTTCAATATGTCTGACATCGTATTTCTCAGTCTTTAGAGATACAAATGTGCCACTTCCTACTCTTTTTATAACATATCCGTCTGACTCGAGAAGCTCATATGCCCTTACTACTGTTACGCTATTTACATTCAATAATTTTGATAGTATTCTTATAGGGGGAAGTTTTTCATTTGAGCTAAGCTTTCCATCCACTATCATAGATTTAATCTTATTATATACTTGTAAATACTTGCACTCTTTTCCATTAAATTCTAATCTATAAATCTCAATATCCATATTATCCCACCTATCTTTCATATAAAGGAAACTTCAATCATTTTATTAATAAACGTTTTTTATATTTTATTTAAAATATTACAAAATAAAAGTGCTGCCCTTAAGCAACACTTTTACTCCCAGAAACATCGTGGGCTAAATAAATTCACACCCGAGATTCACCCAGGTGGGTGACACGTCACACACTTTCCGAAGTCCCAGAAACCACTGTCCGAGCTTTTCTTACTCATATGTGAACAAAGTCTCCCGTATAATATATGTAGGTTGAACTTACATATAGCCTGTACGTATGTTCTAGCACTATTTATATTATATACCAAAACACAAATTTTTTAAAGTTTTTTCCACTTATTTTTTTTTATGTATTTTCATATATATTTTTTAATGTAGTATATATTATATATTTTTTATTATATTTCAGTTTATAGCTATAGTTCTTTACTTTATTTAAAACCGTAGCATTCTTCTTTGAAAATACAATTTATTATTTTTCCTTCTTATCTAGTACGCTTTCTCTATCTACTATTCTATAAGGAAGTTCTACTTTCTTTTCTCCGATTTCTTGTCCCTTTATCATCTTTATTACCATTCTTATAGCCACAGCCCCCATATCAAATAATGGCTGATAAACTGTAGTCAACTTTGGTCTATACATTTTAGCGAACTTAACATCATTAAATCCTGCTACTGATATATCCTCTGGAACTTTGTATCCCAAATCAAAACAAGCATTTATACATCCGATCGCAGCTTCATCACTTGTTACAAATATTGCATCTGGTTTTTTACCTTCTGCAAGTAAATCCTTAGTAGTAGAATATCCGTCATTGTATGTTGTTCCACATGATTTTACAAGATTTTCATCATATTCTATTCCGTTTTCACTTAAAGCTTCTTTGTATCCCTGAAGCCTTGAGTCTGCAAGATTTGATATATGATAATTTGTTCTCAATAATGAAATCTTCTTATGTCCCTTATCTATTAAAAACTGTGTCATGTCCTTAGTAGCGGGTGCATTTTGAGTTGAAACATTGTATATATCAAAATCTCTTGTAGTCTTACTTATATACACTGCAGGTATTCCACTATTTTCAAGCAGATTTACTATTTCTTGGTCTATATCCCAACAAATCATAACTATACCTTCAACCTGCTTTGCTCTAAGCAAATTAATATTCTTTATTTCTAATTCTCTCTCTGAATATGTATTTGCAAGAAGAATATCATAGTTGTACATCTTTGATATTTCTTCTATACCATTTAATACCTCAGCTGAAAATGTATCAGTTACTTCTGGAACTATAACACCTAAAAGCTGACTCTTCTTAGTTACCAAACTTCTTGCAAGTGGATTCGGAACATAACCTGTTTCTTTTATAACATCTAAAACCCTTTGCTTCACTTCATTTGTTACAGGTTTAGAATCGTTTATAACTCTTGAAACAGTTGATATAGAAACTCCGGCCTTTTTAGCAACATCTTTAATTGTAGTTGGTTTCTTAGTTACCATTGTATAATCTAACCTCCTTTATAGATATAAAAATAACTTAATTAATTATATACGATTTACATTATATGTACAACCCTTTCCCGACTATACACATCTTGAAATTTATTAATTAAATTTAGTTCTCTCTATTTTCCTCTTATTTTCATTATATACTATTAGTCAAAATAAATATAGTTTTTTTAATTAATTTTTCCATAAAAATAATTATGCTTTTTTATTTTTTTTTGTTGAAAAATACTCTGTTATATATTAATATACTGTTATAAAGTAGAATTTTATCTGCTACCTGATTATCTCTTTGTATAATCATACAATTCCCCCGATTATCAGGTAGTAAATTATTTTTAGGAGGTAATCATATGTTTGAAAAAATCAAAGAAATAATAGTTGACAAACTGAATATAGATGATGACAGCTTTATAGACCTTGACACTGATCTTATGGAAGATTTAAATGCTGACTCTCTAGATGCAGTTGAAATAATAATGGATATTGAAGATGAATTCGATATTACAGTTGACGAAGATGACGTTGAGAACATAAGAACAATAGCTGATATCATTAATTACATTGAAGAGCACAGCTAAAAACTAAAAATACAATAGTTTTTAATTTTATTTTCAATATCTATGCAAGAATATTGTATGCAATATTTTGCAAGACATTGTTTTACTAAAAAGCTATATGGAATATAAAATCCCAACTCCAAGGCTAATAAAATTTTATTAAAGTCTTTGAAGTTGGGTTTTCTTTTTATTATTTAGATTTAAAACTCATTTCTAAAGTATACTATCTATAAAATATATATTACTTTTCTTCGTAAAACTCTACATTCTTAATAGTTATATCTACTGTTCCATCTTGATTTTGTCTTAAAGAATATTTCATCGGATCCTCGAAATCTTCCAAAAGTCCCTTAATATCAAAACCTGTATTTGTCTTAATTCCTCTTCTTTTTAATTTCTTTTCAACCCAAGTTTTATCTATAGGAAATTCGCCTTCTATTTTTTTATCTTCAAGAAGTTCCCTATAGCTTTCTTTTCTTTCTTCATCTACTATACATTCATCTACAAATTTATCTACATCGACATTATTATCTTCCTTTAGGACATAATTAAGCATACTTCTTACATCCTCAGCCTCTTTTACATTATTTCCATAGGCATTTGTAATCCAATTATCTGTAACATTTCTAAATGACTTTGTAAGATATTTTTCATCTCTTACCTTCTCACACTTTAAAAAATCAGTTACAAAACTTGAATCAGTTTCAGTTTTTTCAGCAGCCTTATCAAGAACTCTCAAGTGCCACTCATCATTTACTCCGCTTACACCTATAATAGCTGCGTGAATAATCTTCTGTGATGCTTGTATAGCAATGTCATTGGCCACCATTTTTACAGAAACTTTTTCAGTTTCTTCATTATATACTATCTCATGAGTATACAATTTTTTATAGTCTAACTTGATAATAGCAACATACTTCTGATCCTTGTGTGTAAATAAAACTACTGCCAAATCACATGAATCAAGTTCTGCATTTGTTCCCATTGTAGAGTAAAGAGCACCTGCTATGCCCTGTGAACTCAAAACAAAAGAATTTTCGTCATAGAGTATATGGTCTGCACATACTCTTATTTCATTTTCATTATAGTCATTAAAAGTTGCCTTTCTTAAATCGTCATCTCTTAAAACTCTTCTAATTATTTTCTGATAAAATGCATCTAGTTCAGGCGAAATAGCATCTTCAACATCATTTAAAACTGGAAGCTCCGCACTTTTATCCAGTACATGTAATATAACCTTATTAATAATCAATACTTTTTCCTCCTAACTTTTCAATTAACAGCTTCATATCATCTGGAAGCTGACTTTTTATTTCTATTCTATTTTTCATTCTAGGCTGATTAAAACTTATTTTACAAGCATGAAGAGCTTGTCTATTTATAAGGCTTTCATCTACCTTTCCATATAGTTCATCTCCTATTATACCATGACCTATACTAGACAGATGAACTCTTATCTGATGGGTTCTTCCTGTCTCAAGCAAAAGCCCCACTACTGTGGCATTGTTCATTCGCTCAATTACCCTGTAATGTGTTATAGACCTTTGTCCCTTTTCATCTACTACCCTTAATATACTTTCCATACTTTCTCTCATTATAGGAAGATCTATTGTACCTTCATCATCTTCCATTACTCCATCTACAATAGCGATATATTCCTTTTTCACCAAATTATCTCCCATATCTTTAGAAAGTATATGATGAGCATAGGCATTCTTAGCCAATACCACTATTCCCGATGTATTCATATCTAATCTATTTACAAATCTTATCTTATAGGATTCTTTAGACTTTTCAATATAATTAATAACGTGATTAGCCAAAGTTCCATCAAAGTGACTTTTCGTTGGATGTACTACCATAAATGCTGGTTTATTCATAAGGAGAATATCAAAATCCTCATATAAAAGTTCTACTCCCAAATCTTGAGACAAAAAATCACTCATTTCTTCATCTATAGGAATCTCTATTATATCTCCCTTCTTTATTGTAATTGACGGTTTTTGAAACTCACCATTTACAAATAGAAGTTTTTCTCTCTTCATTTTAGAGACAGATCTTGTAGAAAACTCCATAACATCAAGAAGAAAATCTTTTAATTTCATTTCTTCTTCTACTTCTATCATAAATTTATTCCACTCTTGTTTTCCTTCTATAAACACAATTTTCACCCTTACTAATTTATTCTACTTATATATCTTTTCCATTATACCACAATATTAAATTTAAGGTAAAACCTAATTTCAAATAGCAGGATTATCTTTTCTTATTTTTAACTATATCTCAAATATTTGTTTATTTTTTTCATTTATATTGTTATGATATAGTTATAATATAATTATTAGGAAAGGCTGATACATTATGATTAAAAATATTACAATCAGATCCAATGAGCTGGAGATTTCACAGAAGATAAAAAAAGTTATAATAGAAAAGTTTGAAAAAGCAGGTTTCACAACAAGTGAGGACTTTCATGAAAATACTAGCTTGGTAATTTCAATAGGTGGAGATGGTTCTTTTTTAAGGGCTGCAAGAGAGCTTGACTTTCCTGATGTTCCATTTTTTTGTATTAATACAGGGCATCTAGGTTTTTTCGCTGAGATACTGCCTGATGAAAAGGAAATCGACTACTTTATTAAAAGTTTTATAGATGAAGATTATGCTGTCAGTCTTCTACCTTTACTTGAAATAGACATTTCAAATGAAGTTCATTCAGAAAGAGAATATGCTATCAATGAACTTGTTGTAAGAGGTAACCGTTCTAGAACTGCCCATCTACAAATGTTTGTAAATGGAAACTATATGGAAACTTTTAGTGGAGACGGTCTTATTATATCTACATCTACTGGCTCTACTGCATACAACTACTCTGCCGGTGGAAGCATAGTAGACAACAGACTGGAAATAATGCAGATTACCCCTATCTCTCCTATAAGCACCAATGCTTTTAGAAGTTTTACATCTAGTATTATACTACCTGCCTTTGATAGTGAAATTAGCATTAAACCTGAGTGGAAATTTGACAATATGATACTTCTAGTAATTGACGGTGAAGAAAAAAGATACCAAAATATAACTGACATAAAAACTAGACAGGCAAATAAAAAAATTAAACTTTTAAGATTAGACGACTATGAATTTTGGAATAGGGTTTATATGAAATTCTTAAAAACATATGATTATAAGGAAAATGAAAGAAGAAATAATTTATAATAATAAATTATTTCTTCTTATAGAATGAATTTAGTTTGTTTTTTGTATTTTTCTTTACCTTTAGGAACTATCAATTTAAGATAGTTCCTTCTGTTTTTTGCAAGTTTTTTTATTTAATTTTCTTTTGTTCCTTGAAAACAACAATTTAAACTATAAATTAATCTTTTATATTAATTATAATTCTTATCTATTTTTATATATTTTTTTCAGTTTTTTTACTTTTTATATAGTTTTATTTTTTTATTAATCACAGTTAAAAAAGTTTGTTAATTATTTTTATTATATACATATACTAAATATACACTTATATATTCATTTTTTACAAGTTCAGTTTATATACTTTCATTTTTTAGTATATATATTTATTTTCAATTCGTATTTTAAAAAAAGATATATTCTTGTTTTAACTTTATTTTATTATTATATTATCTACATAACTTTATTAATATAACATTTCAATATTATTTATATGAATTATCTTATTTTATTTATTTATTTTTCAGCTGTATTTCAGTGACTGAATATTATGTTTTTTAAAACAATATTTGCAATTTTTTTAATAAAACTATGGACAAGACTTTTTATTAATGTTAAAATCAAAACGAAGAAAACATTTGCTTACTGTGTTGGCAAGTGTTAAATAAAAGATATATAACTAAGGTGGTGATTGGGTGAAGCCTTTAATAATAAATATTCAGAAATGCAGTATACACGATGGTCCTGGTATCCGTACTACAGTATTCTTTAAGGGTTGTCCTCTTAGCTGTGCATGGTGTCATAATCCAGAAAGTCAAAACTTTCAGGTTGACTTTATGTACGATCCAGAAAAATGCACTCATTGCTACACTTGCATAGAAAAATGTGAGCATGACGCAATTTGTGTAAAAGATGGAAAGCTTTTAAGACTAGAAGATGAATGCGAACTTTGCGGAACTTGCCTTGACTGGTGTCTTTCAGGTTCAAGAGAGTTAGTTGGAGATGAATATAGCATAACAGAACTTGTAAAGGAAATCGAAAAGGATTCCATGTTTTATGAGGAATCTGGAGGGGGCGTTACCCTATCAGGTGGCGAAGTAATGTGTCAAAACATTGAGTATCTAGATAAACTTATCAACCGTCTTCATGACAAAGATATCGACATTGCAATAGATACTTGTGGTTATGCACCAAAAGAAAATTTTGAAAAATTATATCCTAAGGTAGACAGATTTTTATATGATATAAAGTTAGTTGACGAAGACCTTCATAAGAAATTTACTGGCAAGTCAAATGACCTTATTCTAGATAATTTAAAATATCTTGATTCTGTAGGAGCTAATATAAACATAAGAATACCTTTAATAGAGGGTGTAAATGTAGATGAAGACAATAAAGAGATAGAAAAAATTATAAAGCTTTTAAAGCCACTTAGAATTTCAGCTGTCAATCTTCTTCCTTATCACAATATTATGGAACATAAGTATTGTAAACTTGATAAAGAATACAGATGCTCAGAGTTTAAGAAACCTAGCACTGAAAAATTAGAAGAGATTAAAAATCTTTTTTTAATAAATAATTTTAATAACGTTAAAATTGGAGGTTAGTTATGAGTAGAGGAACATTTGAAAGAACTAAAAAATTAAGAGAACAGAGTACTTCAGCTCAGCCTTATATAAGCATTGAAAGAGCTGTTTTAATGACAGAGGCCTATCAGAAGTTTGAAGGAAGTGTTGAAACACCAATACTTAGAGCTAAGGCTTTTAAGTACTATATGGAAAACAGATCTTTGTGTATCAATGACGGTGAATTAATCGTTGGTGAAAAAGGTGATGGACCACAGGGTGCTCCTACTTATCCAGATCAATGCTGTCACTCTCTTGAAGATATGAGAGTTATGAATGACAGAGACCTTGTCAACTTTAAAGTTACTGAAGAAGATATGAAGATTCAAGAAGAAAAAATTATACCTTTCTGGAAAGGTAGACAGATAAGAAATAGAATCATAAGCAATGTAGATCAGGAATGGTTAGACTGCTATGAATCAGGTATGTTCACTGAATTTATGGAACAAAGAGCTCCAGGACATACTGTTGGTGGAAATAGATTTTATCAAAAAGGTTTTGCTGATTTTAAAAAGGATATAGCTGATAGAATAGCAAGACTTGACTTTGTAAATGATACAGATGCTTACAATAAGAAGGTTGACCTTGAAGCAATGTCAATAGCTTGCGATGCTATGATTATACTTGGTCAAAGATATGCAGCAAAAGCTAGAGAAATGGCAGAAACAGAAACAGATCCAAAGAGAAAAGAGGAACTTCTTCTAATAGCTCACAACTGTGATGTTGTTCCTGCTCACAAGCCTGAAACTTTCCATCAGGCACTTCAGATGTACTGGTTTGTTCACATTGGTGTAACTACAGAACTTAATATTTGGGATGCATTTAGCCCAGGTAGATTAGACCAACACTTAAATCCATTCTATGAAAAGGATGTTGAAGAAGGAATACTAGATAGAGATAAGGCTAGAGAATTAATGGAATGTTTCTGGGTTAAGTTCAACAATCAGCCTGCTCCTCCAAAGGTAGGAATAACTTTAAAGGAAAGTGCTACATATACTGACTTCGCCAATATAAATACTGGTGGTATTACTCCAGACGGTAAAAATGGTGTAAATGATGTCAGCTATATAATACTTGACACTATGGACGAAATGAAGCTTCTTCAGCCTAGTTCAAACGTTCAGATAAGTAGAAAGACACCTCAGAAGTTCCTTAAGAGAGCTTGTGAAGTTTCAAGAGAAGGTTGGGGACAGCCTGCATTCTACAATACTGACGCTATCGTTCAGGAGCTAATGGAAGCTGGAAAAACTCTAGAAGACGCTAGAGGTGGAGGAAGTAGTGGATGTGTTGAAACTGGATGTTTCGGTAAGGAAGCATACGTTCTTACTGGATACCTTAACATACCAAAGATTCTAGAAGTTACTCTACACAATGGTCTTGATCCTGTTTCAGGAAAGAAACTAGGTATAGAAACTGGAGATCCAAGGGACTTCAAGTCTTATGACGAATTCTTTGAAGCTTTCTCTAAGCAGCTAAATCATTTTGTAGATATCAAGATGAGAGGAAATCAGATAATAGAAAATATATACGCTAAGCACTGCCCTGCTCCTTTGATGTCAGTTATAGTTGATGACTGTATAGAAAAGGGTATGGATTACCAGAGAGGTGGAGCTAGATACAATACTAGATATATACAGGGGGTTGGTACTGGTACTATAAGTGATTCACTTATAGCGATTAAGTACAATGTATTCGATAAAAAGAAATTTGACATGGGGACTTTACTTGACGCTATGGATGCAAACTTCGAAGGATACGAACACATATTAAATATGGTAAAGAATAAGACTCCTAAGTATGGAAATGATGACGATTATGCTGATGACGTAATGAAGAGTTTCTTCGACCTTTACTACAATACAGTAAGTGATAGACCAACTGTAACAGGTGGTAAATACAGAATAAACATGCTTCCTACTACTTGCCACGTTTACTTCGGCGAAGTAATGAAGGCTACTCCAAATGGTAGACTTGCAGGAGTTCCACTATCAGAAGGTATCTCTCCTGAAAAGGGTGCTGATACAAATGGACCTACTGCAGTAATCAAATCTTGTGCAAAGATGGATCACCTAAAAACTGGTGGTACTCTTCTTAACCAGAGATTTGCTCCTTCAGTAGTTGTAGGTGAAGAAGGATTAGATAATATGGCTAATCTAATTAGATCTTACTTCAATATGGATGGACATCATATTCAGTTTAACGTATTTGATAAGAATGTTCTTTTAGCAGCTCAGAAGAATCCTGATGAATATAAGGACCTTATAGTAAGAGTTGCTGGCTACTCAGACCACTTTAACAATCTGAGCAGAGCTCTACAGGATGAAATTATAAACAGAACAGAACAGACATTCTAAGCTACTTATAAACTAACATAATAGAAAGATTTTGGTGGTTCATAAGCATGGACCACCTATAATCTTTCCTATATAATATTAAGTTTCAACAAAAATTAGTAAATAATATAAAAAACAAAAAAACTATAGATATACCATAGTTTTTTAAATTTCACACAAGATATATTAAAAATTCACATTATTTTCTATGTATTTATTTTATTATGGTATTATCTATAGATACTTAATTTATTATTGAGTATAGCTATAAAAATATATTTTTACTTTTAATAATATTTTAACTATCGAAAAATACAGTTGTTTATTCTGTATTTTAAAATTTCTGTATAGTAAAATAACTTTGTCGAAACGTTTCCTAAGGATTAGTTAAGATTTAAGTATTATATTGATTTTACTATATAAAATAAACAAGGGGGACATTATGAAAAGTTTAGCAGTAATCGGTGCAGGTAATATGGGTAGAGCCATTATAGGAGGAGTAATAAACTCAGGTTTATTAAAAGCTGAAAACGTTATAGTTTCAGATCCTTATGAACCAAGTCTTGCACGTGTTAAGGAAGAGTATGGTACAAAGACTACTACAGATTCTTGTGAAGCTGTAAAGGCAGCAGATGCTGTTTTATTTGCAGTTAAACCTAACATTATAGGAAAGGTATTCGCAGGAATAAGAGATTCTGTTGATGATAATACTATTATAATTTCTATAGCAGCAGCTACTTCAGTAGAATTTATGGAAGCAAGTTTAGGTGCTGATAAGAAGATAGTAAGAGTAATGCCAAATACTCCTGCATTAGTAGGTGAAGGTATGGCTGCTCTATCTCCAAATAGAAATGTTACTGAAGAAGAATTAAACGATGTTTTAGGTATCTTCAATTCATTTGGTAAGGCAGAAGTTGTTCCTGAATCATTAATGGATGCAGTTGTAGGTGTAAGTGGATCTTCTCCTGCTTATGTATTTATGTTTATAGAAGCAATGGCTGATGCAGCTGTTCTTACAGGAATGCCAAGAGCTCAGGCATATAAGTTTGCAGCTCAATCTGTATATGGTGCAGCTAAGATGGTACTTGAAACAGGAAAACATCCAGGAGAACTAAAGGACATGGTTTGTTCACCAGGTGGTACAACTATAGTCGCTGTAGAAACTTTAGAAGCTTGTGGACTAAGAAATGCGGTAATACAAGGACAAGTTGCTTGTGTTGAAAAGTCAATTGACATGGCCAATAAATAGTAAAAAACCTTAAATAAGCAAAAAGAGGAGTACAAATTGTATTCCTCTTTTTGTTTTAATATTATTACTATAAAATTTAATATTATTGCTATAAAAAAGGATGTGCAAAAGCACATCCTTAGTCATTATCTTTATGATTTTCTTTTTCTATATACTCTCTAAATGATATTTCGTCATCACCTTTTTCAATTTCTTTTACCGACATCCTTATGCGACCTATTCTATTTTTATCAAGGGAAATTATCTTTACTTTGATAGCATCTGTCAACTGTATCTCTTCGCCTTCTTCTGGCAATCTTTCAAGATATCCCATAATATAACCTCCGATTGAATCAAAGTCTTCAGATTCTATTTCATCTTCCAAGTATTCATTTACATCGTTAAGTTTAGCACTTCCGTCTATAAGGTATTCATTATCAGAAATAACCAGTATCTCATCATCTGGTTCATCATATTCATCTTCAATATCACCTACAAGAACCTCTACAAGATCCTCTACAGTAAGAAGTCCAGATGTGCCACCATATTCATCAAGAACTATAGCTATTTGCGTCTTTGCTATTTTCATTTCTTCAAGAAGTTGAGCGATCTTTTTGAATTCATATGTAAAGAAAGCTTCTCTCATATAATTTTCTACCTTAAACTGCTCTTCTTCCTCATCTGAAAGAAATACAATATCTTTAATATTTAGTATCCCCACTATATCGTCTATATTACCTCTATATACTGGAAATCTGCTCATCTTTTCCTCTTTAAATAAAGCAAGAACTTCATCATAACTAGCATCTGCACTTACAGTTACCATATCTATTCTCTGAACCATGGCATTTTCTGCCTTCATATCTCCAAATTCGAAAACATTATCTATAATTGTTTTTTCCTCTTGTTCAAGAACACCTTCTTGATGACTTACATTTACTAATACTTTCAGTTCTTCTTCGGTAATAAGAGACTTTGGATCATCATCTTTTATTCCAAAAATCTTGAATATTATAGTCGTCATTATATTTATAATAAATACAAGCGGTGAAAATACTATAATCATCACTCTCAATACTTTTCCTACTGCAAGAGATACTCCTTCTTTATTGTTAGATGCTAAAGTCTTTGGAGTAACTTCACCAAATATAAGTATCAAAATTGTCATTATAGCTGTAGCCCAAGCTATACCCTGACTTCCAAAAAGTCCAACCATCAATGATGTAGATATAGATGTCGCAGCTATATTTACTATATTATTTCCTACCAGTATTGTACTTAAAAGGCTTTTGGGTTCAGTTAAAAGCTTCTCAACCACTCCTGCGCCTCTTACACCTTCTTCTTTAAGGTGTCTCATCCTTACCTTGCTTACTGACATCAGCGCTGTCTCAGAGGCTGAGAAAAAGCCTGATATTAATAACAATCCTATTAAAACAACTATCTGAATCCACAAACTTCCAGAATCCAAAAAAAACCACTCTCCTATTTTCTTAGTTTATTTATTAAATATGTTTCTACCCTTTTTATTTACTTATAGCTATAAAAAAGCTTCACAATGGAAGCTAGAACAAATAAAACTGTACTCACCTTCTCAAGTTTACAGATTCACTGAAATTTATCTATAAGTTTACGATTTTATTATACCATAATTATTTACAAATATCTATGATTTAGACAGCTTATTATTTGGCATAATTTCAAGTGCTTTTTTCTCTTGTTTATAAGATGTTTATTAAGCTTATTCCTCAACTTCTTTTATTACTGAAGATTGTATGGACTCATCCATAGTAATTTCAAGTTTCATAGGGAGTCTAGCCTTTATTTCATCTACATGAGATATTATTCCTACACTTAGATTATCTCCCTTTAAATTTTCAAGAGAAGTCATAACCGTATCCAAAAGCGCCGAGTCTAATGTTCCAAAACCTTCATCTAAGAAGAAAAATTCAAGTGGTGCACTTCCCTTTAGCTGTATCTGTGAAGAAAGAGCTAGAGCAAGTGATAGGGATGTAAGAAACACTTCTCCTCCTGATAAGGTGTCTGCAGCTCTTCCCAGCCCACCATTAAAGTTGTCGCTTATTACAAATAGATAGTTCTCATTCATTTCCAAGCTATATCTATTGTTTGTCATATTGCTCAATCTTTCAGAAGCTTCAATTATAATATTATTTAAATATATTTGAGAAAGATATTCTACAAATCTATTTCCTTCAAACAACTTATCTATTTCCTTAATATTATCAAACAATCTAGTTTTTTTCTTCAAATCCTCGTCTATATCTTTTATAAGCTTTAGATTTTTTTCCATTTCACTAATTTTATATTTTTCTTCAACAAAAATATTATTCTTTTCTTTTAACTTTTCTTCCAAGTCTTTTTTGATTTCTAGTTGTTGATTTTTTTCTTCTAAACTAATTGTCTTTCCGGCAAGTTTTTCTTCCAATTGTCCATATACTATTTCTTCTCTAGCTTTTTCTTTTTTATACTTGTCTATTTCTTCTTTTTTAGAAAGCAAAATACTTTCATCCATATAATATAGAGAACATTCTTTTCTATCCTTAAAATCAAATCTTTCAATCATATTATCTATATTTTTATTTTGCTCTTTTGCTATTTCTTTTTTCATATCAAGCTTTACTTTACTGCTGCTAATATCTTTTTCAAGCTCTACTATTTCTTTTTTCAACATGTCATATGACTTGAATATTTCATCAAAATTTGCTTTTACAATCCTTATAAACGAATCTAAAATGCCAGTTAGACTTTCAATGGAGTCATACTTAAACTCTATTATGCTATTTAACTTTTCAAAATCTATTTCATTTGTTTTTTCTAAAGTTTCTTCCCTTAGATCTTTGCCCTGTTTCTCTAATGAACCAATCTCCGATTTTGTCTTAATAATTTCACTATCGAAAAGAGCCATTTCTTCTGCTTGCTTTTTATCCTCTTTTTCCTTAACTTCAATTTCCTTAGATATATTTTCTAATTGATGTGAGATTTCCTCTGATAACTTGTCCGACTCATCTACTCTTTTATTTTCATCTATGAAAAATTGTCTGTTGTCCTCTTTCTTTAATATGTCCTCACCTAATTTATTTCTTAATTTTAAACATATTTCTTCAAGCTCTTCTAAACTTTTTTTATTGTCATTTTCAAGTCCCTTTATTTCATCAGTTATTATTTTTATAGTATTTTTTATTCCTCTTATATACTCATCATATTTAACTTTCTTATTATTGAGATCTGAACTTTTCTTATCGGAATTTTGCTTTTCTTTTTTCAATCTTTCTATTTCATTTTTCTTAGACTTCAAAAGAGCTTTTTCTCTTTCTCTCTTAGTTTCAAATTGAACTTTTTCTTTTAAAAGTTCTTTTAAATTCTCACCACTATTTTTTTCAGAAATTAAAACTTTCTTTTTTTCATATTCATCAATTTTTTCTTGCGAATTTTTCATTTTAGTTTCTACTTTAGCAATATTGATGTTTATGCTCGCTACTTCTTCTTTAAGACTATTTATTTTTTCTTTATTTTTTTCATATTCATTTCCTATGTGTTCCTGTATTTCTAACTTTTCAACTGTATTATTACATACAGGACATATATCCCCACTATGAAACTCTTTACCCCAAATTATTTTTATTTCATCAGAAAGTCTTCTGATACTATTTTCTTCATCTATTTTTTCAAACTTCTCAAGTTCTTCATTTTTTTCTTCTAAAATAGATTTATACTTCTTTTTTTCTAAAATACATTCTGAAACTATACTTTTTTCCTTATTTATAGATTCAACTAATTCTTTAATTTGCTTATCGTCTTCCCTTAAATGAAATATTTTTTCTTCCATTTTACTTATTTTTGCTTCTAAACTTTCAAATTCTTCATCATTTAGTGTTTTTATATTTTCTTGAAGGGCAATGGCTTCAACTATGGAGTTAATTTCTTCACTTACTTCACTTAACTTATCCTCAATAATTTTTTTCTCTTTTTCTATAAGCTTTATTCCTTCATTTCCTTCTTCCAATTCTTTTATCTTTTTATTCTTTTTTTCTATATTATTTTCTTGTCTATAAATATCTCTATGTATCTCTATCCCTTTTTTCACAAGCTCTCTATACTCTGAAGATATTGTACTTTCTTTTAGCTTTTCATTTTTTTCTTTTTTTTCTCTATATAATTCTTCTATCTTTTTAGCTATTTTTTCTTTATTTTCTAATAGTGTCTTTTTTTCTTTTTCTATTTTTTCGACTTTTTTTCTTAAATTTTCTACTTCTTTTCCTTTTTCCAGAGTTTTTTCTTTTAAAGAAATAATATTTAAAATACTTTTTCTTGTATCTGATATGTATTCAATCTTATCTCTTTTTTCTTTTATTTCTTCATACTCTTCCTCTTTATATTTTAGATCAGATTTTTTATTTTCGTAATCTGCTTTTAAATTTTCATATTCCTTTTCTATGTTTTCTATTTCAAGCTTTAATTTTTCTTCTTTATTGATTTCAGGTACTACTGTATTTGCCTTTTCAGCCCTATTTACAGCTTCCAATGTAGAATTGATATAGTCCTCTTTTGCTTTTAATTTTTCAAGGCTTTTTTCTATTTCATTTTTTTCAATAACAAGCTTGTATATAGCCTCATTTTCTTCAGCCTTCTTCTTTTCATTTTCCAGCTCATCTGAAATCTTTTCTATATCTTCTTTAAGAGCTTTTATATTTTCCTGTAATTCATCTCTTTTCTCACTACTTATATTAGGATATTCATTTAGCCTAGCTTGAAGTACTTCTATCTCCCTAGAAGTCTCAGACTTTTTTCTTCTTAGTTTGGCACTTAATTTTGAACCATATTCCTCCAAACTAAATATTCTTTCCAACATATTTCTTCTGTCTTTACCTGTTAAAGTTAAAAATTCACTAAATTTTCCTTGAGGAAGAACTACTGATCTAAGAAAATCACTTTCTTCTAATCCTAAAATACTTTTTATTCTATTGTTAACTTCAGAAACTTTGCCTTCTTCTATAATGTCATAATCGCCCATATCATTTCTTTTTTGAAGCATCGTGTAGTCACTTAGGGCATTTTTATTATCTTTATTTCTCTTGAATCTTCTTTTTACAATATATCTGCTTCTTTTACCTTCTTCAACTATCTCAAATTCATACTCTACACTTGCCTTCTTACAGTTGGAATTTATAAACTCTCTAGTTCCCCTCGGTATGTTTCCGTAAAGTGCAAGTGTAATAGCATCTAAAATAGTAGATTTACCACTTCCAGTTTTACCAAAAATACCAAATAGTCCTTTACTTGTAAGCCTCTCAAAATCTACTACTTGCCTACTGCTGTAACTATTAATGCCTTCTATTTCTAATCTAATAGGTTTCATACACTACACCTCCTCTTCTTCGCTTATAAGCTCTCTAAATATTTCTATAATCTCCTCACTTGCCTCTGTAGATCTGTTTTCTTTGAAAAAATCTTTAAAGAATTTTTCTATATTAGATCTATTTATATCTATTACTTCTTTTTTTACAAACTCATCTGAACCCTCTATTATAGGTCTTATTTCCAATACATTTTTCATTGTCTTTTTCAGAGTTCTTATATCTTCTGCCTCTAATGATTTATCAGTTAAAATCTCAAAATAAGAAAATACATCACAGTCCTTTTTCTTATCTGCAATTTCAAGTGCCTCTTCTATTCCATCGCATTTATATAGTTCTATCGGTCTGTAATTATTGATAAATTCTTGATTCACTACAGCTTCTTCTCCAGCTTTTAAATCTACAATATAGACTGATTTAGCTGAATTTCTCTCATTCTTACTATATTGTATTGGAGAGCCAGAATAGTATGCATTGTACTTTTTGGACATTCTCTGTGGTTTGTGGATATGCCCCAAGGCTGTATACTGTGATTTTGAAGGAAGATCCTTTTTCTCCACTAAAAGAGAGCCTCCTAATTCAATTCTTCTTTCAGAGTCAGAAATGCTGCTACCTACAACAAATATATGAGAAACTGCTATATTAATCTCATCATCATTATAGTTATTTTCAAGTTCTCTAAATAAATCCCCTATTTTTTGAGAATAAGACTTTTGCATATCTTCTTCATCTTCATATCCCTTTATTACTTCATTTAATCTTTTCTCACTTGGATAAGGCATTGCCAGTATATTTACTATCTCATCGCCAAATTTTACCTTAGTAAATCCTTCCTTAGACTCTACTATTTCAAAGTTGGCAAATTTGCCCTTCTTTGCAATACTTTTAGGATAACCCAAAATACTGATTCCCTTATTGGATACAACTGGATTTACAGCCTCTAGTCTATCTGGATTATCGTGATTTCCTGCTATTATATGGACATATCTTTTACCAGAGTCAGACAATCTTTCTATAGTTCTATAAAAAAGACTCTCCGCTGCTGCAGAAGGATTATATGTATCATAAATATCTCCTGCTATTAAAACTATATTCGCTTTTTTATCTTCTACCAGCTTTACAAAGTCTTCACAAAACTTTTCTTGTTCATCGAGTCTTGAAACATTTTCAAGACTCTTTCCCAAATGCCAGTCAGAAGTATGTATTATTCTCATAATCTTCACCTCTAAACAAATTTATACAAAGTCCACCAATAAAAAGGTGGACTTTGCGTATTATTCTTCTGTTATATCTAGCAACTTCCCTGTACTAAACATATATAAGTATTTTTTTACTACTTTTCTTCCAGATATTTTTTCCATTGCATTTCCATACATATTCAACTGTATTTTATATCTTTCTACTATTGTACTATAATCTCCATTTGCAACATAATCTGTCTTATAGTCTAAAAGAACAAGATTCCCATCCTTATCTTCATAGAATAGATCCATAATACCTACCATCATAATTCTTTCAGATTCATCAATATCCTCATCTTTGTATATAGAGTTCATTCTTAAACTATAGTTAATTGCTTTTTCTTTATATAATCTATCATTTTTCTCAGCCTCAAGTATTTCTTTAAAAATACCAGACCTCATAAATCTCATAATCCATCTAACATTAACTGTACTTTTTTCTTCCTCAGTCATAATATTTCTAGATACCATTTGACTAAGTTCATTTTCTATCTTCTTTCTCAGTACACTTTCTTCTTCCAGCCCATCGAACTTTGAAAAATCCATTAACTGCATAGCCAAATGGAATATCGTTCCCTTTTCTGCAGAAGTAAATTCAGCACTCTTATCTATTGAATGTATAAAAGATGGAGTTTTTAAATTTCCAGAAGCTTTCTTTTCATACATATTTTGATTCAAACCTTCTTCAATTGAATCTTGACTTAAAAGTTTTTTAATTTCTGATACCGATATACTAGAAGGCTTATTAAGGCTTGAAGAATACTTATATTTACTATTGAACTTTTTATCAAGCTCTTGTCTTACTTCTTCCATACTTTCTATATTACTATATTCTTCCATCATATTTTCAAAGTTATTTATAAAATCTTCTTTTGATAAATCCAAGTCTTCTCTACCAACTTTTTCTTCTGTATCTAAATTATTATTTTCACAAAACTCGTCTTCTAGTAAAGCTTCTTCTTTTTCTTCCAAACTTATCTTTCCCATTATATTTCTATATTCATCTTTAATATCTGAGAACTTGTCATAATTAATGCTCCACTTGCACTCTTTATAACCTATAATATCTACTTCTTCTCCTCTGACATTTATAGACTTTTCTATTTTATTTAAATTTATAATTGTAGGCATAATCCAATTAAGATATGATTTTGCTTTTAATACAGAAAGAGAATCTGTATTTAAATTATTATCCAAAGGAGTAGTTCTCCATTTGTCTATTTTCTTGTCTCTATCTTTTATTCTTGCTGTGAAAATAAGTTTTTCCTTAGCTCTAGTCATAGCAACATACAAAATTCTCATTTCCTCTGCTATGGATTCCTTATTTCTTTTTTCATCTATCTTTTTTTTCGCCCTACTGTCAAATGAAATATTTCTCTTATTATCGAATATTTTTGGTCCGTATCCCAGGGTTTGATGAAGGGAAAGATTGCTTTCATCTGCAGTTAAGTTAAATTCATTATCAGAATTTGCAACTATAACAACAGGGAACTCTAGCCCCTTACTTTTATGAATACTCATTATCCTTACAACATTTGCTTCTTCTGAAATAGACTTTGCCTCTGCCAAGTCTTTATCTCTTGACTTCATTCTTTCAATATAATTTATAAAGTTAAAAAGCCCCTTATAAGAAGTTTTTTCATAAGACCTTGCTCTCTCAAATAAAAGCATTAGATTGTTTTGTCTTTGCTCTCCCATTTCAAGCATTCCTACATAGGCATAGTATCCTGTTTTTCTTAAAAGATACCATATAAACTCATCTACTGATAAAAGAAGAGATTTTTCTCTCATCTCATTTATTTCTTCAATAAACTTCCTTACCTTACATTGTAGCTTTCTCATTTCACCTGATAATATCAGTTGAACTCCCTTTCCTTCTTCTTCCGCCTTATTTAGAATATCTGCATATGAATCGTAGTCATCTATACTAGACATACTACACTCCAAAAATTCCACATCAGAAAGAATCTCTTGTTTATCTAATTTGAAAACTATACTATTCTCTTTTACTTCTTCTCTTACTACTTTACCTAAATTATTTTCTATTGACTCATCCAAGTATATATTCTCATCTATCTGGTTAAATAATACTTCTTGACTATTTTTATTTAAATATTTTTTATCATTACCAAAAGTATCCTCACAATCTGCATATAGATTGATTGTGCTATCTTGATAAAGTTCAGAGCAATCCTCACAGTCCTCTTCTTCATTATTTTCAAATGAGGCAAGCTTCAACATAGCTTCATAAAACTTTACATTTCTATCTATTAGCCTTATATTAGCCAACTCATTGGAATCAAAATTAAATATAGGAGATCTCATTACAGACATAAGTGCTATATCCTGTATTGGATTGTCTATTACCTTCAATAAATTAACCATAGTATCTACTTCTAAAGTTGAAAAATATCCATCTCCAGAATTTGAATAAACAGGTATATTATAGTAGGCAAGTATCTCTTCAAGATTCAAAGCCTTTTTATTTACCGATCTCATCAATATTACTATGTCCCTATACTGAACTGCTCTGTAAGACTTTAAATCCTTATCATAAACCATAAACTGTTTCTGCCCATCTACAGGATTTACCATTTTGTATATGATATTGGCAATACTTACACATTCCTTTGAAAATCCTTCTATATCTTCTATTTCATCATTTTCATCATAGGAAATATCTTCTTTATCATCTTCTTTAGTATCTAAAAGATATACTTCAACCTGACCTCCTGCATAGGAATTTTCGCCTTCGAGTTTTTCAAATTCAGCCCCCGTATTAAGCCTTTCTTCCTCTGTGTAGTCCAACTCTCCTGTTTCTTTTCTCATAATATTGGAAAATACATGATTACAAGCTTCTAAAACCTCAGCTCTACTTCTAAAATTTTTATAAAGCATAATTTTCTTATTATTGCTACTTTCATTGTCTGTATAAAGGTCATAGGACTCATATTTTTCCATAAATATTTCCGGCATAGCCTGTCTAAATCTATATATACTCTGCTTTACATCTCCGACCATAAATCTATTAGGCTTATCTTCCTTAGAAACCATAGAAAGTATCATTTCTTGAACAAGATTACTATCCTGATACTCATCAGTAAACACTTCACTATAATATTCTCTATAATTAAGAGCTATATCTGAAGGCAGTATTTTCCCATCCTCTTCCTTAGTAAGTATTTCCAAGGCATAGTGTGCAACATCTGCAAAATCCACTACTCCTATATACTTCTTTTTCTCATGAAATTTATTTCTAAAAATTATACAAATATTTGAAAGTGCCCTCATATATGGATAGAGAATTTCATTTTCTTTCTTTATGGTCTCAACATTTATGTCTAACTTCTTATACTCGCTTGGAAGAACTTTTTTTATCTTATCAAAATTCGGCTTCATTTCTTCATAGCAAATCAATTCTTCTTCTGAAAAAGATTTACTTTTTCTAAAAACAGGAAATTTTTTATTTAGGGCTTCATCTACTAGTTTCAGCATCTTTTCCCAATTTAGATTAAACTTCTCTATATCCAGATTGTCTTCCATAGAAATTGCCTCTGTTACACACTCTGATATTTCAAGAAGCTTATTATACTTCCAGCTTTTTTCAGCATAATACTTTTCAAGTTTTTCATATCCCTTTATTTCTGAAATATAACTAGCCAGCATTTCTTTATAATTATTAAGAGCTATATCTACGTCTTTGGCTACTGGAATCAAATATTCTCTAATATAAAAATCATCATCTTTTCCTTCTAAATTGAAATACTCTGCAGATTCGTCTAGCCATTTTTCTGGATAAGGAGATGAATCTATAAAGTTATTTACTGTAAGTACTAAATTAACCAGAGAATCATCATTATTTCTTCCAGAATACCAATCTACAAGTCTTAAAAATTCCTCATTTTCTTCTTCATATAACTCTTCAAACAACTCATTTAAGAGCTCTGATGCTATAATTTTTATTTCTGTAGGATCTGCCATTTTAACATTAGGATCAAGGTCCGTTACATGAAAGTTATTTTTGACTAAATTCCCACAGAAAGAATCTATCGTGCATATTTCTGCCTTATTTAACAGCATTATCTGTTTTTGAAGGTGAGCATTTGAAGGGTCATTTTCTAAAGCCTTCTCAATAGCTACAGCTACTCTTTCACGCATTTCAGATGCTGCTGCATTTGTAAATGTAACTACCAAAAGTCTGTCAAGGTCTATTGGATTTTCTTTATCTAGTATTAATTCTATTATTCTTTCTATTAAAACCGCAGTTTTTCCAGAACCAGCTGCTGCTGCAACAAGAAGATTAGAGTTTCTACTATCTATTACCGCCTTTTGTTCTTTAGTCCACACTTTCCTCACCTGCCTTCTTTTTGTCTCTTAATTTCTCTTTCATTTTGCTTATGACATCGTCATATTTACCATTTTTTGCAAGTTTTTTTATTACTCTATATCTGTTGCCCTTTATAGTAGGATCAAACTTACATATAGATTTAAACTCACAATATGTACATGGTATTTCATTGTCAAATTTATATGGTTCTATATCTATCTTTCCAGAATAAATAGCTTCACATATTTCTTCTGTTTTATCTATAATATAATTCTTTACAACATCAAAATCTTCTTCATAAAGACCAACTGTTCTAGCAGCTAAATTTCCATCTTTTTTTATCTCAATAGACATAATATCCGATTTTTTATTTTCTACATCTACCGTTTTATCTAAATGATTTACTATTTCAGGATTTTTGATTACAAAGCCCTTTAGTTTATTTTCTGAAAGTCTATTTTTTTCAAGTTCTTCTTCATCCATTTTTTCCGCTTCATCAAGGCAATCTAACTTCACCTTGATAGGATTAAATCTACTGTATAAAAGAGCAGCTGGTTTATAATTTGCTTCTATATCTTTATTTACAGAATAACTTTCTATCTTTTTATTTGAATTTAAAACTGCATTCATATAAATAAATAACTGCATCTGTATACCTGCCATAATCTTATCCATATTCAGCTCTTTAGTTGAAGATTTGTAGTCTATTACCCTTACATAGTCAATTTCGCCATCATTATAAATATCTACTCTATCTATTTTACCTGTTAGGACGATTTCTTTATTATCCCTTAATCTATACCTTATTGGAGGAAGCCCCCCCTTAAACCCGAACTCTACTTCAAAGCTCTTTGGCAGAAAATCTCCCTTATTTATCTGTTTTATCATTATTTCTATACTGTCTATAAGATTATTATTTATTCTATGTGCTAGATATTTATGCTTTGCGGAACTTTTTAATATATATCCCTGTCTTTTTTCGATAATATCACTTGATATTCTTCTAATAGACTCTTCTATATAGTCTCTGCTAATATCCTTCCAGTCTATATTATCTCTTTGGACAATCTGCTTGGAAAATTCATCTATAATCTTATGTGCATAAATCCCTGAATCCATAGCTGTAAACTCATACACTTCACGTTCCTTAGCTCTCAGTCCATATCTCAAGAAATATGAAAAAGGACATGATGCATATTTCTCAAGCTTTGATATACTGAAAATTCCTTTTCCATAAATATTTTCAGCCAACTTCTTATCCATCTTTGAAACAGTATTTCTATAATTCAAGGCACTTCCAATTAAGTCTAATCTAGGGCTAAAACAGTCATCATTTTTAAAATAATTGTATATAGATAACCAAGATTCTCTTTCCTTATCTTCAATCATATCCTTACTATCCGCTTTGATTACTTCCTGAAGTTTTTCAAAAAGTTTTTCTTTAGAAGATAGATTTTTCAAAATATCATCTAGACTAGAAACTTTATTTGATTCTTCAAATTTAACCTTTAATTTTGGAAAAATCTTTTTCACCTTTTTTATTATAGGAGATGGTCTTTGAGACTTCCCTTCAAAATCTGAAATAGGATAAGAGATTACTAATTTCTTTTTAGAAATACTCATAGCCTTATATATTAAAAACTGCTCATCATATGCTCTAGAAGCAAGGTCTTTGTCAAACTTTACACCAATATCCAAAAGTTTATTTCTATCATTATCATTTATCATGGCATTGTTGGAAATATTTTGTGGAAATACTCCATCACATACTCCTATTAGAAAAAGTATCTTCGTATCTGGATTTTTCATTCTTTCAACTGTCGTTACAAACACTTGATCCCTTGAAGGTGGGATAATACCTAGTTCAAAACCTTCAAATTCCGCTTCCATTAGTTTCATAAATCTATTAAGACCTATTTTTTCATTTCCTATAAACTCTACAAGTTCATCTAACATATCTATAAATATTCCCCATACTTGAGAATATTCCTTTGCCTTGTATAAATTGCCCTCTTCTTCAAACTTTTCAATTAAACGGTCTATTCTTTCAGGCAAAGCTATATCTAAAGTAAACTCATATAAATAACTACATATTTCTTCTACTGTATTTTTACCGGCAAGTTTTTTGTGTAGAGGAATTATAGCTTCCATTATCCTATCTTTAATCTCATTTATATTATCTATATATGCCTTTGTCTTTTCCTCTGTAACCTCTACATCCTCTAATCCATGTGAAATTGGATATTCCCATCTTTCATCAAACCATCTTTTCCCCTTTATACCATTTGCCAATACATAGTTTTCAATCATTGAAATATCTACAATATCTATAGATGTCAAGCCACTTTTTAAATATCTAAACATAGAATCATAGCTATAGTTTTTCTGCTTCATTTCAAGAATAGAAAGTATAAGAACTATAATCGGATTATTTTTTGCTGCTATTTTTTCATCTATAAAATATCCTATATCATAATTTTCAAACATACCCTTTATTAAATACGAGTATGAATCAAGGTCTCTCATAGCAACAGTAATTTCCCTATATCTATATCCTTTATCTCTTACTAATCTAGTAATTTCATCTGCAATATATTCAACTTCCTTGTGAGTATTGGAAAACTCTCTTATTTCAATAGCTTCATACCCTATATTTTCTGAATCAGAAACTCTATACTCAACTGCTTTAAATTCATTGATATTTCTTTCAAGATGTTCTAACTGACTATTTTCATAATATTTACATCTTGACATTACAATATCATTTCCTCTTTTTAAAGAATTTTTACTACATAGCTCATTTAACTGTATGAAAGTTTTATTTACATTGGCAAAAACTCCCTTTTTAGAGTTAAATCCTTTTAAATCTGTCATTAGAGAAAAATATATATCCTCTGAGTATATCATTAGCTTTTCTATTATTTTGTACTGTATAGGAGTAAATCCTGTAAACTCATCTACAAATATTGTCGCTCCCTTTATATCTTCAAATTTATCAAGTTTCTTTGCAAAAAATTCAAGATTATCTTCTGTATCAAAGTACTTATTCTCTATTAAATCTTCATACTTTTCATATACTCTTGCCAAATCCTTTATTTTATATTTTAAAGCCTCATCATCTGTTTTCGAAGCCATTTTTTCCAAATCATCAACAGTCATATCATTTTGCTTGAACTCTATTATCATATCCATAATCTTGTCTATAATTCCAACGCCTGTTCCCTCAGCTTTAAAGGTTACAAGGTCATTGGCAACTGAATCAACAGCCTTATAAACAAGCATTGCTCTAGCACTTTGTGATATTTTTCTTTCTTTAAGTCCACCTACATTGGTATATACTATCCTACTTAAAGTAGAAAAACTTACTACTCTTATTCTAAAATATGGATCCTTATTTGTGAGTAGTCTTTCACTTAATCTTTTTTCCATTTCATAGGAATACTTTTCAGGAACAAGAATATATATAGGTTTTCTACTTTTTTCTTGAGCTTTTTCAAAACATATATCTAAAATTTTGTCTGTTCTGTTACACGGTATTCTTCCTGTTATAAAACTAACTGCCATATATATCTCCTTATCTTTTTATAATACTTCCCTAGTTTGCCAACTTATTTTATAATAAATTAGGCTTTTAATTCTTTTATCTCCTCGATAGTTTTTATTATTTCTCTTTCATACTCCTTATGTTTTTCCCTTGAATATATAAGTTTTGTATTCTTATTTTTCTTAGGCTGATAGTAGTACATAACTATATCTTCATAATTCAAATCCTTGCCTACAGTTTCTTTAGAAACATACATATATGTAATAGTCTGCATTCTCTTTAAAGCCTTCTCAATACTTATATTGATTTCTTCTACCTTCCAATCCCATATAAATAGTTTGGAAAGTTTTCCATCCTTGTAAACTTTCACCAACAAATCAAGCTTAACCTGCAATCTTAAACTATTAAGCTCAATACTATATTCTGGACAAAACTTCACATTATCTTTGCCAAACATACTTATATATTGCTCTTTAATTGTATAAATTCTCTTCTTTTCATCCCTAGAAGCACTTGTAATATTTAATTCTTCTGGAATATCTAAAAATGCTCTTTGACACATTTTGTGAAAATCTCTTCCATAGCTCATATTTTTTTCATATTCTCTATCTTTTGCAGTATCATCACTCCAAAAAATATTTCTAATATACTTGTCCATAAATTCAGCTTTATTTTTTTTAAAACTGCTAAGCATACTTTGACTAAAAAATAAATTGTCTATTCTATAATTTAATTCTTCTTTATCAATATTATCATTTATGGCTAATTTGCTTTCCAAAATTCCACCACCCTTGCATAAATATCATTATTTTTCAATTTTTCTAAGAGAAGATTTCTCATCAATAAATTTGGCTAGTTCTGTAAAAAAGACACTTGCTTTTTTCTTATACACATATCCTGTAACTTTATTTGTCTCATTCATTCCATGTAATAAAAATAGTCTTTTCTTTGCCCTAGTAATACCTACATAAAGAAGTCTCACTCTTTCATCTATAATATCTTTTTTTACTTTCATCTCATATGCTTCTTTTTTCATAAGCTTATTATTTTTGAAATAATCTATATCTCTATTAATATCCGCTTCTGGATACTTATATCCGTCTTTCAAATACTTTATTTCTGATCTAAAGTAATCTTTGTATGAAGATGGAAAGTTATTTGTATTTAATCCAAAAATTATTACTGCATCCCATTCCATCCCCTTAGACTTGTGAAGAGTTGCCAAAGTTACACTAGAAGCTTCAGGCTCTTTTTCTCCCAAATCATATATTGTATCTATTGCCGCATCAAAAATTCTTGAATACTTCTTATCCAAAGCAATTGACACTCTTTCTAAATCTGCATTTTCAAAGTTAACAAGATTTTCTATATAAAATAAAATATAGCTTATTAACATTCTTTCTTCATGACTTGTATCTATTTCATCTGCTATTGCCTTTATGGTATCTGCTGGATTAATCTGACTAGCCATAGAAATTCTTCTTAGTTTTTCTCTGATTTTATCCATATTAAATTTATGCTTTATAATATCTATCTTGGATAATTT
This sequence comes from Peptostreptococcus russellii, assembly GCF_900110295.1. Lineage (GTDB taxonomy): Bacteria > Bacillota > Clostridia > Peptostreptococcales > Peptostreptococcaceae > Peptostreptococcus > Peptostreptococcus russellii_A. The sequence continues at coordinate 257,945 of NZ_FODF01000002.1, forward strand.
TTTCTTTATTACTGCATCTAAACTATCTTCTTCTGATGGTTCCTCAGCAAAATTTCTATAATATTCATCATTATATATCCACTTTTCTACATCTACATTTTTAAAATAGTTTTCGATTTCTGCTATTTCACTTCCATCTACTTCTTCTATTTTGGAATATTCTATTTCTTCAAAGGCATCTACTTCTTCAGCAAATAATCTTTGTCTAGCCTTAACTATCTTTTCATGCTTATTTTCTGTAGAATTTACTTGACTACTTCTTCTAATTATAAATGCTTCTATAATAAATTTTTTAAAATTTTCTTCATTGCTAGGCTCTATTAAAAAATCCACACCTGCCTTTAAGTCGTTTATTATTTTTTTTCTTTCGTTTGTAGAACTCCCCAGATGATCAAACTCTATATTATTTAGTTCAAGAGTTTCTGCAAGTTCTTCAATTTTATAATTGGCAAAAGACAAAACTCCAATTGAATATTCCTTGTGTTCTTTTTTTATAGCCTTTATTTCATCTACTATTGAGTTTATATTTTCAGCATCAGAATAAGCTTTTTTATAAAATACTTCATAGTTATCAATATTTGGATTTTCTTTATATCCTGCACCCTTTTTAACTTCCCTAATATACAACTTTTCCAAAGAATTGTAATAAGCATCTCTTTTATCCTTATTTACCATAGAAACTAATTCATTGGCTAAATCAATTATGTCTTTAGAGCTTCTTGATGCCATATCCATTTTATAACTATAGTCGGCATTTTTACAAAAGTTGATAAAATGCTGTGGGTCAGCTCCTGCAAAAGTACCTGTTATAGATTGGTTTACATCTCCCACCCTAACAAGGTTTTTATTAGATTTTTTTCTATTATTTTTATTAGCTGCTATAAGCTCTATTATTTTCCCCTGTATCAAATTTGAATCCTGACACTCATCTTCAAAAACATATCTATACTTCTTTTGATAAGCCTCTGCAATATCTTCATTTTCAACTAAAATATTATAAGCCATTAAAAGTATATCATCGTAGTCTAAGTAGGAATTGTTTCTCATTTCTTCCTGATAGTATGAATAAATTGGAGAAATTACACTCATAATCCCTCTATAATCCTGTCTTTTTACAATATCTTTTTCTATTTTATACTTTTCATTTCTTTTTTCTACTAACTTTTCTAGTGTGTCTGAATCTAATTCAGCATATTTCAAAAGCTTAATTGCAGATGAAACTATTTGTCTAAACTCTCTCTCCCACTTGCTATCAGTATCTTTCTTTATATTTTTACCATCTAAAAAGCTCATAACTGGATCTTTTGCACTAGGTCTTTTTTCTTTCATCTCTGCTCTATATCTATCTATTGCATTATTTAAAAGTATCTCTTTTTTATAATCATCTATAATTTCAAACTCTTCATTTATAAAGGCAATTTCCGTATTCTCTTTTATAATACTCATTGCCAGAGAGTGTATTGTCATTACTTCAAACTTACTCTTTGGAATATTTTTATCTTCCACTATCTGCTTTATTCTAGATCTAAAATTATTTACAGCACTATTCATATAGGTAAGAACTAGTATTTTTCCGCCCTCTTCATTCTTTACCATATTTTCAAGAAGTTTTGCTGCTAAATTAGTGATAATAAATGTTTTTCCAGCACCTGGAACAGCCTGTATTCCCATAGTTCCAGACCTATATTCCATAATTTCTTTTTGGTCTTCCCTATATACTATCTTCATAAAATATCAACTCCTTTCTTCAAAATTTTTCTTTTAAAATCTATTTTATAAATTTACATTAAAAACTAGTCTAACTGTACTTTCTCTATATTATCTCCTGCTGATAATATTAATTTTTCATAGAATCTATTTTCTATTTCATATCCAGCTAGAGATTTGTAAGAACTCAAAATATATAAACTTTCATCCTCTTTTTCATTTGCAAAAAATATAGATAACTTTTCACTTATTTTTCTATCTTCCAATCTACTAGATAGTCTAGCTAATTCTCTAGAATCTGCCCTTTTAGTAATCATATCTGTTCCTATCTCAGAAAGAATACTATCATCTAAATATGCAATTTCTGTATTAAGTTCATCCTCTATCTTCTCGTCATATAAAGGAGATCTTGCATCAAATACTATTTTTACTTTTCTATCTAATTTCATCTGTATATATTCATCATATGTCAAAAGAATTACTCTATTGAGACTAGCTCTTTCCAATCTCCTTCTTGTTGGAGTGAAAGTGGATATATATTTTTTTATATAATCTAATTTCTTTTCCTCTGATAAAATAAAAGCCTCTTTTTTCTCATCTTCATTAAATATAGATAGTTCATTAATAAGATCACATATATAACTTACTTCATTAATATTTTCTTCATCTATATCTGCATATAGCTTAAAAAACTTTTTAATATACTCAGATACTTCCTCCATACTTTTAGCTCTATCTGGTAAAATTCTTCTATCTTTCCTTATTATATTCATCAATGTATTTAAATTTCTTCTGATATAAATATAGTTTACATCCTCTTTTTTTATTTTATATAAATCAATTCCAAACTCTTTTTCATATATATTTTCAGATAAAGCTCTTTCATCTATAAAATTATTTCCGTCTTTATCTACTATATCTTCATCTAATAAGCTATTATTTTCTCTATTTCTTATAATTCCATCTAAAATAAATTTTACAAATTCTACCTTATCATCTTCATTTAAAAAGCTATTATAATCGTCTTTTATACCATAAGATATTATTGAAGATAAAGCTACTCTACTATTATTAATTTTATTTCTATCTGATATTTTTTCTATTTGCACATCAAGTTTTTCTTTGATATTTTCTATCATTGATACTATTGTACTATTTAATCTAGGAACGATTATAGCAATATCATTTTCCTTTACATTTGAGTTCAAAATACTTTTTAAAAGCCTTGTCATTTCAGCTTCCATTTGAAAGTAGTTGTCAAAATCTAAATCATACGTACTTCCCTTATATTTATAATTATTTAACTGAGCTATCTTTACATCTTTTCTAACTTTTGCTATATCAACAGTTTCATACTTTTTTTCTTTAACTATATCTTCAGCAAATAAATTAGATATTATTTCATTTTCCTTAGAAATATCTACTTTTCTAATAATGTAATCATTTAAGAGATAGGTATTGCTTTTTTCTTTTTCTGAAATTTTGATTTTAAATTCATCAAGTATTTTATTTCCTATTTGAACTTCCTCTGAAAAAATTGTTTCAGCCTTACTAGTTTTTCTTCTCGAACTTTTATTTCCATAACTAAAATCTCTACATAAAGATAAAATTTCATCTATTCCTTCAACTGCTACTAATTCATTAGATTCTAATTTTGCCTTTAAATCTATATCTTCCATTATCTTGCTATAAATAATTCTATTTTCATAAATTTTATTAGCTATAAAATATTTTTTATTAGCAAGATGTCTTTGATATCCTTCTTTTTTCAACAATAGAGGATACTTTTCCAAAATCATTGGAAAATCTACTATCCCAAATAGATTCATAATACTTCTGTACTCTCTAATTATATTTTCTAGATCTAGGTATAGATTTTTTTTTATAAGTCCTCTTTTAAATCTTTCTATTCTATTTGCAGACTCTATTACAGGTATGTTATGCTCGGCTGAATTCATCATTATAGAGTATATTCTTTGAGCAATATAAATGTCTGCTGAATTTAAAGCTGCAAAGAAAGCATCAAACATTCTTCTATCGCCTATTATTTTATTGAGTATACATATAGATACATTTCTAGAGATAATTTTAGGAGTTTCTTCGCTTTCTATTAAAGGCCAAAATAAATCCACTTCTTCCTTTATAAAGGAATTTACTGTTTTAAAATCTAGGTCTTCTAAGTATTTAAATGCACTATTTTTTCTAAAATATTCTTTTATATTGTTTATTTCTATGTTATTTTCAAGAAAAATAACAGCATTTTTCCCAAAAGGAAAATCCATTTACAACACCTCCAGCTTTTATATTTCAAAGTCTATATTCTAAGTTATTATCAAATAAGGAACAACTTGCATTTATTAAGCTATTTTTTTATTTGAAATTACATTTTATTTATATTCAACATAAAATATATTTTATATTTATTCTCTATCTATATTTTACACTATATTACTTAAATCGTAATTAATTTTTCCAATCTTCTTATTTAATATAATAAACTGTACTAAAAAAATAAAACAGGAACACAAATTGTGTATCCTGTTTTATTCAAATTATACTTTTCTATTAAATTTAATTGTTTTCGTCAACTTTTTCTATTAATCTCAATGATTTTGCATTAACACTTATAGCAGGATTTGTAGTAGCTCTATTTTCCTTATAGCTAGGTTCTATTTTCTTTATGTAATCATAAAGTGTACCCTTGTATTCCTTTAAAGAATCCTTTTTCACTATTTTATCGGAAGTTACCTTATCTACAAGATAGTATCTAAGATCTATACCGTCCTTTGTCTTTATATCTAGACTTGGATTCAAATCCTTGTTTAGCTGTAATCTAATATTTGACTCTCCAGCATTAATCGAAATCTTATCTGCCATATTATTGTATATGTTGATACTTGCATCACAAGAATTATAGAAATCTCTCTCTATTTCTCCATAATCGCTATCTTCATGATTCTTTGCTTTGTTTATTTCCTTATCAAAAAGCTCGATTAACCTTTTTTCACGAGCAATTTTATTAGATTGCTTTTCCAAACTATCAATTCTTGAATCTATACTAGAATCATCATCTTCATAGCTATCATCACTATTCGGATATTTGATTCTATCCACTAAATGTTCTACTATCTTCTTTTCAGAGCTATAAATTTCATACATATCATCATCTTCATTTAAACTCTTCTTATTTCCAGCAAAATTGAAAACTACCTCATTGGCTATTTTTTTATTATCTATATCACCTACAAAATAATTTCCAGAATTTAAATTCACTTCCATTTTTTCTATTTTCAAAGAAGTAACTAAATTGTCTAAAGAAATTTTATTTCCACTATATCTACTCATATCTAGCTTGAAATTCTTAATATTTCCATTATATTTTATCATATCCATAATATATAGAGAGTTTGAAGATACTGTATCTTTAATCAAACCATCTTCTATATTTATTTTTGCTGGTATAATAGATCCTTCTTTCATACTAGGATTAAATGTTAAATTTACACTTTCTGGAATTTCTATGTTTAACTTGTATAGTCTATTTGACTCACTTTCCATACCTTCAGTAAAATCGCTGTTAATTCTCATTCCTGACAATGCCATTTTATCTAGCTGTTCTACTATTAATTCTTTAGGTGCAGAAAAAATAGAGTATTTTTGTCCTAAAAAGTGTATTTTTCTATCATCTCCTAAGTACATACCATTATCAAATAAAGCATTTGAATCTAATTTCTTATTTTCATCTATATTAACACTTAAAACTCCGTCCTTAATATTTACATCATAGTAATTTTTATCATTAATACAAGTAGCAGTTACCTTTACCTTATTGTCTGTAGATTTTCTTATATTTACTTCAGTATTATATGCAAGACTTAAATTTCCCAAGTTTAACTGATTAATTTTATCGCTTGAATTAAATATTTCTTTATTACTTAAAAGACTAGATCTTCTTTCAACTATATATCTATCTAATTTTGGTATGGCAGTAGTCATAGTAACTGCACTTCCTACTCCTCCTACTATTGCCATTGACAATGCAACTCCAGCAACTATATATCTTTTTTTCATATTCACACCTCTTTCTATTTTTTAAATATCTTGTAAATTATTTTTCTATTTGCCTTATACGCTAACTTAAGAAGTAATGCCATAAGCATAAGCTCTAGTATAATAGCCCCTATTGCAAATATTACTGGAAAAATAAGTGATATTGAACTTTGACCTATTACACTGAATACTCCACCAAGAGTTGGCAATAAAAGAAAGATAGCTAGTGTAGATACAATAAATCCGATACTTGTAAATATTACTGCTGGGAAATATATTAAATCTGCTATACCAAGTCCAAATATAATTAGAATCTTTCCGAACTTTTTGCTGATAAAATTTATTCCCTTTCCACCCTTTTTGATGCTTTCACCAATATTTATATTACTTTCTTTTTTATTTACTTGAAAATAATCGTCAAAATCTTCTTTTCTATATTTTTTATCCTCTATATCATTTTCAACCATCTCATCAACTATTTTTTTAGGATCTCCCAAAGAGCTAACCAAATCTTCTTCAGACTTTCCCTCTGCTAATCCTTCTCTAAAATACTCATCGTAGTCCCTCATAATATCTTCTATTTCTACTGGATTTAAAGCTAAATATGCTCTTTCCAAATGAAACCTTATTTCTTTTAAAAACTCCTTTTTAGTCATAATCATCACCTCTTAATTTTTATCTTTATATAAATTGGAACTTGCCTATCAAATTTATTTTTCTTCATCAGCTATAATATAATCTACAATCTTTATAAAGTTGTACCACTCTTCCTTTTGAGTCTCAAAATATTCATTTCCAATATCTGTAATCTCATAATACTTTCTAGCCGGTCCTTCATTTGAAGCTACCATATAGGTATCAAAATATCCATCTTTTGTTAAACGTCGTAGTATAGGATATATAGTTCCCTCATTTACATCTATGCTATTCGAAATATTTTGTACAATTTCATATCCGTACATATTTTTTCTCTTTATCATAGCCAAAACACAAAGCTCTAAAGCTCCCTTTTTAAATTGTGTATTCATACAATCACCTACCTTTTGGAATCACTCACTTCCAATTCTTATACATATCTTACAATAAAAAATATATACTATTATGTATCACACAATAGCATATTAATTTTTTCCCTTGTTTAATACTGAGTATAGCACACTATTGTACATTACACAATAGTATATTATATTTTTTATAATATTTTTATATTTTAACTACTAAAAAGATGAGAGCATCTATACTCCCACCTTTAACTATTTTAAATATTATATTTTACACCTAAATTTTTTTCTTAAATAATATACTCTCTTCGGTTTCCTTATCAAAAAAATGAGATCTATTCATATCAAAGGCAAGAGTAAGCTCTTGTCCAGATTCTACATCATTTCTTCCATCAAACTTGGCTATTAACTGGATTCCCTTAAAATCAAAGTATGCGAATATTTCTGAACCCATCAACTCTCTTATTACTACACTAGCATCAAACTGTGTGTCAGGAGACATATTTAAAAATACTTTTTCTCTATGTATATCTTCTGGTCTAATTCCCATTGTAACTACTTTATTTAAATAGCCCTTTTCCTTTAGATATGCTGCCTTATCTCCTGGTACATAAAACTTATCATCTTTACCTACTAGCTTGGCATAGACATCATCACCCTGACTTATCAACTCAACATCCAAGAAATTCATCTGTGGACTTCCTATAAATTCTGCCACAAACTTATTTGCAGGATTATCATAAAGTACTTTTGGCTCATTTATCTGCTGAACTAAACCATCCTTCATAACTACTATTCTATCTCCCATTGTCATAGCCTCTACCTGATCATGAGTTACATATATAAATGTTGCTCCCAAATCCTTATGAAGCTTTGATATTTGGGCTCTCATCTCAGTTCTTAAATTGGCATCAAGATTTGATAAAGGTTCATCCATTAAAAAGACCTTAGGATTTCTTACAATAGCTCTTCCCAAAGCAACTCTCTGTCTCTGTCCACCTGAAAGCGCCTTTGGTTTTTTATCTAGTTGAGTTTCTAGCTGAAGTATCTTTGCAGTTTCTCTTACTTTTTTGTCAATTTCTTTTTTATCCATCTTTCTCAATTTCAAGGCAAAGGACATATTATCATAAACTGTCATGTGAGGATAAAGTGCATAGTTTTGGAATACCATAGCGATATCTCTGTCTTTTGGTTCAACATCATTTACTACTTTTCCATCTATTGAAAGTTTCCCACTAGTAATATCTTCTAATCCTGCTATCATTCTAAGCGTTGTAGACTTTCCACAACCTGAAGGACCTACTAATACTATAAATTCCTTATCCTTAATATCTATGTTTACATCTTTAGCTGCTTGGTATCCATTATCATAAACCTTGCATATATCTTTTAACTTAACTGTTGCCATATTTACACCTCTTTATTATAAATCTGATTTAATCATATAAAAAGTTAAAACAACTTTTCTATATTTTTATAACTCTCTATAATTTTACTATATGTATAATATATTACACTAAAATTCAAATTTCTTAAATATTATTTAAAATTTTCTTACGTAAAAAAGGACTTCATATTGAAGTCCTTACTTACTTGGCTGCGTCCTACTCTCCCAGACAGTTTCCCATCAAGTACTATCAGCGCTGAGAAGCTTAACTTCTGTGTTCGGAATGGGAACAGGTGTATCCTTCTCGCTATAGCAACCAAATTATTTAATTGAAAATTTATACTTTCAAAACTGACTACATTAGCTTTACAATCCATCTTTTTTCTTGGTCAAGTCCTCGATCTATTAGTATCGGTAAGCTACATACATTGCTGCACTTACACCTCCGACCTATCAACCAGGTAGTCTTCCTGGGATCTTAACCTTACGGTGGGAAATCTTATCTTGAAGTGGACTTCGCGCTTAGATG
>NZ_FODF01000004.1 GCF_900110295.1 Peptostreptococcus russellii
TCATTTTCTTCTGTATCTGGAATTCCGTCTCCATCATCGTCAGTATCTGTGATGTCTGGTGTTCCATCTCCATCTGTATCTCTTTGCACTGTGACAGTAACTTCTACATTCTTTGTGGAATTACCATCTTCTGATGTTACAATTGCATGAAGTGTGATATTCTGTTCTTCGTAAGTATTTGAATCTTTATCTCCCCATGAAAGACCGTTAGGTGTTCCTGATAAATTACCATTTTCATCAATCGTCAATCCGTAGTTATTTCCTTCATCATGTACTCCTGAAATAGTAAAACCGTCTTCGTTTGCTTCAATTACCTTCGTGTTCGCTGCTACTTCCTGTCCCTCAATTTGTTTTGGTGGATTAGTAACAGTCACTTCAAAGCCTTGTACCACTTTTACAGGAACAGTAACCTCAAAAGGCTCATCTCTATCCGGTACAGTTACTAAAACAACTCCTGTTTTTTCTCCAAGTTCACTTGTGTTTGGTGTTGTTTTCCAAGAATATTTTGTACCTTCCGGCATTTTAGCTGCGTTTGCAATTCCTGATTTTGCAATAGAACTATCATCTGCTAAGTCTGTATCTTTAGTTATTTCTATTGCTTCCTTAACCGCCTTAGGAGCTTCTTTTACTGTTGCTTTTGCTTCTTCTCCCTTTGTAAATCTTGGATCTGAAGGAATAATACGAACCGTAAGTTCATCACCGACTTTGCCTAACTTACTTGGATTGTCTACATTTAATTCTAATTCTTTTATTATTGTCTTAGGCACGCCGTTTTCTTCTGCATTTAGGTTATTTATAGTTGCTACGACTTCTCCGTTTTTGTTAATAAGTTGTGCTGTATTTCCTTTTCCTGCATTTTCATTTAGTAAAACAGAAGCTTTTACCTTTTTGTCTCCACTATAAGGTGCCTTGATTTGTGGTTTACCAATATAAGGACTTTGGTTATTATTAACCTCTTCATCGTCACTCTTTCCATCACCATCAATGTCTTGAACTCTATAAAAACCAACACCGTGAGTTTTTGGAATTAATGCATTTGCTGTTTTATCAGTAAGCCATGCATGGAAAACAAAATCATCTCCAAAAGGCTCACCTTCACTTACTCCGGCTTCATTTCTAAGTTCTTCCAAAATTTGTTCCATCGGCTTATTAAGTTTGTATACATATCGTATAATTACCGGTCTTGGTGAAGCGTCAGAAAAATTAACATAGTCCTGTAGTCGATTATCTGTAAAATAACCTTTACCGTATTGTGAGTTATTTGGTCTTCTATCTATAGACAAATCCCCTACTTTTTTATTGCTTCTCCCCTCAAAGGAAAAGTCAGGCGTCACATCAGTGGCATTACCCATCTTATAAAGTTCTATCCCATCAATATATTTTACAAGTCTTGGGTCAACAGAATATTCTAAATTCCATGGCTTATTTTTTGCACTTAGAATGTAGCTTAAGTTGCTGTTTTTTGATATTTTATGATCCACAACAATTGCACCGTTGGAACTTCCAATTTTTGGATTCTTTTCGTATCTGCTTTCTACTGATGAGTGTTTAAACCAATCATTTCCAGTGGAAACTGTATTTTCAATGTTATCTTTATCAATTCCTTGCACCTTAAAAAAGCCTGTTGAATCAATTCCGGGTACAATTTTATCCTTATCTTGTTTGCTTGTAAGATAGATTCTGTAAAAAAGTTTATCACTTCTTAATTGACTATCTCCTATTTCTGCAAGAATGTCTTTTACCGGTTTTTCAAAATAGATTTTACCATTGTGTGCTGTTTGTGTATCTGTCGTCTCTCCTCCTGCAAAGATTCCATTATTACCTCTAATGTAATTAGCTACCCATATATTTTTACTTCTACCAAGTGTGTCGTTTTTTCTTTGAAAAACAATTCTTTGTGAGCTTGCACCTGCTATTCTTTTAGGCTCAACCTCAATTTTAGTTATATATTTTGCGAGCCTCTCATCAATTTGTAGGTTTACTTTCCAGTTATCTGTTGAAGCCGCAATATTATGTTTACCATACATTTCAAAGTTAGCCACTGTGGTACGATTATTCTTGGATAGATCATCTGGAGAAAATTTTAAGTCCTGAAAATTATATTTCTTGTTTGGTGCATACCCAAGCATTTCATGCTCAGTATTTCCAGATGCCGCTTTATCCGATATACTTCTAACAGCATACATAGTAGGTAATGCTACATTTTCCTGTTCTTGTTCTTCCTCATCGGCTTTATTTTCTTGTGTTTCTTGATTTGTTTCCTCAACAGTTAAACTTCCCTGCTCAGTATCTTCTCTACTTGAACTTTCCTCATTTATCCCATTCTCCTTAGATACCTTATCTAATTCTGATACTTCAGATGATTCGTCTGTGTTTTCTTCCTCCTCACTAACAACTAAACTGTTTTTTTCGTCAACAGTGGATGTCTTTACATTATTAGTTTCAATAACTTCATCATTTTCTCTTAATTCATTAACTTCCACATTGTCCGGCTTTGGAAGATTTTCTTCTAACGAATGTACCTTAATAGTGTTTTCCTCTTCAGGTTTTACTTCAGCAGCATCAACAACAACTGGCGAAACAAATATCATATATCCGAGCATACATGATACTAATCCTACAGTTAATTTTCTCATTCCATATCGTGGAGTTTTTTCATTTCCTTTTGACTTTTTCTTTTCAATTAATCTTCTTAAATTTTCCATTTCGTTCTCCTATATTACTCTTAAAAATTTCTGCTGTTTAGGTTCATTTTTACTTTTGGAAAGCTTACTCAAGAACTATCTAAATATCTGACCCCCCCCCCCGAATTTTTGAGTTTTTCAATGGTTGTAGACTTTAGTTTACTTTCTAATTCTTCTTGTAAAGATAGATAGAACCTTCTAACAGGGCAACTCCCTGTAGCATATAAACTACAATCTTCTTCATCTTCCAAACATGGATTGATTTGTATTGTAGGCTCCATGATTACAATTACATCATAAAGACTTATTTCATCAGCAGGTTTAGCTACTTGAAATCCCCCCTTAGTGCCTCTAACCATTTTTAATAATCCTGCTTTTGACAATTTCCTTAAAATCCTCATAATATAATTTTTAGAAACCTGAGTTGCTTCAGATATTTCTTCTGAAGTTACAATGTCGTTTTGTTGGCTTAAAAACATTACAATCCTGACTGCATAATCTGTTGTTTTATTTAACTGCATCTTTCACCTCTCCAATACAAAACAATATGTATTTTGTATTGTTTTAAAAAATCTTTTTACTACTTAGAACCTCTCTCCACATATTTCTCCAATATAGGGTAAAAAAGTTTCTCCTCAGCTTCTTCTCTTGCCTTCACAGCATCTTCTTTTTTTATAAAAGTTCCTAATGTATATCTCTTCCTTTTCAATGTAATGTATGCCACCCACCTTCCTTTCTTTGTTTGACTGACGCCTTTGTAACCGCTTGTATTTCTTTTGGATAATTTTGATGTCAACATTGGCGGAACTGCACCATCTATTCTTGTGAAATTATCCTGCCTCTGTAAACATCCGCAACTTTTTGTATGACCGGTTATTAAATTTCCTCTTTCTGCGTATGTATAATTGCCACAAGAACACTTGCAAAAATACTTACCTTTTTCTTCATCAAAAGATAAAACTTGCAATCTTCCTATCTTTTTTCCTAACAGATTTTGATGATCATGATTTCCACAGTCTTTAACATATCCTCTATCTAATTGCTTTTTTGTTGCTTCGATATATTCGCCACACTTCAAACACCGACATTTCCAAACTACAGTCTTATCTTTTCTTTTTTCAGTTTTACTTTCTACAATTAAGTTGTGATATTTTTTGCCCGTAATATCTGCATATCTGCTATTTATCTCTTTCATTCTGCATCCACAACTTTTTGTTCTTCCAGCTTTTAAATTAGCTATTTCTACAAAAGTTTCATTTCCACAGTCGCACTTACATCTACAGATCTTTCTGTTTTTTTCATTTCTTACAACCTCATTCACAGTCAATCTGCCGAATCTTTTGTTTATTAATTCTTTCTCAATCGGACGCATTTAAACTTAATCTCCACCTTCCTTTCAAACACCCTAAGGATGAAGCCCTGTCAAATGTTAAATTATTATGTAAATAAAAGCTCACTTTTAAGAACAGATATGTTACAATAATTATGATTAGGAATAAACTGATGATAGGAGGATAGTCCTTATAATTATTGGTGTTCTTAAAAGTGAACCATTTAGTTCATTTTTTATTTAAAATTTTGTTCTTCTAACCATTTTGAAAACATACTTGGACTTGCTTCTAACATTTTTGCTCCTTCCCTAAGCGATATTTCTCTGTTCTTCCACATTTTCGCAACCTCATAAAACTTACAAGGAAGTTCTCTTCGTGGTCTGCCAAATTTCACGCCTCGCTTTTTTGCTTCGGTGATACCTTCCATCTGTCTTTGGTGAGTATTTTCTCTTTCAATTTGTGCGACATATGATAATATCTGTAAAACTATATCGGAGATAAATTTTCCTGTTAAGTCATTTATTTTTTCTCTTGTATCAAGCAATGGGAAATCTAAAACTACAATGTCCACTTTTTTGTCTTTAGTGATTGTATTCCATTCTTGAATTATCTCTTCATAGTTTCTACCAAGTCGATCTATAGATTTTATAAATAACTCGTCTCCCTCTTTTAATTTTTTTATCAACCGATTATATTTTTTACGATTAAAATCTTTGCCACTCGCCTTATCAATATAAATATTTTTAACATCAATTCCTTCTTTAAGAATAGCTGTCAACTGACGGTCTATATTTTGTTCTTTTGTTGATACTCTGATATATCCGTATTTCATCATATCCTCCTCCTATCTTCACCACTCATATATGAAATGTTATTTAATTGTTTTAAACAACTGTTTTTTGCTTAAACTTATGATATAATGAATAAAATAGAATTTTTGCTTAAAGCTTGTTATCCAAATCATTCTTTTGTAGCAAGCACAGTAAGTGTACGGACACTTACGAAAAAATTGACGAAGCAGCCACATGTGTCTGCTTCTTTTTTTGTTAATTTTTAAGCTTGTTAGGGAGCACCCTAAGACCCCAAATACAGATAAAGGAGGAATTGTTTATGGCAAATAGAATACGAAATGAAAGACTTGAAATTAAACTAACTGAAGAAGAAAAGGCTATTTTTGTAGAGAAAAGAAAACTTGCAAAGTGCAGAAATATGAGCCACTTCATTCGTAAATGCGTTTTGGAAAAGGAAATTTATATCGTAGATTTAGAACCGTTTCGAGATTTACAAGGCTTACTATCAAATGCTACAAATAATATTAACCAGATTGCAAAACGAGTAAATTCGACAGGTATAATCTACAAAGATGACATTGATGACATAAAAAAAGAGATTGAACATTTCTCAAGAGAATTATGGAAAATTCATTCATTACTCCTAAATAGAACTTCTGGAGGTGATTAAATTTAATGGCTATCACAAAGATACACCCTATAAAATTAACCCTTAACCTTGCCATTTCATATATCATTGACGAAGAAAAAACAGATAAACAAATTTTAGTTAGCACTCATAAATGTCACGAATCAACTGCTCATACTCAATTTTTAAGAACAAGAGAACATGCAGGAACAAAAGGGACTGTACTCGCAAGACATCTTATTCAATCCTTTTTACCGGGAGAAGCAACGCCTGAAATGGCACACCAAATCGGTCTTGAATTATGTAAGAAAATATTAAAAGATCAATATGAATTTGTTTTATCTACTCATATAGACAAAGGGCATATCCATAATCATATCATCTTTAACAATGTAAATATGGTTACCGGAAAATGCTATCAATCGAACAAGAAAAGCTATCATAAAATCAGATATCAAAGCGATAAATTGTGCAAAGAAAACAATCTTTCTGTTATTGATGAGCACTACGAAATCTATAAGAAAAAGTACAAAACAAAAGGTAAGTCTTGGTATGAAAATGAACAGGCAAGGCGTGGTTCTTCTTGGAAAAGTAGACTTCAATTTGACATTGATCGTATAATAAAACAATCTCAAAATTGGGATGAATTTCTGAATAAAATGGCTGAGCTTGGTTATGAAATTAAGTATGGTAAACACATCGCTTTTAAACCAAAAGACAAGGCAAGATTTACAAGAGCAAAAACAATTGGAAAAGATTATACCGAAGAAAGATTAAAAGAACGCATTGAAAAAAGAAAAGCCATTAAGACTCCTGCCATAAAAAAACGCATTGGTACGATCATTGACATGAACACCAATACGAAGGTGAGAGAATGCAAAGGCTATGAATATTGGGCAACAAAACATAACCTTCACACAATGGCTGAATCCGTTATTTTTATTAGAGAGCATGGCATTAAATCCGTTAATCAACTTGATGAATATATTCAAAAAACAGCTGATGAAAGGCAAAATTTACAGGATGAAATAAAGTCCATTGATGAGACAATGCAAGCGTTATCTATATCTATGGAACAAGTTCATACCGTTAAAAAATACAGGGAATATTATAAAGAACATAAGGCAAATCCTTCTGATAAGGCGTTTTCCATTGAATATAAAACGCAAATTACCCTCTACGAAACTGCCCTCTCAGAGCTTAAAAAATCTTATTCTAAGTTGCCAAAATCAAAGGATATTTTAAATAGGCTTGATAAGTTACAAGAAAAAAAGAACGTCCTTATGCAAGAGTATTCTATCGCAAAATCTACTATGGACGAGCTTTATAAGATACGAAAGAATTACGGAATTTATATGGATAAGGAGATGGAGAGATAATTTTTTCTCTACCTTATTCAAAGAAAAAATCTGTCAGAAGTAACTTCCGACAGATTTTTCTGCTCTTTTATTTTTCTTTCCAATTTGTAGCTGCAACTACCATCTTATCAAGAATTTCTAAAAAAACTTTTTGATCTTCTTCAGAAACGCCAGCTAAACAAACATCTCTAAAATTCTGTACTATCTCCGTTAATTTAGTGTTTTTTAACCGACCTTTATCAGTTAGCACGAGAATTTTCTTTCGCCTGTCATTGATATCTTCTTGTCGTAATATTAAATCTTCTCTTTCTAAACGGTCAAGTATTCCTGTAACCGTTGATTCTTTCGTACCCATTAAATCAGCTAATGATTTTTGAGTAAGATTTTCTTTTTTATTTATGTAATACATAGCAATCCATTGTGATTTTGTAACGCCATGTTTAATAAGTCTGCTATTTAAAGCATCTGATAAAGTTTTAGATGCAACATTAGTTACAAATGCCACACAATGATCTAAGTCAAACAAAAATATTCCTCCGTCCTATGCCCATATCGATTTAATAATATCATCGATGTTTAAGCTTTTATATTCTTTCCCAATTAAATTGGCTCTTATCTTTTCAACTTTTTTCAAATCTAAACTATCAGTATAAACATCGACATTATCAATTATACCATTATCAATATAAATATCAAGACTTAGTGGTTTGCCTTCAACTTTCAAAATTCGCTGCATTTGTGCTTTTTCTCTTTTTCCAAATATCCATTCTTGACTTTTTAACATTTCATATATAGCAATTTCATCTGGAATTTCAGTATGCTTACTAAGTTTTGCGTATGGATACTCTTCTTTAAACGCTTCGATCAAACTACTTCTTAAGCCGCTAACAGTAATAAAAGGATTTAATTCTTTCAAATTTACAACTCGACTTTTTATAGATTTTATTCCTTTCCCAATAAATTTACTTATATCTGGCGTTAAACATTTTGAAAGCTTTTTTAGATCAAGATTGACCATTAAGGTTCCATGAATTAAGAACTTCTCTTCATCTTCAAGCCAAGCCATTCCTGAAACTTTCTTTCCATTTGACAATAAATCATTTCTGCCTTTTTTCTCTGCTTCTATACCCTCTTTTTTTAAAGCTTTTAGTATGATATTTATCCATGTGTTTATGTCTTTATTTTTCTGATTGGATATAAAAGTAAAGTTTAAATTTCCTAAATCATGGTAGACACTACCACCGCCTGTAAATCTCCTCACTGGCAGAATTTTTTGTTGGTCAATGTAAGTCAAATCAAGTTCATTATATATATTCTGATTCCTTCCCATTACAACACAAGGTTCATTTTGCCATAACAAAAAAATTATTTCATCACTCTGTAGGTTTTCAAAATAACTATATTCTCTTGAAATATTAGTGTAGGGATTTTTTGAATCCAGTATAACAATTTTCACCTTCATTACATATGTACTCCTCTCCCAATTAAATCAAGTGCTGCTTCATGGATTACCTCTGCCGTTGTCGGATGAGCAAAAACGGTTTGAGTTAATTGTTTGATTGAAATATTATTTTTCATTGCAATCGTGATACTGGAAATTAATGTAGACGCATCTGCTCCGCATATGACAGCTCCTAATATCTCATCTTTCTCAGATGCCAATAATTTTATAAATCCTTTGTTTTGATTCATGGTAAGTGCCTTACCATTTGCAACAAATTCAAACTTCGAAACCCTGTATTTTAAATTTTTATTTTTTAAATCTTGTTCACTATGTCCTACAACTGCTATTTCCGGATTTGTATATACAACTGATGGAACATGGATATTTTTAATCTCTCTTTTTTCCCCAAATATATGATCAACTGCTATAAAAGCTTCATGTGATGCTAAATGAGCTAATTTTAGTTTAGACGACACATCACCAATTGCGTATACATTCGATAAATTAGTTTGCTTATATTCATTTACTATTATGTTACCACTTTTTTCATTTATCTTTATGGATGTATTTTCAATTCCAAGTCCATCAATATTTGCCTTTCTTCCTGTTGACATTAAAACTTTATCAGCAATTGAATAATATAACTTGCCATCTTTTTCAAAATTAACTATATACTTATTTTCTAAAGTTTCTTTAATACTTATTACCTTACTGGAAATACTTATCTGAATATCTTTTTCTTCACATATACTTTCAATTAATTCTCCTGCATCTTGGTCAAACATTGGTAAAAGCCTATCTTGAAACTCAACAACATGCACCTTTGAGCCAAATGTATTGTAAACAAAGGCAAATTCTAATCCAATTACCCCTCCTCCAATTATCAGAAGATTTTCTGGTATTTCATTTAAATTTAAAGCTTCTGTTGAATCAATTACACCATCTAAATTATGCCCTTCTACTTTTAATATGCTTGGCTGAGAACCTGTGGCAATAATGATATTTTTCGCTTTTACCATTTTATTCCCTACTTTTACTAATTTGTCATTTATAAATTCAGCCTGTCCATAAAAAAGTTCTATATCGTTCTTATTTATCAAATATTCTATACCTGAAACTAATGTGTCTACCACATCATTTTTTCTTTGTACAACTTTTTCAATATTTACAGAAGAACTAAAATCTCCTTCTATCCCAAACATTTCCATTTCCTTTAGGGAATCATAAAAATGAGCCGATTGAACCATAGACTTTGTCGGAATACATCCTATATTCAAACAAGTTCCTCCAAGTCTATCTTTTTCAACCAATCCAACATCTAATCCTCTTTTTCGAGCGTAAATTGCTGCAACATATCCTCCGGGACCAGAACCTATAATCAGCAAATCTTTTTCGAGCGTCTCTTCAGAGTTATTTTTTTCAAAACTCTGTATTTTTTCCACTCTTTGAACATTTGGTTCCGGGTTTAGTTGCATATTTTCATCAATTAAGATTAATATTTCGTTAGATGCTACCTCTTGACCTTCTTCTACGAGTATTTCTTTAATATATCCAGATATGCTTGCTCTTATTTGACGATTTCCTTTTGCTGTTTCTACTTGACATAATACTTGATCTTTTTCAACTTTTTCTCCAACATCGATATCTATTTTACCTACAACACCAAGTTTTTTCCCCGGAATAATTGGTACTATTATTTCAACCATGACAATACATCCTTTCAAAAATAAAGGAGCTGTTACCACGAACAGCTCCAAACAAATTATTCTGCAACAACTTTTGCTAGTTTCAATGGTACACCGTTTTGTAAACAATCACCAACTGGGCATCTGGATTCAATGAAATCAGCGTAATTTTCCAATTCTTCTTGACTCGCATTTGATTTAAAATGCATAGAATAACGAATTTCTTGATATCCATTTCTTACATTTTCATTAAGTCCCATAAACCCGTCAGGATCTAAATCCCCTTCAAGTTCTACATGAAAGCCTTCAAGATTGATTCCATTAGCTTCTGCAAATGCAAATGCGACTATTGATTGGCAAGAACCTAATGCACACAATAACGCTTCAACTGGATTCATTCCTGTATTTGTTCCTCCCAATTCTTCAGGTTCATCCATTATAAGTTTAAATCCTCTGGCTTCTGATTCAACTTGTAAGCCTTCTGTTGTTTTTCTTGCAATTACTTTAAAAGTCTCTTTCATTTTGCACTCCTTTCCCAACAACACATTCCTTAGCTAACTAATACTTAGTACACTAAGTATTCTTTGTTTTAAGATATCTCATTGTGCTGCAATTGTCAAGTCCTTTTAACACATTTTATCTGTATTATAACAAAAACGGTACAGTTATAAGAAACCATACCGTTTACCATAAATATCAATCCCAATCATATTTCTTGGAAAATTCTTCCCACGATTTAGAAAATTCTTTGTTTTTAAAAGCCTCTTTAAGACCAGAAAGTTGCTTCAATCGAAATACTTCATCGCCATCCATTCCCAACATTTCTGCAATCTCTGCATCTGTCTTACCTTCTCCAACTAACCTTATAACTATTTTTGACATATCTAATACTTGATGTGTACCTCTCGCACGATTAAATTGAACAGTTGCAGCTATCCTTTTAACAATATCATGTTTTAGTACAACTATTGGTATTTCCTTTAAATTTAACTTCTTTGCAACTGTATAACGATGAAAGCCGTCTACAATACAGTACATGTTATTTTCATCCTTTATGACTGCTATTGGATAACAAAATCCATTTTCTATAATTGATGTTTCCAATAATTTCATTTCAGGTGCTGCAACTATATTAGGGTTATAATCGTTAGCATAAACTTCATCTATTGGAACTAATTTTGCTTCTAACGCTAACATTTTAATCTCTTCTGCCATTTTCCTTTAACCTCTCATCAAAATATATTATCTTATTCTCTGTTTCATCTTTTTCTAACATCGCCTTTAATTCTGCGTCATCTCTTTTGGTTTGTGAAAACGATAATCCTCTACCATAGTAATCATTTTTTAAAATCATTTTTGCACATCTTCTCCATGAAGCTACTTTCTTTTTAGATTCTAAGTATTTCGGTGCAAAATCCTGCATTGGGATCCCTTTTTTCACTTCATACCATTCAATAAACCTTTCTATTTTTCTCGCATAGTGAATCATTAAGTCATAATTTTTAATCCCTATACTCTCCAATAAAAAGATTGTGTACTCTTGCCATGTTAAATGCTTGGGTTTTTCCAACTTCATATACCCAAGGGCTAAACTTTTAGCATAAATATTGCCAAAATTTACTCCACCAACTCTTATTAAAAGTTTAGACCAAGTTTCCGGTTCAATAGCTTTAAATTGACTTAGACCTTTTCTTTGGTCATCACCATACGGTTGACAAATTCTTGCTTCATGAATGGAAAGTCCAGATTTGTAAAAAAGCTCATAAAGTTGATTATATTTTAAATCAAGTTGAGAAACAGCAATCCAAATGTCTCTTGTTTGCCAATCATAAATTGGATAAAAATTATAAATTGGAAGGTGTAAATCATTTTGGACAAGTGTTGTCCAGTTATAATCTTCCCACTTTTCTTTTCTAAGTGATACAATCGTTCTAAAACGATTAAAACTTTCATTTGTCCTAATACCAACCCCACACATCACTGGCTTGTTATGCTTTTTTTGGTACCATTTTGCAAATGCAACGATAAAAGTTTCAAATTGCATTCCGCTAATAAAAAAATCCCAACCATACTTTGTGAGATAATTCGTTTCATTAATACACTCTTTTGGCATATCTCTTATCCAGAACTCTTTCTGTCTTTTATCCCAACAAATCCAATGTGTACTTAATTGACTTACTGCATTTCTTAAAACTAAAGGTAAACAAACCCAATAAAATTCATTAATCTGACTTAGTTTTTTGAGCTCATTTACATGATCGATAGTGTATTGATAATTACCTTCTAAATCAATGAATAATACATCAAATTTCTTGTTTTTCTCCTTTGCAACCATATTTGCCAATTGTAACATTACGGAACTGTCTTTACCACCAGAAAACGAAAAGTATACAGCAAAGTCCTGTGAGAAAATTTTTTCTAATCTTTCAAGTGCAGCGGTATAGACATTTTTCTCTAAATAAATCTTTCCCAAAACATATCACCTCCATAGAAAAAACATAATTGATATATACTTGCATTTAAAAGTCAATATTACAAAAAGCTTTTATATGTATTATACCATATAAAAAACTTTTTAAATTTTTCACATATATGTTCAAATTATCTATTTCATTTCTAATATAAAAAAAGCTCACACAATCGTCTTTTTAGTGCGAGCTTTTTAAAGTGTTTTTCCTTTAAATCTTTAATTAAAATCAAATTTCACTATCTTATAACTGTTACTCTTTTATCTATTTCTTCTTTTTCTTTTTTATCAGGTTCACTGACAATACCTCCAAACGGCATCTGAGCAACTAATTTATAATTTTCAGGTATATTAAAAATTCCCTTTACTTTTGCATCTATTACAGGATTATAATGTTGAAGTGAAGCTCCAATATTCAGCTCTCTTAGTGCAGACCAAACAGAAAGCTGCAACATTCCATTTGCCTGATTTGCCCAAATAGGGAAATTATCTGCATAAGTGCTAAACTGCTCCTGCATTTTTTTAACAGTTTCCTCGTCATATAAAAACAGTATCGTTCCTGCTCCTGCTTTAAACGAATCGATCTTTTCTCTTGGTACTTTTCCCTCAAAAACATTGTAAATTTCATCCCATAGCTGATCATGTTTTTCGCCAAAGGCAAGTACCACTCTCGCACTTTTCATATTGAATGCATCTGGTACTAACTCTGTAACTTCTTTAATCTTTTCTTCAATTTCTTTTTCTAAAACCGGTATGTTCTTATCAATGTTATAATATGTTCTTCTATTTGCTAATGATTTTATAATGCTCATAACTACCTCCTATTTTGATAATACATCTAAATATTCTTCTTTTCGTTCAAACTCTCTTTTGGCAAAAGGGCACAAAGGTATAATTTTTATATTGCCTTTTCTTGCCTCATCGACCAGTTTAGCAACTAACTTAGTCGCAATTCCCTGTCCTCCATAGTTGCCTTCAACAAAAGTATGATCTATAATCCATAGTTTGTTCGACTTAGAGTATGTGCTTTCACCAATGAATTTTTCATCATCATATGCAGCTGCTCTATTTTTTTGTTGTTCATAAACGATTTTTACCACTCCTTGCTACCTCCTTTTTTTAATTTATAACTTAAAGCCCCAGAAGGACATTTATCTATAACTTTTATGATATCTTCTTCTCTTCCATTTTCAGGAATAATCCATGGCTTTCTTCCTACCTCAAATACCTTAGGTGCCCCATGCACACATTTGCCTGCATGTTGACATATATCAGGTTTCCAAAAAATTTTTAGATTTTCTGTTTCATAACTCTTTTCCATTAATATTTACCCCTTTTTCATCATGCTTTTTTCCAGTCTACTATCCGGCACTACCCAAATTAAAGCGATTACAATATATATTAAATACGATATGATCGGAAAATAAAAAGCAAAAATAATAGCGACAGCGTATGCAAAAATAGAGATTTTGCCCTTTAAATCATTTCCTATGTTTTGAGAAATTTCAGAATTATCTCCATTTATTTTAATAACTTCCGATTGAACAATATTGTATGAAACCGCACACATAAAAAGTATCATTCCATAAAACAAAGCGGGTAAGCTTTCATAGGGATTTAACCCCATCCACTCAGTTGCCATTGGAATTAGCGACATCCAAAATATCCAGTGGAGATTTTTCCATAATAATCTACCAGATACCGAATCGGTCATATTAATTAAATGATGGTGATTCGCCCAATATATTCCAACATAGATAAAGCTTAGAATGTATGCTAAAAATGTTGGAAAAACCTCTTTTACTGCGTCAAGTGTCAAACTTTCTGGTGCATTAAGCTTTAATACCATAATAGTTATGACAATTGCTAATACGCCATCGCTAAAAGCTTCCATTCTACCTTTACTCATCACACTTTCCTTACTTTAATACTCTACTTTTTCTTTGATGAAAGTGTTATTTCTAAGTTCTATAAATGCCTTCTGTACTTCTTCTTGTGTATTCATTACAATTGGACCTGCCCATGCAACCGGTTCATTTAAAGCTCTCGAATTTATATATAAAACCTGAGCATTCTGTTCTCCATTTTTAATTGTAAGACTATCCCCTTCTGTTAATTTAACAGCAGTTTTTTCTTCTATATGCTCATCATTAATATAAACATTACCTAAAAGAGTAAAAATCATTACTGAGTCTTTTTCCCCCATAGTAAGTGTAATTTCACTATTAGCGTTTAGATGAATATCATAATAGTCCATAGGAAGATAATCCCCTTTATAGCCTTGATACTCTCCATAAGTTCCTGCTAAAAGCCTTATCTTTCCGCCATCTATCTCTATTTCATCTATCTCATCATTTTTAATACTATTGTAGCTTGGTTTACTCATTTTATCTTTTGATGGTAAGTTTAACCATAATTGGACGCCTAAAAGCCTTTCCGCAGCTGGAACCATTTCTTCATGCATAATACCTGAACCAGAATTCATCCATTGAACTTCCCCATCTGAAATACCATCTTCATTACCTAAACTATCCCTATGAACCATCTTGCCTCTTGAAACATAACTGATTGTTTCAATTCCCCTATGTGGATGCATCGGAAACCCCGCCGTATAATCATCCGGATTTGTGCTGTCAAAAGAATCGAGCATTAAAATAGGATCAAATTCTTTTGTTGTCTGATTACCCAAAACTCTTACTAAGTTCACTCCTGCACCATCTCTTGTTCTAAAGCCTCTTACCTTTGTCTTAACTTTTCTTTTCATCTAATTTCCCTCCTATTTTCTTCAAAAGGTATACCAATTTTTCCTTTTCTTCTTGATCTAAAACTTCCATGCTCTCTGCTATCATCGCTTCGTTTTTAGGTGCGACTTTGCTAATAACATCGTACCCTTCTTTTGTCAAACGCAGTATACAGACACGCCTGTCTTTTTCATCAGGAAGTCTTTCAACATAGTTCATTTTTACTAAATTATTGACTATAAGAGGTATGGTTCCTACACTACTTAATATCCTTTCCCTTACCTCTCCTACGCTCATGTCCCCCTTGCTGTAAAGAGCTTCTAAAACCATAAACTGACTAAAAGTTAAATTGTATTCTGCTGCTATTTTAGATGTTTTTTTATCTAAAGTATTTACATTTCTGTGAAGTCCAATTAAAATCTTCATCTCTGTTCTCCCCAAAAATTATTCACCTCCTCATGTAATATATATCTAAATAGATATTATCTATTTAGATATATATTACCGCATTTTTCCCCTTTTGTAAATAGTAGCTTGTTATTTATTGATAATATCATTGTTATTTATTTCTTAAAACTCACAAAAAAAATGGTGTAGCCATATGGCTACACCATTTTTTTAAGTTATATATATTTAAAAATTACAGTCATAATATTGCTTCAACTACTTTATTATCTTTCAGTTTCTTTTAGAACTTCTTTTCTTTCTTTTGGTTTTCCTTTATCTTCCGCCTGATATTTTTTGATAGCTCCAAGTACAGATTCTTTCTTTTCTTCCTGTCCTTTCATCTGTTCCTTTGCCTTTAACAGTTTTGAAGAAAGTATTCTGATATTGCTATGCTCCTTGCCGTTATCATCAATAGAAGTTCTGATTTGTCCAAAGAGCTTAACAAAATCTCCCTGCTTAAAGTCCTTTGGAATATCACTTTTTTCTCCGTAAGCTGAGCAATTACGATATACCTTATTCCCCTCATCATCTTTGGATACTACAGAGAAGTTCGCTACCTTAAAGGCTTCTCCATTCTTATTTTCCCTTTCAACTACATCGACCTCTCCAACGATATTTCCTACAATATTGATAAGATTATCCTTTTCTTCCTGAACATAAGGTAAGTCTTTTATCTGCCCCTGTTCCCTTAAATCCTCAATCATATAGTCAAATTCCTCATGTAACAAATTAAGGCTGTCATTGTCCATATAAGCGTCATAGAGCTTATCTAAAGCACTTTCATCGTTGATACCTTTCTCCATGCTTATAATCGCCTTTACAAAGTCCTTATGGTTATTACTTACCATATCTTCTATTTGATTTCTCATTGTTTTGTAATCCATGTTTTTATCTCCTTTCATGGCAAAAGGGAGGTTGCCCTCCCCTTATCTTAAAATTTCCTGTTCTTTTGTTTTTTGCTTTTCTTCAGTTTTACTTTCATTTTGATAGGCTCTTATCTGACCTAAAATAGATGGCTTATTCTCTGATTTTTGTGCGGTTTCTTCTTTGTTATGAAAATTGTCCTCCACATCATAAGTTGACTCAAAATAGTCGCTATCCTTAAAGTCATTGTCATATCTATCAGGAATACCGTCATTATCAAGGTCTTTAGAAAGTGGATCATAGAAGTTTCCTTCATCATCAATATCAAGACCCGTTGCTGCTCTTAAATCTTCGGAATCAACATAAACCAAATCGCTAAAAGAGGACATTTCTATTTCATTTTTCATATTCCTTAGAGCTTCATTTTCTCCTTTATTCTCGTAATCAAAGCTCTCTGTTTTGATAGGAGTATCATCAATGTACTGTGTCCAAGTTTTCTCCTCTAAATCAAGTTCATATTGAATACCATGCCTTTCATCCGGTGTATTGGTATAGGCGATACCGATATTCTTCAAATCAGGATATAAGGTATTAAATTCCTCATAGCTATGATTTTCTTCGTACTCTCTGTTACAGAAGTCAATGATTGCTCTTTTTACATCTTCTACAAGTGGATTATCATTTCTCTTTTCTTCCACTTCCCCCATATCAAGGAGCTTATTCAGTTCTGCAAGTCTTAATACCTTAGTTTTAAGTTCATCTGCCTTTTCAAAAGGTTTCTTTAATTCTTCTTTGGCATTTTCCAGTTGTTCCTTTGTACTGATAAGTTTTTCTTCAAGCCTGTTTAATTTCTCAGGCATTTTCTCAAGAGCGTTATCCAGTCTTGTAATGTTACCGTCCGCACTTGTTCCAAGCTCTCCTGAATGCTTTGCAGCACCGTTTAGGCTAAAGTTATGTTCGTTGGTAAAGAAGTTATAGCTTACCTCTAAATCCATATTTCTATACTTGCCTATCACCTTGCTTTCATTGATTTTAACCTTTGAAATAGCTTCAAGCAGTCTTTCTCCAGCTAATTTCTTATCGGTAATCTTTTCTCCTGCAATGGTAATGGAAGTAAATTTTTCCTCACCTTCCGCTTTAGGCTCTACACTTGCTATATCTTTCGTAACAGCTTCTATGAGCTTTTCCGTTCTTGCGATTTCTTCAGGATAGTTTTTCGCCACCTTATCCTCTAATCTGTAACGATTAGACTTATAGTTTACTTCAAGCATTTTAAGTTTTGTAACTTCATTGTCCAAATCCATCTTTTCCTTGATTTTTGGATCTCCTGTGGCAAGTGCCTTAATCTCTGCATAGTTTAAGCTGCTTTCGTCCACATCTTCTGCCACACGAACAGGAGTCTTTGAAGTCATAATTTGAGAAATGAACTTTTGTTTATTCTCTATAGTTTGCCATAAGTATGCATCAAAAGTATTCTCTGTAACATAACGATAGATATTTACTTTCTCATTTTCATTACCTTGTCTTACAATTCTACCTGCTCTTTGCTCTAAATCGGCAGGACGCCAAGGTACATCCAAATCATGAAGTGCAATCAGCTTATTTTGTACATTCGTTCCGGCTCCCATTTTCTGCGTTGAACCCATAAGGATACGAACTTCGCCTTTTCTTACCTTTGCAAAGAGTTCATCTTTTTGCTTATCAGAATTGGCTTCATGGATAAAAGCGATTTCTTCTTTTGGTATTCCCATTGCTACAAGTTTTTCTCTAATATCATCATAAATGTTAAATTCACCATCTCCTTTTGGAGTTGATATATCGGAGAAAAGTAACTGCGTTGACTTATTTTCTTTTGTCTTATCCCAAATTGCAAAAACATTTTTAACGCAAACATTGACCTTACTATCGGGATTATCAGGAAGAAGTGGATTTATCAAACGCTGATCTAAGGCAAGTTTCTTACCGTCATTGGTGATTTTAAGCATATTATCTTCATCAGGTTCAACAACTCTATTTCTTACATCATCTGCCCTTTCAGACAGGCTCTTTAAGATTTCCTTTTGTTCTTTAGATGGCTCTGTTTTAATAACTTCATAGTTAGCTTCTGGTGTAGGAAGATTAAGCATATCCGCAGTCTGAATATCTGCAACTTCCTTAAACATACTCATAAGTTCAGGTAAGTTATAGAACTTTGAAAATCTCGTTTTTATCCTATACCCTGTTCCTTCAGGAGATAATTCAAAAGAACTTTGCGTTTCTCCAAAAGTAGAAGCCCAAGAGTCAAAATGCTCCAGTCCATTCTTTTTTAGGCTATCATACTGAAGATAACGCTGCATCGTATATAGCTCTGTCATAGAGTTACTTACAGGTGTTCCTGTGGCAAAAACCACTCCCTTTCCACCTGTCATTTCATCCATGTATCTACATTTCATAAACATATCGGATGACTTAAAGGCTTCACTTTGACCGATACCTGCAACATTACGCATCTTTGTATAAAGATAAAATAGCGATAGGTAAGGTTTTGATGTTATCTCTACCTTTTCCCCCGCTCCACACCGTACGTGCAAGTTTCCTCGCATACGGCGTTCCATCAAAATAACTTACTTTCCTCCATCGGATTTCAACAGGCATATACTCTCACAAGTATATACTGCTTACAAATTTCACTTATTTTTGTGCTTGCTTCAATTTTTCTCTAAATTTTTCAATTTTCTTTACTACTTTCGTATCTAAACTTTCAGGAATTTCACTTCCGTGTATCATCAAATGACAACTTCTGCACACCCATGCTAAGTTATTTACCTTGTTTATCTTATCAATCGGCAACTTATTATCTACATGGTGGCAATTCGCTGTAGGATTCTCATAAAGTGGTGTTTTGCAACATCTGCATTTTCCTTTATCTCTATTAAAGGCGTACTCACGATTCATGAAGTACTCAAAGTTCATTTTATTTTCCGCATAGACTGCCATACGCAAATCATCACTCGTATTGATAGATGGTCTATCTTTGGGAAGCGGTTTATTTTTATTTCGGTAATTTACATAAATTTTTCTGCCCTCCGGAGTGTAAGGTGTCATCTTCTGATTAAATGGTTTAGCTTCATATCGAACATGAGTAATGAATGCCATTGTAATTCCTATCCACATATCCTCGTAAGGTATGGCAAAAGTCTTGCTGATATAGCCCTCGTGCCTATGTGGTAGATTAGATAAATCCTTTAAGGGAATTTGCCATTCATTATATTTGTCGGAATACATTCTTTTCCAAGTTGATAATGCACTGTTATTTACTCTTCGGTCTATCACATGGAACGCATGGGAACTTATCCCAATTTTTATATATTCAGCAATTCCCATAATAACTGAATTTATATATTGTATCTGTGCAATTCTGCTGTTTACTGCCGAATAATTCCTTATATCTCTAATTTCTTTACAAAGGTTTTGTATTTTCTTACTTAACCTTTTCATATCAGGATAAGGCTTACCAACAAAATGTTCTTTTATTTCTTTATCAGCAGGTGTTCTTCTTGGCTTTTCAGCTTTTATTACAAATCCTAAGAAATGTATTCCGTCTGTTCTCATGTCGGTTATTTTGGTTTTCTCCTCTGACAACTCGAGTTTCAGCTTGTACTTAAAATACTTGCTTAATTCTCGTTTCAGTCTTTCCGCTTCTTTCTTAGATGATGTTAAAATGACCCAATCATCGGCATATCTGAAATTGTACTTTGGAGTTATTCCTGACCATTTTAATCTTCTTGAGTCGTTGCATTTGTATTTACACTTTCTATGTGGTTCATAGTATTTTCTTCCTACATACCAGTCAAAATCATTAAGATATACATTTGCCAGTAACGGTGATAATATTCCACCTTGCGGTGTTCCTTTATCATCGTTCTTTAACATATCATACTCAACGTATCCGACCGATAGCATAGCCTTGATGATTTGAATTACACGTTTGTCATGAACCCCTATATCCCATAACTTCTTTAACAATATTCTATGATTGATGTTGTCAAAACAGCCTTTTATATCGCCCTCTAATGCCCAGACTGGTTGGTCTTTAGATTTATAGTTTGCATTGATTACATTGACAATACCCCTAATTGCGTGTTTTTGTGAGCGATATGGTCTGAACCCATAACTATGCGGATAAAATCTTGCTTCGCATATTGGTTCAATAATTATCCTTATACACTCCTGTATAATCCTGTCTAAGATTGTCGGTATACCAAGAGGTCGCTTTTTACCATTCCCTTTGTCTATATATACTCGTTTAGCAGGTTTTGGTTTGTAATCGCATATTGATTTCTTGACCAAATATATTACTTCGTCCTTTGGCATTTGCAGGTACTTATCCATTTTAATTTTGTCTACTCCGGTAGTTTTACTACCTTTGTTGGATTTTATATTATGGATTGCCGTTACAATGACAACTTCATCTGTTATTGCTTCTAAAAGTCCTGTAAATACATTTCCTGTTTTTGATTTTTCGTAAAGTAAATCCAATAATTTCTTTAAATCTGTTTTATTTGAAAATTTGACGTTTATATGCACAGGCTATCACCTCGCAGTTCGTCACCCATTATTTCAGGGAGTTTTACTAATTTTAGTTATTTTCTTTTCGTGAAATCTGTAAATTATTCTGACTAGTCCCCTTTGCCTTGAGTATTTCAACTCATGTAGTTGGCTTTCCCAACCTCAGACTACTATGGGACTGCTGACTTCCTGTATTCTTCATCACTCTGTACAGCTCTAAATACAGGCTCTCAAACGTTCCTAAATCTCTATCCTTGTGTAGATTTAACTACTTGAAAACCTTAGGTTTCCACCTTACACCGTAGGGATAAGCATATCTTGAATTACAGTTAAATATGCTCTGTATGATATTTCATTCATACAGGAATGTATTGAAAAACCAGCAATACACTCTTCCCTAATCTTTCACCCTTTCGGGTGCCGCTGCTCTTACGATACTGCATGGATTTCTTTAACGTAACCATAGTTTTCGGAAGACCGCACTATTTATCCCATATTCATTTTCATGAACTTAGGTATTCAAGTTACGACTTTATCACGCTTTATACATGAAATATTGTACAGACATTTCTGCATAGTGAAGTATCATCTCGCACACCATTTCCGGCTTTGATATGCCATCATCAATGTTAATTCAGTGTGGCAAGGGCAATTCTCCCTTGATTTTGAGATTTAAGTTCTGACAGCTCATTCTTATTTCTAAGTGATTTCTGTCGGTTGATTTCGGTAGTTTAATCACTCCTTCCTTATTCAACAACGTTTCGCACGGTTCTTAAATCCATGTGCCTCATCAACAAAGAGCTTATCAACCCCTAATTCCTCGAAGGTAATAACATCATCTTTCTTAAAATCATCGTTTAATTTCTCAAGTCTTGCCTCCAGTTTTTTCTTCGTCTTTTCAAGCTGTTTTACCGTAAAGTTCTGATTTCTGTCATGCTTATATTCTTCTACATAGTTTACGATTTCATCAATCTGATCTTGAATATGCTTCTCTTGATATTCCTTTGACATTGGGATTTTTTCAAACTGTGTATGCCCGATAACAACCGCATCGTATTCTCCTGTAGCAATCTTTCCGATAAATCTCTTTCTATTTTTCGGTTCAAAGTCCTTTTTATCAGCCACCATAATATTAGCCGATGGATATAGCTGCATAAACTCACGACCGATTTGTCCTGTTAAATGATTCGGTACAACAAACAATGACTTACTACACATTCCAAGCCTTTTACTTTCCATTGCGGAAGCAACCATTTCAAAGGTTTTTCCACTTCCTACTACATGAGCAAGCAATGTATTTCCTCCATAAAGACTTCTTGCAATGGCATTTCTTTGATGAGATCTTAAATCAATCTCCGTATTCATTCCCTCAAAAGAGAGATTGCTTCCATCATATTCTCTGTTACGAATTGAGTTAAAACGCTCGTTATACAGTTTTACAAGGCGATTTCTTCGTTCCTGATCGTTAAATATCCAGTTCTTAAATTCTTCTTTTAAAAGTTCCTGCTTTTGTCCTGCAAGCATGGTTTCTTTTTTATTTAAGACAGAAGTTTTAGAGCCATCCTGATTTAAAATCTGGTCAAACACCTTTGTTTCTTTAAGGTTTAAGGCATCTTCAATCAGCTTATAGGCATTTACCCTTGATGTACCGTAAGTCATTTCAGCAAGGTCATTTCCTTTGTCTCTGCTTTTTCCTTCTACATTCCATTCACTCGTTAGATTTGAAAATTTAACCTTAATATCCCATCTTGCATATCCCGGAGTTTTAAGCATTTCAAAGATGAATTTTTCAATGTCTTTAATCGGTATCCATGTTGCACCAAGACGAACATTGATTTCACTTGCTTCCAATTCCTTTGGAAGTACTTTTGTAAGCTCCGCTTTTTGGTATTCCAAACGGTTCATTTCATAGCTTATCAGCTCTTTTTCTTTTCCATTCTCGGCAAAGCCAAGATGAGGAAGTTCTCTTTCCGTTTGTCTTAGTTTTGATAGATAACTGTCTACAATGGCAATCTTATCCCTGATATTCCCACTTAGGTATTCATCTTTTGTTACATAGCCATATTTATAGGAATTGCTGTCATTTGCACAGGCAAAAGGCAGATCACCATCCTCCAAGTTAAATGAAAGTGGTCTGTAAAAGTTTTGTTCTTCTCTGATATTCAGGTAGATTTCCCCTCGAAGCTCTTCAATTAAAGTCGGTCTGTCTTTTCCGGTAAGACTTCCAATATAGTCAAAGTCCACATATCCTTTTTCAGATACCGATAAAACAAGGGCTTCCAAAGAAGTATCAACATGGTCTATGACTTTGGCTTTTGTAATGGTTCTTTTGGAGAAAATATCTCCCTTCGCCTTGAAGTTTTCTTCTTCATCAAGGATTTCAATGGACGATACCAAAGGGAAGTTGCTATCCTCTTTCAAGGCTCTGGTATTGCTTAGGTTATTTACAAAGCCATGCTTCTTTGAAAAGTTATCATAGACTTCATTTAATTTTTCCTGTGAAGCCTTGATTTCTTCTTCGCTAAAATCTTCTTTCTGCTTGTAAATCACATCTTTTAAGGCAGCATTCAGCTCAAGGTAATCCTTGATTTTTTCTTTATTCTTGTCTGATACTTCCTTTTTAATAAAGAGTGAGTTTTCTCTGTAATAGACTTCATCATCAATTAAGGTATATGAGAAGTTTTTTACATCATCGGTCGCAGGAATGGATGTTACTTCATCATCTAATAACTCTATTTCTTCATACTTGGTATCTTTTGAAATTCTTTCTCCTGCAATCTCGATATGCTCCTTTAATGAAGCCATATTTATCTCTTGCCCTAAAAAAGCTATCGGTTCACAAGTTAGAGTTTTTCCAAACCTTCCGTTTACTTCACGCATAGAACCAAGCACCTGCTCAGGATGATCGACAAAGTATTTGTTATATACAAGCCCCTTTTCATCTTCCGCAAGGTGTATCCAATCTTCTTCTCGCTCTAATACGCTATCTCTTTTTTTGAGGAAGATAATATCTGAAGTTACTTCTGTGCCGGCTACACCCTTAAAGGTATCGTTTGGAAGTCTGATTGCACCCAAAAATTCGGCTCTTGCTGCAAGATAGCGTCTTACACTTTCGTCCTTTTTATCCATTGTGCCTAAAGATGTAATAAAGGCGATAACACCACCGTTTCTTACTTTATCAATGGACTTGGCAAAGAAATAATCGTGAATAAGGAAGTTATTACGATTATATTCTCTGTCATTTACCTTGTACTCCCCAAAGGGAACATTTCCGATTGCTACATCAAAGAAGTTGTTGGAAAATCCCGTTTCTTCCAGTCCCTTTACCTGTACTTCACTTTCCGGATATAAGAACTTTCCAATGCGACCGCTTACCGAATCAAGCTCTACTCCATAAAACTTTGACTTACTCATTTCATCAGGTAGATTACCGATAAAGTTCCCAATGCCCATTGATGGTTCAAGGATATTTCCCTGTTTAAATCCCATACCTGAAAGCGTCTTATATATTCCGTCAATGACTGCTTTCGGTGTGTAAAAACTCGTCAATGTAGATTCTCTTGCAGCTTCGTATTCTGCTTGTGATAGGTTATCTTTTAAGAAGGCTCTTGCCTCTTTCCACTGTCCATCCTTACTTTCATCAAAGACATCTGAAAGTCCTCCCCAGCCTACATATTTTGCTAAAATTTCCTGAGCTGTAATATCAAGCTCTCGCTCTCCGCTTTCCACTCTGTTAAGCATAGAGATTGCTTCAAGGTTATTGTTTAGCCTCTCACTTGGAGATAACTTTGCAGGGAGCGTTTCTTCTGTAATCTTGAAATTATGAACTTCATTTTTCTTTATTCCTATTTCCTCAAAAGTCTTTTCGGGCTTCTCATTGGTCAGATTTTCAAAGATTCTATCAAGCTCACTTTCCTTACGATAAGGAATTACATCGGAGCCTGTAATCATACCTCCAAGATATTCGGTATTATCCTTAACCGTTACCGTCTTTAGGTTATTTCCCATATCATCAAATCTTGTGATGGTATAATCTTTCCCCTTATATCTCACTTCATCACCGATGATAAAGTCAGGTCTTTCAAGACTTATTTGGCTTAATAAATCCTCATTATCTGTAAAGGCTACAATCGGAATTTGATGATTACCTTGCCTTACAGGATCAAGCCACAAATCATTTCTTCCTGTGATGTGATTTTTGGAAATCTCTCTTACTTTGTACTCCTCATGATTAAAATAGACGGTATCGCCTTCTTTAACTGCAAACTCATCTAAAAGGCTGTCCTCTTTTTCGTTGAGCTCTACTTCTTCTTTTTCCTTTAGATAATCAAATAAGGTAGCCTGAAAAAGTTCTGCTTGTATGCTTTCTTCTACTTCTTCAGGTGCTTCAAGCTGTGTATTATTCTCCTCAAAACTTAGCTCTCCGTTAAAGACATGATGAAGCTCCTGCTCATCCATCTGCATTTTAAGTTCACTGTCTTTAAGTTCTCTAAATGTCTTTGGAAAATCTTCTAAAACAAGCCTTTGGGCATTTAGTTCCTTTAGCTCATCAAGATTAAAATATCCCCATTCCGATTCTATTCCAAGCACAAGACCAAAAGCATCTTTACTTTCCCTATCATATTCCGTCATATACCAAGTCCAGTTACTTCTAAATGGAATGATGTATGCTGCATGAACCTGTTTATCCGCTAAAGCTACATCCTCTTGTGCATAAAGCTCAGGCACTTTCTCAAGCATTTCATCAGTCATTAGATTATATGGATCGTCTTTAGAGTAATAGCTTGGTTCTTTTTGTTCTTCTATCTCTGCCTTACTTTCAATTTTATTTTCTTCAAGATAAAGATCTTTAGAGAGCAGCTCATCTATATGCTTTGCTACATTTGACCATGTAAGAAAAACATCGTTGCAATGATTCTTCTGTAATTTAAGCCCCTTTGCATCGTGCCATTCATCACTTCCATTTGCTCCTGAAACTGCATGAGAATGACCTCCGATTCCGTATTCATCTTTTAGGAAATTCGCTTTTTCCTGCAAGGTATGATTTTCTTTGAAAAACTTAGTAATTCGCTCTTTCCCTTTATCAACTCCACTTCCTCTTGAAATCGTAGCAAGGACTTCATCTTCTGTAATAAAGCCATGTGCCTTTGGAAATTCGGTAAGGTTAGAGGTATATTCCTTTCTTGGGAGTGCAAGCTCCTGTAATTTCTGATAAAGGCTGTCTACCTTGTGATAATGAAATCTTAGTACATCTTTGTTTTCTTTGTATCCTGCTAAAAAACGGCTGTATTCCCTAATTATGTCTTTTAGATATTGGGGATTTTTTAATGCCTCAGATAATCTTTTCGTTTCTTCCGGAAAGCCACCACCTCTTTCTATAAAGCCAAAATATCCCTGTGCTTTCCCTTCTTCGCTTAAATCATGATATAGATACCATAGCGATTCTGAAACTCTATCTCTTTCATAGTCCTGTGCTTCTAAAAGCTCTACATTTGTGGCAAACTCTCCATTTTCCAAAAGCTCATTTATTCTTCTTGCAACATCACTCCAGCTTAAAATTTGCGTCATATCATCTCTTGCTGAAGTTCCATAAGCTAAATGAATGCCTTTGTCCGAATACCAGGAAGATACTTCTGCTCCATTAAGAAATAAGCCATTTCCGCCTCTAAAGGTATCTTTAAGGTATTCTCCTAATTCTTCTACTGTTTTTCCTTTGGAAAATTCAACAATGATAGGAAGTCTTTCACCTTCATGGTTTCCACCGTTTACAAGAATACTGTCAATATCATTTTGGGCAAGAGGTATCGTAAGTTTAATCTGTCCTAAGCTGTTTTCAGGCAAAGAAAAAGAAGCCTTGTCAGCTTCTCTTATCTCTTTATCCGTATTTTCTTTTAGATTTCCACTACTTCCTTGATTGTCATCTCTTTGAGTGCTGAAATCATCGCTTTGTACTGCGGATGGCTCTCGTCCTCTATCTGCCAAGCCATCATCAGTTTCGGCTTCTCTGCTCTCATAAACTCTATCGCCTGTTTCTGAATATCCATCAGGTGTCCCATCAGCTTCTTCTCCTTGTATAGATCCACTAACATCTCGAAGTGGCTCTGTTCCTCGCTGCTTGAAAGATAATCCAGCCTCATCACTGCGTATATCGGATTCGGATATTCCCTCATAAAGTCCATCTCTTCCTCTAACTGATTCATCGTATTCTCTTTGATTTTCTCTATTATCTCGTCCGTACTCTCCATTTCGGAAAATTCGCTCGTTTTCAATAATTCTCTCCTGATCATCTCGTCGAAGTACATTTTCTTCTACCTCCTCTAATTCTTCTTTTATTTTATTATATTCTACTTCTTTACCTCTTAAAACTTCTTTTTGAAGCTCTAACTCTTTACTTTTTTGAATGGTTGCATCAATGACTGTTCCACTAATATCCGACACCGTTTCTCCAAGGCTCATAAGAGAAATGCTGTCAAGCATTGCAAAGTTTTCCTTTAACACTTCCTTATCCACAGGATAGTCTAACTTAAATCTTGAAGCCACTGCATAACTTATCGAATCCCTAACAAATTTAGTAAAGGAAATTCTATCTTCATCGAATATTCTAAGCTCATTCATCAGACTATCTATTTTTTCATCTCCGTAAAGCCTGCTTACAGAAAAGATGTTTTCTAAGGTGCTTTCGCTTTCTTCATAGCTTTCAGCTTTTATCATTTCTTTTAATACATCTCTATGAGCTTCTTTATCAAATCTCCAAAGATTTACCTCATTAACATCTCTATTTTTTGAAACGGTCTGACTTATATCAAAGATATAGTCCACCTTTTTGTATGTGTCATAGTCCTCTAAGATTGGTATTCCTTTTTGCCCTCGCATGACTGTACGATTAAAATGTTCTCTCCAGTAATCAAACTTGGCACAAGCTGTCGCTTCAGGATTTTTATCATAAATACTTAACTGACTTCTAAAATCATATCTTTGATTATTTCCTACAACTTTTAAAAGCTTCAGATATTCTGCTTCAGTATGCAGAACATCTTGTTTTATTAGCTCCAAAATGTTATGAAAATCATTTATTCGCATGTTTACCTCCTTCTTTTTTTCATAAATAAAAAAGGCGGTTAGATTTTACTCTAATCACCTTTAAATTCTGTATGGTGCAACTTAATGCTATTCACTCAGTTCCCAATGACCATTACTTCCTCTACCTACATATTTTAGATTATCTATCTCTTTAATGGCTCTTTCTATAGTCTTTACACTAACTCCAGCTTCATCTGCAATTGCTTTTCTTGTAATCTTATCATTTTTTCTTATTTTTTCTTTTATAAACTCTACAAGAGCTATCTTATCGTGAGCGACACCCTGAGCGACACCCTGAGCGACACCCTGAACGACACCGCTTCCTCCAACTTTTTGAGTCGCTATTTTCTTCAAAGGAATAATCGTTCTAAATATATCTCCCTCCTCAAACAGAGGATCATCACCTGAATATAGCCTTGTATATTTATAGGTGTTTCTCATCCCCGAACCAAGCTCATCAGCAAGTCCTATCTCTCTAAATACTTTTGAGATAGCAGGATTTTTAGGAAAAGGCTCAAACTTTTGTAAATCCAATGCTCCCATGCCATGAGCTAAATTACTGTTTTCTATCGTAATCTTCTCATCGTCAATAATCATTTTTGCTGGGAGTCCACTTGAATAGTCTCTGTGAGCCAATGTATTAGAAACAATTTCTCTAAGTATCCTATCCCTTGCATTGACATTAACGATTCCGTCTAAGACAAATAAGTCATTTAAATGCTTTTGTCCAAATGCTATAAGCCTATCGTAGCTATCAATCAGATTTGTTATGACAACATCTCTATCGTCATATCTATCCTTGTTTTCGACTCTAAATATTGCATCGGTTTTATGCTGTGGAAGGACTGACATAATAGAATTATCTTTTCCAAATAATAAAATAGCAGCTAATGTAATTCCTTCCTGCTTTGTCTCAGGATCTGTCAAAATCAAATTAGCACTTCTAAGAAGCTCCTCATTACTCATATTCTCCCAAACATGATTTTTATTTCGGGAGACAGCCATTTTCTTAGCTTTATCAATAACATCAGTATCAAGAAATTCAATATCGAAATTTGGATACACCTTATTCACAAAATAGCTACCCTGTTTTCTTGCGTATAGCTTATATACAAGTTCTGAATGATCTGTGATATTGATGTCCCCTTCATAAGATCTATCCCAAATTCTCCCATTGTGTCTGCATACCTGATAACCCTCCGGCACTCTGATATAGATTACTTTTTTCTTATCAACATCAAAGACTTCCGGAAGTAAATAAAGTGGAGGATACATCTTTTGCGGATTATTGATTGCCGTAGTAAATTCCTTAATCACTTTATCTACCTTATCTTTACTAACACCAACAATCTCTCTTTTATCATTTACACCAAGTAAAATATGTCCTCCATTCCTGTTATTGAAAGAGCATACTGTATCAAAAACATCTTTTGTCAAAGCATTCCTTGATTCTTTGAACTCAACATCTATTTTTTCTCCATTTTTAATCAACTTTTTTATTTCATCTATTGTCATCTGATTATTTCACCACCTTTATTTTCTGTATTTTTCCAATAAAACCTTGGAATTTTAGATTTATTCTTTATCTCTATTAACCACAAAAGTAATATGATTTCCATTTTGCAAATTCAAAAGATATTTTATCATTTTCGGAATAGTCGTCATTCATTTTAATATAACCTTTGCAGTATCCGTAAACATATCTATCATACTTGCTTTTCTTTTCCCTACTTTTCTTCCAGAAATTATAGCATTTTTTAAACATTTTTTCCACGCTAAAATTAGTTTCCTCTTACATATTATATGTCAAAATCTCTTTTTTTATCTCTTTTTCTATTAACTCTAAAAATTTTTCCTTTGAAGATTTCCCTTGTGCAATATCCGATAACTTCATTTCCCACTTTGCGGTTGTTTCTGCTGATTTAAAAGTATCAGATACTATCGTTACAAGACTGATTCCTTTATGCGTGGATATTAGGTTTCTCTTGTCTCTTTTTATAAAACCTTTATAAATCAAATTTTCTATAATCCCCGCTCTTGTCGCAGGTGTTCCAAGACCTTTTCTTTCTACAAAAGCATCTTTATCTAATACATTATTTCCTGCAATTTCCATAGCTTTTAAAAGACTTTCTTCTGTAAAAGCTTTAGGAGGTGTCGTATATTTTTCTTTTATCTCTTTATTTTTAATCTTCAACACATCTTTAATCTTTATTGCTGGAAGCACAGCTTCATGTCCACTCTTAGTTTTATATTCTTTTAAAAATTTAGTAAAACCCTCTGTTACAATAACTTTTCCACTATTTGTAAATTTAAAGCCGTCAAATAAAGCCACAATCTTAGTTGTATTTTCTACTAATGGATAACCTACGCTTGAGTGAAGCTTATTAGAAATAAGCCCATACACCTTTGCTTCACTTACAGGAAGTTTGGACATATCTTCTTTTAAAGAGCTTACAGTTGGAATAATAGCATGATGATCTGTAACCTTTTTAGAGTTAAATACTACCTTTATACGCTGTGTATCAAAATCATTTTTGCCCAAGATATTATTTACTATACTTATAATCATGTCTTCGGTTAAATATCTACTGTCTGTTCTTGGATAAGTAATAAGTTTTTTCTCATACAGGCTTTGAGCATAATCAAGTGTCTGTTTAGCACTAAACCCAAAATACTTATTACACTCTCTTTGAAGGGTAGTTAAATCAAATGGCAACTCAGGTTTTGTTACTTTTTCTTTTTGAACGACATCAGTAATTTCAATGGTGTTTCCTACCAAATTAAATAATTGGTCTGCAACCGTCTTATCATCAATTCTATCAGTAGAAAGAGTAAATCCGTCTAAATCAAGCTCTACTGTATAGTATTTTTCTTTCTTGAAATTAGCTATCTCCTCATCTCTACCAGTAATCATAGCAAGGGTCGGTGTCTGAACTCTCCCGACACTGTAATTTTGTCTATAAAGGCAAGAATAAAGCCTACTTATATTCATTCCGACAAGCCAATCTGCAATCGCCCTTGCCTGTGCCGATTCAAAAAGATTATCATATTTTTCCCCATCTTTTAGATTTTCAAACCCCTCTCTAATGGCATTATCTTCCATTGAAGAAACCCAAAGTCTTTTCATTTTCTTTTTGCAATTTGCTTGGTTATACACAAGTCTGAATATAGCTTCTCCTTCTCGTCCTGCATCGCACGCATTTACGACTACATCAACACTATTATCATTCATCAAAGTTTTTAGTATACCAAATTGTTTTTTGGTTTCTTTTATTAGTTCATATTTATACTTCTTAGGAATAATAGGAAGATCTTCTATTTTCCACTTTCCATATTTTTTATCATAACTCTCAGGATTCGCCATTTTAATAAGATGACCCACGCACCAACTAACTTTATATCCATTTCCTTCATAATAGCCATTTTTCTTTTCCTTTGCTCCAATAACCTTACTAATTGTTATTGCAACACTCGGCTTTTCTGCGATTACCAATTTCATATATTTTACCTCCTTGACTAAAAATAAAAAAGGGTGAAAGATTTACTCTCACCCGGACTCTATCATTTATTTCTTTTAATATTTACTGCCATAAAAACAGTCCCTACTAACGATAATAATATTAGCAGCATATACTTTAACAGATTCGTTTTATCCCCTGTTTTAGGTATTTCTCTACTTGAATTTTTCATCGGTTTTTCATCCTCCTTAGATGGTTCTTTTGGTTGATTTTTAGGGCTGTCTTTTTCTCTAACTACTATACTCTGATCTTTATCATCAATATCTTTATGCTCCGCTACTTTCGTCCAGTTGCCATTTTCTTCTTGCTCATACAACTCCTCAAATGTAACTAAAGTTTTACCGGAAAGTTCCCTACTATCAAATTCAAAGGTCATAACTTCTTTTTGATTTTTCTCTTTTGCGATAAATTCTTTTGTAATTTCAATTTTATTTTCATTTATAACAAGGTCTTTTTTATCTTCTTTTACAACCTGCCATCCTTTTAATTTATACTTTATATTTTTGTTCAAGTTTTTCATTTCCACAGTATCTGTTATTTTTGTGTTTTCACTTGCCTCAATTTCTTTTTTATTATTATCTCCTTGAGCAAAGGTTCTAATTTCAATAATTTCTTTCTCTAAAACTTTGTTGACAAAAACAGTTTGTTCCTTATCGTCAATATTTTTGTGCTCCGCTACTTTAAAGGTTCCATTTTTCTTATCAAGTTTATATAGCTCTTCAAATGTTACCAAATTTTTTCCACTAAGATTTGATGCATCAAATGTATAAAAAACTTCTACTTCCATTGCTTCATTATCAGCTACAAAGGTATGTTCTTTTTCAATACGCTTTCCATCAATTTCAAGCTCTTTATTTTCTTCTTTTATCATTTGCCATCCCTTAATCTTATATTTTTGCCCCTTTTCTAAACCATCCAGTTTAATAAGATCCACAATTGTAACTTCTTTTTCGGGTTGTATTGTTTTTTCTCCTTCTTTGTTGGTCGCTGTTGTGTGAATAGATATTTCTTTCTCATATTTATCGGTTAGCGTCCCTAAATCAATAGAATGATTGTTTTTTGCAACAATGATTTCAAATGGTGGAATTAGTTTAAGCCCTTTATTATTTTTACTTTTCAGTTCCTCAATAATATAGGTGTCATAAAGAAGAGCTCCTTTACTATCATCTGGTTTTGAACTTCCAAACCAGATACCATCCTCGCTCGTTTTTCCAGCATTGGTATTATGTTTGTGTGATGCCCATTTTGCAGAAGTGGAAAATTGCCCATTATAATCTGTCACGATAATATGACTTTCTCCAGTTGTTTTACTTGTGATCTTAAAAGGAATATCGGCTAATCTTTTATGAGTTTTATCACCTATTTTAATTCCTTCAATATCTCCACGCTTAATCTGATTGTATATAGAGTAATCTTTATCTGTTAAATCAACAATTTCCCCTTCCTCAGTAATTGAAAAGTCGATTTCAATTGCACCATCAGTCAAATAACCTTCCGGTGGTAGTTTTTCTGAAATTCTATATCGTCCATAAGGAAGTAGTTCAGAAGATGTAGAATGTATTCCCTCAACATCAGTATAAATCGTCTTTACAACATCATTTTTCTTATATAGTCTCCCTTCAACGAGTACCTTATTTTCATTTAAAGAAATAATATCAAAGGAAGCATTTTTTAAAGTAGCACCTCCCTGTGCTTTGTTTTCTCCAGTTTCTAAATCTCTTTTCTGAATCTTTACTCCACCACGAATGACCTTGTCTGATACAGAAAACTGGTTACTTCCAGATAATATAGCAATATCGTCGTCCTCTATAATCTGTGTTACATATAAGCCCTTAATTTGTTCAGACTTATCGCCAGCCTGCATATACGCACCGTCTAACAAGTAGCCGTTTGGAGCTTTTGTTTCCTCAACAGTCAATGTTCCAAGAGGAAGAACCACCTTACCGTCCTGCATATAAAAGTTATCGCCAGCTAACTTGTAAGCGTCCGATAATTTCGTGATGTAATGAGTTGTCCCGTCGCCGTCTGTTTCAGCGATTGTCTTTGTAACCCATGTACGAGTAGATTCAGCAGGAAGAGTGTCTTTGTTATAAAAGCCTGCATAATACTTCCATGTAAATTCCGCATCTTCTAAAGAAGCGTTCCCCTGCGGATTGTCTTTCTGTGTTTCCATATCAATCTTGAAAATCTCAATCAAAGTATCCGTTACTTTTGGCGTATCAGATACTTTCAAAATCGCTGTCTTTCCAGCTTCAACCTTTAGAGAGTATACCGTTGTATCAACTTTATATCCTAATGGAGAGTATAATTCTTTGATGTATACTGTGCCGGCTTTTACTTCTACAGTTTCCGTGTCACCATTTTCATCTGTAGTAAGGGTTTCAATAAGTTGTGTGCAATCTTTATCAGAAAATACACCATACTCAGCACCAGATATTGAGTAAATTTCATTGCCTTCTGTAATACTATTATTATCAGAAGTTTTTTGAGGTGTCACATTTCCGACATTTATAACTGCCCAAAACTGTCCTAAGTCCTGTCCTTCACCTGAATAGATATATCCTCCACATTCATATCGGTTCTTATTTTCTTCTACGAATGATTTTGCCCCTGCAAAGACTTCATCTTGTATTTCTCTTGCTATTTCACTATATGAGGCTCTAACATTGTCACACTGCCAACCTAAATGAACACTTAATCTCTGCCATACAACAAGCTGCCTTAAAAGATAAGCATGATTTTCACTTATTCCACTATGAGTATTGGTATATTGCTTTACAAATTCAATGGATAAAGCAATATCGCTTATTTGATCAGAACTCATGCGAGAGCTTGCGTCGAATCTTTTTTTATAGCCATTTTTAAAATTTGTATTAATATCTACACAATAGGCATCCTCTCCTTCAACCGTTAGATATCCTTCATTAAAAGTTGAACTGATAGATCCGTCATTCATCACTTTTTCAACAATGCCCACACGATTCTTTGACTCAGTCCAATACTGGTTTTCCGCCGCATATGCTATACCTGGCACAATATTTATCATAGTTAAAAGCATTGTCAGTAACATTACTATATTTTTTTGGATTATTTTTTTCATATCCTAATCTCCTTTCGTTCTCAAAGAAAGCAATTGTTCAAATGAACTTTGCTTTCTTTGAGATTTTTTGTTTGTTAGTTATAATTTTTTAATTCTCAAAGTAATCGTCTTCTTCATTTGCTGATTCTTCAGCAAAAAAATCTTCTTCTTCCTCAAAATTTTCTAATTCTTCGTTTTCTTTCTTTCTCATAACTTTAAAGTAATATCCTACTGCTAAAGCTCCTACTACTACAAGAACAAGTATGATATATGTCCCTAAATTATTTTTTTCTTCCTCTTTTTTAGTAACTGTTTCTTCTTTTACGGTTTCTTCTTTAACTACTTCTTTTGGTTTTTCCTTTGATTCAATCATATTTAAAAGATCATCTTCAGAGACTTCTGTAAGTAACATCACATTTTCACTTTGTTCATCGTGGTTAATGATTAAATGAAAGGTCTTCCCATTTTTGGTTTGAAAGGTAACAAACTGCCTTGCATCTGCTGAATACTGATCCGTTTCCTTGTTATCACTACTATCTCCATGATGAATCGGATAGTCATTATTCGCATTATCTTTATTCTCTGTAACAGAAGCTCTTGCCTTTGATGGAGCTGAAGCTACTCCCTTATTGGTACTTATATCATTGCTTGTAGTATCCATTGATGAATCCAAACCGCTGTTGTTAGCAGGAACTTTAGCTGTTAACTTATTGGGATAGCGGACTTCCTTTTCTTTCTCCCTTACTTCCATTTTACTTGTATCCTTTGTAGCACTGCCTGAGTTTACTGTATCAGGTGAACCTTTACCAGAACTATTTACAGAGGTCTGTGGTGCTTGAGGAGAAATATTCGAGCTTGTTTTAATACCGGAA
Source organism: Peptostreptococcus russellii (assembly GCF_900110295.1). GTDB lineage: Bacteria > Bacillota > Clostridia > Peptostreptococcales > Peptostreptococcaceae > Peptostreptococcus > Peptostreptococcus russellii_A. The sequence goes on from NZ_FODF01000004.1 coordinate 35,538, forward strand.
ATTGGATTAATCGGTGTAATAGAATGAGATGATGTCAGAGCCATATTTGCTTCTTCTTTAATTTCCTCAAGTTCTTTAACCTTGTCAGTCAGCTTGTCTATTTCCTTTATCAATTCAGAAGACAGTTCTTTATTTTTCTTATCTTTTTTCATTTTCTCTTTCAGGCTTTCAACTTCATCTTCCAGTTCTTTGATTTTTTCTTTCTGCTTATCACTTAATTTATCTTTATCCTTGATTTCATTATTTAACTTATCAAGTTTTTCCCGAAGCTCCTTTGCCCCTTTTTCCATTTCGGAAATATCATCTTTAGAAAGCTTTGTCTGTGTTCCTTTATTCTCTGTCTTTTTATCTTCTGTCTGCGTGCTTTCATCATGCTTTGGCTTTGGCTTTTCTTCTTCCGTCTCAGTTTCTTTATTCTTAGGCTCAGCCTTTGCTACCTTACGGATAATCTCATCTTTCCCATCTCCCTTTACTTCATAGAAAAGAAATTCATCAATAAATTTCATATCATCAGTGAGCATTAGAAGATCTCCACTATCAAGAAGTTGTCCTTTCTTAGCCTTTATCTTTTCTTCCTTAAAGACCTTCTCATCTTCAAAAATATACTTCACATTTACTTCAACTTCCGTTTGAACAGCCTCATTTTTTGTAGGATTTTCAGTTTTGTGCTCCTGTGCATAAACTACTGTACAAAGTCCTAAAAGGCAGCTAATACTTACAATTACTGCAATGGACGCTATCCAAAGCTTCTTATTCTTTTTCAAACTGGTTTTCATTTGTTTTCTCCTTTTTCAGTTCTGCTTTTTCTCTGTTTACTTTTGCCATCAAATCACTGATTGTGATGTTATTCTTTCTGCAAATGGCAATGATTTCTTCGTTTTCAAGTTCTTCTTCCCTAATAAATAAAGACTCCAATTCTTCATCAATCAGAGCCTTTTTATCCTTTAACTTCTTTATTTTATTTTTAACTGTTGTAAGTTCTTTTTTCACATTGTTCCCTCCTTATCTATTTACATTTGGTGGAAAACCGAAGCCTACCGGATGATGCTTACAAAATGTTGCTATCCAATTATCTAAGGTAGTTACTCTTATATGACCGATGTTATCAATGACCTTACCGTCTCCAATATAGATACCGACATGACCATAGGTAAGTCCGGCTGTACTTCCACTACTGCTACTTTCAACCGCTACAAGCATTCCAACTTTTAGCTTTGATCTATCCGATGTAAAGGTATAGTTTCGATACATATCATTAGCGTTTCCTCCGATATATCCAAGTCCCGCATTCTGATAGACCTGAGATACCCACATAGCACACCAGCCTGCACCCGGAGACGGCGTAATATATGCAGCATTTACAATCTTCTTTTGCACTTCATCTGAAGCTTCGTACTCTTTTCCTCCACCTATACCTCCATTTGAAATGATAAGGTCGGTATTTCCAAAGACTTCTCCCATGTTTCCTTGAGCTAAAAATAGCGATTCATAGTGCTTTAAATTATCGGGATAGTCTGCAAATACCTTTCGGATAATACTGTCCATCTCTTTTTTATGAAGCGTTACAATGAGCTTTTTATACTCATAAGGTTCTTCGTGGCTTTCGGTATATTCATTGCCATCTTCATCGGTATAGGTTTCCGTAACTGTTCTGTATCTAATTTCAATTTCTTCCCTATACTCAAGGTCATACATAGTCTCAAACAATTCTTTTAATATGGAGTTTACTTCTGATACATTCTTTACCTCTCCACATCTTGATGTAATGTAGGACAAAAGCTCATGGACATTATGACCGATATACTCCGTGTTATTTAAGATATATTCATCATATCCGGGATAATTTTCTTCTACATTATCAACTTCATTTTGAAGCTCCTGTTCCATCTCTGAAAACTTCTGGTTTATTTCACTTAAGACATTTGGACTTGATAAATAAGATGTTGTTAAAACACTACTTGTAGTATTCATAACTCCAGTCATGGATGTTCCCGCAAAGTTAATCATAAAAGTTCCTAAAATAATAAGACCTATGAAAATAATCATAAGTCCCTTTGCTTTTCTTAATATAACTTCCTTTGAACTTTTAAGACTGCCGATAAGACCTTCCTTAATGCGATCTCTAAGCCTTGACTTATTCTGCCTTTTAATGGAATCTTTCATCTGCTTTCGCTTTTGAAATCGCTTAAAGTTATTTGCTTTTTGATATTCCTCCGTCTTTTTCAATTTTTCTTTGGCATCTCGAAACTCTAATTTGGATTTTCGCTTTCTGATTTTATAGTCCTTATTTGTAAGGTCATATCCTTTTTTTGCTCTTTTTTTATCCGAGTAGTTCTTAATACCATGAATGAGCTTTGAGCTTGTATCGGCTGTCTTTTCTCCTGCCTCTACCCCTTGATTTTCATCGCTTCCATGAGATAAATAATCCCGTACGGTTTCACTTCCTTTTGCTAAGCCTGATAAAGCAGATACTTTAGAAGCCTTATCCCTGAAAATTTTTTCCTGTTCTTTAGAAAGCTTGTTTTTCTTTTCTCTATCAAGAATGGCTTCTTTTCCGCTTTTTTTATTGTCCACCTTTTCCTCTTTGGCTTCAGCATCTTTTTTTCTGGTATAGAGCTTATCGGAATAGTTTTTCCTCTTATAATTTTTCTTTTGAGCTTTTTGGCTTTTTGAGAAGTCTTTTGTATCTTCAGCTTTATGTTGCAGATTATCCTCTACATCATAGGTTGACTCAAAATAGTCGCTATCTCTAAAGTCATTGTCATATCTATCTATGATTCCATCATTATCCAGATCTTTTCCTAAAGGATAATAGATTTTTCCATCCTTAACCTCAGTACCATAATCCGCTTTTCCAATTTCATCCTGACTTACAGTTCCTGTTTCAGAACTTCTATACCTTGCATTTCTTTTGGAAGTCCCTCGAACCGGTTCACTATCAGAGATCATTTTGCTTGTTTTATCATGCACCTTATCTTGAAATCTGTCTTTATCATGGACGATTTTCCCTCTGTAATCATCATTATGCTTTAACTTACTTTCTTCAGGATCTATGCTGCTATTACTTTGCAGTGTTTCCTTTTCAATCCTTGCCCTTTGCCTTTCCTTAAAGTCTTTTTTCAATTTCTTTTCCATAAGCCTACCTCACTTCTTCAGGCTTGGTTGTCATCTTCTGGTAAAGGATTGTGTCTTTCGGGAACTTATCAAGGAAAGGAACAATGGTGTTTCCAAAGAACAAAAGTCCTTCTCCTGCATTGGAATTAGTTACATATTTTAGCTGTGGCTGTGAGATTTTAAGTTTCCTTGCTAAAATTTCTCTATCACCTGAAGCCTGATTAAGCATTAAAACAAAGTCCGTATTATCAAAGATATTTTCAATTTCCTTACTCATAAGTAGGTCTTTGACATTCTGTGTAATACCTGTCGGAATTCCTCCCCACTTACGAAATCTTTTCCAAATCTCTACGGAATAAGAAGCTGTCTGCTCGTCTTTTAACAATAAGTGAAACTCGTCAATATAGTACCTTGTAGCCTTATTTCCTCTGTTTTGCGATACTTTGTTCCAAACCTGATCCTGAATAACAAGCATTCCAATTTTTTTAAGCTGCGAACCTAACTCCTTAATATCAAAACAAAGAAGCTGCTTATTTAAGTCCACATTGGACTGATGGTTAAATACATTAAGAGAGCCTGTTACATAAATCTCCATTTCCGTTGCGAGTTTTTTGCCGACTTTTTCTTCTTGATTTTTTAACATATCATACAGGTTTTGAAGAATAGGCATATTACAAGGCTCTGGATTTTCAAAATACTTTTCATAAATCTTAGGTAAGCATCTATCTATAACCGACTTTTCTTCAGCTGTAAGTCCACTACCACCAACTACTAATTCAAGCATAGACATAATAAAGTTTGCCTTATCTTTCAGTGGTGCGTCCCCATCACCATAGTTCATATTGATGTCAAGGGGATTGAGATAGTCTTTTGACTTACTGCTGACCTTAATGACTTCTCCCTTAAACTGACACACAAGGTTTCCGTACTCACCTTCCGGATCGCAGATAATCACATCATCATCGGTTGTAAGAATGGCATTTGCCATTTCTCTTTTTGCACTAAAGGATTTACCACTTCCCGGAGTTCCAAGGATTAGACCATTCGGGTTTTTCAGTTTCTTTCTATCTGCCATAATCAGGTTATGACTTAGGGCATTTAGTCCATAGTACAAACTGTTTGCCGAGTTTATGAAAAGCTCCTCTGTGGTAAAAGGCATAAACACTGCCGTAGATGATGAGGTTAGTCCTCTGTCGATTTCAATCTTATTTACCCCAAGAGGAAGTACACTGATTAAGCCCTGCTCCTGTGCATGATCGAGTCTTTTTAACTTGCAATTATGCTTATTGGCAATGGAGCTGATTTGAGAAATAGTGTTATCCAGCTTTTGGATTGTCCTTGCAAAGTTCATAAAGATAATAGTTACAACAAACATTCTCTCATCTCTGGTCTGCAAGTCTTTTAAGAGGCTTTTTACATCTTCCCCATAGGTGATTAAATCACTTGGAAGAATATCCATATCATACCCACTTCTTACAGCCTTTTTATTCTCCTCAATCTTCATCTTGTCAATGTCGGTATTTTTTCTTTTGACCATCTTTATGGCTTCTGACTGCTCAATCGCCTTGATATGAAAAGAGATATTGATGTTATCATCTATATCTAAAAACTCAGCAAGCATACGGTCTGAAAGCTCACTTGCAAGGATTTGAAAATGGCTTGTTGCTCCGATAAACTTACCGAATTTGAAATATTTACTTGGTGTAAAATTGAATTCATCAGGTACAATATAATTCTTAGTGCTTTCTCTTTTCTTTAATTCCTCGTATGAAAAATTAAAGGTTTTACCCGGATTTAGTACATCATGAAGTATTTTCAGTCTTTCATCTCCGCTTAGGCTTTCTGCTCTAACGCCCATACTTTTAAGATTTGATAATATATCTATTTCCAATCTTTCAAGCTTTGAGATTGCGTGTTCTAAATTATCGGCTTCTATTGTATAGGTTATATACTTTGATTTTTTTAACCCATTATTTCCTTTTAAAATTTGGCTTTTAAGCATTTCTCTAAACTCTAATCGTATATCATCAAAACCATCTTGTTTATCCGGTATCTGAATTGCTGACTGCATTTCTTCATTTCTCCCAAGTTGATTAATATAAGAAAGCTCAAGTCCAACACTTGGATCAAAGGAATTTAAAAAATTTGCAAATTGATTAAAAATTAGATCCCTATCTTCCTCTAAAGCCAGTTGATAATTAATATCCTCAAATACAATACTCTTATTAAAATGATTTTTGTCTATCTGGCAAACTCCATTTTTAAGCATTCTAAGATATGGAATCGTATCTTCTACTGTGTACCTTTTTGCCTCTTTTTTAAAAAATAAATCCAATATGGATAATTTTTTATTGTCCTTTTTTATTTTTTCTTTTCTCAGGTCTTTTTTGTTTTCTCTTAAGATTTTTTGACGACTTTCTAACTTTATTTGCTGAATTCTTCTTTTGTCTTTCAAGGTAAACCTCCTTTCTCACTCTCTTTTGAGGTTGGTAAAACTTATGAAGATAAATATATTTAAAATATTTTTCAAATGTCAGTCCATCTTTTTCAAATAAGGTAATAAAAAATATCGGTAGTGTTGACACAATCAAAAATATAACAGCTATATCATTAGGAACCACCTTCCTCATAAACAAATAGATTGGTACCCCTACTAATCCTGCAATTGTAAATCCTATAAGCTGTCTTTTCGTAAGGTTAAAGGCTACCTTTGTTTTTACCTTTTTTAAATCTTTTGGGATTGGTACATATGCCATAATTTACCTCCCTTCTGTTTTTTGCTTAATTGTTTATTCTGTTTTTCTAAATCTTTATCACAATAGCTATTCTCTTTTTTACACTCTTTTTCATCTGTATATTTTGTTTCTTGCATATCTAAAAGCCCTTCAATATGCTCATAAACAGAACCAATTTCTTCCTGAATATTTATAATCTGTTCATCCATGCTTTTATTGCACTTTCCCTGTACAAGACAAAAATCATTATGGTAATGAGCAAGTTCTTTTGTTTTATGCTCTAATTCTTTAATCCTCTTATAAAGCCAAATTTTATAAACGAGTGATAAAGCACCTGTTCCCAGAATCATAATTGGAAGTATTGCTTTTCTTTTATTCATAGTATCGCCCCTTTTCTTTTAGTGTGCATTTAATACACTTTTAGCCAGTGTTCCACTCTTTAACATCATCAACCCCAACAAAACTGCATATCCAAGTATAGTGAATGTACTTGTGTGTATATCTGTAATTTGTATTGTTTTAACTAATACCGCATAGATTCCAAGACAAACTATCAAAAAGAGTCCTTGTAGCCCTATTGCAAACAAACCTTTTATATAATTTGTTCCTATCTGTCCCCATTCTTTATTTCCCATAGTTGCAAACGGAATGGCTGAAACTGATGAATAAATATATATTTCAAACATTCTTCCATAGACTACAAGCATAATCACAATAGATATTGCCTGTATAGCAACCCTGATGAGCGAAGTTTCAAAGAGGATCATGACAAGTTCTCCAAGTTCCTTATCTTTTAATGAATCAATCATTGCCACTATCTGTTCTCCGGAAACGGTGGCAGAGGTGTTAATAACCCCTGCCGCCTTGTTTACCATATGTTGAGCAACATCAAAGACTGCCATTGAAAATTCAAACGCATGTGATACTAACCATACTGCTATCCACATTTTGATAATGTATTTAAAGAATTCAAAAGTATCTGTATCATGCATATTATTCTTTTGCATTACCATATTGATAAGCTCAATACATAAAACGGCAGTAATAATTAATCCTGCTATTGGGATAATTACTGAATCATTGATGTTTTTTATGAAACCAAAAACTTCACCATTCCAACCCATAGGCGTTTTCCCAATATCTGTTGCAACTGTACCAACTTTATCGTTGATATCAAGAAACATTGACTCTAAGTTTGCTTGGATACCTCCGAGTAGAAGTTCTTTGAAAAATTCTTCTATTTTGTCGAAAATACCAAACATAATCTTTCTCCTTTATCTTAATACATTTGCTAAAAGAGGAATCAACTTCAAACCGATAAGAACAATGCCTCCTCCAGCCATAAGTTGTTTAATTCCCTGTGATTTTGCCCCCGGATTATCATTTCCATATCCTTCCATCAAATTGATCACACCCCATGCACCAAGTCCTGCTCCTACTGCCATAACTAAAATTTTTAATATATTTACTGCCTGTGTAAAAAACTCCATAAATTATTCCTCCTCTTTTTCTTCTTTCTTTTCAATTTTGTTATATGCTTTAACAACAAAGTTTTTATAGGTTTTTCCATCTTTTTCTCTTTCCTTAAAATATCCAAATATATGAATAAAATCACTTTTTGAAAAATTCTTTGCAATCTTTACTTTGTCTCCATAAGCTGCACAGTTAATATAGTCCTTGCCTTTTCCATATTTTTTTACCAGTGTAAAATTTACAACTTCTACCTCTTCCCCATCTTTTTCAAAGCTTGAAAAAATAGGATCTGCAACTAAATTTGCATTGATATTAACCATTTCTTGTTTCATTTATTTTTTCTCCTTTTAAAAAATAATCATTTTCAAATCTCAAATACTTTTATTGTCTATTTTTATACAGTTGGACTTCTTATCCTTAACATTTTTTCTCCTCGTTTTTGTAATAAAAAACAGCAAATCTTTTTAGACTTACTGTTTAAATGAAAACCTTTATTCTTTTGTTTTTATGATTTTATTTTTTCATAATCCCTACTACCTCCTATCTCACAATGCAAATCATATACTTAAAGCCTCGTGATAAGTGTTTCTCTATTTAATTTTGCTTTACCATGTCTTTTAATATATTTCTCTATATCAAATGTGTTTTTCTTATCATAGTCCTCCAAAAGCTTATAATTTTTGTGCTTTGTAATATCGTACTTATCTGAAAGAAAAGGTCTTACACCTCTAAGCTGAAAAATACACTTTCCGCCGTCCATTACTGTTATTTCATCTTGACTCATTAGCTCCTTTCCGGTCTTTTGATAATTTAAACCAAAACTCTTTTGATTACTTCTTGTCTCCGAAGTGTTGTATAAGTCAATAGTTTCTTTACCAAGTGTTTCAGAAAGTTCTTTAAGTGTTGTTTTTTCTTTGCCTCCTAAAAATAATGTACTATCACAATTACCTACAATCGTATCGGCATTATCTTTATAAATTGCCTTTAGCTGAGATTGTGCCTGCAAAATGATACTTGCAGATATTTCTCTACTTCTGATTGTAGCAATAAGTTTTTCAAACTTTGGAATTAAGCCGATATTCGCAAATTCGTCTAATAGGCAACGCACATGAATAGGAAGTCTACCACCATAAACATCATCTGCTTTATCGCATAATAGATTAAATAGTTGAGAATACATGATAGATACTACAAAGTTAAAAGTATCATCTGTATCTGAGATAATTACAAACAGTGCTGTCTTTCTATCTCCGAGTCTATCCAGTTCTAACTCATCTTCTTTCATCAAATCTCTAAGCTCTTGAATATCAAATGGAGCAAGTCTTGCACCACATGAAATAAGGATCGACTTGGCTGTTTTTCCCGCAGCCAATTTATATTTTTTATATTGCTTCACCGCAAAGTGTGTAGGTTCTTTCTTTTCCAATGCTTCAAAGAGTCTATCTATCGGATTCATATAGGTTTCATCATCTTCTCTAACTTCAGAGGCATCTATCATATCAAGAAGTGTTGCAAAGTTCTTTTCTTCCCTTGGAGCTTCATAAAAGATATATCCAATCAGAGCTGTGTAGTAGAGTTTTTCGGCTTTCACCCAGAAATCCTCACCTGATTTTTCACCCTCGCCTTTAGTATTCGCAATGATCGTCTGAACCAGTTTTAGAATATCTTTTTCACTTCTAAGATAAGCGAACGGGTTATATTTCATACTCTTTTTGAAGTTAATGGTATTTAAGATTTTTATCTCATATCCATTATCTTCAAGCATTTTCCCACACTCAATTACTATTGTTCCTTTTGGATCGGTTACACAATAGCTACTGTGCATTTGCATCAAATTAGGCTTTACATAAAATCGGGTCTTTCCGCTCCCTGACCCTCCTATGACCAAAACATTTTTATTTCTTGCATACTTTGGATTTGCCGGTCTGCCATTCATAGTCAATCGTTCAGTTTGAGTGAGTAAGATATTATTTTGGAACTTTTCATCCATATACGGCTGAATATCTTTTGCCGTTCCCCATCTTGCTGAGCCATACTCTTTTCCTTGTCTGAACTTTTTAGCATTTTTGCCTTTGGTATAAACAATGAATTTAATTAAAGCTGCCACAACCACACCCATTAGAATATCAGTAAGGTGAATACTTGGAAAAAAGCTCATCGTATTAAGCTCTAATATCCCCTGAAAGATTTTGTCTATAATATCGCCACCTACATAACTTCGAACATGATTAGAGAAAATATTCCCTAAATAGAAAAATACAAGATAGGGAATATTCTGCCTTGCAAATTTTGCCTTATCTTGCATTTTAAATAAACCTTTGATATCTTTTATTATTTTATCTATCATAGGCTCTGTTCCTTTTGTTTGTTCTTGATTTTATCTTTAGAAATTGTATTCCTTGTCATTTTCTTAAATTTCTCTATGTTTTTGTGAATAGAGTCTTTCCTTTCTGCCTTCTTTTCAGACAATGAAATAGTTTTTTTAAATGCCTTATCCATCACTTTAATATCTTTAGCTTGAAAAAATACGGAATGATTACCAGTTGCCTTATCTTTCATCACCGAAAACATCACTCCATCTTTATTCAATTCTTTTTTTAATTCTTTTAAGTCTACTTCCTGAACGGGAATTTCTTCCAATTGTCCCTTCTTTACTAAATCTTTAAGTTTTACTTCGTTACTATTTGTATTGACGAGCTTTTCAAGTCCACCTAATTTGTCAGCCTCCTTCATCAGTTTCTTCAACAAGTTCAAGAGAATCTTTCCAGTTACTTTTCCCGCTCTTACTTCCATATTCAAGGTTTTTCTTGCTACTTCTTCATTAATCAAGTTCGATCACCTCCCATTAATAATCTATCTTTGTTTTTGTTTAATTTATCTTTTTGAATTTTCTTTCTAAAATCCTCCCCTACTACCATAACTGGAATACACATTTCAGTTATTCTTGAATAGATTCTTTGATACTCTACACTTTCTTTACAATTCACAATGCTGTCATACGAAAGATTTGTTGTAAAAATAGTAGGCTTGTTTTTCAAATACCTGCTGTTGACAATATTGTATACTTGTTCTTTTGCATAGCTTGTATCTCGTTCTATTCCTAAATCATCTAAGATAAGAACCGATGTATTTACAAGGGATTCGATGTATGCATTTTTATCAAAATCAAACCCACCTTTTTGCAGTTCATTTATAATTTGAGCAAAATTTCTTACTTTTACACTTACTTGATATCGTTCTATTAATCCATTGGCAATAGAACAAGCTAAGTAGGTTTTCCCACTTCCTACCGATCCATAAAATAAAAGTCCAACATTTTCTTTTTTCATTACTTCGTAATCTCTTACAAAATTTTTAGCAATAATAAGGCTTTGATTTCTATTTCCTTTATAATTTTCAAATGTATATGTCCACTGAACAATCGAGCTAAAACAACTGTTTTTTAATCTCTCCACTTCTAACTTTTTTTGTCGCTCTTTTTCTTTGTATTCTCTATCTCTATCACATTTGCACGAAGATTTAAAAATCATCTTTTTCCCCAAAAACTCAAGTATCTTGCCGTCCTTTTGCTCATGACAGATTTTACAATAAGCATGTCCCTCTTTTATATACTCATTTTCTGGATTAAAAGAATATTCTACCCCTTCTATCATCATTGTTTTTAATTCGGTCATTATAAATGTTCTCCTTTATCATAATCTTCCAATGTAGGTATATTTGCTTTTCCCTTTTTGCCTTGATCTTTATAAAACCATGAAAGAATTGTTGCCTTATGATTTTGATATGTTTTTCCAGTACTTTTCATATATGCAGATAATCTTTCAACATAATTTTCAAATTGAGAATTTAGTAATTTTCTTAATTCTTCTGATTCACTTGCTGATAAAACAACATTTTGAAATTCTCCAAATGTTATGTCACTCTTACTAAAATCTGTATTTCTATAATCAGTATTATTTATATTATTATTACTTCTGTGTAGTTTCTTCATTTCTTGAAGTGTATTTCCTACATTTCTGGAGTGTAATTTCTTCATTTCCGGAGTGTAACTCTTACACTCGGAACTAAGAATTCTCATAAAATCTTTTACATAAATAATATTTGGCTTCCCAAGTCCCTGTCTTTTTCTCTCTATAAGTCCTATTCCTTTCGTGTTTCCATCAAGTTCGTTTAAAATTTTTACCGCTGTTTTATTTGACTTATTCAAAGTCTGCATAACTTCTTCGACAGTAAATATAATATAAACTCGCCCTTCTTTATCAATCCAATTATTTCTAAACGATAAACCTGAACGCTCTAATAAACAAGCATAAAGTATCTTTGCATCAGAAGATAAATTTTTATATAGATCATTGGTTACCAAAACTTTGGGTAGCATATAGAAACTAAATCTTTCTGTGTCACGATTATAAAAATAGTCAAAATCCATAGCCTCCCCCTTTCTCATAAAAATTCACAAAGAAAAAGACGATAGTTATTTCTCTATCGCCTTTGGTAACCCTATTTATAAAGTTTTTAATAATCAAATTAAAATTTATAGCACCATCTTCTTCCATTTTCTAATTTTTGTTCTGAAAGTTTTAAATGGTGCAACCGTATTAACATGAACAAATTTATATACTTCCCACACTGCTGTTTTAGTCGCATCATCAGCCCATTTTCTCATATGTGGTTTAAATAATTCTTCATCACTTAATGAATCAATCATTACATATATAGAATTAATATTTTCATTTAATTTAGATTTTAACTCTTGCAATGATAAATGAGCGTAAGTATCTGTGAACCATTGATATAATTCACCAAGTTGATTCCATTTGAATTCATCCGATGGTGTCTTTACTTGAATCCCATTTCTTTCATCTTCTTCCCATTTGAGGACTAATGTTGTCCATCCCACCTGATAGGCAAGATTTTCTGCCGGAGTTCTGTCAACTTCATCAATTCTTTTATCTTTTAAGCTTTCTGGAATATTATCAAATTCTGCAATATATTTCCCAAATGTTTTATTTATTTCAGTTTTGAGTTCTTCTTTATTTTCGTATACTCTCATAAAATCACCTTTACAACTTCTGATTTATCAATTCTTTGATTTAAACTGACCTTATTTTCTCGTTTATCCCTTGCAATAATGCTATAATTGATGCTCCAACCATCGGTATCCCATAAGGACTAAGTAAAAAACCTATAATTAAGGCTTCTATCCCGATGGTAACCTCTTTTTGTAAAAAAGAAGCAATTGCTCCAACTATACAAAATAGCATAAGAAAATATAAAATAGTAGTTCCTATACTAAGTAAAAATGTTAGTGCAGCAATAAGGATGCTTAAAATCCAACTAATTGGGACCAAAAAGATTTTTAATATCCATCTCATAACACTAACTTCTTTTCTACTCAATCATTTTGAAATGTCTTAAAGCTTCCATTATAGCTTCCTCTTTTTCCGGTGTACATTGTGGGATAATCTGTTTTTCTTTTTTTGATTTATTATAATGCTCTCTCAGTTCAATTCCACATTTCTTTTTAATCTGTGAAATATAGAGTGTAGAAACCTTTAGCCCAAATTTTTCTAATACATACTCCTTGATTTGAGTATATGTTGCTTTACTTTCAGCACTTGTCAAATCCATCTCATTGAGCTCAATTTCAACCTCTATATGATTATTGACATCGAGTTTGGACAATAACGCTACCGTCTCCACATGCACACTATGCGGAAACATATCCACTGGCTGAGCTTTTACACATCTATATCCTTTTTCATCCAAATACTTCAAGTCCCTTGCAAGAGTGGAAGGGTTACAACTAACATAAACTATTCTATCCGCCTGCATATCCACTATTGTTTCAAGAACCTTCTCATCGCATCCTTTTCTTGGAGGATCCACTACTACAATATTCGCTTTCTTCCCCTGATTATATAGCTTAGGAACTTCTTCTTCAGCCTTTCCTACATAGAACTCCACATTACTAATATTATTCAATTCTGCGTTGTTTCTTGCATCTTTAATGGCATCTTCTACTACTTCCACACCATATACCTTCTTTGCTTTTTGAGCCAAAAATAGAGATATAGTTCCTATTCCACAATATATGTCAAATACTGTATCCTCTTCTCCTATATTAGCATATTCCAAAGCCTTATTGTATAGAACTTCTGTCTGAACTGGATTTACTTGGAAAAAAGACAGTGGACTTATTTCAAATTTCAAGTCTCCTATATAGTCTATTATTCTTCCATTTCCATAGATATTTTTATTTTTTCTTCCTAGTATTACATTTGTTTTCTTGTCATTTACATTGACTACTAAAGTTTTAAATCCCTCTATATTTTCTTTCAATTCTTCTAAAAATTCTTCTATATGTGGTATTTCTGACTTAGTAGCTACCAAAACTACCATTACTTCTTTTGTTGTAAATCCTATTTTAGTGACTATATGTCTCAAAAGGCCTTTGTTAGCATTTTCGTCATAAACGCTAATATTATTTTTTTCAATGAAATTTCTTAGTATTTCTATTATTTTATCATTTACCTCATGTTGTATTACGCATTTATCCATGTCTATTACATCATGACTTTTTTTCTTATAAAAGCCTATTTTCAGCTTTCCATTTTCTCTTTGTATTGGAAACTGTGCTTTATTTCTATATCTAAAAGGATTTTCCATTCCTATTGTATCATGTACTTCTATGTCTTCTATTCCTGCTATTCTTTTAAAATCTTCTTTTACTGAGTTTGTCTTTATTTCAAGTTGCTTTTGATAGTCTAGTTCTTGTATTTGGCAACCACCGCAGTTTCTGTACTTCATTGAACAGACTCTTTCTACTCTATCTTCTGATTCTTTCTTTATTTTAGATATTACACCTTCTGCATATTTTTTCTTTGATTTTGTAATTTTTACATCTACTATTTCACCTGGAAGTGCAGAGTCTACAAATACTGTAAAATCCTTGTGTTTTCCTATTCCTACTCCACCCTGTCCTATATCTACTATTTTGCATTCATATTTTTTATTTTTTTCTAGCAAAGTTCTTCCTCCTTTGACTTTTGTCTATCTATATAATTTTTTATTAATTATTTTTACCATAATAGATTTATTTTATCAAAAACAACAATAAAAAGCTACTGTAATTTGGTTGAACCTTATACAGTAGCTCTATGTTAATATACTATACGCTTTTTTATAAACATACAATCTGGGGGATTAGTATGTTGCTGTAAATCTATATTTTTATTATTCTCTAGTTATTGAACCGCTTGTTGCTTCTACTCTTATCTTGTCTCCATCCTTAACCTTTGCAGTTATCTCCTTTACAGATACTACTACTGGAGTTCCAAGATTTATTCCTGCTATTGCAGCATGAGAAGTCATTCCGCCTGTTTCTGTTACTATTGCACTTGCCTTTTCCATGTATGGAACCATTTCCTTGTCAGTTCCTACTGCTACAAGTATGTCTCCTTCATTGAATACCTTTGGAGTTTCTCCTGGCTTAACTACTCTAGCTATACCTTCTACTATAGATTCTCCACCGATACCTACACCTCTTCCAAGGAAGTCTGCTATTACGCTTACCTTGATTAGATTTGTCTTTCCTATCTTTCCAACAGGAACACCAGCTGTTACTACTACAGTATCTCCAGTGTTTACGAATCCATTTTCTCTTGCAGCTATTATAGAGTTTTCTATTACTTCGTCAGTATTCTGTCCTAATTCACTCTTTACAGGGTATGTTCCCCAGTTAAGAGATAGCTTTCTCATTACTCTGTCGCTCTGAGTTGCAGCTATAATAGGTGCTAGTGGTCTAAACTTAGATACCTGCTTAGTAGTATATCCTGAAGAAGTACAAGTTATGATTGCCTGTGCTTCAAGATCCATAGCAGTTGTGCAAGTTGCATGACTGATTGCATCAGTTACTGTTATTTCCTTCTTACCAAAAGATGATATCTTGTATTCAAGAGTTTCTTCTGTTCTAAGTGCTATTCTATTCATTGTTGAAACTGCTTCAATTGGATACTTTCCTGCTGCTGTCTCTCCAGAAAGCATTATAGCATCTGTACCATCATATATTGCATTTGCAACGTCTGTTACTTCTGCTCTTGTTGGTCTAGGATTTCTTATCATAGAGTCCATCATCTGAGTCGCAGTTATAACTGGCTTAGATATTTCATTACACTTTCTTATTATCATCTTCTGAACTATTGGTACTTCTTCACTTGGTATTTCAACACCCATATCTCCTCTGGCAATCATTATACCGTCAGATACCTGAATTATTGAATCTATATTTTCTACACCTTCGTGACTTTCTATCTTAGATATTATCTGTATATCATCTGCTCCGTTTTCTTCTAATATCTTTCTTATTTCAAGAACATCTGAAGCCTTTCTAACAAATGATGCTGCTATAAAATCTATTCCCTGTTCTATACCAAACTTTATGTCTGATATATCCTTGTCTGTTATAGCTGGAAGATTTATTACAACTCCTGGAAGATTTACACCCTTCTTTGATGATACCTTACCTGAGTTTTCTACTACAGTAATTATGTCATTTCCCTTTATCTCAGTTATCTTTAAAGCAACTAGACCGTCATCTATAAGTATTGTATCTCCAACCTTAACATCATTTATCATTCCCTTATATGATACTGTACATCTTTCTCTATTTCCTATACAGTCATCCATTGTAACAACGAACTTTTCACCTTCATCTAGTACGATGGCTTCTTCAAAGTCTCCTGTTCTTATTTCAGGTCCCTTTGTATCAAGAAGAATAGCAATAGGCATATTTAGTTCTTCTCTTATTCTCTTAGTTCTATCCATTCTTTCCTTGTGTTCTTCATGAGAACCGTGAGAGAAGTTGAATCTACATACATTTAAACCATTTAATGCTAATTCTCTTAAAATATCATCTGAATCCGTAGCAGGACCCATTGTACATACAATCTTTGTCTTTTTTAACTTTGTCACTATAATCACCTCAAATTTTCTTTCAATAATTTAATATATACTATAAATTATTTAACACTGTCTAAACTAAACTAACTTTTTGCTATATAGAAAGAATCTTAGCCATTTCATATAAGTCCTGATCAAATTCCTTTTCCATAGATAGAGCATCATCTATATCTAGGTCAATTATCTTATTGTCCTTGATACCTACTACTCTCTTGCTCTTACCTTCTATAAGTAATTCAACAGCCTTATTTCCTAACTTACTAGCAAGTATTCTATCAAATGCAGATGGTGAACCACCTCTTTGTACATGTCCTAAAACTGTTATTCTAACATCTGCCTTATCCTTTACTGTAAGAGCATTCTTTAGTCCTAATGCTCCACCTTCTATGTCCGCACCTTCTGCTAATACGATTATGCTGTGCTTCTTACCTCTCTTCTGAGTAGTTCTTAACTTACTTACTATTTCATCCGTTCTTATTTCTCTTTCAGGAACTACTATTGTTTCAGCTCCACCAGCAACACCAGCATATAGCGCAAGATCTCCACAATTTCTACCCATAACTTCTACTATATTTACTCTGTCATGAGATGAAGATGTGTCTCTTATCTTACCTATTGCATCTATTACTGTGTTCATTGCAGTATCGAATCCAATTGTATAATCTGTATACGCAAGGTCATTATCTATTGTTCCCGGTATACCTATTGTCTTGACACCTAATTCGCTTAAAAGCTTTGCACCTGTGAAAGATCCATCTCCTCCTATTACAACAAGACTTTCTATTCCGTAGTTTTCAAGTATTTCTACAGCTTTTTCTCTACCTTCTGCTGTTTTGAATTCGTCGCATCTTGAAGATTTAAGTATTGTTCCGCCTCTCTGAATTATATCACCAACTGATGACAAGTCCATTTCTACAAACTCTTCATCTAAAAGACCTCTGTATCCCTTTTCAATTCCATAAACCTTATATCCGTAATAAATTGCAGTTCTAACTACGGCTCTAATTGCCGCATTCATTCCTGGAGCGTCTCCTCCACTAGTTAAAATACCAATTGCCTTCATAACTACCATATCCTCCTATCGCATTAGCAAAATCCTAATCTATAGCTAATTTTTTTAATCACATAACAAATATTACAATCATAAAAAATTTAAAACAGGGACAATTAAAGACCACGCCATTCACTTTTTATCCCACAATAGTTAAAAAAATATTACGATTGTATCTTTTGATATTATAACACAATATTGTCAATTTAAGAATAGATTTAGGGCATTTTTTTGCTATTTTTGTGTATTTCTAGATACTTTTGTCAGGATATTGTTTTCACTCAAAATAGATTCTTTCAAAACATCAACTTTGTTTTTCTTATATTTTTATAATAATTTTTGACTTTTATTTTCTATACTAATTTAAAAGTAAATATCTTTTTTTATTTAAACTCTATTTGAAATATTGTTTGATTTTATAAAAAGGCTATAATCTGTTTTTTATTTCAAACAAATATAGCCTCTTTATTATTACCTTAACTTAATTTTTTAGATTCAATCTATTTAATTTTACTTGCTAGGATTCTTTAAACTGAAAATACAGCTTTATTTTATTGTATTACTATATCTTTTTCATCCATAATTCTTGAAAGTTCTTCTTTTACATTTATATCCGCATAAACACCTATTCCTGAAAGTTGATAAGTCTTTCTTCCGCCATCCTTATTTTCATCAATTGGGAATATCGTTACGAGATCAGTTCCTTGATTGCGTCTAACTATAGAATAGATTTCATTTATCAATTCATCATTTTTCATTGAATCCACTCTAAGAAACAATTTTTTACCTGTTCCATGACTTTGTATTGTTTCCTCTTTTTTATAGTAACTTCTTCTTTCCTTTTCTTCAAAAGGTGTATCGTCATCAATTGATTTTATTTGACCAGCAAGAATTGATACATCATCATCGTCTCTCACACTTATTCTTCCCTTTATAAATATAATCGAGTCCTCTTTTAGTAATTCTTGATACTGCTGAAGTGTTCTTGGAAATATTACTACATCTATACTTCCATATAAATCCTCAAGGGTTACAAATGCCATAATATCGTCTTTTTTCGTAGTCATAAGTCTTTTGCCTATTACCATTCCACCGATTATATGCTCTTTATCATTGAGTTCTAAAAGTTTTTCTGGTTCTTCTTTTAGCTTGTTGATTTCACCACAGTTTATAGAGGTCTTTCTCTTTATAAGGTCTTCATACTCAGAAAGAGGGTGACCTGTAACATATACACCTAAAACTTCTTTTTCCATTTCAAGTTTTACTTTATCCTTGTATTCCGGAACAAACTTCAAGGAGTTTTGTTCCTCTACCTCCTCTTGTTGTTCCTGTGACATCATTTCAAATAGCGAAATTTGACCAGAGACATTCTTTTTCTTATCCTTGTTGATGCTTTCTTGTAAAGCTTCAAATCCAAACATAAGAGTAGCTCTGTTTTCCCCAAGAGAATCAAAGGCACCACATTTAATTAAGCTCTCAACTATTCTTTTATTTGTAAGCTTAGAATCTAACCTTTTTAGCATATTGCTAAGGTCTATAAAGTCTCCAGCTTCTTCTCTTTCTTGAACAATTGCGTCTATTACATGAGATCCCACATTTTTAACAGCTGCAAGTCCAAATCTTATACAGTTTCCATCTACTGAAAACTTTGAATATGATTTATTTATATCTGGAGGCAATACTTCTATCCCCATAGCATTACATTCTCTAATATATTCAACTACCTTATCAGTATTACCCATTACAGAGGTCATAAGAGCCGCCATAAACTCTACTGGATAGAAAGTCTTTAGATAGGCTGTCTCATATGCCAATACTCCATAGGCTGCAGCGTGGGACTTATTAAATGCATATCTAGCAAAGTCTATCATATCGTCGAATATCTGATTGGCAGCATCTTCTGGGACACCATTTCTTATACAACCTGGTATTTCGATATTACCTTCTTCATCTAGCTTTCCATATATAAAGTACTGTCTTTCCTCTTCCATTACGTCCATCTTTTTCTTACTCATAGCACGTCTTACAAGGTCACTTCGTCCAAAACTATATCCACCAAGCTCCCTTACTACCTGCATAACCTGTTCCTGATAAACTAGACATCCGTATGTTACTTCAAGTATCGGTTTTAACTTTTCATGAATATATTTTACTTCTTCTGGATTCTGTTTGCACTTAATATATGTTGGAATAGAGTCCATTGGTCCTGGTCTAAAAAGAGAAATACCGGCGACAATGTCTTCAAAACTACTTGGTTTTAATTGCTTCATAAAGTTTCTCATTCCACTGCTTTCCAACTGGAATACTCCCAAAGTATTTCCTTGCGAAAGATTTTCAAATACCTTTGGATTATCGTATTCCATCTTTGAAAAATCTATATGCTCAGTATATCCTTTTTTGTCTCTATTTAACTCTATTAAATCTAGTGTGTCCCTTATAACTGTAAGTGTTCTCAAACCTAAAAAGTCCATCTTTAAAAGTCCAAGTTCTTCCAGCGTTGTCATTGTAAACTGTGTCGTTATGGAATCTTGATTTTTGTAAAGAGGTACATATTCATACACAGGATTTTTAGATATTACCACTCCTGCTGCATGTGTGGAAGCATGTCTTAACATACCCTCTAATTTTTTAGAAATATCTATTACTTCTTTTACCTCTTCGTCATTATCATACATCTGAACAATATTTGGATTGACATCAAATGCCTTATCTATTGTCATTCCAAGAGCAAATGGTATTTCTTTTGCTATTGAATCCGCCTTATTATAAGGAATATCCAAAACTCTCCCTACATCTCTAATTGCCAACTTTGCCCCCATAGTACCAAAAGTGATTATTTGGGCAACATGATCTTTTCCATATTTTCTTTTTACATATTCTATTACTTCTTCTCTTCTTTCATAACAAAAGTCTATATCTATATCAGGCATTGTTACTCTTTCTGGATTAAGAAATCTTTCAAAGAGAAGATTATATTTAATAGGATCTATATCCGTTATCCTAAGGGTATATGAAACTATAGAACCTGCTGCAGAACCTCTACCAGGTCCTACCATAATATTATTATTTTTTGCGAAATTTATAAAATCCCAAACAATTAGGAAGTATTCTATATATCCCATGCTAGAAATTACATTAATTTCATATTCAAGCCTATCTATAATTTCTTGACTTGGATTTTCATATCTTTCATACAAACCTTTGTAGCAAAGTTCTTTCAAATATTCCAATGGAGTATACCCCTCTGGGACATCAAAAGAAGGTATGTGATAATTATTAAAATCAAATTCTACATTGCATCTTTCTGCTATCTTTAAAGTATTGTCAATAGCTTCGGGTGCAAATGTGAATAGTTCTTCCATCTCTTCCCTAGACTTTATATAAAATTCATCATTGGGAAATTTCATCCTAGATGGATCGTCTAATATTTTCTGCATCTGTATACATAAAAGCACATCATGATTTTTAGAATCCTCTCTATTTACATAATGCGAATCATTAGTTGCCACCATAGGTATTCCTAGTTCTTTGGATATTTTTAAAATACCTGCATTTACTTCCTTGTCTTCCGCTAACTTATGATCTTGCACTTCAAGAAAGAAATTATCTTCTCCAAATATATCCCTATATTCTTTTGCAAGCTCAAGTGCTTTTTCATAGTCTCTTTGCATTAATGCCTTTGGAATTTCACCATTTAAACAAGCTGATAAGCATATTATTCCATCAGAATACTTTCTCAACTGTTCCTTATCTGTTCTAGGCTTATAATAAAATCCATCTACATATGAGTCTGAAACTATTTTTATAAGATTTTTATATCCTTCGTTATTTTCAGCTAGAAGAATTAGATGCGATGATCTTTTATCAAGCATAGGGTCCTTATCTGTATACTTTCTTGCTGCAACATATACTTCACACCCTATAATTGGCTTTATTCCTTCTTTTTTACAAGCCTTATAAAAATCTATTACCCCAAACATTGAACCGTGGTCAGTAATTGCACAAGAGCTCATACCTAGCTCTTTTACCTTTGGAATTAACCACTTCAATCTAGAAAATCCATCAAGAAGACTATATTCTGTATGCACATGAAGATGACAAAAATCTTTATTTTTTACTTCAAAAGTTTCATCTTCTTTTTTTTCTTCTATTTCTAACATACCGTCCTCCCTTCAAAATTTTAAAACATATTTAAAAATAAGTTGCTATTTTTATTAAATAATATTTCATTTAATAAGATACTTATCTTTTCATTTACTTAAACTTTTATATAGAATCTATGTAATTTAATCCATTTATTCTACATTCGATATTTCTATTATACATTATAGAATTTTTCATTGCACTTACTTTTAAGAGTTTTTCATTTAATATATTATTGGAAAAGATAACTTTCTTATCTACTATTAAATTTTAACAGTCGGTCTAAATATATTTTTTGCAAGCTCTTCTTAAATTACTAAAATTTTTCAAAAAAAATAAGCCTTTAAGGGCTTATTTAAACAAGTCTTCTGGTGCTACTTGATCTCTATAACGGTCAGCTATTTCTTCTATTTTTTTAAATCTGTGATTTACCCCTGACTTTCCAAGTGGAGGATGAAGAAGTTCTCCTAATTCTTTTAGGCTAATATCTTCATATTCTAATCTTAAAAGAGCCACCTCCTGAAGATTTTTAGGAAGTTTGCTAATTCCTATCGTCTTTTGGATTATCAATATACTTTCTACTTGTCTTACTGCTGCATCAACAGTTTTAGAAAGATTGGCTGTTTCACAGTTGACTATTCTATTTACCTTATTTCTCATATCTTTCATTATTTTGGCATTTTGCAGTGCAAACATAGCACTATTAGCTCCCATAATTGCGAGAAGGTCAGAAATTTGTTCACTTTCTTTGAGATATACTACAAAGTTATTCTTCCTTGCAACTATTTTACTATTAAATCCCATTGAATTTATCAAATCACTTAATTCATAAGCATAGTCCTCATTGTTAGTTACAAACTCCATATGATAGTTTTTTTCTGGATCATTGATTGAGCCGCTTCCCAAAAAAGCACCTCTTATATAGGCATTTGCTTCATCGGGCTCATTTACTATTTCTGGTGGAATATCATTTCTCGTGAAAATTGTATTTTCATTTTCCAAAATTCCAAGTCCTACTAGAAGTTTACTTGCTCCCATTTCAGGAGTAACAGTCAGAACATAACTATTGTTCTTCTTTAACATTTGATTTTTATTGACAGTGATACTTGTGTTTATGTCGAAGTTATTTTTCAATATCTTGAACACTCTTCTAGCTATTACATTGAGTTCAGTTGTTATCTTTAGGCTTATCTGCATATTACCTGAAAGCTGAATAGTTCCAGATAGCCTTACGATTGCAGAAAGCTCAGCAATATCTAGTCTTTTGCTATTATTTTCTATTCTTGACAGTTCACTTTTTGTATTTGCTGAAAAAGACATCTTTAGCTATCCTTTTTACCTTCTTTTGCAATTTCTTTAAGTGCTACTTTGATGATTTCTCTTTCATCATCGTATCTTGCCATATCAAGAACTCTGTCAATATGAATAAACTTTGCTTCTACAAACCCTTCTTCTCTTTGTGGAACTGTGTCCATACTTTTTGTGTGCATTAAGTACCAAAATACTATTTTATGGACCCCTCTTTGTTGATCCCAATTTTCCTTATATGTATAGTGAATTTCACCAAGATATTTTTCTATACTTGCCTTTACACCTGTTTCTTCCTTTACTTCTCGAAGTGCTGTCTCTTCATGAGTTTCCCCTGCTTCTACCTTGCCCTTAGGCAAAACCCAATCACCATTGTACTTTCTCAGTAGTAATATAGTATTACCAAGGACAACTACACCACCTGCACTTACCTCTTCTCTCATAATATCACTCCTTATTAAATCAAATGTTGTTTGTATAACTATGCTTAACCGCTATTTTAAGTACTGAACTAGACACCAATTCAGCATCATGTCTTATATATCCGTTCTTTATTTCTATTAACTGTTGCTCAACATATGTTATTCCCATTCTATTTAGCTCTTCTTTTTGATAATCGTCCAAAAGAACAAGCTCTGCACCATCCTTGGCATATCTTTCAAAAACACCAGAAGGCAGTTGGTCATTATTGCTAACAACATAGTCTATAAAGTTTGTACCTGCATGGTCAATTAATACCTTTACATGGTCCAAAACATTCTTTCCATCTGTTTCTCCAGGCTGAGTCATTATATTGCATACATAGATTTTAGGTGCCTTGGATTTAGATAGAGCTTCTATAACATCTTCTACTAACAAGTTAGGAAGTATGCTTGTATAAAGGCTACCTGGACCTATTACTATTGCATCTGCATTTTCTATTGAATGTATAACTTCTTCCAAAGGTTTTACATCTTTCTTATCTAGACTCATTTTCTTTATTTTTGTATTTTTCTTTTTTGCTTCCTTAGGTATGTTGGATTCGCCTACTATTGTGCTTCCATCTTCCAGTTCAGCTACAAGATTTATATCATCCATAGTAACTGGAAGTACCTTCCCTGTAATGGCAAATATCTGGCTCATCTTGTAGACAGCCGTTTCAAAATTATCGTACAGTCCTGTCATAGCTGCTATAAAAAGATTTCCAAAACTCTGTCCCTTTAGAGCTCCCTCAGGAAATCTGTACTGCATTACTTCATTCATTGTCGGCTCAATGTTGGCAAGTGCAAGAAGACAATTTCTAATGTCACCTGGTGGCAACATTCCCAAGTCTTCTCTTAATGCACCTGAGCCTCCACCATCATCTGCAACAGTAACTATTGCAGTAATATTTTTTGTATCATGTTTCAATCCTCTTAAAAAAACTGATTGTCCTGTACCGCCACCTATTACGACAACATTTGGTTCATTTATTTGTTGTTCTATCTTTTGAAATGTTATCTGACTTTGGTGTAAGGCTTTTTTATATAATTTTAAAAATTTATACGAAACAAACAAAGCAACTATAAATGCTATAACACCTAAAAAAGCAAGAAGAGATAATACTAGCTCTGTCCCACTCAGTTGTATTTGCATATTTTGCCTCCATTAATCTAACTTAGAATCTCTATGTTTCTTCACTGCTCTGTAACCCTGTTCACATAGATAATCGTAAGTCATATTAGTTATTGTAACAGATCTATGTCTTCCACCTGTGCAACCTATTCCTATTACAAGATGTTGCTTACCTTCGTTGAGATATTGTGGAATAAGAAAATCAAGCATATCGAATAATTTTTCTACAAATTTCTTGCTGATTTCTGAATCCATTACAAAATTTCTTACTTCCTCAAAATCACCTGTCTTTGGTCTTAGTTCAGGAACATAATATGGATTTGGCAAAAATCTTACATCAAATACAAGATCTGCATCAATAGGTAATCCATATTTAAATCCAAATGACACTACAGATATTGTAATATTTGGACTTTCTAAACCATCACCAGAATCATACATACTAGCTATTTCAGCTTTTAAATCCTTTGGCTTCATATTTGTAGTATCTATTATCATCTTAGAATACTTCTTCAAAGGCTCCATAATCACTCTTTCTTTTTTGATTCCATCCGGAATCTGTGAGTTTGCCGCCAATGGATGATTTCTTCTTGTCATCTTATATCTCTTGACCAAAACATTGTCATCACAGTCAAGATATATCATATCGTATTTATAGTTGGCTGCACTTAACTGTTCTAATGCTTCATTTAAAGCCTGGAAAAATTCTCTTCCTCTAATATCTATGCCAAGCGCCACCTTATCCATATTAGAATTCGACTGGAAAAAGAGTTCTGCAAAGTTAATTATAAGCGCTGGAGGTAAATTATCCACACAATAGAAGCCCATATCCTCTAAAGCTCTCATTGCCTCACTTTTACCTGAACCCGACAGTCCTGTTACTATCACAAATTTCATTAATCAGACCTCCAATCATTAACTACTATTATTTTTCTATATTTTCAACTCTTTCTACATCTAATCCTGCTTCCTCAATAATTTCAAAAGCTCTTTTGAAATTAGCAATATCTTCAGGACGATGTGCATCCGAACCTATATAGAATTTAATATCTCTATCCTTTATTTGTTTTATCATTTCTGCATTGAGCCTATCATGATGACCATTTATTTCAAGCCCAGTTCCTGTTTCTTCAGCAACTCTAGCTATTTCATCAATATCTACTCTTCCCTTATCTCCTGGATGCGTTATATACATTATATCATTATTCTTCATTGCATTTACAACTGCTCTTGTATTATATGCCTTTGAAAATCTACCTCCAGTAATCACATTGTCTACGTGATTTAAAAGGGCTCTAAATGATGTTGGTTTTGAACCAAAATGATAACCTGCCAAGATATAATCAAAGTATCCCTTCATATCATCAGGCATATCAATTTTACCGCTATCATCTAAAATATTACACTCCATACCCATTAATATTTCTATTTCTGGATATTTTTTATTTAGTCTATCTATTTCTTCTCTTTCCTTTTTAGCATTTTCCTTAGAAAGCCCATATAGACTATGGCTAAATCCATGTTCTGAAATTCCTATTGTTTTAAGACCCTTATCTATTGCAGCCTTTACATTTTCTTCAATAGTTCCTTTTGCATGTCTTCTCTTATCATTACCACCACAACTATAAATTGTGTGGTCATGGTAATCTGCTAGAATTTTCATCTATTCACCTCCAGATTACTCTCTATCTTCTCCTATAATCTTTACTTCTTCCTCAAGATGTACTCCTTGTGAACTGTAAACTGTGTCTTTTACATGTTCAATTAGGTTGATTATATCTGTTGCTGTTGCATTATTGTGATTAATTACAAATCCTGAATGCTTTTCAGATACCTGTGCCCCACCTAAAGACTTACCTTTCAAGTTAGAATCTTGTATTAGCTTTCCTGCAAAATAACCTTCAGGTCTCTTGAAAGTTGAACCTGCACTTGGATATTCAAGTGGTTGCTTTGATTTTCTCTGATAAGCAAGGTCATCCATTTTTTCTTTTATTTCTTCATAGTTGCCTTTTTCAAGCTCTATAACAGCAGATATTGCTATTTTCTTTTCATCAGTAAGTCTACTGTGTCTATATCCAAAATTCATCTCTTCGTTTGTATATTCTGTAATATTTCCTTCGCAGTCCATTAATCTTGCTGACTTTACTATATTCTTCATCTCTCCACCATAAGCACCTGCGTTCATTGCCAATGCTCCTCCTAGAGATCCCGGAATACCTGATGCAAACTCAAATCCTGTTAAAGATGCTCTCATAGCCTCTCTACCTATTACTGATAAAAGTGCACCTGTCTGAACTGTTATTAGATTTCCTTCAATCTTGTAGTCGCTAAAGTTATCTGATAATTCTATTACCAAACCTCTAAAACCACCATCTTTTATTAATATATTTGTTCCATTTCCTTTTACGAAAAATGGGATATTCTTCTCTGTCGCAAATTTAAAAACAGCCTTTATTTCTTCTTCAGTTGTAGGTCTTACAAGTATATCTGCTGGACCGCCAACTCTAAAAGAAATATGCTTGTCCATTGGTTCATCTATAAATATTAATTCTTCACTTATTACTTCCTTTAACGAATCGTACATTTCTTTTTTATCCATTATATCCTCCTTTCAATTTTAAACAATACATACCAACTTATATAATATCTAAAATACGTCAAAATAACAATACTTTTACGTTTATTTTCCTTTATTTTCTATCACATCCGTTAATTTGTTAGAAAATTCTATTGCAGCATCATTTCCTAACTGTCTTTGCCTGTAATTCATAGCTGCAACTTCAAGCACCATGGCGATATTTCTGCCTGGTTTAACTGGAACAACTATTTTTTCAATCTTTGTATCAAGTATATATTCATAATCCTTATCTAGCCCTAATCTATCATAGTACTTTTCTGGATTCCAACTTTCAAGATAAGCTATCATATCCACTCTTTTTCTAGGGTTTATGCTTCTTGCTCCATAAAGGCTTCTAATATCTATTATTCCTATGCCTCTTATTTCAAGATAATTTCTCAAAAGTTCTGGAGACTGCCCTATTAAGACACCATCGTCTGAACGCTTTATTTCCACTGCATCGTCTGCTACTAGTCTATTGCCATTTTGCACAAGTTCTAGCGCTGTTTCAGACTTGCCAATACTACTTTCACCCTTTATAAGAACTCCTACTCCATTTATATCTACCAAAACTCCATGAACTGTCTGAGTAGGTGCCATTCTTTCCTCAAGATATGAGGATAGCTTATTAATAAACCTTGTAGTTTCCTTCTTAGTTGAACATACTATAGTACCCATTTTACTTGCCCACTTGAAGAAATCTTCTCTAAGCTCCATACCTCTAGTTACTATTACTATTGGTATATCATACGAAAAATACTGGCTTAAAGTATTATCTCTTGATTCTTCATCAAAGTTACCAAAAAAAGTATACTCTGTTTTACCAATTATCTGTATTCTTTCTGGTGTAAAATAATCAAAATATCCAGCTAGCTGTATTCCAGGTCTATTTATTTCCTTTTCTGTTATTATCATTTTCTCAGCCTTGCCTTCAGGACATATTATTTCTTTTAATTTTAAATCATCTATTAATTCTCTAACTGTAACTTTCTTCATTTTCACGCCTTCCATAATTTTTTCCTCATTTTCTTTTAATTAAAGGACTAGGAATCCTTCTTTATATTATACTATTTTTTATATTGTTTTTCCTTATTATTAAAGTTTTTATTCTCTAAAATAACATTTTTTTCTTAAAAACAGCATAATATTTTTAATTGCTCTTATACATATTATCAAATATGTATATTTTTACTAACTTTTTATTTTTTCTATTCTATATAATATTAATTTTGCATTTATCTAACTTTTTTAAGATGCTCAAGTATCTTATTTGCTAATTCTATATTTATACCCTCTGTCTCTGCTATTTCTTCAGGAGTTGCCTTTTTTACATTGTCTACATCCTTAAACTTCAACATAAGAGCCTTTTTTCTCTTTGGACCCACTCCAACTACATCATCTAGAGCAGATTTTGTCATTTTCTTATCTCTCAAACTTCTGTGATATGAAATAGAATAATCATGAACTTCTTCCTGTATTCCTGCTACAAATCGATACAAGCTTGAACTTCTATCAAGCTCTATTGTTTTTTCAAAATTTATTAGCCCCTTAGTCCTGTGTCTATCATCTTTATACATACCCCAAAGAGGAATGTCCACATTGTTATATTTCATTACTTCTTTAACTGCAGAAACTTGTCCTTTTCCACCATCTAATAGTATTAAATCTGGATAGTTACCGTGTTTCAATCTTCTATCCAAAACTTCTGCCATAGAAGCATAGTCATCTGGACCTTCTACTGTTTTTATCTTAAATCTTCTATACTCTTTTTTATCTTTTACACCATCGGTATATACAACCATAGTTCCTATTGAATCAACTCCCTGTATATTGGAAATATCATAGGATTCTATCCTTCTTGGTTTTTCATCAAGATTAAGAAGTTCTGCAAGTTCTTCCAATGCGCCAACACTTCTTTTATATTTTTTCTTGTTTAAATCGTCAAACTTTACCAGATACTCATCTGCATTTTTTCTAACCATCTTAACTAGAGCCTTTTTTTCTCCCTTTTGAGGAACTCTAATATAAACATTACTTCCCCTTTTGGAAGATAGCATTTCTTCTACTATTTGCATATCCATAAATTCTTCCTCTACTATCAGCTCTTTAGGAATATACTCCTGAGACATGTAAAACTGTTTAATAAATGAACCTAGTATTACAGATCTATTATTATCCTTTACTCCTTCTAGCATAAAGTTTTCTCTTCCTGAAATTTTACCATTTCTAATAAAGAATACCTGTACACATGCTTCTTCATCAAAGTTAGCCATTGCAATAACATCTTGATCTGTATCATTTTGCACATTGGATATTTTTTGTTTTTCCATTATATCCCTAAGACTATTTATCTGATCTCTATATCTTGCAGCTTCTTCAAACTCTAAGTTTTTAGAAGCCTCTTTCATCTTTATTTCCAAAATAGATATCAGATTCTCCTCTTTTCCTGAAAGAAACATTATAATTTCATTTATCATTTCTCCATATTCTTCTTTTGAAACACTACCTCTACAAGGTCCTACACATTTTTTAATGTGATAATTCAGACATGGTCTTATTCTATTTTTTATGGCTCTATCTATATCTATATTACAAGTTCTAATAGGATACATATCTCTAATAATATCTAGAGTATCATTTACTGCAGCCACATTTGTATAGGGTCCAAAATATTTAGAACCATCTTTTATTACACGCCTTACTTTTTTTACCCTAGGATAGTCTTCTGCCATTGTAATTTTTATATATGGATATGTTTTATCATCTCTTAGCAATATATTATATTTTGGCTTATACTTTTTTATTAAATTACATTCTAGTATCAATGCCTCTAACTCTGAATCGGTCATTATATACTCAAAGCTTGCAATATTTTTAACCATAGATTTTACTTTATCTGAATGGTTTCTAGAGGACTGGAAGTATTGTCTGACTCTATTTTTTAAAGAAACTGCCTTGCCGACATATATTACTTGTCCTTTTTTATTCTTCATCAAATAAACTCCGGGATTTGATGGTAAGGTCTTTAAATGCTCTTGTATATCAAACAAATTCTTCCCACCTTTCTAATTCAAAATATCTATACTTTATATTATACACCAAAAAGGGATTGATATAATCAACCCCTTTATATTTATTTATTATTTTTAATCTTTTTCAATATTTTAAAAAAGATTTTTTTCTTACTTATCTAAAACTCTAGAAATATACTGTCCAGTATAGCTTTCTCTTACATTTGCTATTTCTTTAGGAGTTCCTTCTGCAACTATTGTTCCGCCTAAATTACCACCTTCTGGACCTAAATCTATTATGTGATCAGCTGTTTTAATAACATCAAGATTGTGTTCTATTACTACTACAGTATTTCCAGTATCTGCTAATCTCTGTAAAACTTCTATAAGCTTTCTTACATCTTCAGAGTGAAGACCTGTTGTAGGTTCATCAAGTATATATATAGTTCTGCCTGTAGGTCTCTTACTAAGCTCTGTAGCCAGTTTAATTCTCTGGGCTTCTCCACCTGAAAGCTGAGTTGAAGGCTGTCCAAGTTTGATATAAGAAAGTCCTACATCCATAAGTGTCTCTAATTTTCTTTTTATAGATGGTATATTCTCAAAGAATTCCAAAGCCTCTTCAACATTCATATCCAAAACATCTGATATGCTTTTATCCTTATATTTTACCTGAAGAGTTTCCCTATTATATCTTTCCCCCTTACACACCTCGCAAGGAACATATACATCTGGAAGGAAAAACATTTCTATTTTTAGAATTCCATCGCCCTTACAAGCTTCACATCTTCCTCCCTTAACATTAAAGCTAAACCTTCCTTTTTTATAACCTCTGGCTTTTGCCTCATTTGTAGATGCAAAAAGATCTCTTATCATATCAAATACACCTGTATATGTTGCAGGATTTGATCTAGGTGTTCTTCCAATGGGACTTTGATCTATATTTATTACCTTGTCTATATTCTCTATACCCTTTATTTCTTGGTGTTGTCCCGGTCTGACTCTAGATCTATTCAACTTCTGTGCTAATCCCTTGTGTAAAATTTCATTTACCAAAGTGGACTTACCTGAACCAGAAACTCCCGTAACACATATAAACTTTCCTAAAGGAAATTTAACATCTATATTTTTAAGATTGTTTTCTTTTGCACCTTTAACTTCAATAAACTGTCCATTTCCCTCTCTCAATTTTTCTGGAGTTGGGATTGTAATTTCTCCACTTAGATACTTACCTGTTATTGAATTTTTATTCTTTATAATATCTTCAACAGGACCTTCTGCAACTATTTCGCCACCATGAATACCGGCTGCAGGTCCTATGTCTACAATATAATCTGCAGCTCTCATAGTATCTTCATCATGTTCGACTACTATCAAGGTATTTCCTATATCTGTAAGTGTTCTCAAAGTTGCTATTAGCTTGTCATTATCTCTTTGATGAAGCCCTATACTAGGTTCATCTAATACATATAAGACACCTGTAAGAGCTGAGCCTATCTGTGTTGCAAGTCTAATTCTCTGTGCTTCACCACCAGACAAAGTTCCAGCCTTTCTTGAAAGAGTAAGATATCCTAGTCCTACATTTTTTAAGAACTTCGCTCTCTCGCCTATTTCTTTTAGTATATCATCTGCAATAAAAGCCTTCTTCTCACTTAGTTGTAAACTATCAATAAAATATATCAGTTCATCTACAGAAAGGTCTGTAACTTCCATTATATTTTTATCTCCAACCTTCACTGCCAAAACTTCAGCTTTCAATCTTCTTCCCTTACATCTTGGACATGGTTTTTCAGCCATATAATCTTCTAGCCTATCTCTCATGGCATCAGATTTCGTCTCTTTATATCTTCTATCTATATTTACAACAACACCTTCAAAATAATTTTTGTGTTCTTTTAGCCCACCGAACTTTGATTCAAATTCAAAGGAAACAATTGTATTTTCCTGACCATATAAAAGTTCATTTACAAAATCCTCTGGAAGATCCTTAAAGGGAACATCTACTGAAACATTGAATTTTTCACAAAGTGCCAATATCATCTTTGAGTAATATGTATTGTCATTAAGTCCATTTGTCGACCAAGCTGCTATTGCACCTTGCTTTAGAGTAAGATCTTTATTTGGAACTACTAAATCCACATCTACTTCTTTACTTTCTCCTAAACCATTACACAAATCACATGCCCCGAACGGAGCATTAAAAGAAAACATCCTAGGTGATAGCTCTTCTATTCCTATTCCATGATCTGGACAAGCAAATTTTGTAGAGAAAAGAGTTTCTCTATTTTCTTCACCATCTCTTCCAAGCTCCTGTATTATTACAAGACCATCAGATAGTTTCACCGCTGCTTCAATTGAATCGGCAAGTCTAGTTTCAATTCCATCTTTTACAATAATTCTATCTACCACTACATCTATAGTATGTTTTTTATTTTTTTCTAACTCAATATCTTCACTTATTTCTCTATTTTCTCCGTCAACTCTAACTCTTACATATCCTTCTTTTTGTATATATTGAAGAGTCTTCTTATGAGCGCCTTTTTGCCCTCTAACCATGGGGGACAGAATTTGAAGCTTGGCCCTATCTTCATATTCCATTACTTTGTCTACTATTTCTTGTATCGTCATTTGACTTATTAAATTTCCACAAGTAGGACAATGTACATCTCCTACTCTTGCATACAAAAGTCTCAAATAATCATATATTTCCGTTACGGTACCTACTGTAGACCTCGGATTCTTTGAAGTAGTTTTCTGGTCTATTGATATAGCCGGAGAAAGCCCCTCTATACTATCTACGCTCGGTTTGTTCATTTGACCTAAAAATTGTCTTGCATATGAAGAAAGACTTTCGACATATCTTCTCTGACCTTCAGCATATATTGTATCAAAGGCAAGAGAAGACTTGCCTGAACCTGACAAACCAGTAAATACAATAAACTTGTTCCTTGGAAGCGTCAAGTCAACATTTTTTAAATTATTTTCTCTAGCGCCCTTAATTATAATCTGATCGTTCAAAAACACCCCTCCTTTATCTATTCCTATTTATCGTGTTTGTTTTGCTTTATTCTAATATATCATAATAAATTTTAAATATCCAAAACTTTATATAAACAAGAACACCCTTGGCATTACCAGGAGTGTTCTTAAATAATCTATTATATTATTACCTGTTTTTCATATATTTAAAACAGTAAACTTGTAAATCACTTTTTTATTTTAAATTACAACTTTTTTTCAAGTTCCATTATTTTATCTCTTAGCTGTGCCGCCTTTTCAAATTCTAGTTTTTCAGCCGCCTCCATCATTTCTGATTTAAGAATAATAATTGCATCTCCTATATCAGCCTTATCTTTCAGCTTACTTACATTGCTCAAATCATAACTTCCTTCTTCTTCTGCAATCTTAGTTGCTTCTATACTATCTCTAATTTCCTTGTGTATAGTTTTAGGTGTTATATGATGTTTTTCATTATATGCAGACTGTATCGCTCTACGTCTTTCAGTTTCTGTAATTGCTTTATTCATAGAATCAGTAACCCTATCTGCATACATTATTACTCTACCATCTGCGTTTCTAGCGGCACGCCCTATGGTCTGTATTAAAGATGTTTCAGATCTCAAGAAACCTTCCTTATCTGCATCTAGTATAGCTACAAGTGATACTTCTGGAATATCAAGACCTTCTCTTAAAAGGTTAATTCCTACCAAAACATCAAATTTTCCTAGTCTTAAATCTCTTATTATCTCTGTTCTTTCTAGAGTAACTATATCAGAATGTAGATATTTGACCTTGATTCCCAATTCTTTTAAATAATTTGTAAGATCTTCACTCATTTTCTTTGTAAGTGTTGTTATCAATACTCTTTCGCCCTTTTCAATATTCTTATTTATTTCAACTACAAGGTCATCGATTTGATTTTCAACAGGTCTTACACTTATTATAGGATCCAAAAGTCCCGTAGGTCTGATTATCTGTTCTGCAAATACCTGAGAATGCTCCATTTCATAAGGTCCTGGAGTAGCCGTAGTAAATAAAATTTGATTTATATTTTCCTCAAATTCTTCAAAATTAAGAGGTCTATTGTCATAAGCTGATGGAAGTCTAAATCCATTTTCTATAAGAGATTTCTTTCTAGATTGATCTCCTGCATACATTCCTCTAACCTGTGGTATAGTAACATGAGATTCATCTACTATAATAAGATAGTCATCTGGAAAAAAGTCCATTAATGTGTATGGTTTTTCTCCTTTTTCTCTAGAAGTAATATGCCTTGAATAGTTTTCTATCCCCTGACAAAATCCTATTTCTCTCAACATTTCTATATCATAATTAGTTCTTTGTTCAATTCTCTGAGCTTCCAAAAGTTTATCATTGTCTTTAAAGTTTTTAATTGTATCCTCTAGCTCAACTTCTATAGTTTTTATCGCTGACTCAATTCTTTCAGGAGTTGTTACATAGTGAGATGCGGGGAATATTACAACATGATTTCTTTCGCCTACTACTTTTCCCGTTACATAGTCTATTTCTGTGATTCTATCTATTTCATCTCCAAAGAACTCTACTCTTATTGCTCTTTCATCATTTCCAGCAGGGAATATTTCCAATATATCTCCCCTAACTCTAAAAGTACCTCTTACAAAGTTTATATCATTTCTTTCATACTGTGTTTCCACAAGTTTTTTAATAACTTCATCTCTATCTTTTATCATACCTGGTCTTAATGATAACATCAGCTCTTTATAGTCTTTAGGATCACCCAAGCCATAAATACATGAAACTGAAGATATAATTATTGTATCTCTTCTTTCAAGTATTGCTGCAGTGGCAGAGTGTCTTAATTTATCTATTTCATCATTTATACTGGCATCTTTTTCTATATATGTATCGCTGTGTGCAACATAGGCTTCCGGTTGATAATAGTCATAATAGCTAACAAAATACTCTACTGCATTTTCTGGAAAAAACTCTTTAAACTCACTATAAAGCTGAGCTGCCAAAGTTTTATTATGTGCAAGTATCAAGGTTGGCTTTTTAACCTTTTGAATAATATTTGCCATGGTGAAGGTTTTTCCCGAACCTGTTACACCTAGCAAAGTTTGATATTTGTTTCCTTTATTTATGGACTCTGCAATTTTTTCTATAGCCTGAGGCTGATCTCCTGTTGGCTTATAGTCTGAAACTAATTTAAATTCCATTATCTCTTCCTCTTCTTGTTCTCAACATACTCGATCATCTCTTCTGCAAGTTCTCTAGTAATGTCGCCTTCTATATTAAATAAATATTCCTTGCCCCAATCGCTTAAAAGATGTAGATATTCTTCACCCTCTTTTTCAATTAGTTCTATTTTTTCTATATCTACTATTGGTATGTCTAATTTCGTAATCTTTTTCGGCATACTTCCGTGAAGACTTTTTCTACTGTATTCTGCAAAAAAAGTTTCTTCAGTAAGATATAAAGTATACAAGTCTGGAACTGGACCAGAGGTTCTATTATGTCCTAATAGTGAATTTGCAACCATATTTGTTCCAAGATTTGTTCTGTTTAATTTTCTGTATGTTGTAAAACTAACTACTACATTTTCTTCATTATATTTTGCTGTCATATTAAGTACACCTCCAATTATATTATGTTAACTATATTTTACCATATATTTTTGAATGTTGTATTTATTTTTCTTATATTGTAAAATATAATGTAATTATTACATGGTCTTTTCAGGGCTTTATTTACCGTTTAATTGAAGGTCTACGATTTTAAGATATATCACTTAACAGGAGGTAGTAAATGGAAAATAGATTTAAAACAAAACAAAATGTCTATTTAATTTTAATAGTACTTGGTATTGTACTAGCAGTTGCTTTAAATGCAAAAGATGTGTTAATAAAATTTTTTGGATTTTTAGGCATATTTAAGCCAATTTTCCTTGGCTGCGTAATAGCCTTTATACTTAATATAGTAGTTTCACTTTGGGAAAAAATATTTTTTCCAAACACAAAGAGCAAGTATCTTCAGAAAAGTAGAAGAGGAATATGCATCCTTCTATCTTTTTTATCTGTTATTTTGATACTATATCTTGTTTATATGCTTGTAGTGCCACAGCTTTCAAAATCGATTGCTGTTATATCTAATAAGTTCCCTGATCTTTACGAAAGTATTCGTGATGAAGCTATTAAACATTCCAGCTCTCTACCTACGATCAGAGAAAAACTTCTTTCTTCTGATAAAACTGGTCAAGAGGCTATTCAAAAACTTATTGGAACTCTTTCAATATGGACAAGTAATATATTTAATATTATAGGCTCTGTATTCGGTGTAATGGCAGATTTTGTTATGTCAACAATTATAGCTATATACCTTGTTGCTGGAAAAGAAACTCTTGGAAGACAGTTTAAGAAGCTATTCAAAAGATTCCTTCCTGAAGGTTTCACTAAAAAAATGTACTATGTTTTAGATATTGCAAATTCGACTTTCGCTTCATTCTTTACAGGTCAGTTTATTGAGGCTATTATATTAGGAAGTTTGTGTACTGTCGGACTCTTTATCTTTAGATTCCCATATGCACCGATGATTGGATCTGTAGTAGGCTTTACTGCCCTAATACCTTTAATAGGAGCATATATAGGAGGGGCCTTTGGATTTTTTATGATTTTAACTCACAGTCCAATACAGGCTATTTTATTTATAGTTTTCCTAGTAATTTTACAACAGATAGAAGGTAATTTAATTTATCCTAGAGTAGTCGGTGGTTCTGTAGGGCTTCCTGGAGTCTGGGTAATTATCGCAATTATTATAGGTGGTGGATTGGCAGGTATTGCTGGAGTATTCTTTAGTGTTCCTGTTACAGCAACTATTTATAAAATCTTAAAAGCTGCAGTAAATGACGGTGGAGAACCTATTAGTAAGGATTTTCTATCATCTCATGGAAAAATATCTGCAGATATAAAGATTTCTATAGATGAGGAAGAAACTATTTCAGAATCGGAAGACAAATCTTACGATTACGATACTTCAAATAACAATATTGAAAAATAAATAATATATAAAATAATCAGCAAGAGAGGAGCACTCCATGTGGTGAGCTCCTCCCTTGCTGATTATTTTATAGAAAAAGTTTCTATATAGCTTTTTATAAGAACCATAATATAGAATTATGAATCTTGTCAATTATATATTATAAAGCATATTTAAATTTTAATATATATACTTTACTATATTCTACATCTACTGATTACTTTATTCAAGCTAATGGCATATCTATTTATAATATTTTTCCATCATTTTCTCGAATACCTTCAATGCTTTTCTACATTTTTCTGTTTCTACACAGTATGAAAGTCTCATATGAGCCTTAGATCCAAATCCAGTTCCAGGTACAACTATCATATCATATTCTTTAGCTCTTTCAGAGAATTTTTCTGAATCTCCATCTGGTGATTCTATAAATAAATAAAATGCTCCTGCTGGCTTAGCAAGTTTATATCCTAGTTCTGTAAGTCCATTATAAAGAATATCTCTATTTTCTTTATAAACTGTTAAGTCCGGTTCAACATCTATACACTTTTCTATTACTCTTTGGAATAGAGTCGGTGCACATACATATCCAAGAGCTCTCGCAGCTCCTGAGCAAGCCGCCATTAACATCTTATCATCTACACAATCAGGAATAAGTATATAACCTATACGCTCTCCTGGTAGTGATAGAGATTTTGACCATGAATAGCAAACTACTGTGTTCTTATAATATTCTGGGATAAATGGCACTTCAAGCCCATCTACTAAAACTAACTCTCTGTAAGGTTCATCTGTCACTAGATAAATCGTTTTCCCAAATTCTTCAGATTTTTCTTCAAGCAACTTAGCTAAAGCTTCTATTTCTTCTTTAGAATAGACTACACCTGATGGATTGTTTGGTGAATTTACTATTACAGCTTTTGTATTTTTTGTAATTGAATCTCTCAATGCATCAATATTTAGTTGCATATCGTCTTTACAATCTACAAGCACTTGCTTTCCACCTTGTGCTTTAATAAATACAGAATATTCAGGGAAAAATGGTGCTAAAACTACTATTTCATCATCTTCTGAAGCAATCAAGGCTCTAAAAACAATATTTAATGATGCAGCTGCTCCACAAGTTAGCAGTATGTTATTTTTGGAATAGTCAGTTCCAAATCTTCTGTTTAAATTGTCTGCGATAGCCTCTCTTGTTCCATCATGTCCCATTCCTGAACTATAACTATGATACATTATTGGAGAATTGTCTTTTATAATTTCAATTATAGCATCCTGAACCTCTTTAGGTGCAGGAACACTCGGATTTCCTAAACTAAAATCAAGCACATTTTCTTCTCCGACTTCCTTAGCTCTCATAGCTGCAAAAGCTGCAAGTTCCCTAATAATAGATTTTTCAGTTCCTAATTTTGTCATTTCTTGAGATATCATAAAATTTACCCCCTAAACAAATATATGTAGTTATACCGCTAATTTAATAAATATAAACTAACTGTATATATTTATATATTAGCGGTATTTACTACTAAATTCAATAACTTTTTTCTATAGTTTTAACTAAATTTTATACAGGATCGTTGATAGTTTTTCCAACCTTTCCTAGCATACTTATTAGTGTAAATATTACTGAGCATACAATCGCAGGTAATACCCATTCAAAGCCAAAGTTCGCTAGTGGGAAGCCTGCTATCACATTAGCTGCAGACTCTAATAGATGTCCACCTCTCATTGCAGATGCTAGATTTATACTTTCAATGACAGATACAGCAAATGCACCTATAACTGCACCAGTATATGTCCAATTGTATTTGATTTTCTTATCAAAGATTGACATAAGTATAAGAACTATCATAACTGGATATATTGCAGATAAAATAGGAACTGCTACATCTATTAATCCATCAACACCTAAGAATGATAATGCAAATGAAACTAGCACGGATATTGTTACTACTGTTCTGTACTTAATCTTTCCATCAGTAATTGTCTCAAAATAATTACCACAAGTAGATGTGAGTCCTGTAGATGTTGTTAAACATGCAAGTGCAACTGCAACTCCCATAAATACCTTACCTACATTACCTAACATAAGTTCAACCATTCCTATCAAAAGAGCTGTTCTTTCAGTATCTGCATCAAAGTGAGCGCCAACTGTAGCCCCTGCATAAGTCAAACTTCCATATACTAGAGCAAGCAATAGAAATGCAACTAAGCCTACTCTTACACTTGCTTTAAACTGAATTTCTTTATCGGTATATCCACGTCTAATTAAATCTGTAATTACTATTCCAGCCATTAATGGAGAACCCAAGGCGTCCATTGTCTGATATCCCTCTTTAAATCCTAATGTAAATAACTTTGGAGTTGAAGTTTGAACTAGAGGATCTGGAGGATTTACTATTGACACTACTACTATAAGTGCAAGTATTACAAGAAGACAAGGAGTTAGGTATCTTCCTATAATGTCTATTACTTTAGTAGGATTCAAAGTAATATAGTAAGTTATTATAAAGAATACTAAACATGTAATCCAACTTGGTACAGAAGGAAACAGAGGTCTAATAAATATTTCATGTGTTGTTGCGCCTGTTCTAGGTACTGCGAAGAATGGTCCTATTGTAAGTATCGCTACTGTACCTACCAATTTTGCAAATTTAGGTCCTACTCTCTTTCCTAAGTCATCTGCTCTTCCACCGAGTTTGGCTGTAACTATTACACCAAGTATCGGTAGCACTGGATCTGATAGTAAAAATGCAAACATAGCTATATACCATCTATTCCCCGACAAAATACCAAGATATGGAGGGAAAATCAAGTTTCCAGCGCCAAAGAAAATAGCAAACAATGCGAATCCGCATATAATAATGTCTTTTCTCTTAATTTCCATAATTTTTCACCTTTTTCTAAAAAATAAATTTCAACAATTCTACCAGCAAAGTAGATTGTTTCTGTGAGAAGGTTAGTAAAACTCAGTTAAAATAATCTTTCTCTTTTTAACACTATTTCAAAATAGCTATAAAATAATTCCATGTAAAGCCAAAGCAAAATAAGAGAAAGTTATCTTTACTGCTTGAGTGTACTTTTTAATCACCTAATAAGTCGCCTCTTTAAATATTAAAATACAGAATATTCAGATAGAATTTACTCCATTTACCTATTCTTTCTGAAATATCCACAATAATACACAAATAAATCAGCAAGTATATTTTTCAACTATTATTTAATTTGAAAACATTTAACATTATTTAAAATAAATAAGTTTAAATTTATTTTTAAAATAATATATATAGTCTTTGGAAATCTTAAAGTTAGAAAAATAAATTATAAAAAATATTATTTTATTAATAATTACCTAAATAGAACGACTTTTTAAAAGTAAATTTCTTGAAAATGACTTTTTTACTTTTGTTTTTTACTTCAGATATAGGAAATTTTTTATTTTTTAAATCCACTGTATGAAATACTGCCTTTCTCGTTACCTTATTATACAATAAATTATCATAATTTTCTACAAAAAAACACCATTTTTTTAAAGTTTTCCGAATTTTACTAAATTTCTTTAAACACAATGTTTATTTTTTGTCTTATTATACAATTTATGTATAATTTTTTTAGCATATTTTTAACTTTTTTATTTCCCATATTTTTTCTTTTTTATATTAAATTATTAACCATTTTTTCTTTCTGTTTTCTTTAAATTTGTGTATAGACTTATATTCATAATTATATTTTTTGAAAAATATATATTATTTTTTATAAAAGCATAAAAATTTATAAAAGCACAATAATACAACATTTTTATTGTTAATCTCTAAATTTATAAATATTATAAAAAAGGTGTTAACAACAAGTTTATTCACACATATAAAATATGAATTCTTACTATTAACACCTCTTTAAGTTGTATTCTAATTATTCTATTTTTAAATTTGCTTCTTATTAATGGACTTCTAATTTAAATTTCTTTTATACTTGTTTAAGTGGAATTTTATATAGGTATAAGTACAAAAGATAAGTTTGCTTAGAAGTTGCTAAATATTTTAATTTTTACTATCTATTCATGTATTCTTTATGATAGCCTTCTAATATATTTAGTATTCTTTCTGCTAATTCCTTATAATCTTTGTCAGGTAGGTTTGCCTGAGATACTCTAACAGTTCCCTTTTCTGCAGAGAATCCTACTCCACCCATTAACACAGCTCCATTTTCAGAAGATAACCTAGTTAGAAAATCTATTTCTTCAAAATTATTTCTCATCCATTCTGAAAATTCCTTATCGTAAACTCTCTCTGCTATATCATATATATTTATAAGACTGTAATACTTAGCATTATAAGAATAATTGTTTTCTTCTAATCCTAAAGTTGACATCAAGTCATGATATCTTGATGAAACTATTTCTTTTGATTTCTTTATATATTTATCATCATTTTTAACTACTAGATGAGTCAGAGACATAAGAGCCATAAATATTTGCTGTGGTGTAGATAGACCACTTGTGTGATATAAACCTATATTTCTACTATCTGCACACATTCTATCTATAAATGGCATTTTTTCTGGATCTGTACTTACAATTGAATAATCATAAATAAGGTCATTTTTCTTCTGTTCAGGAAGCTCCTTTATAAGTCTGTCGCATACGTTTTCCTTATGCATTGCTATAAGACCAGTTCTCCAACCTGTAACTCCATACAATTTTGAATAAGAGTATACAAGTATAGTATTATGAGGAGCTATACTGTAAATAGTTCTAAAACCATCTACAAAAGTACCATAAACATCATCTGTTACTATTATTAAATCTTTTCTTTTTTCTAGTATTTCTGCAAGTCTATCTAAAATTTCATCTGATATTGCCTGTGAGGCTGGATTTGATGGATTAACAATAAAAAATGCCTTTATTTCTGGATCTAGCAATTTATCTATTTGTTCTGGCTCCATATGCCAATTATTTTCTTCTTTTGATCTAAGATTTATTTCAACCATACTAAATCCTGTAAGACGAGGTATCTGAATATATGGTGTAAATATCGGTGTATTCATTGCTATTTTATCACCCTTATTTACAAGTCCATTATGCTTTAACGAATTTAATATATCGCACATTGCAGCAGTTCCACCTTCTACTGGAAAAACTACTGTTTCATTCTTTAAATCTACGCCATTATATAAAATTGACTCTAAATAATCATTTAATATAATCTCTATGTTCTTTAAACATCTACTTGGAACTGGATAATTGTTTCCGATAACTCCGTCAGTTATTTCCTTTATCAGTTCATCTTTTTCAAGACCAAGTTCATCTATACAATAAGCAACTGCCTTTCTTAAAAAGTCATCTACTTCATCATCATTTTTCATATATTGGCAGAATCTATCGTATATACCATCTTTTTCTGTATAACCTGCCATATTTTCAAAATCTATTGTTCTTTTACTTTCATCAACACCCCATTGAATCAATCTAGCAAAAGCTAAACGTGCCTGAGTATTTATCCAGTTTGGATTACCTCTACCTGCGTTGAGTATTGTATTATTTTTATCGTTGTTCTTTGCTATTTTAAGCATATTGCTACTTACTTCAAAAGCTCCCAGTTTTTCAAGTTTTTTCTCATATCCTATATCTTTCATAAAAAGCCTCCTTATTTGTTGATAAAAACATAACAAAAATATCTATAATTTTGGAAAATATCTCCATAATTAATAGAATTTATTAAAATAAAATTTTAATTCTTGTACAACTCAATTCTAACATATAAGTTGAAATAAGTCTTTTTTTATATGAATTTAGATAAATTCTTGTTTATACATAGCATTATTAGGAAAGCGTTTTAATTAATTAATCGGTTTTCCTTTATATCTCTTTTTCACTTCAAAATAATAATTATATCACCGGTAAAAAAGCATAAAAGTAAGCTGTATTAAACTATTTCTATTGTTTTTTTGATTTTTATTAAGATTTTTATTTTTTTAACCATAAAAGAAGCTCCCTATCCAACTAGATAGAGAGCATATTTTATTTTGCTCACACTTAATGCTATGTCTTATAAAACACAAAAGCAGTAGTTAGTATTTCTTATTAAAATTCTCTTTTTTATAGCTTTATAGCTTTTGACAGTCCTTTTTCAAGACTATAAATATATAGCTTTCCTCCCCTACTCTGTGGAAATCTAATTTCTGGAGCCTGTTCAGGATACATTCTGTAGAAAAAGACTCTATCGTTTTTCACATATGCAAAAAATAATATATAATTATTCTTTTCCATAGGGTGATTTATCTTAAAATAATAATCCAAATCCATTTTCTCTACAGTATACTCATTTTCCTCTATATCCCATTGACTTTTAGCTGCTTCTAGTTTTTTACCACAACAATAGATCGTAGAACTACCTGTACTTATAAGAGCATTTGAACACTTGGGACATACATAAAATTTAACTCTATTAATATTTCCTATATCCGGTCTGTTTGGTGTTATTTCACCCTCCATAATTTGAACAATATCTACTCCTAAAATTTGTGACAAATCAGCCCAAAGTGAAGCGTCTGGAAATCCTAAGCCACACTCCCATTTCGAAACTGTCTTATTACTTATACCAAGAGCATCTGCTAGATTCTGCTGTGTAAATTTATTTTCTTTTCTCAATTGTGCTATTAACTTCCCTGTTTTTGAACAATCCATTTTTTTCTCCTTCTCAAGTTAAGTATCTATATTGATTATAAAGCTATACTTAATCAGGAACAATCCACGAAGGGTAGACTTTTACTTTTATTTTATTTATTCATCTTTATACTTTCTGCCATTTTGTATGTTTCACTATCAAAAATCACTAAATAAACTTCCATTTCATTTTCTTTCAAAAACTTTTCTATTTCTTCAATAGCAATCTTAATAGCCTCTTTTTTAGGATATCCATAAACACCTGCTGAAATTAGAGGAAAAGCCAAGCTTTTAATATTGTTTTCCTTTGCAAGATTTAAAGAATTTCTGTAACAACTTCTTAAAAGTTTTTCTTCACCAAAATTACCAGCTCTCCATATTGGACCTACTGTATGTATTACTTTTTTTGATGGAAGATTATAAGCATCGGTTATTTTTGCTTCTCCCGTTTCACAACCATTAAGAGTTCTACATTCTTCAAGAAGCTTTGGTCCAGCAGCTCTATGTATTGCACCGTCTACTCCACCTCCACCTAAAAGAGATGTATTTGCTGCATTAACAATTGCATCTACTTCGAGAAGTGTTATATCACCTTTTACTATTTTTAAAGACATATCTGCACCTTCTTTTTAATTATTTTAGATTTTTTAATAATATATAATGTTCATTTTTTATCACTTTTTAAATTATTTACTATACCCATCCTGAAGTTCAAATCTCCACTTTTGTTTTTCACTAGGATACTTTTCTCTATCCACTTCACTTAAAAACATCTCATAT
Organism: Peptostreptococcus russellii; assembly: GCF_900110295.1. Taxonomy (GTDB): domain Bacteria; phylum Bacillota; class Clostridia; order Peptostreptococcales; family Peptostreptococcaceae; genus Peptostreptococcus; species Peptostreptococcus russellii_A. The sequence continues at coordinate 79,999 of NZ_FODF01000004.1, forward strand.
GGTCTTATATATGTTTTCAATTCACCATATAATTGTTGATATACTACATACTTTTCTCCTGTTTCACTATGAACTGCAATATCTTTTACATAGTAAAGCTTTCCTTTAAAATGCCTATACAGCCCGCCTATCTTTAAACTTCTCTCTTCCATACAATACCCCTTTATTACTTTATATTTTATAGACTAAAATTTACTTGAACCTTCATTCATTTTAAGAGCTTCACTTCTTTTTAGCGATAATTCTATATTGCCGTCAAAAAGCTTTCCTATTCTTCCAACAATTTCTTCTGGATCTTCTTTCATTCCTGTAGCAATCCACCTCAAAACCATCTCTGTAAGTGCACACTGATAGAAAGATGATATTAATACTCTATCGTACTCATATGAATCTATATCTTTGCTTATTCTTCTAACATAGTTATTCATTATACTTCCTGCAACACTATAGATATAATCTACCAATTCTTCTCTTTGCATAGAGTTATATATGTGATATATTGCCTTTTTATTATCTACTGCAAAATCTGCTGCCATTATAAAGCTTTCTTCCCAAGAAAGCGTGTCATTATATTCATCTATTACCTTTTCTAACTCTATATGAAAAAGCTCAGATAATAATTCATAGATATCTGTATAATGATAATAAAATGTATTTCGATTTATATCACATCTTTCAGCAAGTTCTTTAACAGTTATCTTATTCATAGGCTTTTCATTTAACATATAAATGAACTTTTCTCTTATTATTGCTTTTGTATATGGCTGAACCAAAAAATCACTCCCTAATAATATTTTATCTACCTTTGTAAATAAAAAAGTATATTTTTAATTTCTACTAATACTAGATAGTCTATATTTTCAATTTCTTATTATTAATTATTATAGCATATAGGTCAATTATTATTTATCTCTTACATACTAAAAAAATTAAGCCATATAAAAATACACTCTTCTTAAATTATATATATATTATATTTTCATTTATATTTTTTATTATCTATCCATTTAAAATAAATTCTATATTCTTACTTATAAGTTTTAAAAGCGTTTTTGGAAGTTTTTCTATATCTTCACCTAAGCTTATCCCTCTTTTTTCATCGCCATTCCATATATAATCAAATGTTTTTTTGCTGCTTTCAGTAACTTTTCCTATTTGTATACCGTAGATCAAAACTCCCTTTTCCTCCATAGATTTCACTTCTTTTTTAGCTAAACCTGGAAATCCAGATGCACCATCTGTTATTTCAAATACCATTTTAATTAACTTGCCTCTTTTTATAAGATTTTCTTCTTTTAAATTTATACTTTCATTAATTTCCTTTAAGCAACTTGCATCGTCAGTAGCGCCAGAAGAACCGTCTATTTTCACTATGGATTTAATAATATTTGCCTCTTTTTTGCCTCTAGTATCATTAAATTCTTTTATTTTTTTATATCCACTGCCGAAAAAAAAGGTTTCTGTTTCAACAGATATTTTTTGATTCATAGAACTTGCATGCACTTTTATATAGTCTGAAAAATCCTCTAATGATAGTAGCGCTACTGTAATAGCCCTTCTTGCATAGTCTATTTTCTCACTATTCATTGACCCTGAATTATCTATTAAAAAACTTATCTCTATATTTTCTGGAAGTCTATTTTTTTCCTTTTCCAATTCATATCTACTAAATATTTTTAGATTCTTATAACTTCCTTTTCTTTCTGCTTCAACATAATCTGGATATCTATTAATAAAACTATTTACGTCTAACTTACCACTAATTTGCATATATTTTTTTATATTCTTTTCTTTTTGAGCATGTCCAATAATCATTTTCCAAACTTTTTTCATGTCATCCCGTTCTTTTTTACTTATATTTTTATAATATTTAAATACATCATTTTCATGTTTATTGACTAGGGATAAATTAGCATCAATCTGTAAATCTTTATTAGAAATATCCTCAGTCTTCTTTATATTATAAATTTCTTCTATTATTTCCTCATGCTCTTTTTTATTAATTCCTATATCGTCAGGATTTGCCTCTTTATATTTATCCTTTTCTGTTGAATCGGCTTTGGTATTTTTTTCTTTCTTTTCTTTTGAACTATAAAAGTTACTCTCCCCTATTTCTTCTATCCATAAGTCCTTAAAATATGGATATATAAATGTCTTTGTAAATTCATCTCTTTTTTCTATACCTAAATAATTCACAAATATTTTTTTAAACTCTTGCTCAATAAAATCAAAATAATCTTTATCAAAAATTTTATTTTTATAAGGATTATTTTTACTATCTATTTCAGGGTCCATACCATAAATATATTTAATAAAAAATGAATTAGAAAAAACCCTATGTTTAGGCAGATATTTCAATTTTTCATACTTTTTACCCATTTTTTTATTATATCTTTCTATTTCTTCTCTAGCATATTTACTTCTATATATAGGACAACTTTCACCTACTCTAATCGCCGAAGCAAAAGAGTCTATATTATATAGAAAACTCATAATTTCTTCTTTGACATAATTATATATATTACTTCTTTTATAAGCTTCATCATTTTCCAAGCCAGCATTTTCTATTTCTTTCAATATATACATAGAAATCGATTCTATTTCTTTTTTCCAAGACTGTTCTCTATTTTTATATAAATATATATTTTTCTTCCAATCTGGATAAAGTGCCAAGGAAAAATATATCTGCCATAATATTTGATTTTCGCTAATCTCTTTTTCCACAAAAACTGTCAATGGCAAATATAGAGTTGATTTAGCTGGTCTAAATATAAATTTTTCTGCATTTTCATCTGCTAAATAAAGAATACTCGAATCAAGTGTATAACTAACTAAATTCTTCTTGTTTTTTTCTAAAAAAACTTCTAAGTTTTCTTTAGCATCTTCTATCGTTTTATTGTAATCTTTCATTAAATGACTATTGTCATCTAATAATTTTGTATTTTCAAGCTTCATAAGAAGATCACCACACTCTATTTTTTTATAAAATTACTATTGTAAAGTTTCTCTGCTGTATTTATCCTATCTATTGTAATAATATCAACATTTCCATCAACATCAAATAGTATATGTTCAAACTCACCAATACTAAATGAATCTGCATAAAAGTTTTCTACTGCTTTTTTATTAAGATAAAATTTACCATTATTTTCTTCTAAAATATAGTTTTTACCTGAATCACTTAGAATAAAGGCTGTTTCATTATCTGAGCTTGCAAAGAACACCTTGTCGTCTACTTCAATTTTATCTATAAAATCTAATCTATCCCCTTTTAAAGAATAATATAAAAAACCTCCGTCAGATAGAAATACCCAAATATAAGATATATTTTTAGACTCTGTTTTTACCATCCCTATTATTTTTCTTAAAGAATCACTATCTTCATAAATTGTACTTATTCTTTCAAAGTTATTAGATACTATAAAAAGATTTCCTGTTTTATCTCCTATAAGTATTCTTTCTTCATCTAAAGCTATATAATCTGCTATTGTATGTTTCATTAATACTTTTCTTTTATTGACTATCTTTCTATTAGAAAGATCTATTTCAAATATTTCAATTTCTTTTTCCCCTATTCTTCTAGCAAAATAATTCTTGGATATTCTCCTGACCATATCAAATCCATATTCATCATATTTAGATGAAATTTTTTCAACATATATTTTACTATTTCCTAATTCTTTTTCATCAAAATCTAACTTACACAAAAAAACTTCACCACTTACACCTAAAATAATCACTTGATTTTTAGATATTTTAAACATACTGCTTATAGCAGATATTTCTAACTTTTCTAGATGAATCCATTTTATTGTTTTTTCGTCCTTATCTAATTTATAAATAGCCACCTCTCCATCTGAAGTAGTGGATACAAAAATAAAATCACCTAAATATTCCGTTTCATTTACAATTCCAGATATTTCGTAACTTCCTACATGATCCAACCTCTTAAGGTAAAATGGGGTTTCTTCTATATTTTCTTTTCTATGTATAGGAATAATCTTTTCCACAATATTTGACTCTATCTCTTTTACAGCTTTTATCTTTTCATCTAAATCCTTCTTTATACTTCCGCTAGACATACCTTTTTCAAGCTGTTCTCTTAAAAGCTTTACATATTTTTTATAACTTTTTATATCCTCTTTTAAATCTTCGCTGTCCTTTTTTCCTAAATCTTTTTCCCAGCTATCATATTTATTTTCATTTGCCAATTTCTCCAAAATATTCTTATTTTTCGTCAGCATATTTAATAAAATCCATCCCTTCTCTTAAAATTTGTATCTAATTTAAGATTTGATTTTTATAACTAGTTATCCTTTTTAGAATTATTAAATATATAGTCTATAATTTCTGAAGAACTTTCCAAGTTCCTTATTTTTTTATCATACTCTATATATTCATCAGCATTTATATTTTTTTCATTGCTGGAAATGTTTAAGTCAAGATAATCCATAAGTTTTCTATCTTCTCCAGAATATTTTCCATATATTAACTCTCCTACATCTATTATGCTTAATATTTCAAGTTTTGGTCTAGTATATGTATACTTTTCTTTTCTTATATCTTCAAATGATAGAGTATAGTCCCAAGAATATCTCAATTCATTATTCCAACCTTCAGAGCTGTTGAAAAAACCAAATCTTATAGCTTGTGATAAAATATAATTTTGATCTTCAGGAGATGTAATTGAACTAATAAAAGCATCCCATAAAGCTTTTGAAAAATCTTTTTCTTCACCTAAATTCCATTCATCTAAAACTCTCATTATATTTCTTATTGAAAGAACACTCTCCCTAAGTTCTATGTCTACAATATCTCTCTCACCGTCTTGGCTATCTCTCCACTTTCCCATAAAAACATTTTGTGTCAATCTAGAAAGTTGGGCAAATCTAAAGAGTTCATCTATACTTCTCTGTGGATAAGGTATTCTAAGACTTCCATCTAGATCTAATAGTCGTGTGATTATTACTCTAAATAATTGATTTTCATATAAATCACTTTGATTATTGTATTCACCTGTCAAGTTCTGTGGAAGATAGTTATATTCCATATTTATAAACCTAGACTTAAAAGCAGGATTAAGTTCATTTGTTCCTTCATAATTTACAGTACTATTTGACAAGTTTCCAGTTCCTATAATAGCAAAACCATCCTCTATTTTTACAGCTCCTACACCTGTAACATAAACATATTCTCCTCTTTTCTTCTGTAAAATATCATTTAAAGCAATAAGATTGGACATAGCTATAGCATTTAACTCATCTATTATCACTACTCTACCTTGTCTAAGTGCAATTAAAATTTCCTTCTCTATTTTTTTGATTTCCGTTCCAAAGGAACTATTTTGAGCAACTAGAATATCTGAAAGGCTTTTCCAAATCTCTATTTTGGCATTGATTGCTTCTTCATCTGACATTTCTTTTAGCTCATTTTTATGATCTAATATCCAATTATTGAAACTTATAGCAATTGTTTTTAAATGATTTTCTAATGAATCTACTGAAAAAGTATTTTCTAATTTCAAAGTTTTTTCAACAAACATATCTTCATAAGTTAGATTATGGGAGCCTGATATGAAAAGAGGCTGAAGTTCTTGCCACTGGCTATCTAGAGGATTATTTAGAATGTTTTTATAGTACTTTTTTATATAACTGTTAAATGAAGAAAAGTTTTCTATCATCTCCTCAAAATCAGCATCTATATGTTCAATATACCATGTTTCCATAGATAATTCTAGATAGCTCTGAATTTTTCTTTCTACTGCGTATTCTACTGCCGCTTCTGTTGCTATAGCTGTTTTTCCACTTCCTAAATGTCCAAAGATATTTATTGGATTTCCATTTATTAAAGCCTTTTTTATTTTTTTCTTTGCTTCATCTACATAATCTACATTTATAAGTTTTCCATTATTTTGATTTTCTATATCCAATAGTATTTTTTTCTTATTATAATAGTCTTTTGCCACACTAGATGAGTTTAAGATTATACTTTTTTCATCTTCCAATCTCTTTATTTGATCTACTCTATATCTTGTAGCTGAATTACTATTATAACTTTTATTTTTATCATACTTGGTTATTAACCTTCTTTCCCAGTTTAGAAAAAACCTTTCATAGTCTATTAAATTGTTTATTCTATTTACTTTATCTTCTATTTCTTTCTCCTCTAATTTTATAAATTCCATATATTTATCAAATACATCATCATCGCTATTTGGAAAATCTCTTTCCAATTTATTTTCACATTTTTCTTTTCTTCTAAACTTATTAAAAAACTCACCTTCATTTTTTAAATACTCTTCTTTATTTTCTTTTAAATAGAGTTCTTCTCGTAGATTTTCTTTATATTTTTCTCTTAATTCGTCAGTTAAAACAATTCTTTTTTCATTTTTTATTTTCTTCATATTTTCCCTCTCATTTCTCCTACAGTGATGTTAAAAATATAAGATTTAATGCTAACTGTTTTTTAGTTAAAAAATGCCAAAATCCCGATTAAGGTCGGGATTTTAGCTTTGCTTTACAATTTCAAATTGAAAATTAGATTATATTAAATTGCTTTAATAACAACTCCAAGTCAGTTCCTGCAAGCTTCTTTTTCAATTTAAGCTTTGCTATAGGAGATAAAGGCAGATGAGGTTTTTCACCATCTAACAAACTACTTACCGCATTTAAAAGATATCTTATATCATATCTTGATGCATAAACCTCTGGAACACCCTTTTCTACTCCTGTAAGAACATATACAGCTTCCATTGCTGTTCTTCCTGAGTACTCAATTGTAAATACAGTATCTCTTCCCGGTTTGTCTAATGTTTCTGCAAACTGACCTAAAAATGCAAAGTTGACTGCATCTTTTGGAACTACAAAAGGTCTATCTCCCATTTGTCTAGGCATAAATTGAGCAGTAATATAAGGCATCATTACCGGTATAGCTGTACAAGATTTTGCAAGTTCTTCTATTTCTTCTTCTGGAACACCTATATGATACAACCATTCCTTAGTAATTTCTTTACCTGTACAATCTCTAAGTGCCTTCTTTATATAGTCGCCCTCTATATCAGTAAATAGTCCATATAACCAAACTACAATATCTTCTTTTGGCTGTCCATAATACTGTTCCTGGCGATTTATTGTCCAGCTCATCAACCAAGAAGAATCCATTGCAGTTACTATTCCACCAGTTGCAGTTTTACCACCATATGGTGATCTTTTTATAATTTTTTCTATATATTTAGGAACTCTCTCATCGTGGCATGTTACTGTACAAGATTCCCAATTTGTTTTTTCTGTATCACCACAGAATACTTCAGGATGCCCAAATTCATCACACTGTGCTGCTATATTTTTCCATAATTCCCAGCAACCACCTTGTTCTTTATTAAATTCAGCAGGCGTATTATCATCTCCATAACCTGAACCTTCTGTTATAGATCCATTTGTAATAAATACCAAGTCATCTTCTGTCAAATCAATAGACAATTCTTTACCATCTTTATAATATCCATGTATTTTCTTAGCTACTTTCTTTTTATCTGATATATCAAATTCAACATTATCAACTGTTACTCCATACTCAATCTTAGCTCCATGTTCTTTCAAATAGTTAATCATAGGAGTAACCATAGATGTAAATTGGTCATGGCGAGTAAATTGAAGAGCAGATAAATCTGGAAGTCCTGCTACATGATGTATAAATCTATTCATATACATCTTCATTTCCAATGCACTATGCCAATTTTCAAAGGCAAACATAGTTCTCCAGAAAGTCCAAAAATCAGTATTTAAAAGTTCTTCTGAGAAAAATTCTTCTATTGATTTATTCTCTAGTTCTTCATCTGACAAGCTCACAAATGTTGCTAGCTCTGTAGCTAATTTCTCTCCTAAATTAAACTTACCATTGTCATGTCTTTCCCCTCTGTTCTTTGTAATACGACAATTACTTGAATTTGGGTCGTCATAGTTTGTATAATATAGATGGTCTAATACTGTCATATTAGGGTCTTCTACAGATTGAAGAGAGCTAAATAAACTCCATAAACATTCGAAATGCTGTCCCATTTCTCTTCCGCCTCTTGCAACATAGCCAATATTTTCTCTAAACTCTCCATCTAGTGAACCACCTGGCAAATCTAACTGCTCTAGGAAAGTAATTTTGCTTCCATCCATATGAGCATCTCTTATTAGGAAACATCCTGCTGCAAGTGATGCTATACCTGTACCTACTAAATAGGCACTCTTGTTTTCAATTCCCTTTGGCTTTCTAGTATTCACAAGTGCATGATAACTTCCGTTTGTTAAAGTTAATCTTTCATCATAAGTTTCAAGTTTCATAAAATAACGCCTGCCTTCCATAAAATACTAAATCTAATAATACTTATTTGCATCGACTATAAAATTTTAAACCTTATTTAAATAAGATTTATTATAGATTAAAAAATCTATATCTACTGTTAACTCTATAATAACCCTTATTATCAGAATATTCATTAGACATATTAGGCTATTTGCCTATATTCACGACAAACTATTATATTTATCTAATATCATTGTTGTCCTTATTGTTTTTCATTCTAAATATTATAACAAAAAAACATCGCTAAATAAGCGATGTTTTCATTTAGATATTTCTATATTTTTTAAAATTTCTTCTATATAATATAAACTCTTATATATCTAGATTATTCAGTATTTCCTTCAATTCTACTAGCTCTTCTTTTGTAAGAGTTACCCCCTTACTCATCTTGCTATGATCTTCACTCCACTCTCTTAAATCAAATTTTGCTTCTCTATCATTCCAGCTAACCAAATTAAATTCCTTTGTCCACCCCTTTGGAGACTTTGACAATGTTCCTAAATTCTCAGTTATTTCATATTTTATAGCCATTTTTTGCTCCCTTCAAATAATCAATTACAGATATTATATCATTATTTTAAACTCTTATGAAGAAATTTTTATATTAAAATATCACCTCTCAAGTTCCAAGATTTTTATATTTTACTAAATACTTTTACCATATTAAAATAATATATTTTTTAATTAACTGTTGACAAAAATTCTGTATCATTGTATCATTGTATTAATCAATTAATACAGTAATACATCAAATATAGTGATATATTCTTTTTGAAAGGAGGAAATCATGATCGAATTTAATACTAATTTACCTATATATATTCAAATTACAGAATTTATAAGAAATCAAATAATTTCAGGTGAACTATCTCCTGGAGAAAAATTGGAATCTGTAAGATCTTATGCTGAAATGTATGAGGTAAATCCAAATACAGTTCAAAGAGCACTTTCTGACCTTGAATCAACAGGTCTAATTTACTCAAAAAGAGCCGTTGGAAAATTTGTAACAGATGACAAAAAACTTATTAATTTAATTAGAGAAAGACAGATTGACGTAGAAATAAGAAATATGCTCGAGAAACTTTATTCTCAAGGTTATTCAAAGGAAGAAATCTATTCTTCACTAAAAAATTTGTTAAAGGAGGAAAATATAAATGAATAGTATTATAGAAATAAATAATTTATCAAAGTCATATGGTAAAAAAGAAGTACTTAAAAACTTAAATTTAAATATTGATTCAGGAAAAATAGTAGGTCTTCTTGGACCAAATGCAAGTGGTAAGTCTACACTTATAAAAATAATTAATGGACTTTTAAAAGCCGACTCTGGTAGCGTTCATATTGCAGGTCTCGAACCTGGTGTAGAAACAAAAAAAATAATTTCTTATTTGCCTGAAAAAACTTATATTAACGATTGGATGAAGGTGAAAGACATCATAGAATACTTTGAAGATTTTTATGAAGACTTTGATATTGATAAAGTTCATGAAATACTTGAAGATTTGGAAATAGACACCAACTCAAAAATAAAGAATCTTTCAAAGGGATCTAAGGAAAAAGTTCAACTAGCACTTGTAATGTCAAGACATGCTAAAATATACGTTCTTGACGAGCCAATTGGTGGAGTTGACCCTGCTGCTAGAGCCTATATTTTAAAAACCATAATTAACAATTTCCCTGAAGGTTCTACTCTAATAATAGTTACCCACTTAATTTCTGAAATAGAAAGTATTTGCGATGAAGTAGCATTCCTAAGTAATGGAAAAATTGTTATACATGAAAATACTGATAACCTAAGAATGGAAAAAGGCAAATCAGTAGACGCCCTATTTAAGGAGGTATTTAAATGCTAGGTAAATTAATAAAACACGAATTTAAAGCTTGTTCTAGGTATTTCCTACCTATATATGTTGCACTTTTACTTGTATTTCTTTTAAATGGATTTACTGTACCTAAAACATCGGACTCTGTTATATCATTGATCATGATAATTTTACTTACATCTGTAACATTGTTATTTATGTTTATAAATATCTACGTTACCGTTAAAAGATTTTCTTCTTCCGTATATGGCGAAGAGGGATATCTTACAAACACTTTACCTGTAACATCAAACCAGATTATTGCTTCTAAGGCTATAACTATTTTAATATATTCATTTTTATCTACCATAGTATTAGGACTTGCTATTTTGCTTTTACTTACTCCTAATCTATCTAAAATAAATATATTGAATTTTAGTCAATTTATAAACGATGCTATGAAGGTAATAAGTTCATCTGAAATAAATGTTACTTTAACAATAATTAACTTTATTTTAGTATTTATAGTTTCAACTGTATCAGCTACAATTTTTATTTATTTTTCTATTTCAGTAGCCCACTTAAAACAATGTATAAACCACAAGTATATTTATGGTTTCGTTACTTACTTTGTTCTTAGTGCAGTTGAATCAGGTGTATCAAACCTTATTCTTAATCATACTGTAGGTAAGACACCACCTAGTGTGGCAACCAATGATCCTGTAATTATAATTAATGCTGTTAACACTTTCTTTAATAGTACATTTTTACTTTCTAGTGTTATATCACTAATCTTTACAATTCTTGCATGGATAGCTATTGACTACATGATGAAAAACAAACTTAATCTTGAATAATACTAATGCGACATAGTTAAATCAACTATGTCGCATATTTTTTTAATCAAATATTAAAAAATAAAAAACAGCATCAGTAGATATATTCTATTGATGCTGTTAGTAATAGGCTTTTTATATTAAACAACTTTTCCGATCTTATATGCCTATTATTTAACCTTTGCTTTAATTTAATTTTACTTATTAATCACTATTTTTGCTTATTAACTACTTTTTTATTTATTATTACTACTTTTTATTTATTATTAACTACTTTTTATTTATTATTAACTACTCATTCAGAGTAGCTTTTTCTAAATCTTTTAGAGATATACCTCTTGTATTTTTTAGATATTTGATATAAGGTATTGAAATTGTTGTGACAGTAAAAAATAAGATCAACGCTACTCCCAAACCATATTCACTTATTATCATGGGAAATATTAGGCTGCTTAAAAAATTTGAAAACCATAAAGCTGCACTAGATAATCCCATTCCAATACCGCGTATTTTTTCAGGAAAGATTTCAGATATCAACAACCAAATGACACCTCCGACAAATGCCTGAAAACAGAATACAAATACAATTATAAATAAGGCTACCATATATATATAATATTTTTCTTCATTTAAAAAGCTATTTAAAAGAATAATCAAAAATAAGGACATTGAACACCCTTCAAGACCTATTAATAATATTGTTTTTCTCTCGTAAGATTCTATTATTTTAAAACTTATAAGCACACCCACTAAAGAAACAAAACCAAGTATTATATTTATAAAAAAACTTTTTTCATTTTTAAATCCAATAGATGAAAATATATATGAACTATAATACATTATAATGTTTATACCTGTAAACTGGTGTGTTATACCCAATAATATTCCTGGAATAAAAATTGAAAATCTTCTTTTATTTTTTTCAAATTTACTTATTATGTGAAATTCTTTCCTTAGTCTTTGATATTCTTTCTTTATATTTCTTTTATTTACTGTTTCTGGAATGAAGAATGATCCAATAAAAATTATAATAGATGGTATTATTGCAATTAGAAACATATATCTCCAAGAGATATTTAAATAGTAAAAAATATAATTTACTAAATATGCAATAAACTGCGAAAAAACCAGCATTACTTGATTTGTCATTACCATTTTACCACGATTGTTTTCATTTGAAATTTCAGCTATATATATTGGAACGACAGTATTAATAGCACCAATTGAAAATCCCAAACCAAATCTTCCTAAAATCAACTGAAAAACAGAGTTTGATGCACTTATAACTAAAATAGATATAATGAACATCAATGATATAAAAGTTATCACTTTCTTTCTTCCAAATAAATCAGTAATTTTCCCAAATAAAATAGCTCCTATCATTGCAGCCAAGGGAAGTATCGATACAATAATCCCCACCTCAGATTTACTTAGATAAAAACTACTACTTTCTGAAAGTATTAAAATTGCACCGTTTATTATACTACTGTTATATCCGAATAAAAAACCTCCCAATGTTACAATCATCAAGATAACTTTTATATTTTTTATTGTGAACCCCTTCATATTACTTATTTAAGAATTCTCTAATCATTTTTACACATATTTCATGATCTTCATCTCCAGAAAGTCCACATACTGTAATACTTCCAACTACACCAGTTCCTTTAATTGTTAGAGGGAAAGAACCCCCTTCAGCCTGATAGAATTCTTCATCTAGTAATCCATTATCAGAAAAAGTCTGATTATTGCTTAAAAACATTTCTTTTACAAATTTAGAAGAGTGGAAATATCTGTCTACTACATTTTTCTTTCTGTTATACCACATCTGATTTTCATAACAAGTTCCATCCATTAGATGACTAAAAAGAACTTGTCTATTTCTTTCTATCTTAACACCCATACTTATATTATTAGCCTTTGAATATTCTATTATCATCAATCCCAATTTCAAAGCATCGTCATTGTTGAACTTTTCAAATACTAATTCTCTTTCTTCATTTAATAAATCTTCGAGTATATTCATATTTTTATTCTCCCAATTAATGTCAAAAAATAAGAATGGTGATTATTCAATAATAATATCTAAAAATCACCATTCATTAAATTTTTTCAATATAATAACTATCTATCAAATCTTTTTTAAAACTAATTTATTATAATTTTAAAATTACATAAAAGCATTTAAAAATTTTATTTTTTAAAAGCTATTTTACTTAAAGTTTTTATAGAATTCTGGTTTTTCCATTAATTTGATTTCTTCTGTTTCACCAGTTTTCTGTGATTTAATACTTGCGTCTGCTGTTACAGCTGCAACATATCCATCCCAAGAACAAGGCCCATTTAATTCTCTACCAGAATTTAATCTGTCTGCTATATCCTGGAACTCAACATCATATGCAGCTATGAATCTTTCTTTCCAATCAGTTAATATATCTGTACTTCTCTTTGCAGCCTTACTTAGAGTAACACTTGGTACTGCAGGTAATTGAGCCATACCTAGTTCACCCACTATATCACAGTGTATATCATATCCGTAAGCATTAACGAATACTTCTGTAACTACATTTACACCAGATTCTGTTTCTATTACTATAACTTGTGGATCCTGAAGTCCCTTGCTATATTCCTTAGTTATATCAGCTCTCTTAGGGAAGTATACCTTTACATTCTTGTATTCTTCACCTAATAACCAATGTACTATTTCTATTTCATGTATAAATGTTTCAACAATTGCTCTTTCACTTTCATAGTCCTTTGGCTGAGAAAGATATGTATTGAAGTGTCTACAATGCATCATTAAAGGTGCTCCTATTTCTCCTTCAACTATATACTTCTTTAACTGCTGGTATCCAGGATCATATCTTCTCATAAATCCTACCTGAACCATTCTCTTTCCATTCTTTTCTTCTGCTTCCATTATAGCCTGACATTCTTCTGCTGTCATAGAAAGTGGCTTTTCTACGAATACATACTTTCCATTGTTTAATGCTTCAAGAGCTATTTCTGCATGAGCTTCGTTATTAGCTGTACAAACAACTAGTTCTACTTCGCTATCCTTTACTAAATCCTTGTAATCTGCATAATCCTTTATATGCTCAAGATTTAATCTCTTTAAAGCTTCCTTTGCCTTGTTAGGAACTATATCACAAACTGCAACTACTTCTACTCCTGAAACTCTGTTTTGAAGTCTGTTTAAGTGATCTTCTCCTATTTTACCTATACCTACTACACCAACTTTTATCATGGTTTACCTCCAATTTATATTCTATAAATCTATTTTACAGTCAACTGAAACTGCTCTACCATTATTTTGAAGTGACTCAAAAGCTGCTACAGCTATTCTCTGAGCCTTTATAACATCTTCAAGTTTACACTGTATCTCTCCTCCATTTAGTAGAGTATCTACAAACATCTGTATTTCTTTTACATATGCATTGTGATATCTATCCATAAATATTGGATATGGGTTTTTCATTACTGTTCCCTCTTCACCATAGAATTTAACATTTGACCCGCTTACGTTTTCAGCTACAAGCATTCCCTTTTCACCAAAAACTTCAACTCTCTGATCATATCCAAATGTTGTTCTTCTACTGTTATCTATTACAGCAAAACTTCCATCTTCAAACTCAAGTATTGCTACAAGAGTATCAACATCATTTAGTTCTTTAAGTCCTTTGTCAATCAACGTATTTCCTTTAACTATTACTTCCTTGACTTCTTTGCCCATCATATATCTAGCCATATCGAAATCATGCATTGTAAAGTCAAATACAAGACCGCCTATTCTCTTTATAAGTTCATGAGATATTACAAATGGATCTCTTGAAGTAATTTTAACCATTTCAAGATTGCCAAGCTTGCCTGCTCTAACCTGTTCATATACATCTCTGTAATCTTTGTCAAATCTTCTGTTGAATCCAATTTGAACCTTTGCTCCAGTTTCTCTTTGAACTTTTAAAACTTCTAGATTTTTCTCATCATCCATTGACATACTTAAAGCTTTTTCACAAAATACATTTTTACCAGCTTTCATTGCATAAATTGCATGTTCTGGGTGTATTATTGTTGGTGTCGCTATTACAACTGTGTCAATATCAGCATTGTCAATCATTTCTTCAAAACTTAAATAAACATCCTTTATTCCAAGTTCATTTTGGGCTATTTCAAGTTGTTCTTTTTCTAGACTACAAGCTGCAACTACTTCTACGTTTGAAACATATCTTGTAATATTTTTTGCATGAGTCATACCCATACGTCCTAGACCAGCTATGCCTATTTTTAACTTCTTCATATAATTACCTCTTTTTACACTGTCTAATATTTATACTGCCTTCTTTAACTCCGCTTCAAGTTGTTCGAAAGATTTTCCACTTGTTTCTGGAAGGAACTTAATTACATATAAGATTCCTATTATATTACATATAAAGAATACTAAGAAAGATCCATTTAGTCCCATATTCTCCTGCATAATTGGGAATAACTGAGCTACAAGAGCATTTCCTATCCATAAGAAGAAAGTACATATACCCATTGCTAGACCACCTATTCTTCTTGGGAATACTTCAGATAATACAAGCCATGGTATTGGTCCTACTGTTCCTTGGAAAACAAGAACAAATATTAAAACCATAACAAATACTACAACTGGCTTTACGGCTAATGCAAGTGGAATAATTCCTGCAGAAACTAATGTCATTAATCCCATTGATATTGTTGTTACAGCTAAACCACTTAGTAACAATTTTCTTCTTGTTATCTTGTTTATGAACATTACACTTACAGCTGCTCCTATTATAGATACAACACCTATTGCTGCATTAGCTGCAGTTGCTACTGTCTGACTAAATCCTGCATCTTTAAGTATAGCTGCACCGTAATACATCATAATATTGATACCTACAACCTGTTGAACAAGTCCAAGACCTATTCCTATAAGTACAATTCTCAATAGCCAAGGTTCTTTAAAAATATCCGCTATTGTAGCTTTTTCTTCTTTTGACTCTCTTACTGCTACCTGTTTAAGCTCTCTTATTTCTCTAGCTGCAGCCTCTTCTGTTCTTACCTTTTTAAGAACCCTTTCAGCTTCATCAAGTCTATTATTTACTACTAACCATCTTGGTGATTCCGGTATTACAAATACTAGAAGCAATAATAATACTGAAGGTATTACTGCAACACCAAGCATTACTCTCCATATAGCTGGATTATTTGCAAATATATTACTTAAAATACCGTTTGAAGCAAATGCTAAAAACTGTCCTGTTACTATAAGAAGCTGATTCATTGTAACAATCTTACCTCTTTCTTCTGCAGGAGCTATTTCTGCAAGGTAAACTGGTACTGTAACTGAAACCGCACCTACTGCAAAACCTAATATTAATCTTGCAAATATTAAAACTGAAATATTTGGCACTATTGCACATCCGAAAGTTGAAACTGTAAATAATACAGATAGTAGAAGTAATAACTTCTTTCTACCAATCTTATCTGCGATTGCTCCACCAAACCATGCACCAAATGCTGCACCTATTGTCAATAAACTTGCAACTGCACCTATTTGGGCTGCTGTTGCACCTAACTGATCCGGTCTTTTTATTAAAAGATCGACTCCATTTATTACTCCTGTATTAAAACCAAACATTAAACTACCTATAGTAGCAATATATACAAATCGATATAAGTTCTTTTTTGATTTTGTATCTAAAGACATTAAAGCATCCTCCTAATTTTTTATATAAACTTTCTTAATGCCTGCATATAGTTAAATCCCTTTATAGCGTATTCCAATGGATTTGCAATCTTTGGATCCTGTTCTGCTTCTACAACTATCCAT
Source organism: Peptostreptococcus russellii (assembly GCF_900110295.1). Taxonomy (GTDB): domain Bacteria; phylum Bacillota; class Clostridia; order Peptostreptococcales; family Peptostreptococcaceae; genus Peptostreptococcus; species Peptostreptococcus russellii_A. The sequence goes on from NZ_FODF01000004.1 coordinate 96,828, forward strand.
CCTGAATAATTTATCTCTAAAAGGAAATCATATATTTCTTTATAGTCTATGCAACCATCTCCAGGTACTGTAAACATTCCATGTAAAAATGATCCTAGGAAACTCATTTCCTGTGCTTTTGCTTCTTTAAGCTTTTCTGGTCTTACATCCTTAAAATGTACATGTGCTATTCTGTCCTTAAACTCTTTTAACATAGGCATATATTCACCATCCGATACAAATATATGTCCTGTATCAAATAAAAGATATACTTTTGTAGGATCAGTCATATTCATTAACTTTCTTGTTTCTTCAAGAGTCTGAACTCCTGTACCCATATGATGATGATAACATAACTTTAGATCATGTTTATTTGCTATCTCTCCAAGAACATTTAGTCCTTCAGCTAAAATTTTAAATTCTTCTTCTGTATATATTGGTTTTTGAGTATAAACACATACATCAGTCTTTCCTTGCACACTAGCTGTCTGTTCAGAATAAACTGCAACATCAGCTCCTACAGACTGAAGAAATTCACAATGCTTTGTAAAATCCTCAATTGATTTTTCTAAACCATCTTGAATTAAAAAACCACTAAACCACTGAGCAGCAATTCTCATATTTCTTAGAGAAAGTTCCTTGTTTAATTCTTCTGCAGAAGTCGGATAACATCCTCCTATTTCAGTACCTTCAAATCCAGCAATCTTTGCGTCACTAAGTATTTGTTTATATGTATTTTCCTTACCAATTTCAGGAATATCATCATTTCTCCATCCTATTGGAGCAATACCGTATCTAATATTTTTTACTTCATAAGACATTTTTTTACCTCTTTTATCTAAAATTTAATCAAATTATATTTCTTCAACTATATCAATTTTTACAGGCAATCCTGTTTCTAAAGACTTCTGAGCTGCTATACCTATTCTTTGAGCCTTTAATGCATCTAGTCCAACACATACTATTGGCGCATCATTTAGTATAGAGTTTGCAAACATCTTTACTTCATTCTTGTATGCATCTGTATATCTAACCTGGAACATTGGAAGTGGCTTAGCAAGTTCAACAGCATTTTCATTGTAATATTCTACTGTTGAAGCACTATAATTTTCAGCCTTTAACATTCCCTTTGAACCAAATACTTCTACTCTCTGGTCATATCCATACACAGCTTTTCTGCTATTATCTATAATTGCATATCCACCATTAGCAAACTGGAGAATTATTACTAAAGTGTCTACATCGTTGATATTTTTTAAAGTTGGATCTATAAGTGTATTTCCTTTTGCATATACTTCGACTACTTCACTTCCCATCATATATCTAGCCATATCGAAATCATGCATTGTAAAGTCAAATATAAGTGTACCTATTCTCAAGATAAGGTCATGAGGAAGTAAATCTGGATCCCTTGAAGTTATTTTTACAATTTGAGGATCTCCTATCTTCCCTTCTCTAACCATTTCATAAGTCTTTCTAAACTGAGGATCAAATCTTCTGTTAAATGCCATCTGTAATTTAACACCGTTTTCTTTTACAACATTAAGTACATTTATTGTATCTTTCTCATCAAGACTCATACTTAAAGGCTTTTCACACATAATATGTTTTTTATGTTTTGCAGCTTCTAAAACTATTTCTTCATGTGTATTTGTTGATGTAAATATAAATACTGCTTCTACATCATCCTGCTTTAATAAATCCTTATAGTCTGAATAACGAGCATCTTTTGTTATATTTAGTTGATCTAATTCTTCTGATAGCTTATCTACCATCATGTCTGCAACTGCAACTATTTCTATTTCAGTCATAGATGAAATATTTCTTAAATGCATAAAACCTGCTCTTCCTAAACCTATTACTCCAGCTTTTAATTTTCTTTTCATTTTTACCTCCTGATTTTCATCGAAATTTTTTATTTATTATTAATTATTAAAGCAATTCTTTTCTGTAAATATTAATCTTTAGTGTAACCGATTACATCTGTAATATGGAAAATGTAACCGATTACACTTGCAAAACAATAAACAATTCTTCAAATCAACTTATATTAAATATTAAAAAACATTTAAATTTAGATTTTCACCTTGTTCTATTATTTTTAAGTTTAAATCTATCAGTTTAGTAAACCGGTTACACTTTTCTAATTTTAGTATACCAGCTCACTTGAATTTATAGTTAATAATCTAGTAACTCCTGTACATCTAGTAAAAAACTTTTAGTAAACCGGTTACAGTTATTCTATAAACCACTAATTAAAGTAATCAACTACAGCCGAATAGCAACTCATAATTAATTAATTAATTAATAAACACAACTTTATATTAAACCATCCATTACATATTTGTCAATATTTTTTAACAATATTTTTTTATTTTTTTGCTTGTTTTTTAGAAAAATCGAATAATTTAATTGCTTTTTAAGTATTCATTTGCTTGGATTTGGACTATGAAACGTATTCCTTTTTGATTTTGTGTTTTTTTCAGATTTATATTTTTTGTCAAAAAATTCAACATTGACATTTTTATATCGATAATATATGATTGTCTTATGTTTAAAAAGTATCATTATTTTCTAGTTTTTATAATTTAAACTATATTTTTTAAATTAATAATTTATTATGTATTCTATTAGGAGGTTTTATATGAGTGCTTTCTCAATTATTTCTTTTTTTGCTATTGTAATATCAATAGCAATATATGCTTATAATAAAAGCAAAAAAATCGATTGTTCGGATGAAGAAGGGTATTTTCTTGGTGGACATAGCTTAAGTGGATTTGCCATTGCATTTACAATTATTATGACTAATTTATCTACCGAACAAATCGTCGGTCAAAACGGTCAATCGTTCCGAGTTGGAATGGAAGTAATGGCATGGGAAGTTACAGCTGCAATAACTCTTGTAATTCTTGCAATAGTTTTCCTTCCTAGATATTTCAAATACGGTATAAATACTATTTCAGATTTCATAGAAGTTAAATATGACACAACTACAAAAAGAATTGTATCTATTTTATTTATTTTTACATATATTACTTCTTTTCTTCCAGTAGTACTTTATTCAGGATCTCTTGTTTTCAACAAGATATTCAAAGTTAATGAAATCCTTGGTATTACTAATATACAGGCAATAATACTTATTTCCTTTTGCATAGGTTTCTTCGGAATAATCTATTTATTTATAGGTGGTCTTAGTCTGGGAGCATATAGTGATTCTATTTATGGAATTGGACTTATTATAGGTGGTCTATCGATACCAATTATTGGATTGACTATCTTAGGACATGGAAATTTCTTATCTGGTATAAAATATATAGCAGTACACAGCCCAGAAAAATTGAATTCAATTGGAGCTATAAACTCAAATATAGTGCCTTGGCCAACTTTATTTTTTGGAATGTTTTTTAATAATTTATTTTTTTGGTGTACAAATCAGATGATTATACAAAAGGCTTTAGCTGGTAAAAATCTAAAGGAAGCTCAAAAAGGCGCTTTATTAGTCGGATTCTTCAAAATATTCGGAGCATTATTCCTTGTTTTACCTGGAATAATAGCATACAATCTTTTTGGAAATACTATACAAAACCCAGATGATGCCTACCCTACACTTTTAGTTCATATATTACCTACTTGGGCATATGGAATATTTGGAGCTATAATATTTGGAGCAATATTAAGTTCTTTTGTAGGTTCCCTAAATAGTACGGCAACTTTATTTACACTTGATCTGTACAAGCCTATTTGGGGTAAAAACAAATCTTCAAAACAAATTGCAAGATTGGGTAAAAAGGTTACAGTTTTAATAGGTATTCTTGCTACACTAATAGCTCCTGCTATATCTTTATTTCCCCAAGGACTTTATCAAGTGGTTCAAGAATTTAATGGACTATATAATATGCCTCTTCTTGTACTTATATTATGTGGATTTTTTTGCAAAAAACTTTCATCAAAGGGTGCAAAATATGTTTTCTTGATACATATTTTGCTTTATGGTGTTTCTAAGATTTTAGTTCCAAATATAAACTTCCTTTATATTTTAAGTGTTCTTTTCTTTTTAGATTTATTTATTTTGCTTTTGTTTAATAAAATTTCATGTACTAATTGCAATAATAAATTCAAAGAAAAAAATACTGCTTTGGATCTTACTCCTTGGAAACATAGATATAGTATAGGACTTCTAGTAGTGATTACTGTTATAGCTACGTATTTACTTTTTTCTCCCATTGGTATTTCGGCTATGATTTAATTCTATAAAAATAAAAGACCTTTTTAAATATAATTTAAAAGGTCTTTTATTTTTCTTAATTTTCTATATATTAATTCTTTTCTATAATTCTAATTCATATTTTTTTGTACTTAAATTTCTTACTTCATTTTCACGAACATTTACACTTTCCATTATAAACTACTACTAAAGTAATCACTGGATTTTTAATTTTATTACTAATCATTTAAAATCTTTCTATTTATTATTAGTAAACAAATTCTTCTGCCATTTTTGACTTTTCATTTAGGTTTTTGTAAGTGTTAGATTTTTCTAGTAGTTCGCTATGACTTCCTGTGCTTTCAAGATATCCATTTTCTAAAACAACTATATTGTTAACATTTTCTATAGATTTTAATCTATGAGATATTATTATTACAGTTTTGTTTTCAATAAGCTTATTTAAACTCTCCTGTATTTTCATTTCATTTTCGACATCTAAACTTGCTGATATCTCATCTAAAATAAGTATAGGAGAATCCTTTAGAAAGGCTCTTGCAATAGACAATCTCTGTCTTTCTCCTCCAGAAAGTTCCGCTCCATTTTCACCTATGCGCGTTTCAAAGCCTTTTGGTTGTTTTTCAATAAACTCCATACAATTAGCTAATTCTGCTGCTTTTTTTACTTCTTTATCGCTTGCAGTAACCTTTCCTATTCTTATATTTTCTAAAATAGATGTATTAAATAAAGTAACATCTTGAAAAACAATAGATATCTTGTCAAATAGGGATTCAATATCTATTTCCTTAATATCCTTACCATCGATCAATATTTCCCCGCTATTGTAATCATACAGTCTTGAAATAAGTTTCAATAAGGTAGTTTTTCCACAGCCAGAAGGTCCTACTAGAGCCGTAACTTCTCCTTGCTTTGCTGTAAACGATATATCTTTCAAAATTTTTCTATCCCCTTCATATGAAAATCCAACATTTTTTAAGACTATATCAAATTTATTTAATCTAGTTTTTTTACCACTTTGTAGTTCTTCTTCATTAATTTCTCTTATTTTTGCAATTCTTGGAGAGATATACGCTATTTCCATTATACTTTCATTAGAAACATCCACCATCTCCTTTAATTTTATTGCTGCCAATATATATCCTATCAAATAAAGAATATTAATCTCATTTGTAAACAATAGCTTTGTACCTACTATCATCACAATCCCTAAACTAACAAAAGAAAATAAAGATGAAGTTCCTATGGCTCTAAAAGATATCAGTTCTGCTTTAAGCTGCTTCTTCTCACTATAATCCACTTGCTTATATAGATCTTTTTTTATTCCATTAGCTAAGTTAAATCCTCTTATTTCCTTATGCATCTCTATTGCTTCTTGGAACTTTTCACTATTATCTCTTAAAACTTTATGATACTCAGTATTTTCAACTTTATTACTTTTTTTAGATAAAGAAATAATAACAAATCTCAGTACATTAGGTAATATAACGGCTATTCCCAATTTATAATTACCAAGCATCAGCATAATAGCTAAAACTGGTAAAAAGAAATATAGCCCATAAACTTTTGGTATTGAGTGACTCATCGCATGTTCTATAGCTTCCACGTCAGACATAATAGATTGAGCTAAATCAGATAAGTTATGTTTAGAAAAATAACTCAACGGCAATTCTTTTAATTTTTTTGCTATATTAATTCTTAGATTTGCACTTTCTTTATAAGTAGAATTGTACAATTTTTCATATTCATTCCAAAGTGCCATATACAAAATAATGATTATTAGCAAGGAAAAAAGGAAGTAACTCCACTTGTTATGTTCATTTCCTAGAATAAGTTCATCTCCCAACATCATCAGTAGCATTACAGGAAGCATACTAATAACGTAAACTAAAAAACTTGAAAATGCTGCTTTTACTATACCTTCAGCTCCAGAGTCTGTAACTTGAAATTTATTCTTAAAGCATTCCTTCATCTTTCACCCTCCAATCATTTGTCTTGTTATATAAATCTAAAATTCTCTTGTATTCACTATTGTATTTTATCAATTCTTTATGGTTTGCTTTTTCTACAACTTTTCCATTTTTAAGAACTATTATTTCATCAACATTTTTAATACTAGATAATCTATGTGCAATCATGACAACAGTTTTCTTTCTCATTAACTCTTTAAAAGATTCCTGTAACTTATATTCATTATCAGCATCTATTGCTGCTGAAGCCTCATCCATTATAAGAATAGGAGCATCTTTCAAAATAGCTCTTGCAATTGCTATTCTCTGTTTCTCACCACCAGATAAGTGTACTCCCTTTTCTCCTATTAAAGTCTTTTCTCTTTGAGGAAGTTTTTCTAAAATATCATTGCAACCTGCTAATTTAAGTGCTTTCATTACATCACCTTTTTTAGCATTTTTCTTGGCTATAGCAACATTATCATAAATAGATATTTTGAATAATTTAGGATCTTGAAATACAAAAGATATTGAATCTGTTATAGCATCTTCAGTATAGGAACTGATTGACTTATCACCTATTTTTATTTTTCCATTATCTACCTTATAGAATCCACTTAAAAGCTTTGCAATTGTGGATTTTCCAGAACCAGATTCTCCCACTAAAGCGTATGACTTTCCCTGCTGAAGATCTAGATTGAAGTTTTCAAGAATATATTTTTCTCCATATGAAAAGCTTACATTTTCAAAAGAGATATTATAGTTTTTAAACTTTGTATTACTTCCAAACTCCAACTTATCTTTTAACATTTCTTCATATATTTTTTCTAAATTATCCACTGCATAGCTGGCATTAAAGATATTTTGACTAGCATACATTATTCTCATAATAGTTACATATATTATACCTATTAAGAAAAAATACATTATTATCTCTATCATAAAATACTGTTTATCTGAAATTTTCGATAAATAAAAAGATATCGGCAAGATTATAATAGAAATTGCTCCTAAAAAAATCCATTGATATGTAACATATGGAAATTTACAACTTTTTGAATAAGCATATGCATTTTTTGAATAATCATAAATTGCATCATACAAAGCTTTAAATGAATTTATATCTGCCTTAAAAATTTTAACTACCTGTATACCTCTTACATACTCAACTGTTTCTCCACTTAGTCTTTTCAGTGCATCTTGATATACCTGCATAAAAGATGTTTCTCCACCCATCATTCTCATTATAAAGATACTTGCTACTAAAATTGTCGCAATTAGCAAAATACCTACTCTAAAACTAACCAAAAAAGCTAATATAAGAACTAAAATCGGAGTAAGAAATGCTTGTCCCAAGTCTGGAATCATATGAGCAATAGCCTGATGAGTCATTGATGCATTATCATCTATAGTTTTTCTAATTACTCCCGATTCATTAATATCAAAAAATTTAAAACTTGCATTTGTAATACCATCTATACCTCTCTTTTTTAGATTTGTTTCTATTCTAAATCCTAGTTTATGAGAAAATAGACCTGAAAAAATATATAGTATTCCCCCAAGTGTCAAACAAATCATAGAAATAAAAGCGTACTCTTTAGCCATTACAAAGTCTTTTGATAAGATTAACAACTTCAAAATATTATATATATAATAATATCCTATACAAGTTGCTATTACTGAAATAAAAGAAAACAAAACTGCAAGAATTCCATTATTTTTTTCTGTTGAAACATACTTAAATAACTTTCTATATACTTTCATAAAAACCTCCCCCTTGTTTTTTAATATAGATATTCATTCTCATTAATACAATAAAAAAATCCCCCCTTAACTCAAAATAGTTTTTAACATTTCAATTAACATATCTTTATTATCAAGAAAACTTTTTCTTGCACCTAATACTTCTGCACCTATAATTAATGAATTCATAAAATATGTTAAAAAATCATATAGTTCCTCAACCTCAAAAGAATTTGGCAAATCACCCATTTCCTTTCTAAATTCGTCTCTTGCTTCAATTTTCAACTCTTCAAACAATGACTCTAACTTAGAATCTCTTCTCTTAGCTAAAAGAAATTGAACATAAATATCCATATAAGGATTATTATCTATTATCTTTTCAAATATCTTTTCCGCTAAAAAATCAACACTATCTTTTTCAAAATTATCAATAGTAGATCTTACAATATCCATGCGATACTGAATTCCAAACTCCATTAGATCATGTAAAATTTCAGAAGTACTTTTATAGTAATAATACACTCCTCCCTTGGAAAGTGTTGTTTCACCGATGATATCCTCCATTGTAGTATTTACATATCCCTTTTTCTTAAAAACTTTCATTCCAGCCTTGAGTATTTCTTCTTTTCTTTCTCCTTGACTTAGTCTAGCACGCGCACACATAGTACACCTCCTTCTTTACTGACGATATCGTCGGTTAATTTCATTATATAGCATCTTTAAAATAAGGTCAATATTATCTTTATTATATTTTCTTTTCAAACTTTTTTAAAACCTTTTAAACTTATTTGTAACTCTATAATATAAGAAGAAATTTATAATTTTAAAATAGAATAGATTGATAATTTACATACTGAAAAAGGAGAGCATCGCTCTCCTTTTGTACAGAATAATTTAAGTTATAATTATGTGTAATATTTGTATTTCAACAATCGGGTTTTGATAAATGTACGGACAAGATCGATTCCTACATCAATAACTCTTTGTTGATTTAATTATATCAAAATGGGCTATTATAATCAATCATAATATCTATTATTATAATAGTTTTTATCTATAACATATCTTTTATTTATAGCTTAAGTGAATCACTATAAAAATTTAATAATCTATCAGTAATTACATTTTCCTAATATAATTTAGAATATATTTTTATTATTTTTCATTTTCCCCTAAATTATTTTTTAAAAACTCCCTATGCTTTCTATACTCTATAATAGGTCTATCTGCTTGTAACAATTTCTCATCCATTTTAAAACTTGTATAGTTAGGTATCTGAGTTTCAACTACTACCTTGTCCTGTCTTTCAATTTTCTTGTTTGCAAATTTTCCAAACCAAGCGATTAATTTATTTATTCCCTTTGATTTTGTTATCTTATTATAAAATCTAATATAAAGTAGTGTATTGTCATCATCTACAGGAACAAAGTATGCCATTATCTTTAAATTTTCATTAACTGTATTTAACCAAGTATTCGGAAATTTAAACTGAATATTTGTGCTTTTTATCTTGCTTTCACTTGCTTTCAAAGGTTTCTGTCCTTCATCTACTTGATTATTTGCGCTTGTTTGTAAAGTGTTTTCATCAATCCATATTACTTTTGGTCCATTTACAAGCGTTTTATTTCCCTTACCAATAGTATTGTAATGGACAAATGGAAGGTGGGAAACATCTAGCTGATTTTCTATTACCCTTGAATAATGAACTTTCCAATGGTCACATATCTCACTATAAACCATGTTTTCATAATCCATTTCAAAATAGTCTATCTCCTCAGTTGGTTCTCCTTCACCATTCCAAAAATAGACAATATTATTTTTTTCTTCGGCATAATATTTTTTTAGATTGAATTTGGAAAAATCTTTTTCAGAATTTTTTCCTTCACTAGGTATATGAACACATTTTCCTGTTTTATCATATTCTATACCGTGAAATGGACAGACTATACAGTCATTTTCTTTTTTCCACCCCTTGCTAAGCGCTGCACCTCTATGAGCGCATTTATCAGCAAAACAAGATATTTTTCCATCTTTATCACGATAAAGTACATAGTTTTCACCTAATCTTTTTACTCCTAGAAGCTGTCCGTTTTTTATTTCTGACGAACTAAGTATAGCGTACCATTTGTTTTTTATCATATAATAATCCTTTCTTTTTACTAAAATCCCCCCTATTATTATTCTATCATTTATCAGAGTTTTTTTGTTGCAATTTATACTTTTTCGACATTTAAAATTATTTCACCAATCAAAATAAATACTTCACAGCAAATTTTATCCCATAACATTTTCAAATAAAAAAACAGCATTAATCAATGCTGTTTTTTATATTTATTCTACTAATTTATTAGTCATAGATATTAGTTTATTATTAAGCTCTTACTAATTGAGCAATTTCTTTTGCCAAAGCTCTTAATGATTCAATATCATCTTCCTTCATTGTTCCCTTAGTTTCAACTATTGTAGGAGCAACTTCAAAATTTCCACCTTCTGATGCAAATTCTGTAAGTTCCTTAACAGCTCCTCCACTCCATCCGTATGATCCAAATATACCTAGAGCGTGGTTAGCTAGTTTGTTCATTTTTAAAGTATATAATAACTGATTCATATTAGGGTATACTGAATTATTGTAAGTACAGCTTCCAAGAACAACTCCCTTGTACTTCCATATTTCACTTAATATATAAGATACATGAGTCTTAGATACATCAAAGACCTTAACATTCTTTATACCTTCTTCAGCTATAAATCTTGCAAGTTGATCTGCCATCTTCTCTGTATTTCCATACATTGAACCATAAGCTATTACTACACCTTCTTCATTAACTTGGTTTGCAAGTTTGATATATTCATCTACTATAAGTTCTGGATTGCTTCTCCAAACTATACCATGAACTGGGCATATTATATCTATATCTAATTCTTTAACTTTTTCTAGTGCTCTTGCTGCCTGCTTAGAGTACTTACCTACTATATTAGAGTAATATCTTCTTGTTTCGTCTTTAAAGAAATCGAAATTCATTTCGTCATCGAATATTGTACCATTTAATGCACCGTATCCACCGAATATATCTTGAGAGAATAATATCTTATCAGTTGACTCATAACTTACCATAGATTCTGGCCAATGTACCATTGGAGTTGTAACAAAGTTAAGTTTTCTTCTACCTAGATCAAGTGTATCTCCATTTTTAACTTCTATATAGTTCTTTATTTCTATATTAAGGTAATCATCTATCATGGCTCTTGCCTTTTTATTTGTAACTATTGTTACATCAGGATATAATTCCATTATAGTTTTCATGCATCCTGAGTGATCTGGCTCCATGTGATGTACTACAAGATAATCTAGATTTCTACCTCCAAGATTAGCCTTTAAATTTTCAACAAATCCATCTACCTTTATTATCTTTACTGTATCAAGTAAAGCTGTCTTTTCGTCTGTTATAAGATAAGAATTATATGCTACCCCCTCTGGAAGTGGCCACATATTTTCAAACAAGTTTGTTTCCCTATCATTTACACCCATATAATATAAATCTTCTAATATTTTTACAGAAACAGTATTCATACTTAAAATTCTCCCTTCTAGTTATATAAACTAATAAATTATATAAATTCTTTAATAATTATTTCTTACGTTATCACACCTAGATTTTATTATACAATAATTACAAAGTATTGTCTATAAAAGTAAGCTTCTTATCCTCACTAATTATTATACACTAAAATACAATGAAAAATAAATGAATTTTACTTCAAAAACAAAGCTTTTTGTTAAATAAAATACTGTATACAATTGATACCGCTATTTCATTATACCCCCTATTTTTTTATTTTAATCGATTATTTTTATTTTTTTATTGCTATATTTCATTTCAATTAATAATGTTTAATATTTATCTTTTTATATCTTAAAAAATAACTTTTTCATAGATTTTTTTCTTAAAGCTAATTAAGAAAACGTCAAATTTTACAATTTGACGTTTTCTTTTTATCTATAATTTTCATATTAATAGCTACACTACTTTTCTATATCTTTATACTTTTTTCTGCTAATCTTTATATTTTTTCAATAATATTTATTTTTTCTATCAAAGCATTTCACTTTATATTTTATTTTTATAAAATATATTTTTTACTTTTTTATCCTATTTTTTCTCCAGCTCTTAACGCCCTTCTCATTTCTTGTATTATATTATCCATCTCCTCAAGTTCTTTTAACTTTTCTTTTTCTTCCTTGCTTGTCTCTATTATATCTGAAATTCCACCATTTTTTATAACTATTCTTTTATCAGCTATTAAGGCAAGAGTTGGATCATGAGTTGCCATCAAAACAATTTTATCTGATGAAATCAACAGCTCAAGAGCTTTTTTTCTATCTATACCTGCATTTTCTATTTCATCTATCAACACAATAGGAGAAGATGAAAGTATAGCTGTATCTGCTATCATAAGAGCTCTTGACTGACCACCACTTAAAGCTGTTATCTGCGTATCTATATTAAACTGTTCACCAGCTAATTTATTTGCCTCTTCTATTATTTTTTCTATTGTCTTATCAATATCTTCAACCATTCTACTCTTGGCATGCATTTCTAGAAAATCTTTGACAGACAAATCCATTACAAAATTCATATTCTGTGACAACTGTGCTACCAATTTGTTATTTGAGGAAAATCTCCATTTATCCTTAGCTTTTTCTCCATTTATCAAGATGCTTCTTTCTGTTGGAGTATCATTTTGTGCCACCCACTCAATATCTGCAAGAAGCCTTGATTTTCCTGAACCAGTTGCACCTACTATGGCTATCATTTCAGATTTATTTATATCCAGTCTTTCAAATTTTTCTTTAACTCCATTTTTATCTCTGCCAGCTATAATGCTTAAAGACTTTACTCCCTCATCTTCTTGAATTCATAAAAATTCCTTCATCTGTTTTATATATTCATAAAAATCTATTAACAGCTTATTTAAATCTAAAGCCATATTTTCTATTTCATCTTCTGAAAACTCATTTAAATATTCTTCAAAGCTATATTCTTCTTTTCCTTTTATATCCAAGGAGTTTTCTTCAAAGAAAGAAAGTACAAATGGATATTTTTCTATTATCTCTTTTAATTTTTTATCTTTCAACTTATTTCTCATTTTCTTCCCCCAAATCCATCTTTCTTACATTTCCCATCTGATATTGTTCACCTATTCTTGTTTCTCCAAGACAATAGGAACAAAGTGCTGATGGCATTGGAAATCTCAACTTCATACCCTTCACCGTATCTATTTCTTTCTTTTCTTCAAGAAGCAATCTACTTAATTCGTATGCTCCTTGTCCTGTAAGCCCATTTATATGCATAGTTATTGATGTTGGATTTACTGAATTTACCTTTGACTCAAATACTTCTCTTTCTGCCTGAGATACTATATCTCCTTTGGTTATAACTACTATATCTGCTGCTCTCAGCATTGGACCAATTTTTTTAGGAGTGTTGATTCCCGAAAGATTATCGATTACACAAATACCTTTTATATCCTTGATATATGGAGAGCATCTGTTGCAAAGACCTGCTGACTCCGTTATCAAAAGATCTAGTCCTTTTTCTTTTCCCCACTTCACTATCTCTTCTATATTTGAAACAAAGAAATGGTCTGGACAAAGAGAACCTGAAAGCCCCTTTTTCACAGGAATATCAGCTTTTGCGTATATCAAATCATCATCTGTATATAGGCAATCAAATTTAACTACTCCAACTTTTATATTTTGTCTTTTCAATGCGTCAATTGTTTTCATTATTACACTAGTCTTTCCAGATGATGGAGGACCAGAAAATACTACTAAATTCATTTTTTTCTCCTTTTAAAATACTTTTTCTTTTACCATAGCTATGTTCTTTTAACTCAGCCCCTGCTTTAAGCCTTTTACAATTTCTTGCATAATTTTAAAATAACCATGCGCTTTTAGCTTTTTTATTTTATAATCTCTTTATTAAACTTATATTCTAACTCTTTTAGTAAGCTTCCCATATCATGCTTTTCTATAAATTCCCAACCAATCCACTTGAATTTTTGATTTTCCTCAAGATGATTATCTACTTCCTTATTAGTAGAAGGGAATTTCCCATTTGCCGAAAATATATTTCCTATTTGAGGAGACATAAAAAAGTCCACTATTGCTTGTAAGGATTTCTTTTTTTCTTTTTTAGCAATCATAAATATTGGACTTATTATTGCACCGTCTTTAGGCCATACTGCTACCTGGCTGTTCTCATCTATCATCTTTGTGAAAAAATAAGGTATAATACTAACTGTTGGAGTATTAGAGTTATTTTTTCTTCTTGATTTCACCATTTCTGCTGGATGTAAGTTTTTCATATATGACCTTGCTAACTTAGAAATTCCATCTTCACCATATTCTCTATAAATAGTAAGTATCAGCGCATTAAATAAATCCAAATCTCCCACTGGTATTGCCACAGAATCTTCAAATTCTTCACTTAATAAATCCTCCCAAGTTTGAGGTATTTTTCTTCCATTTAATTCATTTTTATTTACCAAAAAGACAGCTGGCACTACACCTGTAATTAAATATCTTTTTTTAGGATCTCTAAGATCTATATAATCATTGCAAAAATCCTTATTTATCTCATCTGTAGAAGCTTCAAAAACATCTCTCTCCATAAATTGCCCCATAAGCTCTTTATCAAAGAATAAATCAAAGCCTGCTGACATCAATATATCTGGAATTTCATCTATTTTACCTGTTTTAACCTGTTCTTTTATCCAATCAAGACCCATATTTGCAGATTTCAAATCATACTCAATAGAATAGTCAAATGAGCTTCTATTTTTTTCAAGCCATTCATTAAAAGACTCTACTAAGGGAATTCTAATTGGACAAGGAAGAACTCCTTCAACATTAATATCTGCCTTTTTCTTTTTAGAGTTTAATGTTCCCAATAAATCTCTATCTACACTTTCTCTTTCACTCTTTAAAAAAGATAGTAATCTCTCCTCATATATTTCTACATTTATTTTCTTTAATTTCAATGCCATTGAAAGACTTATATTCTTTGACATACTATTAAATATATTAGAATCTTTAAACTGCTCAAAGCCATTAGCAATTAAAAAGTCCAAGGCTTTGGGATTTTTCTTCACTATGTCATAAATCTTATCATTTACTGAAAAATAATTATTCATTTTTATCCTCTTTTCTTTATTTATAATTCTCATTTATATATACCTATTTAATATTTATTATTTTTTATACCACTATTTAAATTAACTTTTCTATAAATAGATTACTATAACTATCTTTTTTTTTCAGTTGCATTTGCAACATAATTAATAAAAATCAACAACTACACTATATATATGCTAGAAAAGTAAATTATTGCTATCTTTATTGTTTATTGACTTGCTTAAGTGTGTTATAATGATAAAAAGATATGGTGATTTCAACGATTATGACTTTTAATTTATCATTTTCGTTTTTGATTAATAATTTTTATAGAGGTGGAAATAATGATTTTATCTGGTAAAGAAATATTAAAAAATGTAGAGTCTGGTGACATTATAATAGAACCTTTTAATAAGGATAATGTAAATCCAAACAGCTACAATCTTTCATTAAGCAATGAACTTTTGGTATATGAAAATGAAGTTTTAGATATGAAGGTTCCAAATCCTGCTAAGAAAATAACTATTCCTGAAGAAGGGCTTCTTCTTGAACCTAATAAATTATACCTAGGTAGAACAAATGAATTTACTAAAACAGAAAAATTTGTACCTATGTTAGAAGGAAGATCTTCAACAGGAAGATTGGGTCTTTTTATTCATGTTACTGCTGGTTTCGGTGATATTGGATTTGCAGGATACTGGACTCTTGAAATATTCTGCGTTCAGCCTATAAGAATATATCCTGATACTCAAATCTGCCAGATTTATTATCATGATATTCATGGTGACTACGACCTTTATTCTAGTGGAAAGTATCAAAATAACAAGGGTATTCAACCTTCACTTATGTATAAAGACTTTGAAAAGTAGAACTAAAAATGCTTGCCTATTTGGGCAAGCTATTTTTTGCAATAAAATAAGACATAAGGGCAAGTGCTTGCCTTTGATGTCTTATTGATCTGGCTGTTTTTAACAGTTATATTTATTTTTAATAATATAGCTGGAGTTTAAAACTTATCCCTAAAAAATCCAGATTCTAAAGCTCTATTTATCCTCAAGAGTTCTAAGAAGTTCTATCTCCTCTTTATATCCAGAAAAATCATTAGGTGTCTCCAAAATCATAGGTAGAGTCTTTAAGTATGGATGATTGACTATATTTTTAAATGTATCAATTCCAAGATATCCCTCTCCTATTTTTTCATGTCTATCCTTATGACTTCCTCTTTCATTTTTGCTATCATTTAAATGAAGTGCCTTTAATTTATCAAGTCCTATTATTTTATCAAACTCCTCAAGAACTTCATCAAGATTATAAATTATGTCATATCCACCATCGCTTATGTGACAAGTATCTAGGCATACTCCTACTTTATCACTTAGTTCAACTTTATCTATTATAGACTTAATTTCTTCAAAGTTTCTACCTATTTCAGTACCCTTGCCTGCCATTGTTTCAAGAAGAACAGTAGTTGTCATATCTTTTTTTAATACTTTATTTAAAACATCTGCTATTAAATTAACTCCCAAATCTACACCCTGCTTTACATGACTACCTGGATGAAAATTGTAATAGTTTCCTGGAATAAGTTCCATTTTGGCTAAATCTTCATTCATAGCCATTAAAGCGAATTCTCTAGTTTTTTCAGTTGCACTTGCTGCATTTAATGTATACGGAGCATGTGCTACAAGTTTTCCAAAGTCGTTTTCCTTTATATATTCATTAAATTCTTTTACGTCTTTCATATCTACATCTTTTGCTTTTCCGCCTCTAGGGTTTCTTGTAAAGAATGCAAAAGTATTAGCTCCCATTGCTTTTGCTTCTCTTGCCATTGCCATAAAACCATTTGATACGGATAAATGTGATCCTATATATAACATGGGTATCCTCCTTTTAAAATTACAACTACACTTAGATATAACATATTTATATTATACCCAATTATAGCATGTAATTAACAAAACAAAAGGAAAGCAGATGCTTTCCTTTTGTTTCTAATCTTACTTTTATTAGTTTTTCTACTATTAAAATCCTATTAATCTCAAGATATATTTGATTTCGCTTTTTATTAATTCTTATTATTTAATATTTGAAAGTTTACACTTTATTTTTAAAGTTTTATATTTTTATATTTAAATTTATTAAAAACATCTAATTTTATTTTTTTAATATAAATAAGCTCTTTTTAAAGTTCTCTCATAAGATTTATCATTTCTATTGCTCCTGTTGCAACATCAAATCCCTTATTTCCAGCTTTTGTCCCTGCTCTTTCAATTGCCTGTTCAATATTTTCTGTTGTTAAAACTCCAAACATTACAGGAAGTTCATGTTTTAATGAAATCTGAGCAATACCTTTTGATACTTCATTGCATACATAGTCATAATGGCTTGTACTTCCACGAATAACCGCACCTAAGCATATTATAGCATCATACTTCTTACTAGATGCCATCTTAGAAGCTATTAAAGGTATTTCAAATGCTCCTGGAACCCAAGCTATATCTATATCATCACTTTCTACTCCATGTCTTTTTAGAGCATCCATAGAGCCATCCAATAGTTTGGATACTATAAACTCATTAAATCTTGCTGCTACTATTCCTATTTTTATCTTGTCTGCTACTAACTTTCCTTCATATAAATTCATTTTTTTCCCCCTATTTTCCTACTACATTCTTTAATTCTAAAATATGTCCCATTTTCTCTTTTTTAGTCTTTAAATAATTTTTATCATGTTCATTTGCCTGAACTTCTATTGCTCTTCTCTCTTTTATATCTATTCCATAATCCTTCAGTTGCTCTATTTTATCTGGATTGTTAGTAAGAATGTTTAAACTTTTCACTCCAAGATCCTTTAAAATTTGAGCCGCTATATAATACTCTCTCATATCGGCTTCAAAGCCTAATGCTAAATTTGCTTCTAAAGTATCCATACCTTTTTCTTGTAAAGCATATGCCTTTAACTTGTTTATTAAGCCTATTCCTCTTCCCTCTTGTCTCATATATAGCAGGATACCTCTTCCCTCTTTTTCTATTTCACTCATTGCAAAGTTAAGTTGTTCGCCGCAGTCACACTTGAGAGATGAGAATACATCTCCAGTTAAACATTCTGAATGAACTCTGCAAAGAACATCCTCTCCATCAGATATATCACCCTTTACAAGAGCTATGTGATGTTCACCGTTCAACAAATTAATATATCCGTATGCCTTAAAATCTCCGTATTTTGTAGGTATATATGCCTCTACTGATTTTTCTACTAATTTATCATTCTTTTTTCTATATTCTTGAAGTTTTTTTATTGTAGTGAACTTTATATCCCATTTTTTAGCAAGTTCTATAAGCTCAGTTTTTCTCATCATGGTACCGTCATCTTTCATAATCTCACAGCAAAGACCTATTTCTTCAAGCCCTGCTATTTTTAGCAAATCTACAGTTGCCTCTGTATGACCATTTCTCTCTAGTACTCCATTGTCCTTTGCTTTTAACGGAAACATATGTCCAGGTCTTCTAAAATCTGAAGGCTTTGCTCTTTTTTCAATTGCCTTTCTAGCTGTATATCCTCTCTCTTCTGCAGATATTCCAGTTGTAGTATCAATATGATCTATAGATACTGTAAAGGCAGTTTCATGATTATCAGTATTATCTGTAACCATTTGAGAAAGATTTAACTTTTGGCAATATTCCTTGCTCATAGGCATACATATCAGCCCTTTACCATGAACAGCCATAAAGTTCACATTTTCAGTTGTTGCAAATTCTGCAGCACATATAAAATCTCCTTCATTTTCCCTATCTTCGTCATCTGTAACAAGAACTATCTTACCTTTTCTTAAATCTTCTACAACCTCTTCAATACTGTTAAATTTAAACATTTTTTATCTCCCTTTTCATATATATATTTAAAAACCATTTTCTATTAAAAATTTCATATCTATATTACTTTCTTTACTTTTTTCTTTGCTAATGTCTCCATCTAAATACAGAAGTTTTTCTACATACTTAGCTATACAGTCATTCTCTATATTTACTCTACTTCCTATTTTTTTCTCAGATAAATTACTAGCAGCTCTTGTATGCGGGATAACGGATACGCTAAAATCTTTATCGTTTTCTTCTGCAACTGTGAGACTTATTCCATCAATTGCCACTGAACCCTTTTCTATAATATATTTTAAAATTTTCTCATTTGCTTCTATACAGTACCAAACTGCATTATCGTCTTTTTTAATGGATTTTATTTTACCTACACCATCAATATGTCCAGATACAATATGTCCCCCCAACCTAGTACTTAACTTTAAAGCTCTTTCTAGATTAACTCTTGAGCCCTTTTTTAACTCTCCAAGAGACGACCTTTTCAAACTTTCATGCATTATATCTGCAGAGAAAGATTTGCTGGATATATCTGTTACTGTAAGGCATACTCCATTTACTGAAATGCTGTCTCCGATTTTACTTTCTTCAAGGACTTTTTCAGCCTCTATAGTAAAAATTGCTGAGTTTGTAGAATTTTTGATACTACTTACTCTTCCAACTTCCTCTACTATTCCTGTAAACATGGTATAACCTCGCTTTCAATCAATATATCTCCATCATATTGAGAAATACTCTTTAAATTTAGATTAAATGCTTTGTTAGGACTTTCTACTCCTAAACCTGAAATTGGACTTTTAGCATTTTCTCCACCAAAGATTTTTCCTGCTATATAGCTTTGTAGATCATCTACTATTCCTTCTTCAAAAGCAGACCAATTAAGACTTGCTCCACCTTCAATAATTATGCTATCTATATTCATCTCTCCTAAAGTTTTTATAAGCTCTTTTAATTTTATTTTATTTGTATTTTCTTGTACTATTACTTGACAACCCTTATCTAAATATTTCTTTATTTTTAAAAAATTCTTAGAAGCAGTCGCAATAATAGTTTTATATTCTTTTGCTGTTTCTACTACTTTTGAATTTAATGGAGTTCTTAAATTTGTATCGCATATAATTCTTGTTACCTTCTTTGTTTCATAAAAATCTCCATTTTTTACTATTCCATATTTTTCAAAATCCGACTCTAAAATCAAATTTTTTATTTCTTCCAGCCTAGAATTAAGCATAGGGTCATCAGCTATAATAGTATTTACTCCAACCATTATTGCTGAATAAATATGCCTATCTAAATGCACTCTAGCTCTAGATTTTTCACCTGTTATCCACTTTGACTTTCCTGAATAAGTAGCTATTTTTCCGTCTAATGTCATTGCATATTTCATCAAAATATATGGCTCTTTATTTTTTATATACTTGAAAAATACTTTATTTATACTATCGCACTCTTCTCTCATAAAGTCCTCAACAACATCTATTCCATTTTCCCTAAGAATCTTACAACCTTTTCCATAGACTTTTGGATTAGGATCTCTTGATCCAACAACTACTTTTTTTATTCCAGACTCTATAATTTTTTCTGTGCATGGTGGAGTTTTTCCATAGTGACAACAAGGTTCCAAACTTACATACATTGTTGCCCCCTCTAGATTTACTTTTGAAGATGCTATTGCATTTCTTTCTGCATGAAGTCCACCATACTCTTGATGGTATCCTTCTCCTACTATTTCTCCATCTTTTACAATCACTGCTCCCACAAGAGGATTGGGACTGACTCGCCCTCTTCCCCTCAAAGCAAGTTCCAATGCTCTTTTCATATAAACTTCATCAATTTTAGATTCCATTTTTACCCCCATTGATTTATTTCGAGTTTTATTTTGCTTTTAAAAAGCTAAAAATCTTCCAAATCCCTGTTTTTAAGCAAAATAAAAACCTCGAAGCTAAACTTCAAGGCCTTAGGATATTTGAATAATATGTTATCTGCTGTGATTAATGTTACTTTTAAAAAATAGCCGACTCTAGAAAAAGCAATAAATAAAATAAAAATATTTTATCATTGTATTCTCATTTTCATAAATCTTTACTTTAAAAATCCTGAAATGATAGAATCATTCCAGGACAAATCGGCATACTAAAATATTAAACCACATATCATCATACCATCTTCTTTCATCCAGACTATACTGTCGGCTCCGGAATCTAACCGGATCTGCTACTGCTCGCGGGCTTTACCGCCGGTGGGGACTCACACCCCGCCCTGAAGATTTATTTAATTGACAATTTGAGCATAACATACAATGTAAACGTTGTCAATCGATTATATTTTTTATTGTTTTTTCTTTATGTATTTTTTATTATTAACTACTAGTTTTTTCTCTATTTAAAATCAAATATATCATCATAAATGCCACTGCCATCAATACTTCTATGGATAATGCTATGACTGTTTCATTGCTATAAAAATTATTACTTGCAATAGCCAAGTTCACTTTGTGTCCCCAATACATTGGGAAGAATGAAGATACTTTTTTCAAGTATTCTGGCAAAAATTTAAGCGGTATAAAGACCCCTGAGAAAAATGAAAGAAGAAGGCATCCTGAGTTTATCAATATACTTGCCTGTGTATCATTTTTTATTAAATCCGAGGTCAAACAAGCTAGTGCTGAAATCGGCATAATATAGAAAAAGCTTGCTATAGTATATTTTAAAACAGAAAAATCAATTAAATTTTTATATCCATATAGTATTACTGGTAGAATCATAAAAAATAACCAAATTATAAAAACAAAAGCAAAATAAGATCTGTATAATTCTCTTTTAAACTTTTTAATTTTTTTTGATGATATTTTAATTCTATTAATTATTTCCTTTTCTTTAAATTTACTCTGAGTCTGGTATGCTGCGTATATAAGAACAAAGGTAATTACATACAAATTAAAGTTATAGTAAGAATATATATCCTCTTCTAATTTTGCTTTATGTTTAGAAATTCCCGAATAATAATTTACTCTTATATCTGAATTTAGTATATCGCTTATTTTTTTATCTACATCTTTGATTTTATACTTATCTAGCAATCCATTTATTCTTATGAATAGAGATATTTTTTCATTTACTGCCATTTCAACTTTTTTATCATTACAATAATAATCCATATCCCCATTTCTTTTTATTTTCAAAACATATAATACATATTCTGAAACTATACTCTCTCTTATTTTTTCGGTATCCTTTATTACCTTTTTTTCATTAAAATTTTCTTCTAAATATTTTTCTAATTTTTCACTTTCAACAGAGTCTGATTCATTTATTATTCCTATAGATATCTTCTTGCTTTCTAGATCATTATTATACTCATTGGATATACTCCTAGAATTTAACACTGCTATCAGTAAGAATACCAATATATAAACAAATATTGCTGTTGAGTTTTTCATTAATACCTTTAAATAGGCTTTAAATACTGACATTTTTTACCTCTTTCCCTTTTAGCTTATTTACTTTAAATCTATATGCAAAAGCTGTTGCCAAAATAGCAGCTATAGTTAGCAAACATAAATTAATAAAAAGTTTCCAGTACATATTACTACTATCGGTAATATACAGTGATAAAAGCATTCTCGTAATTACAGTTGCAGGATTTATATAATTAATAATCGGCATTTTATTTAAAAGTGTTCCTAAAACATTTACAGACATCATTCCAGAAATAAAACAACTAAACACATAGCAAGCTGCTGCCAAAGAGTACTTCGTAGATGTTTTAGCCTTTGTAACAATTGCCAAAAACATACCTATAAATATTGCCATAATATTGGAAATTGCTATAGTCAATAAAACATATATGTTATTTCCAGCAAAAGGAACTTTTAGAAAGACTTTCATGTATAGATATAATAAAATAGACACAATTGTATTAAACAATACATATACTAGCATCTCATTAAGAACTATTTTTTTTCTAGAAATAGGAGCAATTGAAGTCCTTACTACATGCTTAAATTCACTATCTAAGCTCATATCTTCAACTACCGTAACACCAAAAGTTATTCCACCTAAACAGATCATTGCAATAAGTGCATAGAAAAATATGACATTAGGATTTTTTTTCTCCTCACCAAAAACATTTTTCAAAGTTATATTGGCTAAATTATTATCCAATATTTCTTTATCTTGAATTTTATATTTTTTCCCACTTGTTTCAAACTTATCATCGACAATATACCCTATTGCCATAGAAGTTTGATTAATTGAATTCAATATTTCTTTGAGTATATCTGTTTCTTCCCCATTCTTTAAAATATTGATATTCAAACTCCCTAAGTTCATCTCATTTATAAATATACTTTTTTTACCAAGATATAGCTCGTCTAAATACTTTTCTTCTCCTCTTGATAGTATATTATTTTCTTCTTGAAATTTTTTCAAACTTATCTTTTGTGAAATATATTTCTTTTTTTCCTCACTACTTATTTTAGTATCAATAGCAAACTTACTAAATTTACTTTGAATTTCTTCTGAATTTACTATTATACCACCATTTATATATGCCTTAATCTCACCATTTTTTAAGGCTTCCTCAGGATCTTTATATTCTTTTATTTTATATATATTTTTATCCCTGTATTTTATGCCAGATAAGATCTCTCTATAAACAGGACTCTCTACCATTATATTTATGCTTTCTAGTGTATTATTCCCTTTATCTACATTCTTTAGGGCAACTCCAAAAATTGTAGCTAATAAAAGTGGAAACAGTACAGTCCAAAAAATAACACTCTTTTCTCTAATGGCTCTTTTTACCAGATATTTCATTAAAAATATGTTCATTATACCACCTCTATATATCTCTAAGTTTTTTCCCAGTAATTTCAAGAAAAACATCATTTAAATTGGGACTCTTCACTTCTATATTACTGAAAAATATTCCACTGTTTTCTAAGTAGGTTAAACAATGAGAAACTGTAATGCCCTTGGATATAGCTATTATAAGTTCCTCTCCTTCTAAAGAAATATTTAAAACTCCGTCTATTTTTCTTATATTTTCTATATCATCTTTAGATACGGATATATTCTTTATAATCAACATATCAGATAATCCAACTGCTTTTTTTAGCTCATCTTTTGATCCAGTAATTAATATTTTCCCCTTATCCATTATAGATATTTTTTTACAAAGCATTTCTACTTCTTCCATATAGTGACTCGTATACAAAATTGTTGCACCTTCTTCATTCATTTTTTTTATTCCTTCAAGAATAAAGTTTCTACTCTGTGGATCAACTGCAACTGTTGGTTCATCAAATATTATTAATTCTGGTTTGTGAGCAATTCCACAAGCTAAATTTAATCTTCTTAAAAGACCTCCACTTAGTTTTTTGGGAATAAACTTTTTATAGTTTTCTAGCCCAACAAATTCTATTGCTTCATTTACATATTTTTTTCTAACTTTTTTATCTGAAATATAAAGTCCACAAAAGAAATCAATATTTTCATAGACATTAAGGTCTTTAAATACTGATATTTCCTGTGGTACATATCCTATTTTTTTCTTTATCTTGTCGCTTTCAGATGACATTTCTTCACCGAAAATTTTAATTTTACCTCTATCGTAATTTATAATCGATAGCATCGAGTTTATAGTGCTTGTTTTACCTGAACCATTGGGACCAACTAAGCCATATATCTCTCCTTTCTCAATTTCAATATTTAAATTATCAACTGCAATTAAATTATCATACCTTTTTTGAAGTTCTTTTATCTCAACAAGTAACATTTCTACCTCCATTTTAAACTTTTAGAATCAATACTTTCTATTATTTATTTACAAACTTTAACTGTAATTTCAGTATAGCATTTCAAATATTATATTATAAGTGAATAGACTCACTACTTAGCATTACATTTGTCACTTTTGAATTTATATTTATAACTACTCTTCTTTTTAAGATAAAAATATATTATTATAATAATATGGCTAAATAAATATCTATTGAGTATTTACATAGTATAATCAATATATGGGAGGTGTAATATGACTTACAAAAGCTTTTTTCAAAGCCGAATTTTTATTATTTTGATATTTTTTATTTCTGTTACTATAATTTATGTTAATTATAGTAATTTATATGCCATTATTCCCATATTAATTGGATTAATAACAGCACTTTTAGGAATTTTCTTAAATAGAAAGTATCATTATATAGCTTTTCTCCTATTGTATTTTTTACTTGTGTTTTTTAGCTTGAAATCACAGTTTTTAATTAGTGAAAATATTTTTACTGGATACTTTGTATACTTTCTACCTATGTTTTTAATAGTTGATAAATCTTCTTGTAAAATATGTGAAGCCTCTTATAACTTGGCTCAACACCATAATAAGAAAACTATTAAGAATTATTTTAGTCTTAATTTCGTAGATTTATATATTTATCCACTACTTTTACTTTTATCTTTATACTGTGTATATGAAGTTGACGAAAATATAGCCAATTGTTTTTTGTTTTTTTTCTTGAGTATTTTTTCCTATGTTTTATCTATACTTATTCAGTACTCTAACCTTATGGAAAAAAACTTTTTCAAACTTTATTCCAACACTCAAAAGGAAGAAAATAATTTAAAAATAATGTATTCTGACTTAATTAATTCCCAAGATGAAAAGATAGAAAATGCTATTCTTTCTGAAAGAAATAGGATATCAAGAGATATACATGACAGTTTGGGACATCTTACCTCTAGAGGTATTTTGCAGATCGGTGCAATGATTGTTACAGAAAAAGATGAAAATAAAAAAGAACAACTTGTAGAACTAAAAAATACCCTATCAGATGGAATGAATGAAGTTAGAAATAGCCTTCACAATTTTCAAAATGAATCCATCGACTTGGAAGCTGAACTTACAAATATGGTTAATTCATTTGATTTCTGTAGTATAAACTTTTTTTATTCTGTAAGTAGCGACCTAAGCCTTAAAGAAAAATACTCTATTATTTATATAGTCAAGGAGTCTCTTACTAATATTGTCAAACATTCAGATGCAGATAGAGCTGAAATAAATATTATAGAAAGTAAGGCTAAGATTTATATAAAAATATTTGACAATGGAAATACAGTGAAAAATTCTTCTGGTGGAATGGGAGTTTTCTCTATAAAAAAACGTGTTGAAGAACTAAAAGGCAACATTGAAATTTCAACTGAAAATGGATATAGAATGTTTATATCTTTCGACATATAAACATATATTAAAAATTTATATTTTGGAGATGAATTTATGAAGATACTTGTAATAGATGATGACAAAATGATATGTATTGCTCTAAAAACAATAATTGAATCTGAAGATGATATGAAAGTTGTAGCGTCTGGCTACTCTTATGAGGATGCAGTTTCACTATTTGAAAAACATTCTCCAGATATCTGTCTATTTGATATTCAAATAGGTGAAAAAAATGGGATAGACGCAATGAAGTATATAAAAAATAAAAATCCCAATGCAAAAATAATTTTCCTTACTACTTTTTTAGACGAAAATTATATAAAAGATGCAATCAACCTAGGAAGTCAAGGCTACATTCTAAAAGATGATTTTGAAAGCATATGCCCTGCTATTCGAGCTGTAAATGCTGGTCAAGTTGTTTTTGGAAGTAAAGTAATTGAAAATATAGGTCATATTAAAGATATGACTGCAAATAATTCAAAAAACACCAGTAATTCAAGAAATTTTGATTCTCTTAGTAGTCGAGAGCTTCAAATTTTAGAGCTTATTTCTCAGGGACTTAACAATAAAGAAATCTCTGACAAAATTTTTCTCAGCGAGGGAACTATAAGAAACTACATTTCCTCTATGCTTGAAAAACTCAATCTTAGAGACCGCACTCAACTAGCTATATTTTATATTAATTCAGATAAATAAATATCCAGTATTTATACAAATTAATAGCTCCTTATTTATATATAATAAGAATTATTATTATAAAATTTGATTTTTTTGAGTATAAGACAAATTATATGGGTATTACTAAAAATAAGGAAATAGATAAAGAAAACTTTTATAAATTATTTTTATCTGTTTTATTGACAATATAATTTTGAAATAAATATTTTTATATAAAATTTAGGAGGATATAGAATATGGAAAAGAGATCAGTAACAACTTTCGCAGGTAATCCTGTTACTTTATTAGGCAAGGAAATAAAGGTTGGAGATAAGGCTCCTGATTTTACTTGTGTAAAGGGAGATTTAAGCCCATTCACACTGAAGGATGTTGAAGGAAAGATTAAGTTAATAAGCGTTGTTCCTTCTGTAGATACAGGTGTTTGTGAAGTTCAGACTATAAGATTCAATAAGGAAGCAGCAGAGTTAAAGGACGTAGCTATAATAACTATAAGCTGTGACTTACCATTTGCACAGGCTAGATTCTGTGGAGATAAGGGAATAGATAATGCTATAGTAGTATCTGACTACAAGGATCATTCATTTGGATTAGGATATGGATTCTTAATGGAAGAATTTATGCTACTAAATAGAGGTATCCTAGTAATAGATAAGGATGATACAGTTAAGTATGTTGAATATGTTTCTGAAAATACTGAACATCCAAACTACGAAAAGGCACTAGAAGCTGTTAAATCACTTTAATAGAATGACTATAATATAAAATTTATATAAAAGAGGGTATCATCTGATACCCTCTTTTTATTTTATAATTTCACTAAAAATCTATTTATTTTATATTATTTTTCTTTAAATACAGATTGCTTTTAAAAAGAGCGATAGCAGATACAATAATTGCCGCCAAAAGCAATATTACAAATAAGTAATTAGATGCCATGTTAATTCCAGCCACTGCTATACCAGCTATTACCATACTGCCTACAATCACTATTACAAACATTATCAAAAGGTTAACTCCTTTACTACTTCTCGAATATATCTCAGAAGTATTTTGCCATGATGTCAAAAGATGTTTATGATCATAAACTATCCACTGAGATCCAATGCTATAACTCATTATCCATATTAAAGCAACTCCAAGTATAATATAAGCCACTGTTACCTTCATATAGATGCAAATTGCTACGGCAATAATTGTAGAAAATGTTGCTGTAATTACAGTTGAAAAAATAAGTTTATTCTTCATATATTCTTTTTCGCTTATTGGAAGGCTTTTTATATAGTTGTAATTCTCACCATCAAGCGATAAGATTACTGAGTGTAGTCCATTTGGATAAACATTGTACATTAAGGCAATAATTATACAAAGCTCTAAAGCAAAAACCTTCAAAGAAGAAGGGTTCATATCTCCTATTAAATTTTTAAGGCTTTCAAACTGAGGATATAAAACAATTATTGGAAATATTATTACCATCATAGTTTGCGATATAACTGTTGAATCAGATATCAAAGACAAATTATATTTAAATAGTGTCTTTCTTTTAAAAGCTTTTTCTGACTTGAGCTGTCCCCTGTCTTTTGATTCAAACATATTTTCTTTATACCCTAAATTTTCACTAGAATTTATATCTTTATTAATTTTTAAAGCAGACCTACTTCCTATTTTATCATCTTTTTTTGAAACATTATAATTAGATGAAGTATTTAAAGATCTATTAATGGCATAAAAATTATTTTCTACTTTTAATATATACTTTTTATAAAAAACATATATTAATAAAATTAAAAGTGCTATTGCTATTAAATGACTAGAATATTTCTTCATCACAAAGCTTATTGGTCCATAAACTACTTTTATATTTCTTCCATTAATTGCCTTATTTGACATATCTTTAGATATTTGTTGTATCCCTAGAATAAATACCACATTAATTAGCGATGTTATTATAGTTATACTTGTAATAATTTTACTTTTAAATTTTGATAAAATGGCAGACCTCGACATAATATCCATTGCAATAGAATTTGCTATAATTATCAAAGCAAATACAATTAAAAAATCTATAAAGCCTAGGATAAGTGCTTGTAATATACCCATTTTTAGTCTTATCATATAAATTATAAATAGAGGAAGCATCGGTATTGCCAACTCTAAAGTTGATATGGAAACTACTGCCATCTTGGCTTTAAAAACAATGCTTTGCTCTATAGGAAGAACCATATATCCATCTATATCTCGACTTTCATAAAATACATTATAAAAATATGTAAAAGTTTGAAAAATATTCATCAGCATAAAAATACCCAAACTTAAATCTATCATATATGGAAATTTACTATAATCTATTACTGCAAAAAAAAGTGTGTAAACTAGCATTAAAAATATTCCAAGAAATATATGCTTTTTAACTCCTAGGTCTTTATACAATTGCTCTGGATTAACTTTATATTTTTCACTTTTCATTGATTTTTCTGTATAGGCAGGGTTTGAATACAGAAGATTAATTTTAAATACTTCTTTGAACATAGATACATTTTCATTATTTTTTGTCATATTTCTACCTACCTTCAATATCACAATCGATATCATTTTCATTATTCAAATCCATTTTAGAGTACTTTTCTACATCCAAACTATCATAATCAAATTCACTGTTTTCAGGACTTACCATATTAAGATAAATTTTTTCTAATGACTCACCAGGATGAATACTTTTCAACTCATCTATAGTTCCTAAAAATATCAATCTTCCCTTACTCAATATTGCTATCCTATCGCAAAGTTGTTCTGCAACTTCAAGAACATGGGTAGAAAATACAACTGTATTTCCATCTTTTACATGTTGTTTCATTAACTCCTTTAGATTGTATGAAGCTTGAGGATCGAGACCTGTCATAGGTTCATCTAAAATCCATATCTTAGGATTTGAAATTAGGGCTGCAATTATAAATGCTTTCTGTCTCATTCCGTGAGAAAAATTACCCAAAACCTCATTGTAATTTCCCTCCATTGAGAAAATTGAACAAAGATAATTAAGTCTTCTTTCCCTCGTTTCTGGATCGACTCCGTATGCATTGGCAACAAATTTCCAAAATGAAATTGCTGGTAATCTTAAAAACATATCTGGAGTATCAGATACATAAGCTATTAGCTTCTTTACTTCCATTCTATTTTCTTCTAGATCCATTCCATCAACAAAAATCTTTCCACTTGTAGGATTTATTATACTTACAAGCGACTTTATAGTTGTCGATTTTCCTGCACCATTATGACCTATTAGTCCAAATATTTCTCCATCTTTTATTTCTAGGTTAAGATTATTTAAAGCCATCTTATCCCCGTAATATTTTGTTAAACCTTCTATTTTTATCATAAACTCCCCTTTTCAGTAATTACAATGTTAATTCTTTTGTCATGCTCTCCCATTGCTACTTCTTCTGATATTTGTTTTTCCCTTATTAAAAGAATTTCATCTGCTTCTATATTTTCAAGAAATCTATCATAGTAACCTCTTCCAAATCCCAATCTATTTCCTTTTCTATCGCTTGTGGCACAAGGAACTATTACAAGGTCAATTTCTTCCTTTTTCATTATGATGCTTTTTTTAGGATCAGCTTCTAGTATTCCAAATGTGCCTTCTTTAAGATCATCAAAACTTTTTATTATAGTCGCTACCATATTTTTGTCATCTTCACAATAAGGTATGGCTATATTCTTTCCATCTTCCCATGCCTTTTTAATAAATATTGATGTATCTATTTCTGGAAATTTTCCTATATAGGTAAATATATTTTTAGCCTTTTTATACTCTTCTCTTGAAATCAAATTTTCAATTATTTTTTTATCTGCCTCTTCCATATAACTTTTATCCAATGAATTAGATAACTCTTTCATTTTTTTACGAAGCTCATCTTTCTTTTTTTTCAAATTTCTTTCTTCAGATTCTTTTTTTGAAAACTCACATCCACAGTAGTCTTGCCTATACATTCCAAACTCTTTTGTTATTTCACAAGATCTCTTATATCCATTATTTTTCTTAAAATCTGATGGAAGGTGCTTTACACCCTCTTCTTCGCCAACTTTTTCTCCTATTTTATTAAGAACTTGTGAATTCTTATGAGGGCTAATTGAAAGCGTTGTAGTAAAATAATCAAAATTGCCTTTTTTAGCTATTTTAGCAGCCTCTCTCAATCTCATCTCATAACACTTATGACATCTTATTCCGCCTTCAGGAACATCTTCCAAACCTTCTGCCATTTTGTAGAATTTTTCTACTTCATATTTTCCTGTAATCATATGAATTGGATTCTTTGCATTTGTAAGTTCGATAATCTTCTTTTGCTCTTCCACTCTATAAAAATATTCATCTGATGGATATATGTTTGGATTATAATAAAATATCGTAATCTCAAAATACTCAGATAGATACTCCAAAACATAGCTACTACATGGACCACAACAACTATGTAAAAGAAGTTTTTCGACCTTACCTTCATCTATATTATCTATTATTTTTTCAAGTTCTTTTTGGTAATTAACCTTAATATTTGCCAACTTCTTCCTCCTTCATCTTATAAATTTTATACCTTATATTATATCAAATATTTTTATTAAAAACATATAAATTAATATATCTTGATCTATCTAATAAATAGCTAAATTCAGTAATAAAATACTATATTTTTTACTTTTTATTTTTCAAAATCTATTAATTAAATTCTAATTTTGTGATATATTAATAGTATGTTCAATATTTAATTATTATATTATTTTCTTTAGAAATATTTTTATTAGAATCACAAATTTCAAAATCATTAAAGAAAGGAGAGTATAGTTTTTTTCTATACAAATATTGTTATGAAAATCAAAAAGTTATGTTCTTTTGCCATTATGGCTATTTTATTAGCTCTTACAAACTCTAATTCTTCTGCCTTATGGAAAGATTATGAGCCATATGGTGGTTTTGATGGTGGTTGGAAGCGTTTTTATGGAGTAGATAGAATCAAAACTGCTGAATATACAGCAAATACTTTAAACCCTCACAAAGATCTTTCTTATGTGCATAAACTTGAAGAGGGAGAAGGTGTACCAGTAGTTTTAGTAAATCAAAACAGTTTTCAGGACGGACTAAGCGCCTATAACCTTTGTAAAAAATTTGATGCAAGACTTCTTTTAATAAAACCCAATTATGCAAATATCAGTCTTATGAGAGATTATTATAAAAGCAAAACTATATATCTTTTAGGAAGTGAAAATGAAATTTATAAGTCAACAGAAGATTATATAAAAAAATATATGCCAGAAACTGAAGTAATAAGAATCTCTGGAGCAACTGTATATGATAGAAACCTTAAAACTCTTAAACTAAGTGGCTACAAAGATATCGCTGTTGCAGATGGAAGAAACTTCCCTGACGCACTTTCAGCTTCAGGCATATGTAATAATAAAAATTTAGGCTTGATGTTAGTAGATGGTTCTAAAAACTATACTTTTCCAACTGAATTAAACATAGTATACACTATCGGCGGTCCAAATTCTGTTCTTCAAGACAATGGTACTAGACTATCTGGAGCAGATAGATATGATACAGCCAAAAATGTTGCTCGAGAAGCAAATGGATACAAGAATATATTATTCGTAGATGGAAGAAAATTTCCTGATTCTATCAGTGCAATAAACCTTGTAAAAGCAAGAAACGCTATTGTAATGCCTATCTCGGACAATAGAAATAACTCTGATATGAAGGAATTTCTTTCCAAACTTCCATCTAGTGATAATTCTGGCTCAAAAGATATAGCAAAATCTGGATATGCTCTTTTTATAGGAGGACCTAATTCAATTAGCGATAAAACAATCGATACTATGCTTTATCCATCAAGAGCCTATGAAAACAAATAGCATTCATAAAAAGTGGTGGTTAATACTAACCACCACTTTTATTTATTATTTCATTTGAACTTCACTTTTCTATTTTCTAGGCAAGACCCTCTTTTTAGCACTTTTTAAAACATCTCTTGAATCAGATATATTAAATATTACTATCATTGTAAAGTATATTACTACACCAAATCCTGCTGCTAAAACAAGACTCTTTTCAACACTTATGTAAGATGCTAAAAAGTCATATACGATTCTAGACAATATTATCATTACAAGTGAAATTAATACTATTTTTATAAAGCTCTTAGCAAAAGCCTTTATATTTAATCTTCCTATCTTTTTTCGTAAATAAAGCAATAGTATTAGACAACCTATTATAGATGCTACAGAAGTCCCCAATGCAATCCCCTTCAAACCAATTATCTTTGAAAATATTATACTCAATATAGCATTTACAGCTACCATTGCCATTCCATTTTTTACAGGTGTTTTTGAATCGCCTATACAATAAAAAGTTCTTGAAACAATTTCTCTCATAGCAACTCCAAACACCGTTAGACTATAAAGCATCAAGCATTGACTAACCGCTACTGTATCCGAATGTGAAAAAACACCTCTTTCATAAATTACTTGCACTATAGGTTCAGCAAACACAATAAAAGCAGCAATTACAGGTATACAAAATATATAGTTTATCTGTATATATTTAAACATAGATTTTTTCACTTTATCCATATCACCACTTATAGCATACTTGCTTATAACTGGATATGCAACTGTAACTATTGAAGTAATTACAATATATACCAAACCATTGATTCTATCTGCATAGTTCAAAATTGCAACTCCACCATCTATTGCCCTTGATGCAAGAGTCTTATCTACAAATACATTTATCTGATCAACTGCAACTCCCAACATTAATGGAATTGCAAGCATCAATATATACTTTATATTTGGATCTTTTAGATTTATTTTCCAACGATGTTTATAATTTACCTTTTTAAGTCCACTAATTAAAACTACATTTTGGCAAACTGTTGCAACAAAAATACCTATAGCAAGCATATACTCACTAGTGTACACACTTATTACTGTAAATATTATAAGTATTATATTTTGAACTGCCAATCTTGCAGATGGAAGTATATATTTTCCATGTACGTTCAAATATCCAGAAAAAATAGCAGCTATGGAGTTAAATGAAGATCCCAAAAGAACTATTCTTACAAATTTTATTGTCATTTCTTGTTTCTCACCAGTAAATCCAGATGCCATAGCAAATACTAGTGGCTTTGCAAATATTATACCTATTATACAAAGTCCAATACTAAAAAGCATTACTACATTTGCAACATTCGAAGTAAAGTCTTCAGCTTCTTCATCACCTTTTTCTTTTCTAACCATATTATAACTAGGTATAAAACTTGTATTTAAACTCGTGAAAAGAAAGGAGAAAAGAACTGTTGGTACAGCTAGTGCTATTACTACAACCTCTGCAACTGCTGATGTTCCATAATAGTTTGACATCAACATTTCTCTAACGAAGCCAAACATTCTGGATATAATTGAAACTATCATCAAAATTATAGCAGTATATTTCATATATTTTAGTACAAAGTACCCTTCCTTCCTAATATTTCATATTTTACTATATATAACATTTTTATTCTATTCAATCTATGATATATTCAATTACTTAATTAAATCTTAATAAAACCTCTTGCCTAGTTTTATTATAATCTTCAATCATTATCCATGAAAATGCTATTTATTTTCACAATCATTCAAATTAAAACTTTCAAGACTGTTTTTTTTTGGTATAATAAGAGTGTAGGCTTTAGAAATTAATTTTAAATATATAAATTGAAAGGGGTAAACAATATGAGTTTATTAGTATTCGGTCATAAGAGTCCAGATACAGATTCAATCTGTTCTTGTATCTCTATGACATATCTAAAAAAATCTTTAGGAGTAGATGCAGTTGCATGTTGCCTTGGCGACCTAAGAAAGGAAGCTGAATTTGCTCTTAATTACTTTGGAGTAGATGCTCCAAAGAGAATAGATTCAGTAAAAGAAGGAGATCAATGCTGTCTAGTTGACCACAATGAATTTGGTCAAAGTGTAGATGGTCTAAAAGATGCTACAATAGTTGAAATAGTAGATCATCACAAGCTTGGTGGAATCTCTACTTCTACACCACTTACTGTAACAATCAAGCCATGGGGATGTACAAATACAATACTTTATTATATGTACAAGGAAAATAATATAGAGATACCTAAGGAAATAGCAGGTCTTATGTTATCTGCAATACTTTCAGATACTCTAATATTTAGATCTCCAACTACTACTGAATTTGACAAAACTGCAGGAAAGGCTCTTGCTGAAATAGCTGGAGTAGACTGTGAAAAGTACGGCATGGAAATGTTCAAAGCTGGTACTTCTCTTGATGGATATACAGTAGATGAAATAGTAAACATGGACTTTAAGGCTTTTGATATGGGTGGCAAAAAAGTAGGTATCGGTCAGGTTATGACTCTTGATATAGATGCTGTTATGGAAAAGAAAGATGACTTCTTAAAGTATATCAACGGAACTGATTTCGATATGCTTTACCTTGCAGTTACTGATATAATCAAAGAGGGATCTTACTTAATATACAAATCACCTGATGAAATAGTTAAAAATGCATTTGACGTTGATGCTAAACAGGGTGTATTTGTTGAAGGACTTGTTTCTAGAAAGAAGCAAATTGTTCCTAATCTTACACCAGAAGTAGAAAAATTTTAATATAGAATTTTAGTAATTCTCTAGGAGGAATAAAAATGGAAACAAATAATCCGATAGTAACTATCGAAATGGAAAATGGAGACATAATAAAGGCTGAACTTTACCCTAATATAGCTCCTAATACTGTTAAGAACTTTATAGATCTTATAAATAAAAATTATTATGATGGACTTATATTCCACAGAGTAATAAATGGATTTATGATTCAGGGTGGATGCCCAGAAGGCTCTGGAATGGGTGGACCTGGTTATTCAATTGCTGGTGAATTTACATCTAACGGCTTTACAAACAATTTAAAGCATGAAAGAGGTGTTCTATCAATGGCTAGAGCTATGAACCCTAACTCAGCTGGTTCACAGTTCTTTATTATGCACAAGAACTCTCCACACTTAGATGGACAATATGCTAGTTTTGGAAGAGTTATTGAAGGCATGGAAAATGTTGATAAAATAGCTGAAACAAAGACTGGATTTGGAGATAGACCTAAGAAGGAACAGAAAATCAAAAAAATGACTGTAGACACTAAGGGTGTAGAATTCGAAGCACCAGAAAAACTTTAGTATATATTTATGCTCTCTGATTTGGCTTTAAGCTTATTTTCAGAGAGCTTTTTATTTTTATAAAATCAATTATTGTGGTTTTACACGATAAACGATAAAAGTTTTATGTTTTACATAAATTTTTTATTGTTTTATATTGTGTAACTATATAACACTAGTGTATAATAAAATTATATAATATAACTAGGAGGTACAATATGAATATAAAATTGTACAATTTTTTCAAAATTTTAATGAAGATAGCTTTAATAATTTGTATAGTCAAATTTGTTATTACCACAATAACATTTTTATTTATCTTCTTTAAATCAAAACTTTCTGCATCTCTAGGATTGGAATTCCTACATAGTGGATTTTATAATATCTTTTTAATAATAATCCTACATTTATTTTTAAATTTTCTTAATGAAATTGAAAATGCAAGATATTTAGACTATCAGCTAAAAAACCCTTCCAAAATATCTAAGGCATTTTTAATGGCAGCAATAATAGAATTTATTCTAAATACCCTTGTAGCTAGTAACAAAGGAATACTTATGCAAAAAGTAGAACTTAATATGCTTACAATTATATTCATATTTAATTATATAACTTTTTCTATTATACCAATTTTGGTAAAAAAGTTGGTTGAAATAAATGAAGATAATAAATCAATAATATAAGGAGGAATTTATGGCAATAATAGTAAATTTAGATGTAGTACTTGCTAAACAAAAAAAAACTTTAAAAGAGCTTTCTGAAGCTGTTGGAATAAGCAATACTAATCTATCTATTTTAAAAACTGGAAAATCAAAAGGAATAAGATTTTCAACTCTTAATAAAATCTGTAAATTCCTTCAATGTAGCCCTGGAGATATATTAGAATATGTAGAAGATGATTTGGATAATAAATAAAAATACATATTCTTATTATAAATCTCAAATCAAATTTAAGTGTAATTTTCGCTTAAGAAAATCTCATGAAAATAGAAAAAAGACTAACAGATTAATTTATGTTAGTCTTTTTTCTATTTTTACAGATACAACTAGTAAAGCAAACTCTTTGTTGCTAATAAATACTTTCATCTATTTTTCAATTCTTTTACATCGTACAGTTGTTCTTGCTTCTCCGTCTAATGTACATGTGAATAATGTTAAATCCCAATCTCCAGAAAGCATATCTTCAACCTGTAATTCATCTAGTTCCTCTTTTTTTTCTACAGAAAAATCGAAAATATTACCATTCATATCTTTAAATTGAATTATATCTCCAATATTTAATCGATATATCTTTCCAAAATGAACTTTATAGTTATGAGCCAATAAAATCATATTGTTTTGGTATACAGACCCCTCATACCTTGCAGGTGCGATCTTAAGCTTTGAATATGACCAAGAGCTTAGAACCGGAAGATCCAATCCTAAACTCGGTATAATCACATATCCTATATATTCATTTCCACCTACCATTACTTTTTTCATTTCAATATTTGGATTTTTAATGTAATCAGGTATACCATCAATTTTTTCTTCAATTTCTTCTTGTTTTTTTTCTTCAAGCATTACTTTAATCAAATCCGTATTTTTCCCCACTTGATAATCTTCCCATAAATTTTTAGAAAAAAGTGCTAATCCAGCCAAAATGAAAATAGTTCCAAATAAGAAAAATTTATTTGTCTTTAACATTTGTACTGTCTCTTTCTACAATAGAAGATTATTGAAGTAGATATTAGTGAAAATCCGATAAATCTAAACAAAGTAGTTCCTGAGCTACCAGTTATTGGTAATTCATAACCGCCCATCAATTCGTTCTTTACTATAACAGTGTTATTGTCTAATGAAAAATTATCGTCTTCTTCTATACTTACTTTTCCTAAACGCGATACTTGAACCTTTAATGGTTTTTCTATTTTACTAAATCCCTCAGGTGCTTCAATTTCTTTTAAATAATATGTCCCATGAACTAGCCCATATATTTTAATATCACCTTTATCATTGCTAGTAAACTCAATTTTCTTATTGCCTGATAGAGCCTCATTATCGTAGAGTTCAAGTGGCTGAGCTTGTGTATTTACATTAGGATTATCCTTATATATAGAAAATTTAGCTTTTTCAAGAACTTTTCCTGAATAATCTACTTTTTTAATACTTAAATTTTGTAGTTCAACTTGAACTACCGGATGAGCGTAAAACTCTTTATACGTCTTTTCTTCTGGTCCAAAAGCAAAGTCCACATGAGCTTTACTATTAGAATAAAATCCTCCTCTTCCTGAACTTGTTTTATTTTCTACATAATCTGTATTTAAATCTCCCCTATGAGAATATCCTTTTTCTTGGTATTCTTTAAAAGTTTCCTTTGGAACTGTGACATTATAAGACAATGAAAACTTCAAGTTTTTATCTAGCTTATAATCAGGGTTAAATGTTAAAACAACATTTTCTTCTCCATTAACTTTCTTAACTTCTAAAGACTGGATATATTTGCCATTTTCATTTTCAGGTGTTTGTTTTCCTTCCTTCCACAAAGTTTTTATATTACCACTTATATCTCTAACTGTTACCTTAAAATCCGCTTTTGAGTCAAGTTTTACATGCTTACTTAAAGTATCTGTTATTTTTACTTTTGACACTGCATATAAAACCTCATTCGCTAATTTAGATGTAAGTTCGTCTATATTTTCTTCTATACCTAAAAATACACCACCACTAAGATCAGCCATCTTCCTTAAAACATCAGGACTCATTGAACTTCCAACATTTGTACTATTTATATCTTTAGATACACCTACTGCAATTGTCCTAATATCTGAATTATTTTCATAAAAGTTAGGAATATTATAATCAAGCATTTGCCTACGAACAATATTTTCATTATCATTATGTCTATTTGTATTATATATTCTACCATCCCCCCATCTACGTCCATATTCATCAACGTAATAAGTTGGAACCCCATCACTTAAAAATAACATTACTTTGCTATTTTCACTATTTTCTTTTTTAGAAAATTGTTCTTCAGCCAATTTTAGTCCTGCATCATAATTTGTACCTTCATTCCCCGGTTGATAGATTTGTACATTTGTTACGTTATTTGTCCAATCTTGAAGTATACTAGCATCATCTCTTCCATAGGAATATGGAATACCTCCAAAATCGATAACAGAAATATTATTTTTAGGATTTTGATTTAAAAAGTTGTTAATAAAACCATTATATCCATTTGAACCATTTAAAAAATAATCAACTACTCTATATCTAGGTTGATTAAACCTATTACCAAATTTCATATCCTTTTGTCTCATACTTCCAGATCTATCCACAACTACAACTAGATCTATCCCATTTTTTTCAGCTTGTGTTTCACTACTTACATCCAAATAAATTCGGTAGCTATCAGCAATTTCTTCTGGAGATTTAATTTCCTGTATATTAGTATCCGGATTTTTTACTTTATCGCCTAGGTAGTCAATTGTTTTCTGTTTTTGTAAGTTAGGAACTTTTTCCACTTGATAAAAACTATTTGCACGGCTTCTAGGAATTAAATCATTTATATTGTTATTTTCTTCAAATTCATTATTTTTTAATATTATAACTTGCTTTCCGGAATCCCCCTCTATGCTTACTTTTAATATATCTGTACTGCTAACTTCTTTACTCCTCGGCTTAAAAGCCAAAGTAAAATCATCAAAAGTATTCAAATTTTCTGGTGTTAGCGATACATTGTCTATCTTATCTTTTAATATACTTTGTTCATTTAAGCTCTTGAAACCATAATCCTTTATATTATAAGAAGCCTTTATATTATCAAGAGATTGAATCAATTCATATTTTTTGTCATATAGTTTTTTTAATTCATCTTCTAAATTATTAGATTCTTTTTGTAGTTTATCAATTCCTTTAAATTTTTCTATTGATTTTTCTAGTTCTGCTAACTCTTTCAATATATTTTTTGCAGACTCCACTTCTTTTCTTAAATATATTTCTTCTTCTAAACTTAATTCTTTAGCAACTTCAATTTCAATTTTTTTAATTTCACTATCTGAATTTTTATAGAAGTCAATAAAAAGATATCCATCCTTAATTTCTATATTACTTATGTCTACGTATTTTGGCGAATTATCATCATTATCCTTAATATCAAATTTCTCTTTTAATTCTAAAGCATCTTCATAAGTTAGATGTCTTTCATTAGATTTATCTTCTATAATTTTTTCAAATTTTGAAATAAGTTTCTTCTCATCACTTGAATAATTTAAAGTGAACTCTTTCAATTCATCAATCTTTGTATATTCTTCTTTCAGATCTTCTTTTTGAACTGCTACGAATTTCTTTTCATCGTTTATATTTTTTTCAACCTCATTATTTTCATAAAAATTAGGTTGAAATAACTCCTTGCTAGTTTCAAAAATATTTGCAAAAGTCCCTTTTATAAGCTCTTCATTATTCTTTATATCTAATAAATTTGTTTTGCTCTCGTTATTTATTTTATTATCTAAAGAATCTTTACCCATAGCTAGAGAAATAGGGGAATTTGAAAGTAATATTAGCATTACTAAAACAAATGATATAACTTTTTTCATTTTAATTTTCATTAATCCACCTTCTTTCTTCTATTTTGAATAAAGCCTAATAAAATCATTATAGAGCCAATACCAACTAAAGTGTACACTGGCCACCATAACTGACCCGTCTGAGGCAGTGAATTTTTTGGTGACTTTGCTTTATTAAGTGTTTTAGATGATATATAAGTATTTTCAACTAAAAAAGTATTACCTTCTTCACTTATAGATACTTTATATTTGCCTTTATCCAAAACTTTCTCTGTCACAGCCCAATTTACATTTGCATCTAATTTCTGCCATGTATATTGCCAATTGTTTTTATCACTTAAGCTTATTATTTCTTTTAACTTTCCATTTCCTAAAAGTTCAATTTGAACTTCTTTAGGACGCAGATTCTCAAAGCCTTTATCTTTCCAAATCTTTATCACTTTTTTAGATACTACTTTTGTAACTTTCTCCTCTTTAATCGTTTTTGGCTTTGAGGTTACATAGTAGTCCCAAGTTCCAGTTTCTTTCTCCACATTGGGCAATAAAACTAGAAATGGATTAGATTTGTAAATATAGTTATCTAAAGTAAGCTGCTTTCCAACAACAAGGTACAATCCAGCTTTTAATTTCGTTTTATAAATTCCGTTGGCATCGGTTTCCCCTGTCATTACAGCTTTTAAATCATCCTTTTGAATATGCCCCTTTAAAGCTAATGCGTAATCATTCCAAGTTTCTTGATTTAATTTTGTTAAATCTATAGGATATTTACTAAATTTATTTAAAACCTTTAGATTTAAATCTTTATCAACATCAGCCACTTTGTATATGTCAAATTTCGCATTAAATAATTTTTTATCTTCATTCTTATAGTCTATAGTAAACTCAACATCTTTATTTCTATCAAACTCACTAATTGCTAAACTATTTGAAGGAAATATAATAAGACTTAATATTAAGCACAGAAGAAATAATGGTAGGATTTTTTTAGTTTTATTCATATTTTTACCTCCAATAAATCTTGTTTTAAGCAACTTTTATCTTTTATCTTTTTTTCTATTTATAATCAAATATATTAGATCTTTGATTATGGTCAATAGAATAGTAAGAACAATAGCTAAGAAAATTGCCATCTTAATTATCTGAGTTTTTATATTTTCTTTTGCTTTTTCTTCTAATTTTATTTCTTGGTGTTTTCTACCTTTTTTTATTCTTTCACCTCTTACTAGAAGCCTATGAGTATTTATTCCATAAGGTGTACACGTAAACATGGTTACATAATCCTTATCTTTCTCAATTTTTAAAGCTTCTATATCTTTAGGTAAAACAGTAATAATTTGATTTATTTTATATGTAAGTTCATCACCCAAAACAGACAAGATGAATTCATCTCCAACCTTCAATTTATTTAAATCTGTAAATAGCTTGGCTGATGGAAGTCCACTATGAGTTGATATTACAGCATGTGTACCTTTTCCTCCTACTGGCAAAGATGACCCCGGTAAGTGCCCAACACCAACTTGAATTACCCCTTCATTTACATCGTGATAAATAGGTAAATTAACATTTATCTTATCTATAATCACAACTCCCATGATTCCGGTTTTAAAAGGATCTAAATTTTCTCTATATCCTTCTAATGAAAGAGAATTTGATAATGGATTTTCTATTTTCAACAAGTTTCTATTATAGTTATCTGCTTTTTCTTTTATTTTTTTTATTTCAATACCTTCAAATTGGCTTAAAGATTTTTGGTATTCAACAATCCCCCTAGACTGAGTGATACTATTTACACAATCACTAATTGTAGGATAGAAAAAAATACTACAACCAATTAATAATAAAATTCGAAAAAAAATTGATTTACATTTTTCCATAAATAAATTATTTATTTCAATATAGAAACTTATCCTCTATTTTGAAATTTTTATCTAGTCCCTTTCTTTTTTAATTTTCCTTTTGCAAGACTATATAGAGATATTAAAATGATACCTCCACCTAAAACTGCAAATAATGTAGTACCCATACCACCAGTTCCCGGAAGCTCTACGCCTGAGTTGTTCGCAACTTTTGCTTCTTGATAAACAGTTTTATCCTGAGTCTTGTGATCAACTATTACTTTCACTTCTTCTGTCAGTTTATTAAATCCAGAAGGTGCTTCTGTCTCCACAAGATAGTATGTTCCATTTTCTAAACCTTTAAACTCTACAGTACCTTCCTGTTTTGTTTCCTTTTCATCAGCTTGATCCTCAGTTACCCAAGTGACTTTGCCATTATTAAATTTATAGAATTTATTCTCGTTATTTTTAAGTTTAAATTTAGCACCGGATAAAAGATTTTCCTCATGACCGGCTTCGTATTTAATAACTTTAATAGCACCTGTATATACTTTTTTAGTATCTTTTGTTTTTTCTGTTGTATCTTTATGAGGATCATT
Source organism: Peptostreptococcus russellii (assembly GCF_900110295.1). Taxonomy (GTDB): domain Bacteria; phylum Bacillota; class Clostridia; order Peptostreptococcales; family Peptostreptococcaceae; genus Peptostreptococcus; species Peptostreptococcus russellii_A. The sequence goes on from NZ_FODF01000004.1 coordinate 139,863, forward strand.
ACTATATTCTAATTCAACCTCATTAATGTTTCCGTCTTTACCAATAACTGCTTTTTCATTTAGTGAAGCTTTATAAGTTATTTTTACTTCTTTTCCAACTTTTTCTTGAAGTTTAGGCATATCAAATTCTGCTACAAGTTTATTCGCTTCCTTTACAAGTGTTACATGTTGATTCAGTTCCTCATCGCCAACAGTAACTCTAACACTGTTAGTATTTAATGTCAGCCCTTCTGACAAAGTATCTGTCATTTTATACACATATTTTTTATAACCTTTTGTATCAGGAACTTTTCCTGTTAATGCATATTCAAATTCCTTACCATAGTCATATGATTTTTCTTCTACAGTCTTTTTAATAGTAGGATAAGTTGCTTTTATTCTAGTTTCGGCTATCGGTTTTGTAGAAGTTAGTGATATAACCGAATTTGGATTTTCTGTCCCTGAAGCAGCCCCTTTTGGATGTACTAAATAATAACCCAATTTTAAACCAGTAAATTCTAATGTATCTCCAGTAGCTTTTTTTGTATCTGAAGGCGATTGATTTTGAATTTCTTTATTTGCAACTTGTGCAAACTCTGCGATGTTATTATCTGTTATATTAATGTATTTTGTTTTGCCGTCTACTACAATAGGGTTTAAGTTACCTGTTTCATTTGTTTCAACTATATAACTTTTACCTTCACCGCTAGCAAAAAAAGTTTTCCATTCGTCTGAAATAGTGTATGAAAACTTGTCTCCTCTCTGAGTTAAATCAAAAATTTTATATATACTATACGTCTTACCTTCTTGTGTTCCTGATAGTTTAATTTCTCCACTTTCTCCAGCAGCAAAAGCCTTTTTATTGACTAATCCTGTTGATAAAATCATTGCTAATACTAGCATTAACCCCAGTATTTTTTTAATTTTTGATGTCATAATTTCCTCCTCATAACCTTATTTTTAATCTTAAACTGTAAATTGTTTCTAATTTAAAAATCTATCTATTTTATATATTCAATCTATAGTTTCAGCTTTTAATAATTCACTGAAACTGATGAATATAAAATTTATTAAAACAAGCAATAAAATGTACTTTTACCATTTTTTCTTTATACTATCACCCCTTCACCTTTCAAAACTTTTCTGATTGCCTAATCGATATGATTAATTAATAAAGTTATTTTGTATATTTTTATATACAAAATATATAGTATTGTGTATATTAAATACTTATTTATATATATTATTTTAATACTTTATTTTTCTACTTTAATTTTTACAAATTTCTTTCTATAATCTTTAGGGGAAAGCCCCTTTTTTTTCTTAAAGGCCACTGAAAATTTACTTGGACTATCATACCCAACCATACCAGCAACATCAATTATCTTTATCATTTTATTAGTTCTTAGTATTTGGGCTGCATGGTTTATGCGATAAGATTTCATATATGAAAAAATTGGTTCTCCATAAACGGCCTTAAAACAATGTTTTAATTTAGTTGAAGATATATTAAACATCTCACTTAATTCTTCAATTGTGTAGACTTTAGATATATTTTTTATTAAAAAATCATGAATTAATTTCATTTTTTCGACTTGATTTCTACTGATAAATTCTTCTTTCTTATTTTTATCATTTATATAATACGTTTCTAGATATAGAAATATCTCAATCACTTTAATCTTAAAATATTCATCTTGGATTTTACTTGGAACTTCATACATTCTAGAAAAAAAGTATTCTATAAATTTATCATCTGATAACTTGTAATAATCTGATTTTTTACAGTATTTCTCCTTAAGATTCTTAACTCTATTGGAAAATCCCTTTACTATACCCGATAGTTCTTCATCGATAACATTTGTTTCAAAAATTATTGTTATACCTTCATATCTTCCTAAAGGAAATGTTAATTCTTCATCTAAACTCTTCTTAACACCAACTTTTACCTCTCCAGCATTCAAGAAATTACTCCGTCCACCAGTTCTTTTATATTCTACTTTTCCATCTTTACAGTGATTTATAAGTAGTAAGTCTGAATCGTATTTAAAAATACCTGAGGATTCTTCCATGTTTACATCAGAATACATAATAAATACTCCATTGAAAACTTTATATAACTTAAATACATTCTCTTTATTTTTTTCTATAAACTCTATGTTTTTTTCTACACCTAAGTTAATTTCTGATAATTTATCTATTCTATTTTCAAGGTTCATTTTCCTATACAGTGTATCCACATTTTTTACCTCCTATAAACAATCATATTCATTATTATTTTGACGGATTTCTTTGCCCATATGGATCTACACATTAAATTCTTAACCATATCAATATAGAAAATTTTTTTTAAAATAAAATTAAAATATAAGTACTAACACAAAATTTGCCAAAGCTACTCTATATAAAAATACTACATATTTAAATTTTGTATTTCCTTATCAAGCCTTAGCTTAGTACAAATATACAATAAATATTTTTCTCTTTCTATTCCATTCAGACATTTTTGTTCTATCTATATTTTTTGAAAAAATAAATATTTAAAGTTAAATTTATTTTTATATAGTTTTACCCTCTTTCTTTGAATATAACCATGATTTATATTTATTTTTTATCTTTTTACCTTTTAAAATTATTTTTGTATTTTTTTAAAATTTTTATATCTGTTTTAAATTAACCTTATTATTTTTATATTTTAAAATATTTTCCCATACAATTATTATTTTAAATATTTTAAATTCTTTTCATTTATATCAAATAAACCAAAAAAATTATAAAAATAAAAAAAGTCGATGGAAAAATATATTTCCATCGACAAGTCAAAGTTAAAATCATTCATTATCTATCAAATTCAATTGTTTTATTCTCTATAATTATCAACTAATTTTCTTGATGTATTTTCAATTTTCATCATTCTCCTATTTTGCACTTAAAAATCCTAACATACTTTTATAGTATCCAAAATAGTCATCTACATTAGCTAATTCTCTTGCTGAGTGCATAGCAAGAAGTGGTATTCCAACATCTACTATAGGCATTGGAAGATGACTTGCAATTATTGAACCTATTGTACTTCCACTTCTCATATCACTTCTATTTACGAAGCACTGATAATCAACTTTATTTCTTCTACATATTTCTTTGTATACAGCTACGGAATATGAATCACTTGCGTATGCTTTACCTGCATGTATTTTTATTGCAGGTCCTTTTCCAAATAAAGGTTTATTTGTTAAATCTGACTTTTCTAATTTATTAGGATGCACAGCATGAGCTAAATCCGCTGAAATCATAAAAGAATTTTCCAAACCTATTAACATATCTTCTCTTGTTTTTCCTAAAGACAAGCAAATTCTTTCAATTATATTTCCTAATGTTTCAGAATCCGCACCCTCTTTTGACATACTTCCTACTTCTTCATTATTAAAAGCTACAACCATATTAATTCCTCTAAATCCATGGTATTCTCTAAGAAGCGTATTATTTACACTTGAATCATATATTCCATAATCTCTACTTAAAGCTCCTTCAGATGATGTGATCTCCGTAATAGCTCTTCTAAGTTCATCAGAGGCTCTTTTACCAACTTCTCTTGAGTTTTCGCTATCTACTAAAGCTTTCAAACTTGAATGCATGCTAGCAAGATTATCAAGTCTTCCTGCAGATATAAATTCTTGATTTTCTCCTACTAGGCTTCCTCTTTCATATTCATATAAATATAATTCATAATCTAATATATCATCTGGTTCTAATGCCTTTTCATCTTCCGCTCTCATTCTCTCTCTAATAGATCTTACATTTGCATATTCTAAGGGCTCATCATCAATTAAAAAATCTCTTTCCCTGCTTACATAATTTCTATCTTTTTCCAATTCTCTAATAAGTAAATTCTTAATATATTCCTCATTATCTAACTCTTCACCCGTTTCTAAAATAAGAGGCATAACATCATTTTGTTTATTATATTCATAACCTGAGTTAATTTCTCTATTCATGTGTATTGCCAAACTTGGTATTATACAGATTGGTCTGTTTATATTCACTATTTTTTCTTCTGGCTTAAATGCACTCTTCCAATTTCTTACAAGTACACGTCCAGCTATAGCAAGAGGTCTATCAAACCAAGAGCTAATAATCATTCCTCCATAAGGTTCTACATTTAATTTTATTTGTCCATTTATCTTAATTTCAGGATTTGGCTTTATTCTAAATGTCGGAGAGTCTGTGTGACTCCCTATAATACGAAATCCTTCTTCTGCAATTTCATTTCCATTTACAACAAAGGCAACTATTCCCGATGAATTTATATTTACATAATATCTTCCATTTACTTCTATTTCCCATTTTTTGCCTGCTTCAAGTTTAGTAAAACCATTTTTATTAAGGTATTCCTCACTATAAGAAACAGCATTGTACATTGTAGGGCTGTTGTTTATAAAATCTAAAAGTTCAATAGCCACATTATTCGCTGTCGATTCTGTCATATCTTTCTCCCTTTCTATATTAAACAATAATTACTACTACTCTATCTTACCAACTTTTCAAGAAATTTACAATTAAATAGAAAAAGCAAGTTAAAAAAGGAAAAGTATTAAATTTTATATAATACTTTTCCTCTCTTTATATTTTAAATACTTCTTCTATATTTAGTAGAAATTATTTTATTTACATATGAAACTACATACATTATTATAAACTAATTTATCATAATATTTTAATATATAATCTTTAATAAATTTCTACTTCTATTGTAGTATATTGAAGATTTATTTTCTTTACACCCTTTTGATTAAATGCTATTGTAACTTCAGATCCCATCTTAGAAATTACAACTCCTTCACCAAATTTTGGATGTACTATTTTAGATCCCTTTTTAACTTTTGGAATTTCATCAGGGTTATATGAATCTGCACCAGCACCATCGCCTTTACTAACTAAACCAAGATCACTTTTAAATCTTGAGCTTTCTATTGTTTTCTTTCCATCTATAATTTTGGCTCCTAAATTTTGAGCCGCCTTTACATTCATCTGACTTTTATACTTATCTGCATATGTTTTTAATAAACTATAATCTGCATCCTTATATCCTGGATCTTTCACAGGAGAATCAAGGTATTCTATACACTCTTCTGGAAGTTCACCTAAAAATCTTGACTTCATATTTACATTGGTTTTTCCATAAAGAGTTCTCTTTGCTGTATGAGTAAGATAAAGTTCTCTCATTGCTCTTGTAATTCCAACATAACAAAGCCTTCTTTCCTCTTCTATATCCATTTCATTAAGACTAGATATTGCCCTTGCAATAGGGAATATTTTTTCTTCCATTCCTATTATAAACACTACTGGAAACTCAAGACCCTTAGAAGAATGCATTGTCATCAATGAAACTTTTTCTATACCTTCCTCATCTTCACCATCTACATCACTTGCTAGAGATATGTTGGCAAGGAAGTTAGTCAAATTCTTTTCTTCTCCGTCAAATATATCAGACTTTTCATACTCCATTGCAATAGATATAAATTCTTGAAGATTGTCTATTCTATCTTGAGCTTCATCTGCCTTCCCGTTTTGTAACTTTTCATTTTTTGCAATTACTTCTTCTAGGTCTGCTACATACCCTGTTAAATCGAGTATTTTTTCAACCATTTCTTTGGGAGAATATGATTCTGATATACTTCTAAACAATCCTATTAGATCTACAAACTCATTTATTCCCTTTTTGGCTTTTGTTGATATTTCTGAATTATTATCTATATCTAAAAGAACTGAATATAAACTTTCTTTCATTATATTGGCTCTATCTTCTAATTTTTCTATTGTTCTTAATCCTATACCTCTTCTTGGAACATTGATAACCCTCTTGATTGATATATCATCTTGTGGATTAACTATTACCCTAATATATCCTAAAAGATCTTTTATTTCTTTTCTTTCATAGAATTTTGTCCCACCATATATATTATAAGGTATCTGAAATCTATTTAATGCATCTTCTACTGCTCTTGCCTGTGCATTTGCTCTATACAAAACAGCATAATCACTATATGGTCTTCCTGACTTCATTGCATTTTCATATATTTCGTTTACAACATAATTTGCTTCCTCAACTTCACTTGATAAAATCTTTACTTTTACAAGATTTCCTTCTTTCCTATCGCTCCAAAGCCTTTTTTTCTTTCTTTCTGTATTGTTAGCTATTAAATAGTTTGCAGTATCCAAGATAACCTGAGTAGATCTGTAATTTTGTTCAAGTTTTACTACAAATACATCCTTGTAATCTTTTTCAAACTCCAATATATTTCTGATGTCTGCACCTCTCCAGCCATAAATACTCTGGTCATCATCTCCTACGACACATATATTTGGGTGACCCATCGCCAAAAGTTTGATAAGCTGATACTGGGCTCTTGATGTATCCTGATACTCATCTACCATTATATATTTAAATTTAGCCCTATAAAAATTCAATACATCTTCGTTCGATTTCAATAATTCAACAGTTTTAACTATCAAATCATCAAAGTCAAGTGCACTATTTCTCTTTAGTCTATCTTGATATATTGCATATACATCTGCTATTGATTGAAGCCACAAATCACCTGCAGCCTCTCTAGCAAATTCTTTTGGCGTCTTTAATTTATCTTTAGCAGAAGATATTTGTGCTATTATAGACTTTGGTTCAAACTTCTTATCACTTAAATCAAGCTCTTTCATACACTCTTTTATTAGAGTCAACTGGTCAGTAGAATCGTAAATTACAAAACTTCTGTTATATCCTATTTTGTTTATATCTTTTCTCAAAATTCTTACACAACAAGAATGGAAGGTAGATATCCACATATCTCTTGAATTTTCACCTATTATACCTTCAACTCTTTCTCTCATCTCGTTTGCAGCTTTATTGGTAAATGTAATAGCTAGAATATTTCCTGGATTTACATTTTTATCTTCCACAAGATAGGAAATTCTCGTAGTTAAAACCTTTGTTTTTCCAGATCCTGCACCTGCAAGTATCAGTACAGGTCCTTCTGTTTTTTCAACTGCCTGTCGTTGGGCAGGATTTAAATCATCTATGTTCATCTTATTCCTCCATAACTTTCATATTAATATAGCCACTTTAACTATTTTTTAGTACTCAATTTTTTATTTATTCAAATATTCCTTCATCATATTTTTTAGTTTTTTAGTTTTCTTTGGATTTTTTCCCATTGAAGACACAGCCACAATTGTTTTACTATCCTCAATTTCCGTTTCAAAAAATCCCATATTTATAAATGAAGAATTTTTGTGATTATCAACGGAATTTACAAGTATTTTTTCGCTGATACAATACTTTGAAATTTTTGCATTTAATTCTATATTATCTGTGGCTGCAAAAACAATATTATAACCCTTTATATCCTCTATTTCAAATTCTTTTTGGCGAATATACAGATTTTCCTTAATATTTTTAATATCTTGACATACTTCTAATGCTATTACTGTAATCTTAGCATGGTATTTTAAAAGCTGATTTATCTTTCTATAGGCAATCTTTCCTCCACCTACTACTAATATATTAAACTTTTCTACATCTACCATAATTGGAAAAAACATATGTGCCTCCTCTTATCTATTTTTATTAATTTCAAAGCAAACACAGTTTTTAAGTTATAACTTATTTTTATATTTATTTAAGCATTAATATATTTTTATAATTAAAAAGCTCAGTCAAACTGTATTTATAGAATACCCTTTCTATTATACCATCTATACTGAGCTTTAATTTTTCTATTTTTGAAATTTCTATTTCTTTTTATCTTTATATTTTTTCAATTAGTATCTTCCTATAAACTTTGCAAGATCTTTAGCAAAATATGTAATTATAATATTAGCCCCTGCTCTTTTTATAGACATTACTGCCTCGTATATAGCTTCTTCATTTAAAAGTCCTTGATTAACTGCATTTTTTATCATAGTATATTCTCCACTTACATTATATGCTGCTAGAGGAACATCGAATCTTTCACTCGCTCCCTTTATTACATCTAAATATGATAAGGCAGGTTTTACCATTATTATATCTGCTCCTTCTTCTATATCGTACTTGCATTCTAACATTGCTTCATTAAAGTTTGAAGGATCCATCTGATAAGTTTTTCTATCTCCAAATGCTGGTGCAGAATCTGCTGCATCTCTAAATGGTCCATAAAAATTAGATGCGTATTTCGCACTATAAGCCATTATACCTACATTAACAAATCCGTTTTCATCCAATATTTTTCTAATAGCAGCAACTCTAAAATCCATCATATCTGAAGGAGCTACCATATCAGCTCCTGCCTTTGCATGACTCAATGCTATTTTTGCTAAAAATTCTAATGACTTGTCGTTGTCAACATAGCCTTCATCATTGATTATTCCACAATGTCCGTGATCAGTATACTCGCACATACAAACATCAGTTATAACATTCATTTCTGGAGAAATTCTCTTTATCTCCCTAACAGCCTGTTGAACTATTCCATTATCATCAAAACCAGAACTTGCACACCAATCTTTGTGAGCAGTTACACCAAATATCATTATATTCTGTATACCATGATTTTCTATATCTTTTATTTCTTCTTCTAACTTATCTATTGAAAAATGATATACTCCTGGCATACTCTTAATTTCACTTTTGATATTTTCTCCTTCAATAACAAAAATAGGATAAACCAGTTCTTTCATATCCAATCTTGTTTCTCTTACTAATTCTCTTGTTACCTTATTCACTCTTAATCTTCTTGCTCTTCTCACTTTTTCCACTCCCTTTTTCTATCTTCTTATATGAATTTTACTTACCCTTATTAATATCATTTTTTATAGCCTCTATCAAAGATTCTATGGCTGGAATTTCTGCCTGAATATCTACTTTACACCCAGATTTTCTTATCGTATTACTTGTAATCTCTCCAATAGAAACCTTCTTAATTTTATCAAGTAAGTGCATATTTTCGTCTCCCAAAATTTTTTTCAAATTTTTAAAGGTTGAAGAACTTGTAAATGTTATATAATCTATTTTTTCAGTTTTTAATATATCTATCAATTCATCTTTAATAGCTAGGTTCTCTCTATTAGTATATATTTCTAATCTATCAACCTCGTTTGATGATATAGATAACAAATCTTCAAATCTATTTCCCGCTATTTCAGAACATGGAAAAAGTATTTTATTTCCATCTTTTCCTAACTTTTCTATTATTTTATTAGCAAGACCTTCTCCAGTAAAATCATCTGCTTCTATATCTGGATATATACCATAACTTTCAATGGCATCTGATGTAGCTTTTCCTATACTTGCAAGCTTCATATTAGAAAGAATTCTTATATCTATTTTTCTTTCTTTTAATACTTCAAAGAATATCTCTACTGCATTATGGCTTGTAAATGCTATGCAGTTATAATTTTCAAAATCTAAATTGGATATTTTTTCTTCTATTCCTTCTTTTCTATTTATATCAATAGTTGATAATTCTATAGTTCTTCCAGCAAGTTCTTCAATCTTTTCTTTCAATTCACTATTTTTCTTTCTGCTTCTTGTTACTATAACTGTCTTTCCAAACATTGCCTTTCTCTCAAAAAAGTTCAATTTATTAGAAAGCTTCACCACTTCTCCCACAACAAAAATAGCAGGAGCTTCTATTTCTCCACTTTTAACTACTTCTTCTGCATTTTCTAAAGTCGATAGTACAGTTTTTTGATTGTGTCTTGTTGCCCAAGAAACAAATGCAACTGGTGTATCCCTTTTTCGACCATTCTCAATTAACATATTTCTTATAAAAGAAATATTCCCTATTCCCATTAAAAATATAATTGTTCCTTTTTCTTCCGATAAAGCCTTCCAGTTTATGTCCAAATCACTATCTTTTTTAGCATGACCTGTTACAACATGAAATGAAGATGCAAAATCCCTGTGTGTAACTGGTATTCCTGCATATGAAAGTCCCCCTATTGAAGAACTAATACCTGGAACCACCTCAAAATCTATATTTTCTTCAAATAGAATTTCAGCTTCTTCTCCACCTCTACCAAATACATATGGGTCTCCACCTTTTAATCTAACAACTATTAGTCCTTCTTTCGCTTTATCCGATATTATTTCATTGATTTTATCTTGAGTAAAAGTATGTTTATTAGACTTTTTACCTACATATATCATTTCACAACTACTTTTCCTATATTCTAGCAAATCTTTATTTACTAGCCTATCATATACTATTACGTCTGCCTCTTTGATACAGTCTATAGCCTTCAAAGTTGCTAAAGCTCTATCTCCAGGTCCAGCTCCTACAAGATATACCTTTCCTGACCTTTTCAAACTGAACACAACCACCTTTCAAATTCAATTTATATTGCAAGTCTATATAGATTATACTTCATTGATTTTTTCTATTAATTCCTCGGCAAGTTCTACACCTATTTTTTCAGCATTTTCAAAGTTAATTTTTAAATACTCTTTATAATCTTCATTGATTTTTTCATTTTTATTTTTTTCTAGTTTATGTAAATCTTCGCTTTTTGGATTATCTAGCAATTCTATACTTTTTTTACCACTTACTATTTTTTTATAGTCTTCACTACCATAAATAGCAGTTAAATATAATCTTCCATCCTTAATTTCTGAAATAGAACCCACAGGTATGTGGCATCCTCCATTAATCTCTTTTAAAAAGGATCTTTCTGCTATTATCTCAAATTCAGTTTTATCCGTTGATATTTCATCAAACATTTTGTCTAATTCTTCATTGTCTTTCCTTATTTCAATGGCTAAAGCTCCCTGACCAGAAGCTGGTATCATTTCATTATATTCAAAATAATATACTTCGTTTTCATTTACAATTCCTAGACGTTCCATACCTGCAGCTGCAAGTACGATTGCATCCATATCTTCATCAACGAGCTTTTTTATTCTAGTATCTATATTACCTCTTATTGGCATTATTTCTATATTCTTATTTATTTTTAGAAGTTGAGCTATCCTTCTTTTGCTTCCAGTTCCAACTTTAAGATTCTTTTCTTTTTTTAACCAAGCCATTACATCTTCTACTTGATGTTTGGGATTTATAACTAGCACATCCCTTGCATCTGCTCTATTTGGTGTTTTGGTAAGTTTTAAATTTTCATCTATTACAGATGGCATATCTTTTAAACTATGTACCGCAAAATCTATTTTTCCATCCATTAGCTGATTTTCAATTTCCTTTACAAATATTCCCTTATCACCGATTTTATCAAGGGCTTTATTTAAGATTTTATCCCCTTTAGTTTTTATTATTTTTTTTTCTATTTCTATATTAGGAAACTTTTCCTTAAGCATATTGCATATAAGGTCTGTTTGAGCAACTGCTAATTTGCTACCCCTTGTTCCAGCAATGAGTTTCATATCTTTCTCCTATATTCATATATTAAAAAGCATTATTTAACTTAAATTTTATTAAAAAACACTTATTTTATTAAAACACAATAATAAAAGTATATATTTTTTAATAAAAAAAGTCAAACTATATAGTCCATAGACATATTGCAATATATGCTCATAGACGATTCTTCTCTTATTTAAAATATTCAATTTTACTTACTATAAAATTATTAATTCTAGCAAAATCTTCTTTTCCAACATAAAGCCCTATAAGGCATTTAATAGATTCATTTCAATAATTAGTATTTATGTATATTTTTATTATTTCGTATTATTTTTAGTTAATTTTTCATAAATATTCGTATTTTTGTATTTGTTTTTTTGAGTTAGTTATTTTATTTTACTTGTTTTTTCTGTTTTTTTGTTTTATAAAACCTAGTAAAATAGTGATTCATCATTATAAAGATAATATATTTTAATTTTATTATCTATTATACAAATAATTTTTTCTCCTTTTTATGCAATACTATGATATAATATTTATATAAATCGTTCGTTTTATTTTGTTTTTTGTTTTTTTAACTGCCTAGGCAGACTTTTCGTTATTTGTTTCTATTTATAAAAAGGAGAACAGATAATGTACAACGAAACAATTGAAAAAATTTCAAATGCATCAATTAGCAAAGCAAGTCTATTAAAAAATAACAAGAAGATTTATTTTGTATCTTCTATGTTTGCTGGCTCATTTATAGGACTTGGAGTTATTATTTCTTCTACAGTTGGTGGATTACTAACTGCTGGAAATAGCCCTTTTACAAAACTTATTATGGGTCTTGCCTTCAGCATTGCCTTAATTTCTGTTATTTTCACTGGAACAGAGCTTTTTACTGGAAATAATTTTGTAATGGCTATTGGTAGATTTAATAAGAAGATTAAAACTTCAGATCTTATTTCTGTATGGCTTGTAAGTTGGGTTGGTAACCTTTTAGGTGCTATTATCCTTTCTTATATCTTTGTTTCAACAGGTTTAATAGACAAGGGTCCCGTTATGGATTTCTTTGCTAATGCAGCTCTTAGCAAGGCTACAATAGCCCCTCTAGCTCTTATAGCAAGAGCAATCTTGTGTAACTTTATAGTATGCTTAGCAGTTCTTCTTTGCTTTAGAACTGACGATGATGTAGCAAAAATATTGCTTATGGCTATTTGCCTTTTTGCATTTGTTGCTTCTGGATTTGAGCATAGTATAGCAAATATGACAGCATTCTCTATTGCTCTATTTGCTAAAAGTATACACACTATAACTGTTATACAGGCTGTTTATGCTCTTTTGATGGCAACTATCGGTAATATTATCGGTGGTGCACTATTCCTTGGAATAGGTGTATTTGCAATGAAAAAATAGTTTCAAAAAACCCCGAATAGACTTTGTAATTATAATTAGTCTTATTTCGGGGTTTTTATCTGTTATTTATTCCACTGCTTATTTATAAGTATTGTCGTAAAATAAGCCACCTTATCCATAGCTTTTATTTCATCAATATTATTGTATATTTTTTCATTTTCCATTGAAGAATTGGAAACCATTATAAACTTTTCTGCAAGATTTTTTTTCTCTATTATTTCTATTATTTCTTTAAAGTTCTTATAAACTTTCATTAGCACTATAGAATCAAAATCATCTAATACTTTTTCTATGGATTCATAATTATCAGTAGCAGAAATTACGGCCAAAGATTCCTTATCCATTGCTAGAGGAAAATTATTAGATGAAGAAATGCCTATAAAAGAGTTTATACCTGCTATCGTTTCTATCCTTATATCCCCAATTAATCTTTCTAAAAGATATACATATGTAGAGTAGACCATTGGATCTCCAAGAGTTATAAAACCTACTCTTTTTCCGGCTTTGACATCTTCTCTTATTTCACTAGATATAGTATCCCATGCGTTTTCTTTTTCCTCTATATTGTAATTCATAGGAAAATGTCTTTCCTTTACCTCTACATTTTTTCCAATATATGGAGCCGCAATTCTCTTTGCTGTGCTATCTTTACCGTCCTTTGCCTGTGGAACATATAAGATATCTAGATTATCAAGTCTCCTTACTGCTTTTACTGTCATATATTCGCTATCTCCAGGTCCTACACCTATTCCATAAAATCCGGCTTTTTCTTCATAATTCTCATTTGTATTTTCATCATTATCATCTATAGCCTCTTTTAGATTTTGAACAAATTTTCTTTGAATATATTCAAATTCTCCCAATCCTTCCAAATGTACTTCTACTTCAAAGCCTTCTTTTTCTAATATGTTTTTCCATGAATCCTCTTCGTCTCCAGCCATATCATTTTTTGCATGATCTCCTGCGACTAAAAGAAGCGGTCTTAGATGTATCTTTTTTATTTCATCTTTTTTAAGGAAAAATAACAAATCATCTATAGAAGGATGCCCCTCTACAGTTGCTATATAGGAAGGAATCTCCCTTCTTTTTAGTCTATACTCTAGTCCAGCATATGATGAATGTGCACTATGTTCGGTTCCATGTCCCATCCATACAGTTGCAGATTTGTCATTACTATCTTCACTTAGGTCTGACAAAACTACTTCTTTTACAAAATCTGCAATATCATCATAATCTTTTAAACTAGATAATAAAGGTCTTCCCAAAATTATTTTTTCAAATTTATCTTTATAGTTATCTACTATTTCCAATAGTTTATGGTATTCTTCTCCACATATTATATGTAAAGATTGTATATAAACTTCTCTATATCCTTCTAAATACAGTTTTTCGAGAAGTTCATCAGGATACATAATATATTCATTATCCCTTTTTTTAAGCTTTTTTATTATCATCTTTGAAGTCCAAGCCCTATAGAAATCCATATCTTGAAACTCCTTTTTAAGAAGCTTCTCACAAGATTCTATTGTCTTTTTTCTAGTATCCATATGAGAAGTTCCGAAGCTTATAACCACAAGTGCTTTCTTTTTATCCATAAATCCTCCTCTTAAAACTTTTAACTTAATCCTTTAATATTTTTCTTTAACCAAATATCAAGCTTGTTTCTATTTCATTTATATCGTGTATTACTCTTTGATAGTCTATTGTTTTTCTTCTTATTATTATCACAGGTATTTCCAATTCAGCACAAGCATCTACCTTGTCAATAAAGCCTCCTGCAAAACCACTTTCTTTGGTAATAACAACATCTATATCCGCATGTTTAAGAAGTGCCACATTTATTTCTTTGTTAAACGGACCTTTTAGGGCTATTATATTGTCTGCATTAAGACCAATTGCCTCACAGTTTCTTAAAACATCACTTGTCGGAAGAACTCTTGCTGTAATAGATTTAGATTTTAAAAGCTTTACAAAAGTTCCTAAATTTTTGCTACCTGTTGCAATAAATACATTTTCCCACTCTTCATGACTCATTATCATATTACAAGCTTCCTCAATAGTATCTACTATGAACTCTCCCTGATATTTTATATCGTCAAGAAGAGATTTTCTCTCAAATCTAATATATCTTATATCTGTTTCTTCACAAGCATCTATTGCATTTCTTGATACTTCAACAGCATATGGATGTGTTGCATCTATTACCTGCCTTACTTCGTTTTCCTTAATAAATTCAACCATATCATCTTTATCCATTTTTCCATTGATAATTTCACTTGCATGCGATTCTGCTAACTCTCTTCCAAACTCCGTTGCAACTGAAAGAACAAATTCCTGTATCCCCATAGAAGTTAGCCTATCACATACCTTTAAACTATCTGATGTTCCTCCTAGAACAAGTATCATATATTATACCCCCTTGGCGTAATTATTTTTCCATCATCTATATAAGACTCTTTATTCCCTACAATTACCATTGTGGACATATCGCATATATCGAAATTCATATCTTTAAATTCCATTATATACATTTCTTGTCCATCTCTCCCAGAATTTTTAACAATACCAACTGGTGTACTGGGAGACTTGTACTCTCCCATTATTTCAAAAGCCCTCTTTAAATGTTCACTTCTTCCCTTGCTTCTCGGATTATATATCGCGATTACAAAATCTGCTTCTGCGGCTAAACTAATCCTTTTTTCTATTAATTTCCAATCTGTCATTAGATCACTTAGGCTTATCTGACAAAAATCATGCATAATTGGCGCTCCAAGTACAGATGCCGCTGATATACTAGATGTTACTCCACAAACAATCTTTATTTCCTCTTTTTTTTCTAGTTTTGAGTTTAATTCATATACAAGTCCTGCCATACCGTATATTCCTGAATCTCCACCACTTATAAGACCAACTATCTTTCCTTCTGAAGAAAGTTTTAAAGCCATCTCACATCTTTCTTTTTCCTGTCTCATTCCATTTTCAACTAGCTCTTTATCTTCAATTAAATCTTTTATTAAATTAATATAAGTTTTATAACCTACTATCGTATCACATTTTTTTATGGCTTCTATAGCCTCTAATGTCATAAAATCCTTGTTCCCAGGTCCACTTCCTATTACATATATCATTTTGACCTCCCAAGCGAAACAGTAATCCCATTCGCTTTATACTTTTTAGTAATTATATTCCCTTCACACAATATATGACATGAAGGCTCTGCAACAGAATAGACCCCAACAGTATTTTTTACAAAATCTGACTTTTCATATTCCATGTCAAACTTTGATATGTCTTCCACTGATAGAAAT
Source organism: Peptostreptococcus russellii (assembly GCF_900110295.1). Taxonomy (GTDB): domain Bacteria; phylum Bacillota; class Clostridia; order Peptostreptococcales; family Peptostreptococcaceae; genus Peptostreptococcus; species Peptostreptococcus russellii_A. The sequence goes on from NZ_FODF01000004.1 coordinate 155,935, forward strand.
TCTGTTTCAATGCAATATTTTTTTGAAAAATCAAGAATACATTTTTCATCTTTTTTTATATCTATACTTGCAAGCTTTTTTATTGATTGAATAGATACATTCTTGTCTTCCAAATAAGATAAGATCACACTCTCAAATAATTTACTATCTGTTTGCTTTCTACATCCTACACCAAGTACATTTTTCCTTGGAATTAAAATTATGAGTTCATCTTCTATTTTTTTATCAAGTACACTATCAACTTCGCTTTGCATAAACAAAGCTTTCATATCTGAAACGATTGCATTTTGAGTTCTAAAAATAAGTTCATCTTGCATATCATTTACTGCTGCACTTTGCATTTTTTCACTTAAAACATCTTCCATAGACTCTATATAATCCAGTCTATCTGTTATTATAATAAATCTTTCTTGACTATATCCTAATTTATTTTTCTTATATTTTCTCTTAAAAGCCTCAAACTCATCTATAATAATAAAGCCCTTTATATAATTTTTCAGTATATTTATATATTCACTTTGAATATATAAATATATATTTTCATTTTTTAGCAATCTACTATTAATATCAATACAAACATCCCTTATATTTTCTATTTTAGCATCTGTATATTTTAGAAGCATATCGAAAGCGCCCTTATTATTAATATCTGTTGCCGTTGTAATTACTGGATTAGCAGATATTTTTTCAGCTATTAGATTTGTCATTTCATTAGCTCCACCAATATGTCCACTTAATAAGCTAATTACATTTTTACCTAGTTCATCTATTACAAGTACTGCAGGATCTGTAAATTTACTTTCCAACAAATTTGCTATACTTCTAACTACTATTCCACTTGCCATTATAAATACAAGAAAATCTGAGCTATCAAATATATCTTTACTTTTATTCTTAAAATCTTTATAGGAAATGATCTTACCTTTCAAAGATTCCCCATTTATTTTTTCATTTTTTAACTCATCAAAACAAAGTCTGCTAGCTAACTTCTTTGCATTTTCTGTTATATAAATATATCTGATAATCACTTCTTATTCCTTTCTCAATATAATACTTAACAAAATAAAAACTACTTCACTCCTTTTCTATATTCGTGAGTAAAAAACTTATCATAAAGTTTTGAGTAGTTATACTCATCTCCCAAAAAATCGCCTACTAATATTAAGGCTGTCTTTTTTATTCCTTCTTCTTTTACTTTCTTTGCTATATTATCTAAATTTCCAAGAACTATCTTTTCATCAGGCCAGCTTGCCTTATATACTACAGCCACTGGAGTTTCAGATTTATATCCCCCTTCTATTAATCTTTTGGAGACCTTATCGATATTTTGTACTGACAAAAATATTGCCATTGATGTTTGATGACTTGCAAAAAGTTCAAGTTTTTCTTTTTCTGGTACTGGAGTTCTTCCCTCTATCCTTGTTATTATAAGACTCTGTGATATTTCTGGTACAGTATATTCTATACCCATAGATGCTGCTGCTCCAAGAAAAGAACTTACTCCAGCTATGCTTTCATATTCTATTCCTAATTTTTTTAGCTCCTCGCCTTGCTCTCTTATAGATCCATAAATTGATATATCACCTGTTTGCAACCTTACTACTAATTTATCATTTTTGGCTCCATTCTCCATTACCTCAATTATTTCTTCAAGATTCATTTTTGCACTATCGTAAATAATACAATCATCCTTACAATATTCTAGAAGTTCTGGATTGACCAAAGAGCCAGCATATATTACAATATCTGCTTTGGATAGTAACTTATAAGCTTTTAAAGTAATTAACTCCTTATCTCCTGGACCTGCTCCCACAAAATAAATTTTTTCCATAATATTATATTATTTTTCACCGCTCAATATAAATATTGGATTTTCCGGTTTAAAATATTCTCCTTTACCAAGTTTTTCTAGTCTTGAAACTGAAAGTTGAACAGTTTCAAGTTTTTTAAATCCTACTTCTTTCATTATTTCTCTACAACTATAAAAATTATCTATTAGAATAAAGTTTGATACTATTTTACCGCCCTCTCTTAATGTTTCATATGACCACTCTAAAATTTCTTTCAGATTATCCTTTGTTCCACCCAAAAATATGGCATCTACTTTTTCAAATCTATCTATATTAATTGGAGCCATTGCCTTTATTTGAGTTATATTTTCAAGTTCAAACTTTAATATATTCTTTTTCGTAAGTTCATATGCGAGTTCATTTGTCTCTACCGAAGCTACTTTCAAATTAGGATAATTAAGACCCGCTTCCACTGTAATACTTCCTGTTCCAGAACCTATATCTATAAATTTTTTCGCTCTTGATAACTCAAGTTTTGCTATAGATATACTCCTTACTTCTTCTTTTGTAATGGGCACTTTTCCAATTATAAATTCACTATTTTTCATATTTCTCCTCTTTACAATAAATATTTTTTTAATTACTTATTGTTTTTCTTTAATATAACTACAGACATTGAATACTTATCTTTTTTAAGAATTTCCTCAGGAGTAGCTACTGTAAGTATTTCATTTTCATAAGACAAGTTTTCACCTACATACATAGTATAGTCTTTTCCTTCTTCTATAATTTTTTGTGCAATTTCCCTAGGTCCTATTTTTGAATCCGTTAACATAGCAACCTTATTATGTTTAAATATAAAATCAAAATCTGCATCTCTTCCATGACTACTTGTAATAAATACATCATTCATATCTACTTTAAAGGCAGAAAAAGCATACTGAACCGAACTTATAGCAGGTATTATCTCTATTTCTGCATAGTCGGATAATTCTCTTAAAATATATTTACCTATTCCATAAAGAGATGGATCTCCTGAGGCAATTACAGCTATTTCTTTATTTATATTTTCCAAAATATATTTTTTCATTTTTTCTAAATCCGCGTCTATATAGAATCTTTTAGCTGTATTATTTTCAATATCTTCTAGATTTCTTTTAGCAGCAATTAATATATCTGCTTTTTCTAGTATTTCATCAACTTTCAGTGTCCTAAGTCCTATACTTCCAGGACCTATACCAAGTACATATATCATATTTATTTCCCTACTCTCAATCTATAAAAGTTTACCTATATTATATATTTTTGCTTCCTTGTCCCAACAGTTCTCCACACATAGAAAACATATATACTTCTATCCCTATATCTTCTTTTCCATCTCTCAAATATTTCCATGCCCTATTTGCAGCCTTTTGAGCTAGTATATCGAATACTGCTTCCATTTTATACTCTTTAATTATATCAACCATAGCATCTGTTGTTAAACAGCTTTCTATTTTAATAAGCATTTCTTTACTAGCTCCCATTAATGCAAGATTAGCTATCATAATTTCAACTCTTGCATCAGCTATCCTGCTATGTGTGTTGCTTATTCCTGCTGATAATTTTATAAGCTTTCCTATATGACCTGCAATGGTAATTTTTTTAAATTTCATTCTCTTGCATTCCATAAGCATATAACCTATAAAATTACTCATTTTTACAATACTATTAGGGTCTGTTTGAAATATATTTACCATTTTTTCATATCCTATATTCCCAGGAACTAGTATTATTTCTTTCTTTCCTTCTTCTCTTTTTATAGATAGCTCAGCTGAAAGTGCTTTTTTCCAACCTTCATCACTCATTGGTTCTACTATTCCGCTACTTCCTATAATAGATATTCCACCTTCTATTCCCAAGTTGGAATTAAAGGTATTTTTAGCTATTTTTTCTCCTTCAGGTGCATAAATCGTTACTAATAATTTTTTACCTTTTAAAAATTCTTCAATGTCTATATCAGCATCTTCTACTACTTTTTCAACCTCATAACTTATCATATCCAATGGAATAGGGTTAATTGCAGGTCTTCCTACTTCAACACTAAGTCCTTTTTTCGTAACTTTTCCTATACCCTTAGCTGATGTAACTTCCATATAATCAAGTTTCTTTGCAGCACAAAATTGGGGAATATTCTCCTCTGAGATTATTTCCACTTTAGAAAAAATATCCATCTCATGTGTAGCATCTATATCGTCACCACCATCTTTTTTCACAGAACACACTGCATAATCTTCTCCTATTTGAACATTATCTACAGCCATCTTCAAATCAATTCCCTTTGGAGTAGATATCTCTATTGTATCCAAAGTATTCTTTAATAAGAGCATGGCAAGGGCTGCCTTAGTAGCAGCCGCTGCACATGATCCTGTTGTATATCCTCTTTTGTACTTTTTCCCATCTACATATACATATTCTTCCATAAATATAGTTTTACCTGCTTTCTATTTAAAAACCAGTTCTGCCAAAGTTGCTGACTTTACTTCTTCAGCTGCCTTTTCTCCTGCAACATACTTTATTATTTCATATGCAAATAAAGGTGCTGTTGCTGGGCCTCTTGAAGTAATCACATTCTCATACTTCACCACAGGCTCCTCAAGAAACTTCTTAAAATTCATTTCACTTTCTAAACCAGGATATATTGTACCCTCTATTTTTTCTGCGATCTTAGCTTCTTCTAAAACCATTGGACTTGCACAAATTGACGCAATAAGTTTCTTATCATTGTAAAACTCTTTTATTATATCTATAACCTTGCTATTTTCCTTTAACATCTTTGTTCCAGGCATTCCACCAGGAGTTACTAATCCCATATAGTCTGTTAGTGCAATATCCTCTAACTTTTTGTCCGCTTTTATAACTATCTTATGATCTCCTATTGTATTTATATCCCCAGTAATAGATACCATATCTATTTCTACTCCTGCTCTTCTACAAAAATCAACTACAGTCAGTGCCTCAATCTCTTCATAACCATTTCCCAATAAAATCATTAACTTTCTCATATTGAAACCTCCTACTTTATATTTTAATATATATTTTATAGCCTATTTTAACTTTATGTTTTTAACTTACATTACTTGTCAAAAATATTAATACTATAGATTCTTACTTTATAATATATCACTATATTCTAAATTCTATCTAAAATAATAATATAATATTGCATTTATTATCGCTGCTGCAAGATTGCTTCCTCCTTTTCTTCCAACAGATACAATATTCTCTATATCAGACTTTCTAAGTTCCTCTTTAGAATCTGCAGCACCTACAAAACCTACTGGTACACCTATTATTGCCTTTGCATTAAGTTTTCCCTTATTATGTAATTCTATAGCCTTATAAACGGCAGTTGGAGCGTTTCCAAATACAAATATTTTTTCCCCTTCTTTTTCTGCAGCTATTTCTACTGCTGCCATAGATCTTGTAATTTCCTTTTCCTTTGCTAAATCTGCTACTTTGGGATCTGCCACCAAACAGCTATAGCTACAACCTATCTTATCTAAAAGTCTTTTGTTTATACCACTAAGAGCCATGTTTGTATCAGTATAAATTGAAGCTTTGTTATTTAATCCTTCTACAATGTTTTCAACGGCCTTATCAGATATTTTTAAAATATCAAGATACTCAAAATCTGCTGTCGTATGAATCGCTCTTTTTATTATCATTTCATCAATTTCATTTTTAAACTCATGTCCAGGTCTTATTCTATCTATTTCTTCTTGTATAATTTCAAAACTTCTACTTTCTATAGATCCTGGATTTTTAATGTAATTCATATTTTATTTCTCCTTTCTAAGTCCGCCTTTTATTATTTTTCTCACATATCTTTTTTTATAAACATTTGAAATATCGGATTTTTTTATTTCATATAAAATTTTTTCAAGATCTGTTTTCTCATCTATAGCTATTCCTACTACGGTTCCTGTATGGGATATATTGAGAAATCCATAATCATTTTTCCTGGCTATTTCAATAAGTTCTCTTAGATATGGAGTTTCTTTAATCTTTTCATTTGCCAAAGCACTATTTTCACTGGCCTTTCTTATTAGCTCTCTATCTTTATTTTTTACACCTTCAGATAACATCTCGAAAGATTTTTCTGTTATATACTTATTCTCTTTCAATATTTTGTAATACTCTTTTTCTTTTCTTATTTTTACCGTATTTATTCTAGCATCTGGCTCTAAAACCAAAACTTTTTTGTAATCTATATATCCCAAATACTCTCTTTTTTCTCCATTTATAGGGTCAAAAATACAAACTTCTGGAAAAAAAATAGAATCGGTTGGCTCAACTCTTGATACAAGTTTAGATATTTCCTCTGCTGACATATCTTTGTCCAAATAATCAAGAGCCGCTATGATACTTGCACCTATATCAGCTGTTGAGCTTGCCATTCCTTTGCCGACTGGTATAGATGATCTAATACTTAGATTAAGTTTATTAAGCTCTCCTTTATCAATATTAAAATGTTCAAATACATATTCCACTGCCTGCATGGACTTCGATTTTCTATTATAAAATCTACTTTTTCTTTCTTTTTTTTCACTGATCATTGCGCTCGAATACAGATCTACACAGTACGAGCTGATATATTCTTTTTTTCCTATACATCCCTGAACCAACTCTCCACATGTTGCAGGGCAAGATCCATATCCTCTTTTCATACAGAAACGAGGCAACCCCATAAACAGCATCTGCAACTTTTACGCTCAATTGCCAATACCTTATGGTGATTGCCTCTCCCCCTCTCAATTTTCTTTTTATCTGCTCACTTTAAAACTCTTTTCGAAATACTGATATTCCCCTATACATCAAATATTTCACTCAAACTTTCAATTAACAACAAGTTATCTCTATGTCTCTTTACTGCTATTCTAAAGTATTTAGAATTTAGTCCAAGAAAATTACTAGCATCTCTAATTACTATACCATAGTCAAATATTAGTTTTTTCTTTAAATCTCTAGCTGACATACCTACACTATCATCTATTTTAACAAGCATAAAGGCTGAATCCGTCTTAAAAACCTTCAAGTTCGGTATTTCCTCCAGTGATTTTGTTAAAAACTCTCTTTCATCTTTATAAAACTTTCTGCTATATTCACTGAACTTTTTATCCTTTAATAAATCTACACCTAAATGCGATGCTATAGAATTTACAGTCCAAGGTTCTTTTAACTTAAACAATTCATCTACATATGAACTATTTTTTGTTACTAAATATCCAAGTCTTATTCCTGGTAAACCATAGAATTTTGTAATTGCCCTTAACACATATATATTCTGATATGAATAATTAAGCGCAGTATAGTCCTTGTAATCTTCACAGAACTCTATGAAAGTTTCATCTACTACCAACTTTATACAATTTTTTTGACAAAATTCAACAACTTTATCAAGATTTCTCAACTTACCATCTGGATTATTAGGATTACATATAAATAAGGCTTCTATATCCTTATATATATCCATTTCTGGCTTTGTAAAGTCTGGATATTCAAAACCATCTTCAGTCTGAAACATTTGTATCTCAACATGTCTTCTTCCTACAATACTTGCAGCTCTTCTATATTCACTAAAAGTAGGACATATAACTCCTATTTTTCCTTTGATTGTTCTCATTAATAAATAAACTAATTCTGTAGCGCCATTCCCTACACATATATTTTCTTGATTAAAAAAGAAATCACACTTATCATTATCCTCCATAATATGATCTGCAATACTGTTTCTTAATTCAATATACTCAATATCAGGATATCTTCTCAACTCTTCTATATCATCTATTATGTTTATAACAGTATTTTCCGGAGTAAATGGATTTATGTTTGAACTGAAATCAACCAGTTCCCCCTTAAAATGATACTTTCTTCTTATCTTCTCTAAATCTGCTCCATGCTTAAACATTCCACTCACCTCATATTCACTATTAAACTATCTATAATACTTAATCAAATAACTTCCAAATATAATTTAAATTTCTCAAGTATATCTCTAGTGATATCTCTTATTTTAAGTATTTATCTTTTCAATATACAAATCATTATAACATTTAATTCAAAAAAACAAAATGTTTTTATTGAAATTCTAATCTTTTTAAATAATTTATATAAACAATATTTACATAAATTTTTAATAAATTCACTTTCAATTGCTACCATTATTATACAACATTCCTATAATCTTTTATATGTTTTTGTTTATTAAAATTTTCTACTTTAGCATATTTTTTAAGTCAAATTATAATATACTTATCAAAAAATAATATACTATACTAAATAATACTAAAGAGATTGCTGTGGAAGCATAAAGCAGTCTATTGACTCTTATTATGTCTTCAGCTTCTAACGATCTTTTTTTATCACCTATTGTAGGTTTATAAACTTCTTCTCCAAAATATACATTTGTTCCTCCTAGCTGAACACCTAGAGCACCAGCTACTGCAGCTTCTGAATATGCACAATTAGGACTCTTATGATTTTTTCTATCTCTTAATCCTATCTTTAAAGATGACCTATAATCATATCCTGTAACTATTGCAGCCAATCCAAATGTAACTAAAGAAATTCTTGCTGGTATAAAATTAAATACATCGTCAAGTTTTGCCGCAAACATACCTATATCTTTATACTTTTCATTTTTATATCCAATCATTGAATCCATTGTGTTCACTGCCTTATAAATCATCGCCAACACAGGACCACCAACAAAGGCATAGAACATCGGTGCAATAGTTCCATCTACTGTGTTTTCTGCTACGGTTTCAACTGTCGCACGAATAATTTCTTCTCTACTTAATTCTGATGTATCCCTTCCAACAATATAAGAAAGTTGTTTTCTCGATTCCTCTATGCTAGACTTTTTAAGAGAATAGTATATTTTTTCTGCCTCTTTTGCAAGGCACTTTGTTGAAAAAGATGTACAAATTATCGTTGAGGATACTAAAACATATAAAACTTTATTTATATTTGCAAATTCAACTATTAGCGATGATAAAATAAACACTACTAAAACAGTGAGTATCCATATTATAAATCCACCTATTTTTTTATTTATTTTACTTTTTCTTATTGATTTTTCTTCAAATGAAATTAACTTTCCCATATAGATTACTGGGTGGGGAAATCCATATGGATCCCCCACAATTAAATCTATAATATATGCAAGAAATATTATTGTTATTAAAATCATACCTTTATCTACCTAATTCTTTTTTACATTACTTAAAAGATAGCAAACAATGCTTAAATTATTGTAAAAATGTATGTGAAGATATGTTGCAAATGTATTTCTGCTATAATATCCACCACTCCACTCGTCTACTACTTTATCTCCTACGATTTTCTGCATAGTAAATACAGTTTCAACATCTGAGTGGAATTCAGAGCTATGAAATTCATGACCACATATCTGTTGTCCCTTATATGCAATCAAATTATCTTCCTTAGCAGTTGCAACACAGTATCCTAATCTTCTCAATCCCTTTTTCATTTTACTATAGCCTGAAATTGCTCCCACCATACTATATCTTTTGCCATTGAAATCTACCAAGCTATCTCCTAAATACATAAGACCTCCACATTCAGCATAGATTGGAACATCATTTTCATATGCTTTTTTAATTGACTGTCTCATACTTTTATTTGCTTCTAATTCTTTTGCAAACATTTCTGGGAAACCTCCACCGATATATATCAAATCAGCTTCTGGTAGTTCGGAATCTGAAATCGGTGAAAAACTTTTTATTGTAACTCCTATTTCTCTTAATAAATCTATATTGTCTGGGTAATAAAAATTAAAAGCCTTATCATAGGCAATTGCAATTATCTTCCCCCTTGCAAGTTCCCTAACTTCTGGGTCTTCTGAAAACATACTTAATTCAAATGAAGATGTAATATTTTCACTTTCTGCCAGTTCAAAAACTCTATTAATATCTATATATTTTTCCATTTCTCCAGCGATTTTTTCGATTTTATATTCTAAATCTCCAACTTCATCACTTGGCAAAAGTCCTAGATGTCTTGAACTCATTTTCATAATATCTTCTGTAGGTAAATGCCCTAGTACCTCTATACCACAGTACTTCTCTATAGACTCTTTTATAATCTTATAGTGTCTCTCACTATTTATATTGTTTGCAATTACTCCAACTATGTCTATATCCTTATCAATGTGTTTATATCCAAGAACTGATGCCGCAGCAGATGCTCCCATACCCTTAGCATCTATTACCAATATTACTGGTGCCTTCAAAAGCTTCGATATCTTCGCTGTAGAATGCATAGATATATCTGAGCCTAATCCATCATACAAGCCCATTACACCTTCTATTATTGATATGTCCTTGCCGTCTGATGAATTTTTAAAAACATATTTGATTTGCTCGTCATCTAACATATAAGAATCTAAATTTCTAGAGTATTCTCCTGTAACATATCTATGGTACATAGGATCTATATAATCAGGTCCTACTTTAAACGGTTGTACGCTTTTACCAGTATTTTTTAGTGCTCTCATTAGTCCCAGGCTTATCGTGGTCTTTCCTACACCACTAGCTGTACCTGCAATTACTATTTTTTTCATATTATATCTTCCTTTTCTATCTATTTTCTGTATTCTATTTCATAACCATACCCTTTACTTCCGAATTAATTTAATCAATATTTAAAATACTATTATTTACTATTATATCAGTATTTTTTTATTAATTAAGTAACAAAACTGCAATAATTAGTGAATTTTATCAATTTTCTTTAAAAACACACTATTCTTTAAAAGAAAAATATGTTTTATTCTAACTATTAATGGTTTTCACATATTTTTTTAACTAAATATTATTTCATAGAGTTTTCTAATATCTACATTTTCTCTAATAATATTTGCTAATTTATTATATTCTTCCATTTTTAGTTCTTCTAAACTTTTTTCCTCTATTTTAATTTTTTCTAATTTTTTTCTCTTTCTTATATTATTTATAATTCCACTTGTAAACTGTATATTATCAAAAAATCCATGACAATATGTTCCCAAAATATGTCCATCTATTATTTCGTATTTTAACTTTTTTCTATCCTTTTCTGTATTTATATCAGAGTTTTCACTTCTTCCAAGATGCAGTTCATATCCTTTTATAGTGTTTCCCTCTAAATTTTCAAAGTAGCCTTTTTCTGATTTAAACTCACCTTTTACCTGAACAGTAATCTTTTTATCTGAAAAAACAGTGTTCATTTTAATAAATCCAAACCCTTCTTCAAAACCTTTACTTCCATCACTTCCAGATTGATCAAATATTTTTTCTCCCAAAATTTGATATCCTCCACAAATCCCAATTAAAAGCCTTTCTTCAGAAACATATTCTTTGATTTCTACATAAAGACCTGATTCTCTAATATATTTCATATCACTTATTGTGAGTTTACTACCTGGTATTATAAGCATATCTGGCATAAAGTGATTTCCATATTTGTCAAAACTTCCAATTCTTTCTCCTATATCAATATATCTAATATTCACCTTGTCTATATGCTCAAATACCTCAAAGTCTGTATAATTTGACATATGGGGCAATTTTATTATTTCAATGTTTACAAAGTCTTCATCGTATTTAAAAGCTTTTCTATAAAACTTGTTACTTACACCATCTTCCTCATCAATCTTTAAATTAAAATATGGTATTAATCCTATAACTGGTATTTTTATTATATCTTCAAGCATTTTAATCCCCTCTTGAAAATATTCTTTCTTACCACGGAATTTATTTATTATTACAGCTTTTACTCTCTTTTTCTCTTCTTCTTTTAATAGTTCCAAAGTGCCTACTACTGAAGCAAAAACTCCACCTTTATCGATGTCTGCAACAAGTATTACAGGAGCATCTGCAATTTCAGCCATTTTCATATTTGATATATCTAAACTATTGATATTTATCTCTGCCGGACTGCCAGCGCCTTCCATTATCACAGCATCGTGTTTAGCTTCTAATTCAGTAAAAATTTTATCCAAAACTCCTAAAAGTTCTTTTTTATAGTTTTGATATTCTTTTGAATTCATATTTCCTATAGACTTTCCATTTACAATAACCTGTGATATATGATTACCACATGGCTTCAAAAGAACAGGATTCATATAGGCATGCGGCTTTTTTTCACAGGCTTCCGCTTGAAAAACTTGGGCTCTTCCCATTTCTAATCCATCTTCATCTATAAAGGAATTTAGAGACATGTTTTGTGGTTTAAAGGGAACTACATTATACCCGTCTTCAGTAAGAAGTCTACATACCCCTGCTGCTATAATACTTTTTCCAACATTAGAAGCCGTTCCTTGAAACATTACACTAGACATTTTATCTTTCCTTCCTAAGCCTCTTAGTTGTATGTGGTCTCAAAAGACTAAAATCATATGGTACATAGCCCATTGTTTTAACTATTGGGTAGTCTTCCAAAAATTCAACAACTGAAATTGTTGCATTTTCTATTTTTATTTTCCAATGAAGATCATAGCTATCGACTAATAGATATGAGAGAATATTTCTTACCGTTCCCATATGACCACATATCATAACTTCTTCATCTTGACCTGACTCACTGAATATTTTTTTAAAAGCATCTATATTTCTATTATAACATTCTTCTATATTTTCTCCATTTGGGAACCTAAACATAGCCTTTCCCCTCATAAACTCTGCATAGTCTTTTGGATATTTATTTTCTATTTCTTCTAAAGTAAGACCATCAAAATCCCCAAAATTCATTTCATTTAAAGCCTCTATTTTTTTAACTTCTATTTCTTTTTCTTTGGCATATTCATAAATAGTATCCTCTGTTCGTTTTAATTTTGATACATATATTTTATCTACATTTACATTTTTCTTTAAAAATTCACTTAACTCATGTGCTTGCTCTTTGCCTGTTTGACTGAGCTCTGTATCACTATAACCTGAATATCTTTTCAATTCATTATCTTTTGTATGAGCATGCCTTATTAAATATAACTTCTTCATCTACTACTGACTTTCCTTTCCTTTTATTTATAATCTACATAAAATACTCTAATTATATATTTTTAATATCTAAGCTATCCATTGACTGATAATTACAACATATATAATAAAGATTAGTTCAGACATTTCCGTCGAACAACCAAGTATATCTCCTGTTATTCCATCTATTTGCCTATAGACACTCTTTCTAAATAACCTTGAGTATAGAGCTATTAATAATATTGAAAAAGAATAAATTAAAGAAATCTCTATGTTTCTATAATGTAAAAATGATGGAATTGCCACAGATAAAAGCGAAAATATAAATGCAGCAAAAAGATTTTTTTTATCGCATTTTCCTATAAATAACTCTCCCATTCCATTTTTTCTAGCAGAAACAGCTCTATAAGACATTATTACAGGAGCAAATCTAGCTACTGCTGGCATGGAAAATAATGCCCATAAGATATCTTTTTCTATTGCTATATCTACTGCAATAACTTTAAATACTATCAGAAATACTATTGCAAGAATACCATTTGTACCCATAGTTGGATCTTTCATTATTTCCAAGACCCTTTCCTTAGACCTATAGCTAAATAAACCGTCAAAAGTATCTCCAAAACCGTCAATATGAAGTCCACCAGTGATAACTACTTCTTCCATTACAATAATTCCAGCTATTAAAAGATGTATTTTTTCAAATCCTACTATCATTTTTAAAATAAAGGCTGTAATAGTTATAATCAAACCTATAACCATACCTACCATAGGAAAATACATCATTGAACTTCCCATTTCCTCATTATACTTTAAATTTTTACTTACTGTAATTCTTGTTAGAAACTGCAGCAGATTTAAAAATTTATTCATTGATACTTACCCCTTACTATATCTGCTTTTACAGCATCTATCTTATATTTACTAATCGATAATTTCTACTTTATCTTTATTGCTATTCCCGAAACCACTAAATAAGCTTCATTACTTATTGCTGCAAACAGTTGATTGATTTCACCACACAACTGAGAAAAAAATCTAGTTAATCTGTTTTCAGAAATACCACCAAGACCAATTTCATTTGTAACTATAACAAAACTTGTATTTGTTTTTTTTATTTCATCAATAAGCTTTTCAAACTCTTCTTTTACCATTTTTGCCTTCTTATTGGACTCTTTTATGTCTTTTGCATCAAAATCATGTTCTTCATGAAATATAAGATTTGATACCATCATAGTTAAACAATCTAATAAAACAATATCATACTTTTTATCTATTTCTTTAACCACCTTATAGAGATCCTTATATCTTTCTAGGATATCCCAATTTTTTGATGCTCTTTTTTCTAAGTGTTTTCTTTTTTTCTCTTTCATTTCACTATCAAAAGGAACTGAGGTAGCTATATAAAGAGTTTTTTCTTTTTTATTATTACATAGTCTTTCTGCAAAATCACTTTTCCCTGAGCTTATACCACCTGATACAAATATAATTTCTCCCATTTTGATACTCCTATTTTTATTTATAATAAAATTTCATAAACAATTTTTATGTGATTCATATTTATTATTACATGAAAAACTTAAATTATGAGTCTATACCAGGTCCCATAAATTTTCCTATTTCCTCTTCTTCAAATTTTCCCATATTATTATAGGCATAGATAGCAGAATCTATAATATTCATCATAAGAGCCGCACCTGTTCCTTCACCTAATCTCATATCCAAGTTAAGCATAGGCTCTAATTTCAACATATCTAATGCTGCCTGAGATCCTTTTTCCTTTGAAAAATGAGATGGTATTACATAATCTATACTTTTAGGATTTATTCTATATGCAATCAAAGCTGCAGCATATGATATATAACCATCTATTACAACTGGAGTTCTATTAGCAGCACAACCAAGTATTACACCTGTTATACCACCTATTTCAAAACCTCCAACTTTTGAAAGCACCTCTATACCATCTGTAGGATTTGGATTATTTATTTCAATTGACTTTCTTATTATATCTGCTTTATGCTTTATAAGCTCATCTTTTAGACCAGCCCCCATATCAGTTACTTCTTTAGGATCTTTCCCTGTCATTACTGAAATAATAGCCGTTGCAGGAGTAGTATTAGATATTCCCATTTCCCCAACTCCAATTATTTTATATCCATCGACTATACATCTTTCGGCAACTTCTATGCCTATTTCTATTGCTTTAACTGCTTCATTAGCTGTCATTGCAGGGCCAATAGCCATATTACTAGTTCCTTGTCTTATTTTGTAGTCCAGTACTCCATATATTGCTTCTGTACCCATCATTCCTATATCTACTGGTATAATATTTATATTATTAAAAGCTGCAAGTGTAGCTACTGCACACTTTCCATTTGTGAAATTCTCAAATTGCATTCTAGTTATATCTTGTGTCTGTGGTGATACTCCTTCTTCATAAACACCATGATCAGCTGCAAATGCTATTATACATTTTTTAGGACGGTCATCTATCTTATGACTCCCATATACACCTGAAAGCATCGCTGTTATATCTTCCAGTTTACCAAGTGTTCCTTTTGGATGAATTAAGTTATCCCACCTCTTTCTACACTTATCAATGCTTTTTTTATCAAGCGAATATATATTTCTGGATATACTTACTAAAAGATTCATACTCTTTTTTTATATAGCTGCCACCCTATATACTTTATTATAAAGAGGCAACTTCCTCCTTTCCCAATATTTTCTACTTTCATTAGTTATTTTTGTTTTACTTTAAATTCTTCTTTGATTTTTAGCTTCTTTTATTTAGTTTTATTATATATTTTTTCTTGCTATTTTAAAAAGCTAAAGGCATTTTAAATATACAATACCATACTATTTCATTTTACCACATATTGAAAAAAACTCCTAAGCAGATTTTTAATTTCACTATCTGCTAGGAGTTTCTCTTATACTATATATTATTTTCTAACCTATTATTTTTTATTCTTTATTTGACTTTCTATATACTTTATAGCTTCTGGAAGTTGTTCTTTCTCATTTTTCACTTCTATATTAGGCTTTATTCCCTTTTCATTGATATAGTTTCCATTTGGAGTAAAGTACTGTGCTGTAGTAAGCTTATATCCTGTTCCATCTCTTAATTGAACAACACTTTGCACTAGACCTTTTCCATATGTTGTTGTACCTACTGATACACCGGCCTTATTATCTACTATTGCTCCAGTAAGTATTTCCGAAGCTGATGCTGAATGCCCATTAGTAAGTATTGCTATTGGCATATCTACTTTCTGAGAGGCTGTACTCTTTAGATACTCTTTATTTCCCTTATTATCCTTAGTATATACTATTACAGCATCCCCTAAAAGTCTGTCTGCTATTTTTTCTACTACATCAAGGTAACCACCGCCATTATCTCTGACATCTATAATCAAGCCCTTGATATTCTTCTTCTCAAGTGAGCTAAGGGCTTTTTCAAAATCCTTATCAGTTTCTTCTTCAAATCCTATTATTTTTATATAGCCTATATTATTATCTATAACCTTGCTTTCTATAGAATCAAGAACTAGTTTCCTTCTCTCTAATTTCTTATTTAATATCTCTCCGTCTCTAAGGAAAGTTACATCTACTGAAGTCCCTTCTTTTCCTCTCATATTCTTTACAGCTAAATCCATTTCCTGATACGTGTATGACTTACCTGCAACTTTAACAATTAAGTCTCCTGCTTTCACTCCTGCCTTTTTTGCTGGACTGTTTGAAACTACTCTTTCAACCTTTATAGCTCCTGACTTTTTATCTGGAGTCACTACAAGACCAACACCAACATACTTTCCTGATGAAGTCTCAGTAAGCTCCTTCATTTCTTCCTTATTGTAATATGATGAATATACATCATCTAATCCATAGAAGAGCCCCTTACACATTCCTTCTTCTAATTTATCACCGTCTGTTTTTTTATAAAAATCATCTTCTACAACTTCTCTCAATGCCATAAGTTTCTGATATTTTTTATATTCATCTCTTGGAAGAAATCCTACAAATCCAAATTTTGTAAGTACGAAGCTAGTTGCCACTATAGTTACAAGAACTAATGCCACTGCTGCTGCAATTAACTTTTTAAAATTACTTTTTTTTCTAATATCTTTTTCTATATCTTCTTTTTTCTTCATTTTTTTTTCAGCACATTTCCATCTATCTTCTTTTTCAATATTTTCAGATGCTAGACTCTCATCTTTATTTTCTTCTACTGAATTTTCTTTGTTTTGACTTCCATTTATAGAGCCTTCATTTAGCTCCTTATTTTTTTCATCTCTGTCCATATATTAAAATTCCCGATACAATACGGAAATACCTCCTTTCACATAATATATAATACCTTATCATTGTAACATTAATTAATTCATAATAATAAGTATAATTTTCTATTTTTATTTATTACCCTTATTTTATTTTTTTAATTAAAATACCGGCATTCTAATATTAGAATTAAATCTAATTGGCTCTATAATATTTAGTGTTGATGGCAATAAATAATCCATAAACGTCGTAAGACGAAAATGGATAAAATTGCTATCAACACTATTTTTTCAAAAAAAAGATGAACACATACGAAATCCATTGTATAATTTAATCACCACAAAAAAATAAGAAAGGATTAATCATATGTGTTCAAATAATAGTATAACAAAAATTTTAGGAATTAGCGATAAAAATTTAAAAATTATAAGCAGTGACTACAAAAATATAAAAGGTATTAGATATATGGTTATAGATGCTCAAATTACTTATATTCCAAAAGTTTGTACTAAGTGTGGTTGT
>NZ_FODF01000013.1 GCF_900110295.1 Peptostreptococcus russellii
GTACTTGATGGGAAACTGTCTGGGAGAGTAGGACGCAGCCAAGTGATATTAGACTTCAGATTATCTGAAGTCTTTTTTTATTAACTTTTATAGAATATTTATTTTAAAAGTTTTTAAATATCTACTGTAAAGTAAAAAAAATAATCAAGTAAATAAATTTTTTTTGGGTATAATATATTAATAGAAGCTTTAAGAGAAAAATAATTTAAAATTTTAGATTAAATATCCTTATTTTAAATTAGATATATTATATATGGGGTGATGAAGTTGTTGGTGTGGAATAAGGAAAATTCTATAGAGGATGTTATAAAAAAAGATAAAATAGTTATTCTTGAATTTGGAAGCGAAGTATGTGGTGCTTGTAAGTCTATAAATTATAAATTATCAAATTGGATAGAAGAAAGAGAGGGCATAGTGGGATACTATATAGCTGTAGAGGACAATATGGAGCTTGCAGCAGAGCTAGGCATATTTTCATCACCAGTTGTAATGGTATATGTAGAAGAAGCTCTTACTATTAGAGAAGCTGGTTATTTTGGATTAGAACAGATTTTAAAAGATATACTTAGATATAAAAACTTATTAGAAGATAAGTAAAGCCGAGTTTGAGAAAATATATTTTATTTTTAATTTAAGTATGCTAACTTTTGAATTAGTTTTTTAGATAAATATTATAAAATATAGTTTAAAATTCTCAAAAATGGATAATTATATAATAGGAAAGATTTTCACTTGAAAGTGAAACTTGTTAGGACTATTAAACTATTAGTTTCCAATATAATATCTTAAACGTTGAGCCTCAGAAATGGGGCTCATTATATTTTTGGAGTTATTATTTATTTTTAATGATTTTTTGACATTCTTCTGATATCGAAAAATATAGAAAAATGTGATATTATTATAATTAATAAGGGTTAAAAATAAATAACTTTATTCACAGAAAAATAAAAACTATATTAGTATTTTATATAAAATAGGAGGGGGAGGCTCTTTAGAGTCGCAAATATGGAAAAATTTATATATGATAGATTAAAAAAATTAAAAAATTCGGAAATTGTTTCATTTCATATGCCAGGTCATAAATACGGAACGGTATTTGATGAGTTAGGATATGGTGATATTATGAGTGAGTTGTATACTTTAGATACAACAGAAATTATTGGAACAGACAATTTGCATAATCCAAAAGATATTATTTTGAAATCACAAGAGAGCGTTAGGAAGATTCTGTTTCCAGATTATGATGATGTAGAGATTAAATATCTTATAAATGGAAGTAGCTGTGGTATAGAGGCAGCTATTATTGCAACTTGTAGACCGGGAGATAAGATTATTATAAATAGAGCATGTCATCAGTCTGCATATAATGCTTGTATTTTGGCAAACGCTCACCCTATTTTCGTAAATGAAAAGGTCGATAAAAAGAACAATATTTTTCTTGGCGCAGAGATTGATGAGTATATTGAAAAAATTGAAAACAATAAAGATGCAAAGCTAGTTTTTATTACAAGACCGACATATCATGGCATGAGTTTTGAAATTTCTGAGATTATCAAAAAGGCTCATGAAAACAATATGCTAGTGATAGTAGATGAAGCTCATGGAGCACATTTTGGACTTAATGATAAGTTTCCACGCTCTGCAATAGAGTACGGAGCAGACATTGCCATACAGAGTGTTCACAAAAGTCTTCCTTCTATTACTCAGACATCAATAATGATAATAAATAATACTAAAGATGAAGCTAATATAGAGAGTTCAAGACTTATTGATAAAAATAGGCTTGAAAGAGCTTTAGCTATGACAGAAAGTTCAAGTCCCTCATATATTATGATGATGAGTCTTGAAATAGCTTTTGATATTTACAAAAAACATGGCAAAAAGTTAATGGATGAACTTTTAAAAAATATTTATACATTTAGAAAAAGTGTAAAGTCCTATGATATTTTTAATACTACAGATCCTACTAAAGTATTTATCAATACTATTAACAAGGGGATTAATGGATATGATTTTGCAAAAGTTTTAAGATATAGATATAATATACAGGTTGAACTTGCAAATTATAGTGGTATATTAATGCTTTGTACTATAGGAAATAAAAAAGAAGATTTTGATGCAATGATAGATGCTTTAAATGAAATTTCAGAAAAAAAATTATTTGGTTTAAATCTAGATTTCTTTGATGATATAGACGATGCAACAAAGAAAAATAAAAATGATGATATAAAGAGAATGACTACAAGCAAAGAGATTAATTTAGATTTTCCATGTCTTATTCCAGAGATGAAAATTCATCCTAATACGGCTTTTAATATGGAAACAGAAAGTGTTTTGGTAGATGAAGCTCTTGGAAAAGTTTGTGGAGAGTTTGTTATACCTTATCCTCCAGGAGTATGTCTTGTAGCACCTGGGGAAGTTATAGAAAAGGAAGTAATAGATTTTATAAAATCAGCATCTAAGATGGATTTAGATATAAATGGGATGGAAAGTGCTGAGTTTACAGAGATAAAGATAATAAAAGATTAAAATAAAAAGATTCTTTTTGTAAAGGTGGAATTTTGAAGAAATATAACTTTATTGAAATAAATCATAAGTTATTAACTTATAAGCAAGAATTAATTAGAGAAAAATGATATAATAATTAAGTATGAGCTATTTATGCAATTGTGTAAATAGCTCATATTAAAAGGCGCTGTTATTTCTTATTGATAAAAGCATGTTATATTGTTTTCTATCAATATTTTTTTACAGATAGTCTTGAAAAATTTTTAAAAAGGGTGTTTAAAATGAGTAGTTTAAAAGGAAGAATGTTTGTGATTGAAAGTGGAACAGATGGTTCTGGAAAAGCAACACAGACAAAATTATTATATGATAGATTAATAAAAGATGGTTATAATGTAAGAAAGGTATCCTATCCTAATTACGATTCTGATTCATCGGCCTTGGTAAAGATGTATTTAAGAGGTGATTTTGGTAAAAAGGCTGATGATGTGGACGCTTATATTGCCTCCACTTTTTATGCAGCAGATAGATATGCTTCATATAAGACTGAGTGGGAAGATTTTTATCTATCAGGAGGAATTATAATAGCAGATAGATACACTACTTCTAACATGGTTCACCAAGCATCAAAGATGGATGATTTAGAAGAAAGAGAAAAATTTCTTGAATGGCTTGATGAATATGAATATGGGTTATATGGACTTCCAAGAGCAAGTGAGGTTTTTTTTCTAGATGTTCCTGTAAGGGTAAGTGAAGAACTTATGAAGGACAGAAAGAATAAAATAACTAATGAAGAAGAAAAAGATATACATGAAAGCGATCATAGCTATCTTGTAAAAACTTATAATAATTCAAAGTTTGTTGCAGATAAGTATAATTGGAATATAATTAATTGTATTGAAGAAGATAAAATGCAAATGCGTTCAGCAGAATCAATACATGAAGAAATTTATAATAAGGTATTAAAGGCTATTAATAATGAGAGGGAATGTGAAGTTTAATGTTTGATAGTATTTTAGGGCAGGAAATAGTAAAAAAAAGATTGAGTTCAGCGATAAAATCAAATAGAATAACGAATGCATATATTTTTACAGGACCAGAAGGTGTTGGTAAAAAAATGATAGCAGAGGCATTTGCAAGCTCTTTGATAGGAATTAATGCTCAAAATAGCCCAGACTATATCCTTATAGAAGCCAAAAAAGGTGAAAACTCCATAAAAATAGATCAGATAAGAAAGTTAAACTCAAATATGGGTTTAAAACCATATAGTAACTATAAGATATATCTAATAAATGATGCAGAAAAAATGACTGTTCAGGCACAAAATGCATTATTAAAAACTTTAGAAGAACCTTCTAGTTATGGTATAATAATACTGATAACCAGAAATGAACAAGCTCTTCTACAGACGATTAGATCAAGATGTACAGAAGTTAAATTTTCACCACTTAACAATATTGATATAAAGAAAATATTAGAGACTAAGGGGATAGATGAAAATACTGCGACTGTATCATCGATATTCTCTAGGGGGAGTGCGTCTGTAGCACTTGAAATTAGCAAAGATGAGGAAGTAAATGAAATCAGGGACTTGGTAGAATCTTTTATTGGATATATGGTAATTGATAAAAATAAATTTGAGGTTACCAGAATATCTGAATACATGAAAAATTATACTGAGCATACTGAATGGATACTAGAGCTTTTGAAGATATACATTAGAGATGCTATTTTATATAGAGAAGGTGTAGGTACTGAGTTATTAATCAATATAGATAGAATGAAAATAATAAGAAAGATGGCAGTGTCTGCAACTGTAGCTAAACTTGGTCGTGCAATGTCTATTATAGAAGAAACCGAGACAAAGCTAGCAGCAAATTGTAATTTTAATACTACAATACAGGCAATGGCACTTAATATTTACGAGGTGGTTAAATAACATGGTAAAAATAGTAGGAGTAAGATTTAAGCCGGCAGGAAAAATATATTATTTTGATCCTGCAGACATAGACATAGAACTTGGCGCAGACGTTATAGTAGAAACATCTAGAGGTTTGGAATATGGAATGGTAGTAGTAGGTCCTAGGGAGGTTCCTGAAGAAGAACTTGTAAGTCCGCTAAAACCAATTATAAGAATAGCCAATAGCGATGATAAGATGACTTATGCTGAAAATAAGGATAAGACAGCTAGAGCCTATGAAACTTGTGAAGAAAAGATTAAGGAACATGGATTAGAGATGTTTCTTATAGATTGTGAATACACATTTGATAGAAATAAATTAATATTTTATTTTACAGCAGACGGAAGAATAGATTTTAGAGATTTGGTAAAAGATTTAGCAGCAATATTCAAAACAAGAATAGAACTAAGACAAATTGGTGTTAGAGATGAAGCTAAGATTCTAAATTCTATAGGACCTTGTGGAAGACCACTTTGTTGTTCAACGTGGATAGGAGAGTTTATGCCAGTTTCAATAAAGATGGCTAAGGAGCAGGGATTATCTCTGAATCCTGCAAAAATTTCAGGAGTGTGTGGAAGATTATTCTGTTGCTTAAAGTATGAGGCACAAGGATATGCAGAAGCAGTAAAGAAGATGCCAGCTGTAGGATGGATAGTAAAAGAAAACTTTGATGGCAAAAAAGGTAAGGTAATAGATGTAAATCACCTTTTAGAAACTATAAAAGTAGAATACGAAGATGGAAATATTGCTGTATTATCAGAAGGTGATTATAAGGTAATCAAGTCATTTAGAAAAGACGGCAGAGAAAAAAGTAATGATGAAGAATTAGATGCAGAAGCACTTGCTGAATTAAAAAGACTTGAAAGAGAAAAATAGAAATAAATTATACTTTTTAATAAATAGTTCTCGCATATCGGGAACTATTTATTATGTAAAGAAAGTTTAGAAGAGATGGAAATAAAATAAGAAATTATATAAATTTTAATATATAGATAGGAAAAAAGATGGAAGTAAGATTATTAGAGAATGAAAGAATAGATGATTTACAATTTAATGGATTAAAAATAATTCAAAATCCGGAGTGGTTTTGTTTTGGAATCGATGCTGTTTTACTTTCAAATTTTGTAAAGTTAAAGAGAAATTCGAAAGTAGTAGATTTAGGTACAGGAACAGGTATAATACCAATATTACTTGCAGGAAAAAGCTCTGCAAAAGAAATATATGGTGTTGAAATTCAAGAAGATGTAGCCGAAATGGCGTCTAGATCAGTAAAGTTAAATAAGCTTGAAGATAGGGTTAATATTATTAACGAAGATTTGAATAATATATCAGAGTTTTTAGAAAAAAATACTTTTGACATAGTAACTTCAAATCCACCATATATGCATGCAAATGGGGTAATCAATGAAAGCGATAAAAAGGCTATTTCAAGACATGAAATAAAGTGTGATATAGAAGATGTAATAAGAGTAGCATCTGAGCTATTAAAGCCAAATGGACGGTTTTTTATGGTAAATAGACCACTTAGATTAGTTGATATGATGTATTATGGAAGAAAGTATAGATTGGAAGCTAAGTATATTAGATTCGTACATTCGAAGGTAGCAAAAGCTCCCAAACTTGTACTTGTTGAATATGTAAAGTGTGCTAAGGCAGAGGTAAAAATAATGGAGCCACTTTATATTTATAATGACGATAATAGCTATACGGAAGAAATATTGAGTATATATGCAAACAAAAGCGTGGAGGAAAGATAATGGCAGGAAAATTATATGTTTGTCCTACACCAATAGGAAACCTTGAAGATATAACTTACAGAACACTAAAAGTATTGGAAGAAGTTGATTTAATTGCAGCAGAAGATACAAGGCATACATTAAAACTTCTTAATCATTTTAATATTACAAAAGCACTTACAAGCTATCATGATCACAATAGAAATACAAAGGGAGCGGTTTTAATTGAAGAACTAAATAGTGGGAAAAATATTGCTCTAGTAAGTGATGCAGGTATGCCTGGAATTTCAGATCCAGGAGAAGATATAGTAAGGGAATGTATAGAAAATAATATAGAAGTAGAAGTTCTTCCAGGGGCTTCAGCTTTTGTAATAGCCTTAGTAGGTTCTGGAATAGAAACTAGAAGATTTACCTTTGAAGGTTTTTTAGATAGGGACAAAAAGAAGAAAAAAAAGAGATTAGAGGAAATAAAAAATATAGAGAGTACTTTGATAATATATGAATCTCCTCATAGGTTGAAAGAAACATTAAAGCTTATGTCGGAAATACTAGGAGAAAGAAATATTTCTTTGTGTAGAGAGTTGACAAAAAAACACGAAGAATATATAAGAACTACGATTGAATCTGCAAGAAAATACTATGAAGAAAATGATCCAAGAGGTGAGTATATACTTATAGTCGAAGGTAACAAAAATGTAGAAGAAGAAAAAAATTCTTATGAGCACTTAAGTGAGAGAGAATATGTTAAACTTCTTTTGAAAGAAGGCATGAGTAAAAAGGATGCTATAAAGACAGTAGCAAGGGAGAGATCCTTAAAAAAAGATATAGTATATAAGCAAGTTCTAGATCTATAAAAAGAGAATATGAATTTAATTAATAAAGCCTATGCCCTTTGCATAGGCTTTTCTAACAATTACATTTTTTAAATATTGATTTTTATATTAAAGTATATTGAATAAAAGTATTTTTTCGACAACTTTAAAAAGCAAAATTACGGGCAAAAAATAAAAATAATGTATACAATAATCAGTTTATGGAATTATCTAAAGTGGAAATTCGTTTTCAGGCATTAAAAACCTTGTTTAAAAATGAATATGTATATATTGATTAATTGTATTTACATTAGTCTAGCATTTAGAAAATACAAATATATTACAAAATTATACTAAAAAATATCAATAAAAATAGTATTTTATGGTTATTTATGATAAAATGGATGTATATAATAGTACTTTAAAATATTAAGTTCTATATTATGTTAAAATAAGGAGTTTAGAAATGGGCACGAACTTGACAATGTTAACAGATTTGTATCAGTTGACAATGATAAATGGGTATTACAAAAAAGGTACTCATGAGGACACGGCAGTGTTTGATGTGTTCTTTAGAAAGAATGGCTGTGAAGGCGGATATACTATTATTTGCGGAATAGAAGAGGTAGTGGACTATATAAAGAATCTTAAGTTTCAGGAAGATGACCTTCAATATTTAAGAAGTCTGAATCTTTTTGAAGAAGACTTTATAGAGTTTTTAAGAGACTTCAAGTTTACAGGAGATATATATGCAGTAGAAGATGGATCTGTAATGTTTCCTGGAGAACCTGTAATAATAGTAAAAGCACCTTTATATCAGGCACAGCTTATTGAGACTGCTATGCTTTCAATAATAAACTTTATGTCTTTGATAGCCACAAAGGCATCGAGAGTTTGCAATGCAGCTCAAGGAGACATGGTACTTGAATTTGGACTAAGAAGAGCTCAAGGTCCAGAAGCAGGTTTATATGGTGCCAAAGCAGCTATTATAGGTGGTTGTTCAGGTACATCTAATGTACTAACAGGAAAGATGTTCGATGTTCCAGTATCAGGAACTCATGCACATAGCTGGGTTCAGAAGTTTGATACAGAACTTGAGGCTTTCAGAGCTTATGCAGAAATATATCCTGATAGCTGTCTTCTTCTGATAGACACATATAATGTTCTTGAAAGTGGAATAAAAAATGCTATTACGGTATTTGATGAATTAAGAGCCAAGGGTCACGAACCAATGGGAGTAAGACTTGATTCAGGAGATTTGGCATATTTGTCAAAGGAAGTAAGGAAGATATTGGACGAAGCTGGATATCCAGATGCAATGATAACGGCTTCAAACGATTTAGATGAGTATACTATTACATCTTTAAAACAGGAAGGCGCTGAAATCGACTCCTGGGGTGTAGGTACAAAGCTTATAACATCGTATGACTATCCTTCTCTAGGGGGAGTATATAAATTGGCGGCAACTTCTGGTTCAGATGGAAGTTTAATTCCGAAAATAAAGCTTTCAGAAAATCCGGAGAAAATTAATAATCCGGGATTCAAGAAGGTTGTAAGAATCTATAATAACTGTGGTAAAGCAGCGGCAGATTTGATTTTGCTTAATGATGAAGAAATAGACACTACAGCACCTCTTGAAATATTTGATCCAGTTTATACATGGAAGAGAAAAAAATTTGAACATTATGCAGTAAGAGAGATGCTATCGCCACTATTTATAAATGGTGAATGCGTTAGACCTAAAAAAAGTGTTGAAGAAGTGAAAGAATATGCCAAAGCAGAATTAAATAGTATTTGGGATCAATATAAGAGAATAAAAAATCCACACATATATAAGGTGGATTTATCTCAGAAGTTATGGGATCTCAAGAATGATATGGTAGCCTCTAGAAGGAATGTTTAATATATTTTATGTAAAGTAGGTGGATAAAATGACAAAGAAATCTTATGAAGAAAGAATGGATTCAACAGATGCAAAAATTATTGAAATTTTACAGGACAGTGGTAGAATTTCTATGAAGGATTTAGGTATAGCAGTAGGATTAACTTCTCCAGCTGTATCTGAAAGAGTAAAAAGACTAGAAGAAGCAGGTATAATCTCTGGTTATAAGGCAATAATAAACCCTGACTCTATGGGTAGAGTAATAAAGGCATTTATAAATGTATCATTACCTGGAACAGCTTACGAAGCTTTCCTTGATACAGTAAAGAATGACCCTAGAATTGTGGAATGCCATCACATAACAGGAGATGACAGTTCTCTAATAAAAGTAATAGTTGAAAATATGGATGAATTAGAAAACGTAATAGATGGATTAAAGGATTACGGAAGAACTAAGACTTCAGTAATACTTTCAACTCCAATTCAGGCAAAATCAATCCTATAAGAATTGACTTTTAACGCAATTTATTATAAACTTGTCTATAGTACAAAGTAAAGTGTATAGTTTAAGTTGAAAGTTTATTTGTGTTTCGATTAAAATACAATAAGAATTTCATGTGAATTTTAAAGAGTTTATCGACTGGCTATACAATCTTTGTAGAAGGTATAATTACCTTACAAAAGTTTTATACTGAGGCTGAGAAGAGAAGAGTAGATAGATAATAAGGTCAAAGAGAGTCGGATAAGGTGGGAGCCGATACTGTAAAAATATCGAACATGGACTTGGAGCCACATACCTGAGCGAAAGTTAGGGTATGCGTTTGACGCGTTAAGTTTAATTGAGATATTGTATTTTATACAATAAATAGGGTGGTACCGTGAATAATACTCGCCCCTATGTTTAATCATAGGTGGCGAGTTTTTTTATATAAACTTAGTAGATACTAAGTAGAAAGTTAACTGTACTAGCAGATGTATATATTTTGATTTTAGAGGAGGAATAAATATGACTAAACCAACATTTTATGTTACAACACCTATATACTATCCAAGTGGAAAGTTACATATAGGTCATACCTATACAACAGTGGCAGCAGATGCCATAGCGAGATTTAAGAGATTTTCAGGATATGATGTTAAGTTCCTTACAGGAACAGATGAGCATGGAGAAAAGATTCAGAAGAAGGCTAAGGAAGCTGGAATTAGTGAGATAGATTTTCTAGATGCTCAGATAGCAGATATCAAGGCTCTATGGGAAAAGCTTGAAATAACAAATGATGATTTTATAAGAACAACAGAAGATAGACATGAAAAAGCAATACAGAAAATATTTACTAAGCTTTATGAACAGGGCGATATCTATAAGGGTGAATATGAAGGTCACTACTGTGTTCCTTGTGAAAGTTTCTGGACAGATACTCAGCTTTTAGAAGGTGGAAAGTGTCCAGACTGTGGAAGAGAAACAGAATTAGTAAAAGAAGAATCTTATTTCTTTAAGCTATCAAAGTATGAAGATAGAATAAGAGACTTATTTGAAAGTGGATTTGTATATCCAGAAAGCAGAAAAAATGAAATGATAAAGAATTTCTTAGATCCAGGACTAGAAGATTTATCTGTTACAAGAACTTCTTTTGATTGGGGTATAAAAGTTCCTTTTGATGAAAAGCATGTAATATATGTATGGATAGATGCACTTTGTAACTATATAACTGCTCTAGGATACGGCTCAGATAACATAGATGAATACAAGAAGTATTGGCCAGCAGATGTTCATTTTGTTGCCAAGGAAATAGTGAGATTCCACACTATTATATGGCCTGCAATTCTTATGGCATTGGATCTTCCACTTCCAAAGAAGGTATTCGGACATGGATGGATATTATTTGCAGATGATAAGATGAGTAAGTCAAAGGGAAATATAGTATATCCAGGACCAATGATAGAAAGATATGGAGTAGATGCTCTTAAATATTTCTTATTAAGAGAATTTTCATTTGGTCAAGATGGAAGTTATACTCATAGAAACTTTGTAAATAGAATCAACTCAGACCTTGCAAATGACCTTGGAAACCTTGTTTCAAGAACTGTATCAATGGTAGAAAAGTACAATGATGGTATACTTGTAAAAAATGATGCAAAGACAGAATTTGACGAAAGTTTAATTGAAACATATAAGCAGTCTAGAGTAGACTTTGAAGAAAGCATGAATGAGTTTATGTTCCATGAAGCTCTTGAAAATATATGGAAGTTGGTAAGAAGAACAAATAAATATATAGATGAAACAGCACCTTGGGTTCTTGCAAAGGATGAAGCTAATAAGGACATACTTAATAATGTGCTTTATAATCTTTGTGAATCAATAAGACTAAGTGCTACTATGTTTAGTTCACTTCTTCCTGAAACTGCTAGAAAGATATTTGATCAGCTAGGAATAGCAGGTCAGGAAGAACTATACAATTGGGAAAGTGTAGATACATTTGGACTTCTTCCTGATGGAACTAAGGTTCATAAGGGTGAATCTCTATTCCCAAGACTTGATGTAGAAGAAGAAATCAAGACTCTTGAAGAAATGTTTGAAGAAAAGAAAATAGAAGATGTAAAGCCATTAGAGCATAAGGAAGAAATAACAATAGATGACTTTGATAAAGTTGAAATGAGAGTAGGAAAGATAATTAAGTGTGAAAAGCATCCAAAGGCTGACAGACTTTTAGTATCTCAGGTGAAGTTAGGTTCGGAAGAAAGACAGATAGTATCTGGAATAGCTAAGTGGTATAAGCCTGAGGAAATGGTAGGAAAAAGCGTAATAGTAGTATGCAATCTAAAGCCTGTTAAGTTAAGAGGTATTTTATCACAGGGTATGATTCTTGCTGCAGGAGATGACGGAGATGATCTTGTAATTCCTGAAGCAATAGGAGCAAAGGATGGAGTTGAGGTGAGATAATGCTATTTGATTCACATGCACATATAAATGATGAAAAGTTTGATGAAGATAGAGAAGAAGTAATTCAGCATTTAAGAGATAGCAAAATAGACTTAATGGTAAACCCAGGAGCAGATATGCCTTCTTCAAGATCAGCTGTAGAGTTGGCAAATAAAGTAGATTTTATATATGCAGCAGTAGGAGTGCATCCTCATGATGTAGAGAATATGACAGAGGCAGATATAGAAGAACTTAGAGAAATGGTTAAAAATAATGACAAGGTAGTCGCAATAGGTGAAATAGGTCTTGATTATTATTATGATCTTTCTCCTAGAGAACTACAGAAGAAGTGGTTTATAAGACAGATTGAACTTGCAAATGAACTGGGAGTTCCATTTATAGTACATGATAGAGATGCCCACGGAGATACATTTGAAATAATAAAGAAGTATAAAAATCCTGAAACAGAGTGTGTTCTCCATTGTTATAGTGGTGCTCTTGATTTGGCTAAAGAGTATATAAAAATGGGATGTTATATATCTATTCCAGGGACTGTAACATTTAAAAATAATAGAAAAACTGTAGAAGTTGCAGAGAATATACCACTTGAGTGGATGTTTATAGAAACAGATTCACCATACTTGACTCCAGTACCATTTAGGGGAAAGAGAAATGATCCATCAAAGGTGAAGTATGTAGCTGAAAAGATTGCAGAAATAAGAGGGATTTCTTATGAAGAAGTCTGCAAAGCAACTAGGGAAAATGCAAAAAAATTCTTTAAAATAAAATAAACTATAAAAAGACACTGTAAATTTGCAGTGTCTTTTTTATGGAAAATCTACTTTATATAAATAGATGAATATAATTTTCAAAAAACAACTCATTTCTTTCTTTTTTGAAAATCATAAGAAAAATATGTTATAATAGACTTCAATATAATTACTATAATAATTGTATTGAAAGATGTAATGAAAAATTAGCAATATTGTAAAATAGTAGATATCTTGAAAGCTATTTTTATTTGCTTATAAATAATTAAAAAGAGAGGTAGAGTGTATGAGAAAGATTAAGGGTGTTATATTTGATGTAGACGGCGTTATATTCGATACTGAAAGAATTTCGGCAGAGTTTTGGGATAAAACAATGAGAAAGTATGGTTACACAATGGACGTAAAAACTTATGCAAATGTAATGGGCAGAGACAGAGCTGGAGTGATTGCTGGTCTTGAAGAAGCATATAATTATGATCCTAAACTTGATTTTGGTGCTCTATCAACAGAAAAGACAGCAGATATGGTAGAAGCCTTAGATAGCGGAAGAATTCCTGTAAAAGAAGGTGTATTTGAAATTATAGATTACCTTGAAAAAAATGGCTATAAAAAAGCTGTTGCAACTTCTACTAGAAAATCTAGGGCAAAGAAAAGATTGGAAAAAGAGCATATTTATGAGCACATGGATGCATTTATGTATGGTGATGAGGTAAAGGAATCAAAACCAAATCCAGAGATATTTTTAAAGGCGGCAGAAAAAATAAATTTAAAGCCAGAAGAATGTCTTGTTATTGAAGATTCTCCAGCAGGTATAGAGGCTGCTAGAGCAGGTGGATTCTTATGTATCAATGTTGTAGATTTAAAAGAACCTACTGACGAAATGATAGCCCATAGCCTTGCTAGATACAATAGTCTTTTGGAAGTAATAGACTGGCTTGAAGAAAATAATAAATAAAATTGATAGGTGCGGCGTCTACCGCACCTTTTTTAAATTAGTATATATTCTATCAACAGTATCCACAGAATAATATGTGGATAATATGTTAAAAATCTGTATAAGCTTGTGGATAAAAGAAAAAATGTAATGAAAATATTAAGAAATGTGTATAAATAGCGGTTTAAGATGTTTATTATGTTGATAAGTATGTGAATAAATGGGAATATATGTGTTGAAAACTTGTTTATAAAATGTTGACAGCCTGTTAATAATATCTTGATAATGTTGATAGAAGTTGAAAAAGAAATAATATTAATATAAAATAACTAAAAGTATGTGGATAATATAAAAGTATGGTATTATTTTAAATATATATTAGCGAATATATTATATTTTTTGTATAGATTTTATATATTTGATAAGAGAGGTGCTATGTATGAGGATAATGATAGTTGAAGATGATGAAATAATTGCAGAATCCATAAAGTTGGAGCTAGTCAGGTGGGGATATGATGTTTATTGTGTTGAAAACTTTAATGATATAATAGGCGAATTTAATAGTATTAATCCACAGTTAGTTTTGCTTGATATTATGTTGCCATATTTTAATGGATATTATTGGTGTCAAGAAATAAGGAAGTTGTCAAATGTACCTATTATATTTATCTCTTCAAAAAGTGAAAATATGGATATTGTAATGGCAATACAATTTGGTGGTGATGATTATATTACAAAACCTATAAATATGGATGTTACAGTTGCAAAAATACAAGCTATTTTAAGAAGAAGCTATGATTTTACCAATGAAATGGACTATAGTACCTTTGGAAGTGTAAGCTTAAATATTTCTGAGTGCAAGATTATTTATGGTAAGGAAGAAATAGAGCTTACAAAGACTGAGATGCTTATTGCTGAATCCCTGTTTAAAGAGCAGGGTGCAGTTTCTTTAAGAGAGAAGATAATGGATAGGTGTTGGCAAAATGATAATTTTATAGATGATAATACACTTGCAGTTAATATTGCAAGATTAAGAAAAAAGCTAACTCAGATAGGTCTTAAAGGATTTATTGAAACTAAAAAGGGAGCTGGCTATTTTCTTTCAAAAAATGGTGATTGGATAAATTAGTTAGTAGAGGAATAAATATGGGAAAAATAAAAGGAGCTTTAAAGAAAGAAGCAGGGATAATTTTTATTAGTATTACGGTATTATTGATATTTGCTGGAGTATTTAAAATAAATGACTACGATATGAAAGTATATTTTATGGCAATGGAGATATTTATCTTTGTATTAATAATCTATATTTTGATTTCTATTTTATACTATAAGCAGGAAGAAAATTTAAAAAGCAAAATTGAAAGCTTAGAAATAGAGAAGAAAATGATAATAGATAGTAGTATAGAGGAAAAAAACAGTGTTTATGAATATTTTCTTTTGTGGATTCATCAGATTAAAACTCCAATTACAGCAGCAAAACTTTTAGTTGATAGGGAAGAAATTTCGCCAGCTGAAATAAAAAAGCAAATATTTTATATTGAAGATTATACCAATATGGCACTAAATTTTCTTAAAATATCAAACAAAGAAGCTGATATGGATATTACAGAAATTGATCTTGATAAAGTTGTAAAGAATGTAATAAAAAAGTATTCAATACTATTTATATCTGATAGAATTACTTTAAAGTACGATAAAATAGAAGAAAAAGTAGTTTCTGATACGAAATGGCTAAGTATACTTTTAGAGCAAATAGTATCAAATGCCATAAAATACAGTCAGGGCGGGGAGGTAGAGATAAGATTTCATAAGTTTGAAAACTGCCTTGAAATAAGAGATACAGGTATAGGAATAAGAGCAGAGGATATTCCCAAGATTTTTGATAGAGGATATTCTGGATTTAATGGAAGGATGAATCAAAAATCAAGTGGTATAGGTCTATTTTTGGCTAGTGAAATAGCCAAGAAACTTTCTATTGATATAAAAGTAGATTCTAAGTTATCAAAGGGAAGTTCTTTTAGACTATATTTCAAAGCCTAGTTTTGAAAATGGTATTTACACCTTAATCTTACAAATTTGTAAGGTTAAGGTGTTTTTTGTAATCTTATATAAATGCAGCAAGAGGATATTATTGATAAAATATAATTAGAAAGTAAGAAAATATGAGAAAAAAGTATTAACTTTAATAAAAAGTATTTGAAATGGAGAGAAGTATGAAAATATTAGAAGTAAAGAATTTAAAAAAGGTATACGGAAAAGAAGATGCAAAAACAGAAGCTTTGTCTAATGTTAATTTCAGTGTAGATAAGGGAGAGTTTATTGCGATAATGGGAGAGTCTGGAAGTGGTAAAACTACATTACTAAATATGATTTCTACTTTGGATAGTCCTACAGAAGGTAATGTAATTATAAATGGAAAAGATATTACCTATTTAAAAGAAAAGGAAGTTGCTAGTTTTAGAAGAAATGAACTTGGATTTGTTTTTCAAGATTTCAATCTTTTAGACACTTTTTCAAATAAGGATAATATTTATCTGCCTCTAGTTCTTTCTGCTTATAAGCCTAGAGAAATGAGAAGAAGGTTAGATAAAATAAAAACTACTTTAGGTATTGATCAACTCCTAGAAAAGTATCCTTACCAGGTCTCAGGAGGTCAGAAACAACGTGTGGCAATAGCGAGAGCCATAATTACAGAACCTAGTATTCTTTTGGCTGATGAGCCTACAGGAGCTTTGGATTCATCTTCATCACAAAAAATAATGGATCTATTTACTTCAATAAATAAAGAAGGTCAGACTTTGTTGATGGTTACACACTCAGTAAGAAGTGCAGCATGTGCAAACAGAGTAATGTTTATTAAGGACGGAGTAGTATTCCATGAGCTTTACAAAGGAGATAATGAAGGTTATGAAGAGTTTTCAGAAAGAATACTTCAGTCTCAAAAAGTACTTAATAGGAGAGGTGTTTAATCATGGGAATAGGTCTAGCAAGTAAGTTTGCACTAAGAAATTTAAAGGCAAATAAGATATTTGTAATACCATTTATTCTAAGTAGCAGCGTAATGATAGCACTTTTTAATATAATGGAAGTTCTTATCGAAAATGATTATGTAAAAAATTCATATAGTATACTACCTACTTTTATTGGTATGGGAATTGTAATTGTAGGTATATTTTCTTTTATGTTTATAATCTACGCTAATAGATTTATGGTTAAGAGAAGGAATAAAGAATTTTCATTATACAGGATAATGGGTCTTGAGAAAAAACATATAGTAAGAATTATGTTTATAGAAGAATTAATAATATTTGTTCTTATATCCATATTGAGCATATTGGGTGGATATGTAATGGGAAAAATAATATTTCTATTTGTAAACAAGCTTACACAAAATGTTATTGTGAGTTTATCAAATTACTATTTTTCCGAGAAAGCTGCAATATACACAATGATTTATATAATTTTTACATTTGTAATAGTATTTATAACAAATATAAAAAGCATAAGCACTGCCTCTCCAATAGAGCTTTTATCAAAGCAATATAGCGGGGATAAAGAACCTAAGGCAAGATACTTTATAACATTTATAGGACTTTTTATATTAGCTTCTGGATATTTTATAGCTATAGTTACTAAAGGAAATTTAAAAAGTCTGGGAATGTTCTTTGTTGCATCAATATTAGTAATAATTGCAACATATATTCTCTTTGTAACACTTAGTATAGTGATACTAAAAATTCTAAAGAAAAATGAAAAAATATACTATAAGGCAGAAAATTTTATTTCTATTTCTGGAATGATCTATAGAATGAGAGGAAATGCTCTAGGACTTGCAAGTATTGCAGTTTTATGTACAGGAGTAATAGTAACTTTATCTGCTACATTTACAATTTATAGCAGTATGCAGTATATAACAGAAACTATTGTACCTAGAGAATACAAGATAGAAACAAGAAATGTATTAAGCTATAAAGATACAGAAAAAGTAAAATATTACAGAAAAGAGCTTGAAAAGAAAGTATATGATAGTGTAGAAGATAAAAATGATATAAAAGATATGTTTATAGCAGAGGAAATATATTTACCCGCACTTAAAGTTGAAAATAGTTTAGTTCCATATGATCATGCAGGAAATAAAAAAGGAAAAAATATATTTATTTTACTTAATAAGGATAGTGATTTTAGTAGGGAAACAGGTAAAAATGTAAAACTGGCAGACAATGAACTTATCTATGGAGCAAATAATAAATCCATAGCTGGTTTTGAAAATATTGTAATCAATGGCAAAAGAATGAGAGCTACTGAAGACAATAAGGAAATTAAAGTTCCAGGTAATATAGCCATTGAGTCTATAAAAATGGTTGTAAATTCAAAAGTTTATGACCAAATTATAGAAAGTTATAAAATTAAAGGTGCTAGAGGTGATAGATTTGGTTCAGGTGAGGAAACAATAGCTATAAATTGGAGCTTGAGAAAAACACCTAAACACTATTTTAGAGATATGAAAAAATTAGCGGATGCATCAAATCTAGAGTTTAAAAGTAGAGCCAGTGTTTCAAGAAGTTCAAAGGAACTTTACGGTGGAATATTATTTTTAGGAGTGATAATAGGTACAATATTTGTAATAGGAACAGTTTTGATTACATATTACAAGCAACTTTCTGAGGGATATGAGGATAGAAAAAACTATCAGATTATGAAAAAAGTAGGGCTTCCAGATAGTCTTATAAAGAAAACTGCTGAAAAGCAGATTATATGGATGTTCTTTATACCTCTTATAGTTGCTTTGATACATTCTCTTGTAGCTTCGAAAATAGTGTATCAGTTATTGCAATTATTTGGTATCACTTCATATATGGCATATGCAAAGAATATAGCAATAGTAATAGCAGTATTTTCAGTTATATATCTTGTTATATTTAAAGTAACATCGAATATATACTATAAGATAGTAAAATAAACCTTTAAAACTAATAACAGTTTAAGCAAAATTTAAAATAAAGATAAAAAATAGGTGATAGCAAATGCTATCACCTATTTTTTGGGATTTTCTACAAAATATATTTGTAATAATTTATATTATAATTAAATTTATCACACTGGATAAATAGTATCTATAACTTTTAAAGTATTCTACTGGAAATTTATATTAAATATATAAATACAAGTAAAAAGTGTGAAAGTGATCCTAACATTG
This sequence comes from Peptostreptococcus russellii, assembly GCF_900110295.1. Taxonomy (GTDB): domain Bacteria; phylum Bacillota; class Clostridia; order Peptostreptococcales; family Peptostreptococcaceae; genus Peptostreptococcus; species Peptostreptococcus russellii_A. The sequence goes on from NZ_FODF01000013.1 coordinate 18,718, forward strand.
TAAAGATATGGAATATATCGTGAAAATTCCAATTTTTAAAGTTAGGCTTTTTAATTGCATATATTACACCACCGATTGTGTATAGAACACCTCCAAGAACTAATAAGAAAAATGCTTGTGGAACAAGATTAGCATAAAGATCCTTTATTACAAATAAAGCGACCCAGCCCATTCCAATATAAAGTGCTGTTGAAAGAACTCTAGGCATATTTATCCATAGTATCTTTAAAGTAATTCCTACAAGAGCAATAATCCATAGAATTGTAAAGACAGGAATACCGACCTTCTTAGGAAGCACATAAAGACAAAATGGTGAATATGAGCCAGCTATCAATATATAGATCATTGAATGATCAAGTTTTTTCATCATTTTAACAGTTTTTTCCTTAGTAGCACTTATTGCATGATAAATACCACTTGTAAAATATAAAAGTATAAGTGATACTCCGAATATAATACTTGAAATAAATAACATTTCATTAACATTTCCTAAAATAAGCTGTTTGCTGATTAAAAGTACAAGAGCTACAACAGAAAGTCCACCTGCTATTAGATGGGTTATAGAACTAATAGGTTCTCTTAAAATAGACATATTTTCACCTCATTTCTAAAATTAGTCTAAGTAGTATGCTATACTATGTATAAGAGTATTATATATCTATTATTTATAAAATTCAAGTAATTAGTGAATATAAAAAAATATTTTTATATTTTTAAATTCTATTCAAGGTTAGTAGAATCGTGATATAATAATTATTTGTGATAAAATTATGCGAAAAATAATATTGTATAAATGGTATAATGTTACAGTATAGGCAATAAAATAAAAAGATTATCTTTTTTACAGCTTCAAAAATAATTAAAGCTGTTTACTCAGATTGCATGCCGGAAAATGGAGATGATAATATGTACGATATAAAAGAAATAATTCAGGAATTAATTGAAAGAAAAGATATGGAGTCAGAGGAAATACCAGGGATATATCTTTATATGGATCAGCTGCTGAGTCTATTTGAAGAAAATTTTCCATATAATTATGGTGAGGCAAAGCTAACAAAGACAATGATAAATAACTATGCAAAGGGTGGAATAATACAGCCAGCATATAAGAAAAAGTACAATAAAGAGCATGTTTTGATGATACTAGTTACGTGTATGTTAAAAAGAGAGCTTAGCCTTTCAGAGATTAAAGAACTAGTGGATGAATCTGTAGAAAAAGTGGATAATTTCAATGAAAAAGCAGTAAAAAAGAATAAAAAATCTGATAAGCCTGTGGATAAAAATAGTGAAAAACTAGAAGAAGATAAGGAATCCTCTTTGAAGTTGGAAAGTATTTCAGATAAGGATTCTGAAAGTATAAAACTTGAAATAGAAGAAATATATGATAGATTTATTAATAGAAAAGAAGTGCTAGGAGAGATTATAGATAATAACTTAGATTCTGTTTTAAAGAGTCTTAAAGAAGATAAAATAGTAAGTAATAATAATAAACTTTTAGATGTAATGATATTATGTTATTGCTCAAATATACTTAGTGAAGCGGCTAGAGCTATAATTAGATCAGAAAAAGATGATTAGTATTTAATAAGAAATGAAGAATTAGAGGAGAGTTAGATGATAAAGGAAGTAGTAATAGTAGAAGGTAGAGATGACATTACAGCGGTAAAAAGGGCATTGGATTGCGAACTTATAGCTACTGGAGGATTTGGATTTCCCAAAGGAGTAATGGAAAGAATTAAGACTGCACAGAAAAAAAAGGGAGTAATAATATTTACAGATCCAGACTTTGCAGGAGAAAAGATAAGAAAAAAAATAGCTGCAGAGGTTCCTGAATGTAAACACGCGTTTTTACCAAGAGATGAAGCTGAAAGAAATGGCGATATTGGTATAGAAAATGCCAGTCCTGAAAGTATTAGAGCAGCTTTAGAAAAGGTTAGAACTGAATCCAAGGAAAAAAGAAATGAATTTAATCAGTCTGATTTACTAAAGTACGGTCTAATAGGTTCAGAAAATTCATCGGAAAAAAGAGATGAGATAGGAAAAATTTTAGGTATAGGATATGGAAATTCAAAGCAATTTTTAAATAGAATAAACAATTACGGAGTTACAAGAGAAGAATTTGAAAAGGCGGCTATTAAAGTTTGTAGATAAAAGCTTTAATAGTGTTTGTAACAAATGATTGTAGTAAATATGTAAAGATTGATTTAAGTAAAATCTGTTATAATATAAGTTGTGGCAATAGAGTAGAGCTTTATTAATTTATTTTTTATGAATAGTTGAAAGGTTTTCTTCAACTTATAAAAGACAAGTTATTTTTGAAAATGAAATATTGCTCTTATGATAATAGATTAAAATAAGTTTAGAAAGGTAATTATATGAACAAAAGACTTTCGTCGCATATAGCGACCATGGAAATAGTAAAAAAGCATAATTTTAAGTTCACTAAGTCCCTAGGGCAGAACTTTTTAATAGATGATAATATAATAGATAAAATAATAGATGGAGCAGGGGCAAAAAAGGGAGATAAGATTATAGAGGTAGGTCCTGGAATAGGAACTCTTACCAGAGAACTAGCTCAGAGGGCTGATAAATTGATGGCAGTTGAGATAGATAGAAACTTAATTCCTATTTTAAAAGAAACACTTGCTGAATATGACAATGTAACAATTGTAAATGAAGATATAATGAAGGCAGATATTAATAAGCTAGTAGACGAAAAACTAGATGGTGGTCCAATAAAGCTTGTAGCCAATCTTCCCTACTATATTACAACTCCTATAATAATGAGATTTTTAGAGGAAAATGTTAATGTAACAGATATAGTAATAATGGTTCAAAAGGAAGTTGCAGAAAGAATGAATGCAACTCCAGGTAATAAGACATTTGGAGCCTTGTCTGTAGCAGTTCAGTATTACTGTGATACAGAAATAATCGCAAAGGTACCGAGACATATGTTTGTACCACAGCCAAGTGTAGATTCAATAGTAATAGCCCTTAGAGTAAGACCAGAAAAAAAATATAACGTAGACAATGAGGAAATATTCTTTAAGACAGTAAAGGCAGCCTTTGGACAGAGAAGAAAAACACTTTTAAACTCACTTACAAGTATGGGTGTTCTTGAAAAAGAAATTGTAAAGGAAGTTTTAGCAGAAGCTGAAATAGACGAAAAAAGAAGGGGAGAGACTCTTAGCCTTTATGAGTTTGCCCATCTATCTAACTGTATCAATAGAAGGATAGAAGTGATAAAAAATGGAAAATAAAAAGAAACCGAAATTAAAAAAAACTACAATACTTATACTAGCTGTAGTTGGTTTTTTCTTTCTGTATTTCTTTTCCTTCAAAATGTCTAGAGGTTATATTATACATCATGCAGCCGATGACACTACAATTATGGATATAGATAATGGTGGTGAAAAAAATAAGGTTCAGCAAGAAATGGAAAATAAACGCTTGAATGAAAATAAAAAAAGTCCAATGCAGAGATTGAAAGAAAGCAAGAAGGCATTTATATCAGATGATCAAGTTAATGACATCAAGATAGATGGTTCAACTCTTGAAGATTTTAAGAGAGCCATGTCTAACTTTGTAAAAGTAAGAGATGTTGACGAGGAGTTCAAGCCTATAAATAAAGGTAAAACTAATAATAACGTTCAATTTGAAACGGATTTTAATTATTTGGTTATAAAATCCGGTAAAAAAAGAGAATGCTATAAGATTCCTATAAGTGAAAAAAAAGACTTTCAAAATATGTATAGAAGGATGATATATACTTCTGTTGAATTTATTACAAATGGCAGAGGAATTGGAGATGTTAAAATTTACCACGGAAATGAAGAGAAAAAAGTTTGGTTTTGGAAGAAAAAAGAACTGATAAATAAGATACTTTATAAGAGAGAGGTTGGCAAGATACAGCCTGAAAAAGAATTTACAAGAGTAAAAGACAATTACACTATAAAGGTAGATAAATCTGGAGTAGTTCTTTCAATTCAAACAATGGGTAAGGATTTTATAAAGGTTACATGTGGAGATAATACTGCATATTATGAGGTATATCCTGATCTTTATAACTATTTACACGATAAAGAATTTAAGTAAAATATAAACGGACTGATTTTTCAGTCCGTTTTTTACATGTATAAAAGTTTAAGATTTCCATTTTAATTACAGAAAGTATAACACAAATAACTTTATAGGGCAATGTATTCAAAATTATTAGAAAATAAAGTCCTATTACTAGAAATATGCTATAATTAAGTTATTATATGGAAGATAAAGTTTTCCTGTAATTAATAAGAAAATTTATAGAGTTTATAATGGCTCTATAAAAATAAATAAAATGAGGTGATAAAATGAGTTTAGAACTAAAGAGGGAGTCAGTTTGGAAGTTAGTAGATGAAGCTCAGCACAAAGAAATATTTAACTATGGTGAAAGGTATAAGCACTTTCTAGATAGGGCAAAGACAGAAAGGGAAGCAACTGCATACATAGTAAAAGAAGCAAAGAAAAAAGGATTTATTTCTTTAGAGGAAGCAAGTGCTAAAAAGATTAGAGTCGGTGATAAGATCTATATGAATCATAAAAATAAGGCTGTAATTCTTGCGGTAATAGGTGAGAATTTAGAAGAAGGAATGAATATTGTTGGTTCTCATATAGATTGTCCTAGACTAGATATTAAAGCTAATCCATTATATGAAGATTGTGAAATGGCGCTTTTTAAGACTCACTATTATGGTGGCATAAGAAAATATCAGTGGCCTACTATACAACTTTCACTTCATGGATTTTTAATTAATTCCAAGGGAGAAAAGATAAATATTAATATAGGTGAAGACGAGGACGATCCCGTTTTCTTTATCAATGATCTTCTTCCACATCTTGGAGCAGAACAAAATAAGAAAACTCTTGGTGATGGAATTACAGGAGAATCTTTAAATATAGTAGTAGGACACTCTTCATACGGAATAGAAGATGATAAAAATCCTATAAAGAGAATGGTTTTAGAAATATTAAATAAAAAATATGGAATAGAGGAAGAAGACTTTAATGTTGCTGAATTAGAGGCAGTTCCAAGTGCAAAAGCTCGTGATGTTGGATTTGATAGAGCTATGGTAGCAGCTTATGGACATGATGATAGAATTTGTTCATATGCTAATTTAGAAGCTATTTTAGAAACTAAAAATCCTAAAAAAACGGCAATAGCTTTATTTGTAGATAAAGAAGAAATCGGATCAGTAGGTAATACTTCAATGTCAGCAAAGTTCTTTGAGAACTTTATAGCAGAAATTATGTTTTCTCAGGAAATGTATTCTGAAATTAGCCTTAGAAGAGCATTGTCAAGATCTAAGGTTCTTTCTGCAGATGTAACTGCAAGTATAGATCCAAACCATAAGGGTGTTATGGATGAAAGAAATGCAGCACTGTCTGGATATGGAATATGTATGTCAAAGTATACTGGAGCTAGAGGAAAATCAGGATGTAATGATGCGAATGCTGAATTTTTAGCAGAAATAAGAGATATTTTCAAAGAAAATAATATAATTTGGCAGACTGGTGAACTTGGAAAGGTTGACCAAGGTGGTGGAGGTACGATAGCCTACATACTTGCAGAATACGGAATGGAAGTAGTAGATATGGGAACACCAATGCTTTCAATGCACGCACCTATAGAATTGGCATCAAAAGCAGATGCATATATGACAAAATTGGCCTATAAAGCATTTTTAAAATAAGGTTATTTATAAAGTTTAATAAAAATTACCGACCAGTTTTCCGGTCGGTAATTTTTATTATTTGATTTTACTTTCCTTCAAGAAGTGCCTCACCAACTTTGTTTACAGGACCTGCACCACAAGTTACAAGAAGATCATTTTCTCTAAGATTTTCTCTAAGATATTCTGTAATTTCTTCAAATGTAGGCATATACATTGCATCAACATTGTTTTGGTAAAGTTTTTCAACAATATTTTTAGAACTAATATCGCCAGGATCTGGTTCTCTAGCAGCATAGATATCAGTAACTATTACCTTATCTGCAGCATAGAAAGATTCTGCAAATTCGTCTAAAAGAGCTCTAGTTCTTGAATATGTGTGTGGTTGGAAAACAATCCACAATCTATCTTTTTTAAGATGTCTAGCAGCTGCAAGAGAAGCTTTAACTTCTGTTGGATGATGTGCGTAATCATCGATAACAAGGGCACCTTTGTATTCTCCCTTTTTCTCAAATCTTCTTCCAACACCTGTATAAGTCTTGATAGCCTTTTTTATAACATCTACTTCTATATCAGATTCAATAGATGCTATAATGGCTGCTGTTGCATTATAGACATTGTGTAGACCATATATAGACAGATCAAATGTACCTAAGTTTATTCCCTTATACTTTAGGTTAAACATAGCATATCCATCTTCATCATATTTTATATCAGATATTAGTGCATCATTTCCAGCATTTTGACCGAACTTTATAATATTTGCTTCCACTTCATAAGTAATGTCTTTAACATTTTCATTGTCACCATTTATTATGAAATATCCATCAGGAGGAAGTAGCTTTCCAAATTTATTGAAAGAGGCTTTAATTTCTTCTATTCCTGAGAAGTAGTCAAGGTGATCGGCTTCAATATTAAGAACAATTGCTATAAAGGGATTGAAGTTAAGAAAACTATCAACATATTCGCAAGCTTCAGTAATAAAGTGCTCTGAATTTCCTATTCTGACATTACCACCTATTGTGCTAAGATTTCCACCTACAAGAATAGTAGGGTCCTTCTTGGCATAGTCAAAAATAGTAGAAAGCATACTAGTAGTACTTGTCTTTCCATGAGTTCCAGAAACAGCTATTGAGTTTTTGTATTCTCTCATAATCTGTCCTAAAAAAGCAGCTCTATTAATCATAAGAATATTCTTGTTTTTTGCTTCCTGAAATTCTTCGTTATCAGGAGATATAGCTGCAGTGTAAATAACAAGATTTATATCGTCAGTTATATTTTCTTTTCTTTGTCCGATATGAACTGTTGCTCCAAGTTCTCTTAAATGATTAACTAAATGTGACTCCTGCATGTCTGAACCAGAAACTTTGTATCCTTTATTGATACATATTTCTGCAAGAGCACTCATGTTAATTCCGCCGATTCCAATAAAATGTACATTCATCATAATTTCACCCCTCAATTATTAAAAAAGTATACAACGTGAACGTTTTATATGGTATAATTAACTAATGTTCAGTAGTATAAAAGCTGTTCAGGTTATATTCTTATAAAATATGCAAATTAACCTATTTTAACGCAATTTATAATAGAAAATTAGCTTGTATGATATTAATTTATAAACAAGTTCTATTTGCGTGTACCAAAGTTAAAATACATATTTTGATTTTGCTAGATATATTATATCACAAAGAGTAAAAAATAGTTAATTTACTTAAAATTAAAAATTAATGTAAAGAAGAATAGGCATAGAAATAGTATTAATAATAGTTTAAAGAGGCGTAATAAAAATTAAGCTCAATTATTGAGCAGCGTATGATTTTAAGCAATTAGGGAGGAAAGAATAAATTATGAGCAACAAATTTAAGAGAAATGAGAGAATAGGTGCAATAGTAAAGATTTTATCAGACAATCCTAACAAGATATTCACTCTAAGCTTTTTCACTACACAGTTCAATGCTGCTAAATCAACAATAAGTGAGGACTTGATAGTGGTGAAAAATGTATTTGAAAAGCTACAGCTTGGAAAGGTTGTAACTATTTCTGGTGCTGCAGGTGGAGTTAAATATATACCAAAAACTTCAAAAGAAGAAAATGAGGAATTTTTATATCAATTATGCGATAGAATAAAAGAAGAAGGAAGAATTCTTTCAGGGGGATTCTTATATCTTATAGACCTTATATACGATCCTAATGTGGTATCAAAAATCGGTGAAATATTTGCATCAAATATAGAGTATGATGATGTTGATTGTATAGTAACTATGGAAACAAAGGGAATTCCAATGGCTCTAATGACAGCAAAGGCAATGAATTTACCTTTAGTTATAATAAGAAAGAACACAAAAGTTTCAGAAGGTCCTACAATAAGCATGACTTATGTAACGGGTTCGTCTTCAAAGATTGAAACAATGAGTCTTCCAAGTAAGGCTTTAAAGCCAGGTAGTAAGGTAATTATAATAGATGACTTTATGCGTGGTGGTGGAACAATAAAGGGCATGATAGAGTTAATGAAGGAATTTGACACAGAAGTTGCTGGAATAGGTGTATTTATATCTACAGTTCAGCCAGAAAACAAGTTGGTTTCAGATTATATATCTCTGTTAGAACTTGATGTTCAGGGAGATAAAATAATAGCAGAACCTAATTTAAAGACTTTCAATCACGAATATAGAGATTAATAAAAACATAAATTAGAAATAAAAATTATATAGTGGAGAAAATATTTTTTATAGATGTTATTTTAAAGATAAAGGACAATAATAAGTTTAAGAATTCAATGTATTTTCTTTTAGAAAAGATGTTTTGCATGGATGAAATTTAAAAGGCATAAATCATCGATAAAATAAAAATATCTTGGCGATGATGAATCAAATATAATGAATGGAAATAGGTAATAAAAAAGAGTATAATATAATTATGAAAACTGCGTATATGTTATTACATTGCGCAGTTTTATTTGAATTGGCAAAAGTATTAGTCTTTATAAGGAGATGTTTTTATGAAAAAGATACTAGCAGAAGGCTTAGATTACAGCAATTCTTTGAGAGAAGTGAGCTATAGGGAACTAGTAAAGTATGTTGATTATTTTAGAAAAACAAGAGCAGATGACGAAATTCTAGACTTGAGTATGATAAAACTTGTGGATAAAAAAGATTCTAAAGAAAGCATAGATTTGAGAGGGAGAGATATGTCATTTATTGATTTTTCTTGGAGTGATTTTATAAATGTAGATTTTACAGGAACAGATTTTTCAAACTCAATTCTAGATAATGGAAAATTTACAGGGTCGAATTTTTCAGAATGTATATTTAAGGATAGCAGCCTTTATGGAAGTGATTTAAGGGCTTGTAATCTTTCTAATTCTGATTGTGACGGTACTATTTTTACTTCTGCAATACTTATAGATGCTAATTTAGAGGGATTGAAAGACAGTGATAGAACTGTACACTTTAGAATGGCATGTCCAGAAAAGGGATATTTCTTTGCCTATAAAAAATGCTTTAATGATAGAATGGTAAAGTTATTGATACCGGCAGATGCTAAAAGATGTTCTTCAACTACAAATGCTTGTAGATGTGACAAGGCTATTACTGTTGCTATTATGAATACAGATAAAAGTGGATTTTATACAGAGGCAAGTTCATTTGTTGATGAAAATTTTGTATATAGATTAGGAGAAATGTCATATGCAGACAGTTATCATGAAGATAGATGGTTGGATTCATCTCATGGTATACATTTTTGGATGAGCTTTGAAGAAGCACTGGGATATATGTAAAAAATTATAATATGAAGTTAAGTAAAACAACTAAACAACAAAAAGTATATTTTAAAAAAACATATGAAGAAAGTGAAGTGCTTTAGAAATTATAATTGAATTTGTTAAAAACAGCTAGAATACAAAGTCTAGTTGTCTTGTTTTATTAAGTAATTTAAAATTAAACTTAATTTATAACCATAAGTAAAAGAATTAAAAGAAAATTAACAAGAATTTAAATAATTAGGGTTTTTTTCTTAACAAAAATCGACAAAAAATCTTCAAATAATATAAAAAAATAAAAATAAAAAAATATTTTTAAGAAAATATAACGTTTTCTTTAATTTTTATAAAAAACTCATGGACCTTTATTCCTTAATCATGTATTTCTAAATTATTTCTATGGGAATACTTAGAAATACAAAAAAAAAGAGAGTAGTTTTAACTTGAATTAATAGCAAAAAAAAACTATAATCAGTAAGTAGATTGAAAGATTGATACATCAGTTTTACGTATTGTCTATTTAATTAAAAATACATAAAAGTATACAAATTAAAAATTGAATTTTGATTAATTGTTAGTTGTCAGTAAAGTAATATTAAGTTATTTGAAGGAGATTAAAAAATGCAGGACAATAAGTTAGAAAAGAACATTGGGCTTTTTGCAGCTTTATCTACAGTTGTAGGTGGAGTAATTGGTTCTGGTGTATTCTTTAAGCCGCAGATAATATTTACTGCGTCTGGTGGAGCACCAGGATTAGGGATTATCGGTTGGATAGCAGCCGGAATTATTACAATAGCAGCCGGACTAACAATGGCTGAACTAGCATCTATGATACCTGAAACAGGTGGTATGATGATGTACATCAAGAAGGTTTATGGCGAAAAAATCGGATTTTTAGCTGGATGGGCGCAGGTTGTGTTATTTTTCCCTGGACTTATAGCAGCTTTGGCAGTTGTATTTGCTGACCAGTTTGTTGCACTTTCAGGAGCAGCATACCTTAAGATACCAATGGCAATAGGTGTAATAATCCTGTTGGCACTTCTTAATCTTATAGGAAGTAAATCTGGTGGTATAATACAGAACGTTTCAACTATATGTAAGGTTGCAGTTCTTATTATACTTATAGTAGCAGGATTTGTAATGGGTAAGGGAAATAACGGAATCATAACTCCAGTAATAGGAAAAGGAATAAACCCTGTTACAACATTCGGAAGCATACTACTAGCAATATTCTTTGCATTCGATGGTTGGATAAACGTTTGTGCCTTAGCAGGAGAAATGAAGGATCCAGGAAAAGATTTACCTAAAGCAATAGTAGGTGGACTAGCAATAGTTGCATCTATATATGTTATAATTAATATTTCATACTTATGGGTTGTACCAGCAAGTCAGCTAGCTGCATCCGCAGCACCAGCAAGTGATGTTGCAACAGTAATGTTTGGTCCTATAGGTGGAAAATTAATAGGTGTAGGTATAATGATATCAGTTTTCGGTGCTTGTAATGCATACATAATGACTGGCTCAAGAGTTCTATATGCTTTATCTAAAGATGGCACACTTCCAAAGAGTGATACACTTTCAAAGATAAACAAGAACAATGTTCCAGGAAACGCTATAATAGCACTTGCAATACTATCATGTATATTTGCACTATCAGGACAGTTTAACTTACTAACTGACTTTGCAGTATTCTCAATTTGGATATTTATTGTACTATCATTTATAGGAGTAATAATATTAAGAAAGAGAATGCCAGATGTAGAAAGAAAATACAAAGTACCTCTATATCCAGTGGTACCAATTGTAGCTATAGCAAGTGGATTATTCGTATTAATAAACTTACTTTTCACAAATACTCTTTTAGCAGTAGGAGGAATAGTAATAACATTAATAGGATTGCCAGTATATGCAATAGGAAAGAAGAAATTATTAAAATCTAATAAGAGTTTAGAATCAAACTAGTTTTAAAGATAATTAGAAATAAAAAATGAGAAATAGGAATTAAGAAAAATACTGACAATAAAGATTTGATCGTATCAATAACATAAAAAATACAAACATCATAATAAATAAAAAACATTCAAAAGGAAGTTCATTAATGAACTTCCTTTT
>NZ_FODF01000005.1 GCF_900110295.1 Peptostreptococcus russellii
TAAAATCACTAAAAAAGAGAATTCATTATGTAATTAACTCAATCAAATATAGCTATACCAATGCAGTAGTAGAAGGTAAAAACAATATGATAAAGGTTTTTAAAAGAGTATCCTTCGGATTTAGAAGCTATAGAAATATGAGAGCCAGAATACTTTTAAGAGAACGATTTGAGATAAAATAGGTAGCATAGAAAGTTATCTATGCTACCTATTAATTAGATTAAATTATATGATATTTTTTCATCAACACTATTTGACAAAGAACCATCTAATTTATTGAAGCCGGTATTTTCATCTATTTATACTATTATATTTTTATAAATACTAATCTATATCTTTATCTTTGTTTTTCAAAGCTAGTATTTTTAATGCCTTTGAACATATATTATCAACAGTAAGCCCGTATTCATTATAAAGTTCTTCTGCTTTTCCAGATACTCCAAATAAATCATTTACACCAATTTTATATACTAGACTAGGACAAGTTTCTGTTACTATTTCAGAGACAGCTGAACCTAAACCACCAATAACGCTATGATCTTCTATTGTTACGATACCCTTGGTATTCCTTGCACAATCTATTATACATTCTTCATCAATTGGCTTTATTGAAGACATATTAATTACTCTTACACTAATATCATCATTCTCAAGTTCTTCTGCTGCTTCTAATGCTAACTTTACCATAGGTCCACATGCAATTAAACTTATATCACTTCCATCTTTTAGTACACTTGATTTTCCCAATTCAAACTTATAGTCCTCTGAATAAATGTCTTCCACATCGTCTCTTACCATTCTCATGTATACTGGTCCTTCTATCTTTGCCATTGTCCTTACCATTTCCCTGGTTTCATTGGCATCTGCTGGAACTAATACTTTCATATTCGGAAGAACCCTCATAATAGCTATATCCTCTATTGATTGGTGAGTACCACCATCTGGTCCAGTCATTAAACCAGCATGCGTAGCACACAGTTTGACATTTAAATTCGCAATACAAACCATGTTTCTAATGATTTCATATGCTCTTCCAGTTTCAAAAACTGCAAAAGAACTTGCAAATACATTTTTACCTGTTGAAGCTAGACCTGATGAAACGCCTAAAAGATTCTGTTCTGCAATTCCCACGTCTACGAAATTTTCTGGGAATACTGCTTTAAAAATATCTGTCTTTGTGGAGGAGGATAAATCAGCATCGACAACTGCTATATTTTGATTTTCCTTTTCTATTTCGACTAAAGTATTTCCAAAAGCTGTTCTCATTGATCCTTTACTCATAATATCACCTATCTTAATTCTTCCATGGCTTTATGATAATCTTCTTCTGCAATTACTTGGCTATGCCACTTGCACTCATCTTCCATGAAAGAAACTCCTTTACCTTTTACTGTATTTGCTATTACTAGCATTGGCTTTGTTGTAACTTTTTCAAATATATTAAATGCTCCAAATATCTGATCAAAATCATGACCATCTATTTCTACCACATACCATCCAAATGCTGTAAACTTCTTACTTATTGAGCCTAAGCTCATTACCTCATCAGTTTTTCCATCTATTTGAAGACCATTCATATCTACTATAGCCATCAAGTTGTCCAGTTTGTACTGAGATGCGAACATAGCCGCTTCCCAAATCATTCCCTCTTGAAGCTCACCATCTCCTAAAAGAGCAAATACGTTATAATTTAAGTCGTCCATTTTTGAAGCTAAAGCCATACCACAAGCTGCAGATAAGCCTTGTCCCAAAGAACCTGTAGACATATCTATCCCATTGACCCTAAGCATATCTGGACTCCCTTGAAGTGGATGATTTATCATTCTAAAGCCACTTAGATCCTCTTCTGTTAAGTATCCCCTTTCACATAGGGTTGCATATATTGCAGGGGAGGAATGTCCTTTAGACATTACAAATCTGTCCCTGTCCTTCATATCTGGCACCTCTGGATCTATATTCATTTTTCCAAAATATAAAGCCGCTAATATATCTACACATGATAATGAACCGCCCGGATGTCCCGAACCGGCACTATATATCATTTTTATCACATTGCGCCTGATGTTTTTTGCCCTTTCAGACAGATTGTTATAATCAACCATTTTAACGTTTTCCTTTCCTTTGATGAACAATCAATTAAGCAATTACAAATCTTATTTGTTAATTTGCATATTAAAACTCATAGTAATTATTCAAAATAATACTCAATTCATATTATAAAATACCTTATATTTATATAAACTCTGCTATCATTATACTATACATTTTTATCATATACAACTCTGTCTATTTTCGAACAGTCTGAATATTCATTAATATTCCCAATAGTATTATATTCTAAATAAATTTTTACTTATTTTTTACTATTATACATATGCTTTATTATAGAGATAAAATATTTTATCTACTTCTTTATTAGGTTGCTATGATATAATTTAAGTATAATAATTAAATTCTGGAGGTTTACTATGATTTATGGAATAGGTACAGATATTATAGAAATAGATAGAATACATAAAGCTTTAGATAGAAATTTAAAACTTCTAGATAAGCTATTTTCAGATAAAGAACTTGAAATATTAAAGAATAAAAAATATAAACCTGAATCTATTGCTGGTAACTTCTGTGCCAAGGAGGCTGTTATGAAGGCTCTAGGCACTGGTTTGAGAGGTTTTCAGCTAAAAGATGTACAAATACTAAGAGATGAGTTAAATAAGCCTTTTGTAGTGCCTCAAGGGAAGTTTCTTGAACTCTGCAAAGAAAAAAATATTGCTGAAATACTGATTTCAATTTCTCATTCTAAAAATTATGCCACAGCTAATGCAATTGCAATTACTAAAGATTTATAATTAAATAACTTTACAGTATAACTAAAAAAGAGCAGAGAAAATCCTCTGCCCTTTTTTATAAATTTATTGTTCTTGCAAATCACATTATTTACTTCTATTCTTCAGAAGAAAGGTCTTTCCAAAGAGCCTTCTCTGTTAATAACACTGTTTCAGTATTATTATCTACTGTTACAAATCCACTACCTATTTCGGCGTCTTTAAATTTACCGGAAATCTTCACTTTCATTTTTCCTTCTTTAATTCCTGCTACTATAGGTACATGCCCCTTTAATATGGCTCTATCTCCAACTGTAGTCTTAAATATTACCATTTCTACTTCTTCTTCAAAGAATATCTTATTAGGAGTTATTACCTTTAGTTTAAACATTAGTTAGCACTTCCTTTCGCCTTTCTAACTGCGTCATCTATAGTACCAACAAATAAGAACGCAGATTCTGGAAGATCGTCATGCTTACCTTCAAGAATTTCTTTGAATCCTCTTATAGATTCTTTTACAGGAACGTATACACCAGGAATACCTGTAAACTGTTCACCTACTGTAAACGGCTGAGACAAGAATCTCTGTATTTTTCTTGCACGAGCAACTATTACCTTATCTTCATCAGATAATTCATCCATACCAAGTATAGCTATAATATCCTGAAGTTCTTTATATCTCTGAAGTATTGACTGTACCCCTCTTGCTACTTCGTAATGTTCTTCACCTACTATATTTGGGTCAAGTACTCTTGAAGTAGATTCAAGTGGGTCAACTGCAGGATAGATACCAAGTGATGATATCTGTCTTGAAAGAACTGTCTTAGCATCAAGATGAGAGAATGTTGTAGCCGGAGCTGGGTCAGTTAAGTCATCTGCCGGTACATAAACAGCCTGTACTGATGTGATTGATCCCTTCTTAGTTGATGTTATTCTTTCCTGTAAAGCACCCATTTCTGTTGCTAGAGTTGGCTGATAACCAACTGCTGATGGCATACGCCCTAGAAGCGCTGAAACTTCTGAACCAGCCTGAGTAAATCTAAATATATTATCTATGAATAATAGAACGTCCTGTCCTTCTTGATCTCTAAAGTGTTCAGCCATTGTAAGACCTGTAAGCGCAACTCTCATTCTTGCACCAGGTGGCTCATTCATCTGTCCAAATACCATGGCAGTCTTCTTTATAACTCCTGACTCTGTCATTTCATTATAAAGGTCATTACCTTCTCTTGTTCTTTCACCAACACCTGAGAATACTGATATACCACCATGCTGCTTTGCTATATTATTTATAAGTTCCTGTATAAGTACGGTCTTACCAACACCGGCACCACCGAATAGACCTATCTTACCACCCTTTAAGTACGGTGCAAGAAGATCGACTACCTTGATACCAGTTTCAAGTATTTCAGCTGTTGTTTCTAATTCATCATACTTTGGAGCTTCTTTGTGTATGGGTGAATAAGCTACACCTTCTGGGACAGGCTTTAAATCTATTGGTTCACCTAGTACATTAAACACTCTTCCCAAAGTTTCATTTCCTACTGGTACAGATATTGGTGCACCTGTATCAACTGCGTCCATTCCTCTAACTAAACCATCAGTTGCACTCATTGCAATACATCTTACTGTATCGTTTCCTATATGCTGAGCAACTTCGGCTACTATAGTCTTATCATCTTTTGTCTTTATCTCTAAAGCATTTAATAAGTTAGGAAGATCTTTTTCATTATCAAACCTAACGTCAAGTACAGCTCCTACGATCTGTACAATCTTTCCTACATTTGCCATTTTTTCCTCCTTACTTTAGGGCTTCGACTCCGGCACTTATCTCAGTTATTTCCTGAGTAACTGCACTTTGTCTTGCTCTATTGTAGCTAAGCTCTAAACTTTGAATCATGTCGTTTGCATTATCAGTAGCTGATTCCATAGCAGTTCTTCTAGCCCCTTGTTCTGAAGCAAAAGATTCAACTATACCACCATTGATAGTTCCTGATATATATGTAGGTATTAAAAATTCAAGAACGCTTTGAGGAGATGGAAGATATTTAACTTTTGCCATCCCAGCTTTTTGGCTTTTCTTGGCAAGTTCTTCGGCTTCCTTCTCTTCTATTAGTCTTCTTTCTTCTCTTGCTTGTAGCATTTCCTCGCTAATAAATACATCCGGGTCATCTTCTTTTAAATCTTCATCATACAACTCCCCACCGTACTCAAGCGGCTTATCAAATACTAATGGCAATACCTTTACAATCTTTGCTTCTTGAGAAAGTGCTGAATGAAACTGTGTGTAAGTAAACAGAACCTCATCCACTTCACCTTTTATAAACATATCCATAAGTTTATTAGTGATTTTTTTTACATCTTCAAACTCATACTTTTCTACTGATTCTATTTTTTCTATTATTTCCACATCCATTTTTGAAAAATGATCACAGGCTTTCTTTCCAATTGGTATTACACAGTCTTCTACAAGGCCCATATACTTCTCTGCTTCTTTAAAAGCATTAGCATTGTATCCTCCTGCCAAACCTCTGTCACCTGCAACCACTATGTGGCATCTTCTTTTCAATTCTCTGCTCTTTAAAAACTCGCTGTTAACGCCCTTTGTATTCATTGATATCTCAACGATTGTTTCATATAAAGTGTTAAAATATGCACTAGATTCTTCGGCTGCCTGCTTAGCACGTCTTAATTTTGAAGACGCAACCAGATGCATGGCATTTGTAATCTGCTTTGTGCTATTTACACTGGCGATACGAGTTTTTATTGCCTTCATACCGGCTCCTGCCATTTACATACCTCCTCTGATTGGATTATGCTTCAGCCTTAAACTTAACTTTGAATTCTTCTATTGCCTTAGTTAACTCTTCGTTAAAATCTTCAGCCTTAAGTATTTTTTGAAGCAATTCAGGATGTACGCTATCTATATAGTCATATAGACCCTTTTCAAAGTCCTTAATCTGAT
The DNA here is from genome assembly GCF_900110295.1 of Peptostreptococcus russellii. GTDB lineage: Bacteria > Bacillota > Clostridia > Peptostreptococcales > Peptostreptococcaceae > Peptostreptococcus > Peptostreptococcus russellii_A. The sequence goes on from NZ_FODF01000005.1 coordinate 5,791, forward strand.
CTATTTCTATATCTGCCAATAAATCATGTATTACTGCAAATATTATAACTACCTGATTTTCAACAGCAACTGGAGAGTGTTCTCCCTGCTTTAATACTTCAACTATTCTCTGACCCTGAGCCAATCTTCTCTTTGTATCTTCATCTAGGTCAGAACCGAACTGAGCAAAGGCTGCAAGTTCTCTATACTGTGAATAAGCAAGCTTTAATGTACCTGCTATTTTCTTCATTGATTTAATCTGTGCAGATCCACCAACTCTTGATACTGATATACCAGGGTCAACGGCTGGTCTTATACCTGAATAGAATAGTTCAGGCTGTAAGTAAATCTGACCATCTGTGATTGATATAACGTTTGTTGGTATATATGCTGATACGTCTCCCGCCTGTGTTTCTATAACAGGAAGTGCAGTCATAGAACCTCCACCTAATTCATCTGATAACTTAGCCGCTCTTTCAAGTAATCTTGAATGAAGATAGAATACATCTCCTGGATAAGCTTCACGACCTGGTGGTCTTCTAAGTAACAATGACATTTCTCTGTATGCAACTGCCTGCTTACTTAAATCATCATATACTATTAATACATGCTTTCCATTATACATAAACTCTTCACCCATTGCAGCACCTGCATATGGAGCAAGATACTGAAGTGGAGCTGATTCAGATGCTGTGGCTGATACTACTATTGTATAGTCCATAGCCCCAAATTTTTCTAATGTAGATACTAACTGAGCAACAGTTGATCTCTTCTGCCCTATAGCTACATATATACATAAAACATCTTTATCCTTTTGGTTAATTATTGTATCCATAAGAATAGATGTCTTACCAGTCTGTCTATCACCTATTACAAGTTCTCTCTGACCTCTACCAATAGGTATCATTGAGTCAATTGACTTTATACCTGTCTGTAGTGGTTCAAATACAGACTTTCTATCCATTATTCCCGGTGCTGGGCTTTCTACCGGTCTTGTTTTATCAGTTTTTATTTCGCCCTTTCCGTCTATTGGCTGACCTAGTGCGTTAACAACTCTACCTAGTAAAGCTTCACCAACTGGAACCTCAACTATTCTTCCAGTTCTCTTAACTACGTCGCCTTCCTTTATACCTATATCTTCACCTAGTATTACGACACCGACTACTTCTTCCTCAAGATTCAGCGCCATACCGTATACGCTACCAGGGAATTCAAGTAATTCACCAGACATTACATTTTCTAATCCATATACGCTGGCAATACCATCCCCTACGCTCAATACGCTACCAGTATCAGTAAGTTTTATCTTATTCTCATAATCTTTAATTTGTGTTTTGATTATGGAACTTATCTCTTCTGGTTTTAAATTCATGGGTTCACCACCATTTCTATGATATTACTTGAGATAGTTTTTCACTCAAATCATCTAACCTTGATTTAACAGTTCCATCTATCTCTTCGTTTCCTATTCTTACAAGGACACCACCAAGAATGTCTTTGTCTATTTCATTAACAAGTTGTACATTTTTATTGTACTTAGCAGAAAGTTTCTTTTCCAACTCTGAAATTTGTTCTCGACTTAGAGGTATAGCTGTGTATACCTTGCCTTCTGCGATATTAAACTTATTGTTCATAAATTGTTTGTACGACTGAACGATAGATGACAATTGAGTAGTTCTGTCATTATCTACTAGTACCATTAAGAAATTTTTAGTGTTTTTCTGAACTTTATCTGCAAATAGCTCATAAACAACTTTTTTCTTTTCATCTCTTCCTATAAAAGGAGATCTAAGTACGTCGTAAAGACTCTTATTTGAACTTATTACTTCATTTAAATCAACTATTTCAGAATATATTTCAGAAGTCTGATTTTCCTCTTCTGCTAATTCGAATAATGCCTGAGCATATCTAATTGCAACCTGACTAATCATTATTTAGCATCTCCTACTTCTTTAATAAATTCATCAATAAGCTCTTCATGTTTAGACTTATCTATATCTTTCTCTATTACCTTAGATGCTGCCAACAATGCTATGCTAGAGATTTCTCCCTTAACATCGTTGTATGCCTGCTGTCTTTCTTTCTCTATGTCAGCAGAAGCCTTAGTTTTGATATTTTCAGCTTCTCGTTTTGCACTAGCAATGATTTCAGAAGATTTTTCTTCAGCTCTTCTCTTTGCCATCTCAACAATCTGCTGACCTTCATCTCTGGCTGCTCCAACCTTTGTTTCATATTCAGATTTGAACTTCAAACCTTCTTCTTTTGCTTTCTTGCCCTGCTCTATATCGCTTTTAATATCAGCTTCTCTTTCATCCATAATTTTCATTACTGGCTTAAAAAGAACCTTCTTTAATATTAAGAATAATACTAAAGTGTTGGCAATAGTTATGAATACTTCAGGTGTCAAGCCTACCAATGGCTTAAATTCCATATTCCTTCCCCCTTTCTAGTATTTTCAAATCAAATAACGATTTGATTACTTTATCCAAGGGTTTACGAATATTAATAATATTGCTATAACTAGACCGTATATTGCTGAAGACTCTGTAACTGCCTGACCTAATATCATAGTAGATACTATATCACTCTTTGCTTCTGGCTGATTACCTACTGCTTCTGCACCCTTACCAGCTGCATACCCCTGTCCTATACCAGCACCTATACCTGTTGCTACGGCTATACCAGCACCTATAGCTGAACCTGCTATTGCTATTCCTAAACTCATTCCTTCTAACATATTATTTTCCTCCTGATTTCATTCAAATTTTATTTTTTAATATTTTTTCTAATCTCTAATAAAGATTTATCCTTATTCGTCTGAGGCTGCGCTGCTGACAAATACCATTGTTAACATTACGAATATAAATGCCTGCAATGTACCTGCAAATAAGTCAAAATACATGTGTAACGGTATCGGAATCAAGAACTGACCTACCGGAACACTCATATGTGGAATCAATGTTGATATATATCCTAAAAGCTGATATACCAACCCCATAATTATGGTTCCTCCAAGTATATTACCGAATGGACGGAAACTTAGTGAAATTGGCCTTGATAACTCCCCTATTATATTAAGTGGAAGCATAAGTGGTGAAGGTTCAATAAACTCTTTAAAGTAACTAATACCTTTAAACTTAACTCCCATAATATAAATCATGAAGAATGTTATAATAGCCCATCCAACTGTTGTGTCCAAGTCTGTAGTTGGCGACTTAAGTGATGATAGTGTAATTAAGTCTGAACAAACAAAGAAGAGCAACAACGTTCCTATATATGAAGTAATCCATGGTACTCTGTCTACAAATTTATTTCCCATTGTTTCTCTTACCAAATTTCTAAGTGAACCTATAGTCCACTCCAAAAAATGTTGTCTCTTACTTGTAGGATACTTCTTTAGTCCTCGTGTCATTATGAGAGCTATAACAATTAATAATAACATTATTATCCATTGTACGATTACAGTCTCACTTAAAGACCACTTTCCCAAGTAAAGAACATATTTGGCTTGATACATAATTTACTCCTCCTTTCTTCTATTTTTTTTTAACACTAAGTTCTGAGCCTTGATTACAAGACTCGTACTTATAAGACCCACTGCTACAGTATATATACTTATGTACTCTGTTACAGCCGCAAATATAAGTATTGCCGCATATAAACTAAGTCTTAAAAGATATCCAAATACTGCACCAACACTAGCCTTTCCTTTATCTTTGTCAACCAGATCGACTACATTTTTAGTAAGCATTAAAAGAGCTATAACAGATATAATACTCCCTGCTAAAAGACCGCCGATCGTGGAAAAAGATGCTTTTCTAATCACAAACAATATCACCAAAACTACAATGTCATATATACCCATACCTATGAGTATCTTCTTGATACTGTTAAGAACTGTAATATCCAAGGCATCACTTCCTTTTCTTAATATATGGTCCTACTGTTCGATATACACTTGTAAAAGCACTCGCTATACCAATTGCAATAAATATCAATGCAAAAATAGGCGACGTGTTTAACCTTCTGTCAAGATATATACCCACAAATAGACATCCAAAAACGCAAATTATTACCATTAACCCTAACTGAGTTAGCAAGGACATGGTCTTAACAACTTCAAACCATTGCTTTCTATTCAAAAGAACCTCTCCAATTTCATTATAAAATAAAAATATACTTTTTCAAACTACATTATATAAATCACATTTTACTATTAATTTTCTAAATTTGCAAATACTTTCTTTATTTTTTAACGAACATTGTATTCAATATTCAATGATTAGTAAAAATTTTTAAGCAATTCAAATTTTGAATCGTCTTATTAATAATTAGCTGCTCAACTTATATTAAGCCTTACCTTTCATAAATCTTAATTAAAAGTTTTTATGAAAAACATTAATTGTAAAATGTAAATAAAATATTTTAGAGGCTGTATGATAATTCATACAACCTCTGCAATTTAACCTACTTAGTACCAAAAAGTCTATCTCCAGCATCTCCTAAACCTGGAATAATATACTTATGGTCATTTAATTTTTCGTCAACTGCAGCGACGTATATATCAACATCTGGATACTTACTATGTACTTCTTCAATTCCTTCTGGGGCAGCTACAAGATTTATCATTCTTATATTCTTAGCGCCCTTTTCTCTTAATAATTCTATTGCTGCTGTTGCTGATCCACCTGTTGCTAACATTGGGTCAACAAGTAAAACTTCTCTTTCACCTATATCCTGAGGTAACTTACAGTAGTATTCTACTGGCTTACAAGTTTCAGGATCTCTATAAAGTCCTATATGTCCAACCTTAGCTGCTGGTATTAGACTTATAAATCCATCAACCATTCCTATACCTGCTCTTAATATTGGAACTATAGCTAACTTTTTACCTGATAGAACCTTTGACTTAGTCTTCATAACTGGTGTTTCAATTTCTATTTCACTTAAAGGCAAGTCCTTTGTTACTTCATAACCCATTAACATTGTTATTTCTGTTAATAACTCTCTAAAATCCTTTGACCCTGTATCCTTCATTCTCATCAATGTCAATTTATGCTGAATTAATGGATGTTCTGTAACTATTACTCTTTTCATAATGCCCTCCTAGTTTGTTCACGTTATTTTATAATATAATTTCTCAATGATTAATTGAATAATATCTTGCATTTAAATGTCTCAGTTATTATAATTCTTTTTGTAATATTATTCAATAGTATTTTCCTAATTTTTTTCTAATTTTTTTCTAATTTTTTTCTTAGATATTTATCTTATATTTTAGTAGATATTTACAATATTTTAATTTTACTTTCGACAAACATTTGCATTTGTTACTTTTCTTAATATTTATTATTAAAGTAATCAAAATTCTTATTAATTTTATTTTAAGTATTTCAAATTATTTCTACACTTTTAACTTTATTAAATGAAGTACCTATACCTACTATTTATAGTCTACTATAAACTTTCTGATTCTATTTCCATCATCTTATCTATTCTTCTTTGGTGTCTTCCACCTTCAAATTCTGAATTAAGATATGCATCTACTATATCAAGTCCAAGTCCTATACCTGTAACTCTTTCACCTAATGCTATCATGTTTGCATCATTGTGTGCCTTTGTCATTCTTGCTGAGAAAGTATCCCCAACTGTAGCACATCTAATTCCCTTTACCTTATTAGCAGATATTCCTATACCAATTCCAGTTCCACAAACAAGGACTCCACAATCGGCTTCTCCATTTGCAACTGCCATAGCAGCCTTCTTAGCATAATCTGGATAATCTACAGAATCTGTAGAGTATGTTCCGAAGTCTTCTACTTCGTAATTATTTTCTTCAAGATGCTTTTTAATAGCATTCTTTAAATTTAGACCTCCATGGTCACATCCTAATGCAATTTTCATACAATAGTCCCTCCAATTATAATATATTATCTTTAAAACATTAATTCAACCTTAATTATTTTTATACTTTCACTTGTTTTTTATAAGCGTACAGCAAGAAAACACTTAAGATTATTATCTTATGTTTTTCACAAATTAAACTCTGTCCACAATGTACAGATTGTATCTTAGATTTTACATAAAAAGATATAATTATTAAAATAAATCTACTTCTGTTTATGTTTAGCTAATAAAAATCATTGTTTTATAAAATAAATCTAAGCTTCTATTATTCGGTAGGCAGCGGACTTTTTAAGTCTATTCATAATGGCAACACCTACTCCTTTTTCCTCAAAGTTTTCTGCATATGCAATATCTATTCCCATATTATCTAAATTTATAAGCTCATCAAAAAGTTTGTGAGCAGCTTCCTCATAACTTTCTCCCAAGTCAAATGTCTTGGCATTGTATCTTGAGGAATTATGTTTCATGCATAATACTCCAGTTTTAAGTCCTTTTTGGGAATTTTCTTCTATTAATTCATTTATCTTCTTTATTCTTTTTTCATTTTCTCCTACAACTATATAAACTTCCGCATTTGGCGAATAGTGCTTATACTTCATTCCAGGAGCCTTTGCCTTTCTATTATCATCTTTATTCATTATAGATGGGTCTATTTCCACTTTGCCTAAGACTTCTCTTAGCATTTCCAATGTAATACAACCTGGTCTAAGTACCAAAGGACACTCTCCAGACAAGTCAATAATTGTAGATTCGACACCATAATTGCAATCTTCACCTACCAGTATAGCATCTACTCTTCCTTCCATATCATTAATAATATGTTCTGCCTTTGTAGGCGAAGGTTTACCCGATATATTAGCAGATGGTGCAGCAATAGGAACTTTTGATGCTCTTATTAATTTTCTTGCAATCTCGTCTGATGGCATTCTTATAGCAACAGTATTTAAACCACCACTTGTCCTATCAGGTATAATCTCTTTTTTATTAAATACTATCGTTAAAGGACCTGGCCAAAATTTGTCTATAAGAACTTTTGCCCTTTCATCAACATCCTCTACAAGAGCATCAAGGTCTTCTTTATCAGATATATGTACCAATAGTGGATTGTCACTTGGTCTTCCTTTTGCTTCATATATTTTGGCCGCTGCATCTTCATCTAGTGCATTAGCACCTAGACCGTACACTGTTTCAGTTGGAAAAATAACAGTTTTTCCATCAGCCAACATCTTTCCAAATTCTTCTATAATGTCCATATCAATATTTTTAGGATCTATAGTTTTTATTATTGTCTCCATATCTGTGGCAGTTTTTATAGGCTGCCAACCTCCTTTCGAATAAACAGTTATATATGAACACCAATCCATATGTTTTTACAAAAAGAACTCTGGCTTATTGGCCAGAGCTCTTAGAAAACTACTTTAACAACAAATTAAAGTGATGACATCTTTTCTGTCTGGTCAACTGTAATCAACGCATCTATCATCTCGTCTAAATCACCGTCTAAGAATGAATCTAACTTGTATAATGTTAAGTTTATTCTATGATCACTTACTCTACCCTGTGGGAAATTATAAGTTCTTATTCTTTCTGACCTATCTCCTGTACCTACCTGACTCTTTCTTTCTGCCGCAATTCCCTTTTGCTGTTCAGCCATTGCCTTATCATATAATCTCGCCTTTAGAACCTTCATAGCTTTTTCCTTATTTTTAAGCTGTGACTTTTCATCCTGACATGATACCACTTCTCCTGTTGGTATATGAGTAAGTCTTACTGCTGAATCTGTTGTATTAACACACTGACCACCATTGCCTGAGGCTCTAAAAACATCAACTCTTATATCTTCTGGATTTACCTGAATTTCAACGTCTTCAACTTCTGGTAGAACAGCTACTGTAGCTGTTGATGTATGTATTCTACCTCCTGATTCAGTTGTTGGTATTCTCTGAACTCTATGTACTCCTGATTCGTACTTCAATCTTGAATAAGCGCCCTTACCCTTTATCATAAATGAAACTTCCTTATATCCGCCGACTCCTGTTTCATTTGAACTCATCATAGAAGTCTTCCAGTTTCTTCTTTCTGCATATCTACTGTACATTCTCAATAGATCTCCTGCAAATAGTGCAGCTTCATCACCACCTGCACCACCTCTAATTTCAACTATAACATTCTTTTCATCATTAGGGTCCTTTGGAACTAAAAGAATCTTTAATTCCTCTTCTATTTGAGATATCTGAGATTCAGCTTCAGACAATTCCATCTTAGCTAATTCTCTTAAATCCTCATCACTTTCATTTTCAAGAATTTCCTTTGATTCATTTATCACATTACTTACATCTCTATACTCTCTATATTTCATAACAATTGGCTCAAGTTCAGAGTTTTCCTTCATAAGTTTTTGCCAAGTTGGCTGATCACTTATTATTTCTGGATCTGCAACTTTTTCACTTAGCTCTTTGTATTTATCTTCCAAAACATTTAGCTTATTTAGCATTTATTTCCACCTTCCTGTATTTATAAATATCTGATAATTGCAATTTGCATCTGCAATACTACTATTCGTTCTTAAACATAATCAATTTTATATTATAACATATATTCACCTTTTCAACAAGCATTGTTAACAAAACTAAAAAATTATAAGATAAAGTTATTTATTTTCTGTGTTTTCTAGATTTTACCTGTTAAAAACATTGATATAAGTATTATTATTCCTCCAGAAATAACTGAAACACCTATATTTCTAAATTTAACTGAAATAGCTATTATCAATAAAGCTGGCAATAGCCTTATATTTTCTAAAGACAGAAACATTCTTCCATCTTTAAAAAATACATCTTTAACTGTAAGAGCTACAAATACACCAATAGGTATATACTTTATAAATCTCTCAAACTCCTTTGATGTACCTTTTTCTCCAAGCAATGCAAAGGGAATGTATCTCATCAAGTACATTCCTATAAAAGAAAGAAATATTATCCCCAATTTAAGAAATGTACTACTCATTTACTTCACCTCTTTTCCCTTCACTTTTCTTGTCAATAAAATAACCTATAGTTGCAACAATAAGAGCAATTATTATAAGATCCAATCCGCCCTGATATATATTTAAAACAATCAGTGACACTATAAGCGATACTATAACCATAAAAAAGTCGGTTTTGCTACTTACTTGAAGAACTGTCAAAACAATAAACATACTAGACATCATAAAAAAGCCTAAATCTAGTGGAATATCTATTATTTGTCCAAAGATTGCTCCCAGACCATTTCCTATTACACCGTATAGACAAGCAAATAAACTTAGATAAAGGGCTGTATCTCCATCCCATTCCTTATCACTGTTAAATGCTATCTTATTTACTGCAAATGTTTCATCTGTAATAAACTGAGCAAATAACATTTTTTTCTTTCCCTCTAAATCCTTTGTATCACTCAATAGTGATGAGCTATACATAATATTTCTTAGATTAGTAATCAGTATTGTGGCTACAAGATATATTGAAATCTGAGGATTTATACCTGCTGATAACATATTAGCCGTAATAAAAACTGAACTTCCAGAAAAAATAAGTATAGACATTAATAGTATTTCAATAACATTAAATCCTACCTTCTGCACCATAGCACCAGCCATAAAACCTAAAGATATGTAACCAAATGCAATCGGCAAAGAAGTTTTAAAAGCCTTTAAAATCTTTTTTCTTTTCTCCATAACTCTCCTCAATAATACAAATAATTAAACTCTACAACCCTCTTTTAGCACACTAAAATTTAGCATTTCCTGCAAGCTATGTTTATTATTTTTTCTTTGTATAGACTTTTTTAAAATCTCTTACACTTTTGATTTTTCTTGTCTCATCTTCTAATAAAGAAAATGAATTTTTTATTCATCATTCTCTATTCTATTATACTCTCTTTTTATATGTTTTGTCTTTTCTTTCAAAAAATATATTGTGATTTTTTGATATAGTAGTTCTAATGAAGCCTAGATATGTTATACTCTTTAAGTAATTAATATTTAAAACTAATGTATGTTTACTTATATTTCAAAATAAATTAGATATGCAAATATATAAAGGAGAATAAAATGAAAAAAATAAGAGAAATAATCGCTGAATATACTGAAAAATTAATGCCTTACAGCCAATCTGCTAGACTCGATGTTGAGATACTACTTTCTTATGTATTAAATATTGAAGATAAGATTAAACTTATGCTAAATTATGACAAAGCTGTTGACGAAAAATCCTTCAAGGAATTTGAATCACTGTTTAACAAAAGATTAAATAAAATGCCTATTGCATATATTATAAATAAAAAAGAATTTATGGGTATTGAATTTTACGTAGATGAAAATGTTTTAATTCCTAGACCTGATACAGAAGTAATAGTCGAAGAATTAATTTCTAAAATGAATTCCTTGTCAGATAAGAAAAACATAAAAATATTAGATATGTGTGTTGGTTCAGGTGCAATTATTTTAAGCAGTGCTCTTCTTGCAGAAAATGCTGATAGCTTTCAACTTTTTGGAGTAGATATATCCAAAGGAGCTCTTAAAGTATGCAAGAAAAATGCTGAAAATCTAAATGTAAAAAATATACAACTTATAGAAAGCAATCTTTTTGAATCAACTCAACTAGAAACTTTAAAAGGACAGGTTGATATTATTGTTTCTAACCCACCTTATATTGAAGAAAAAATTATAGCTAGTTTAAATTCTGATGTAAAAGATTATGAACCCTTTATTGCTCTTTCTGGCGGTGAAAGTGGCATGGATTTTTATAATAATATTATTGAGGATTCTAGAGAATTTCTTAAAGATGGTGGAATGCTAATATTTGAATCTGGTCATGATCAAGCAAATAAAATTGCAGATAAAATGATTTCTTCTGGATTTGAAAATATTTATACAAAAAAAGATATTCAAGGTTTTGAAAGAATGATTGCAGCTAGTTTTAAGAAATAATTTCCATGTAATAACTATAAAAAAAATTTTATATAAAAGTAAGAAGCCGAGTAGAAATAATCTACTCGGCTATATTTTTATTCTATTAACTTTTTAGAAAGTGAAATAATATAAAATAGCGTACACTTTGGCACGCTATCTTTAAGTAATATGTAAATTCGAATTCAAATATTAATTTACACGAAATATTATTCCATGTTGAATCTCTTCTTAAACTTATCGATTCTACCACCCTTTTCGATATTCTTCTGCTTACCAGTGTAGAATGGGTGACATTCTGAACATATTTCTACTCTTATTTCATCACTAGTTGAACCTGCCATAAATGTGTTTCCACATGCGCAACGTACTTCAACTTCCTTGTAGTTTGGCTGTATATCCTTCTGCATTATTGATTCACCTCGCTTTTAAAATATTTCTTTTTCGGATTTCTAAGAAAACCGCTTAAATTCAACTCCCTTATTATAACATAATAATAAAGTGAATTCAACATCTTTGTCCATAGTATTATAATTTTTTTCTTTTTTTATTGACATTTATATAAATGGTTTTTATATAAATTATTTTCTTTACTATATATGTTTTTTAATTTAAATAAAAAGTTATACAGCTTCTTTTATTATATTATTAAAAAAAGAAGCTGTATTTTTTGTTTTATTATTTTCGAATATTTAATTTGATATTCTTTATTTTGATTTTTATATGAAATCGAGACTATTTATAAGCTCTATAAAGTCTCTATTGCTATCTGTCTTCTTCATCTCTTCTATTACCTTATCCGCAGCAATCTGAGTACTATCATCACTTACCATTCTTCTAAGTTTGTAAAGTACTTCCATTTCAGATTCACTTAATAAAAGATCTTCTCTTCTAGTTCCAGATTTGTATACATCTATTGCAGGGAATATTCTCTTTTCTGCAAGCTTTTTATCAAGATGAAGTTCCATATTACCAGTTCCCTTGAACTCTTCAAATATTACATCATCCATTCTTGATCCTGTATCTACTAAAGCTGTTCCCAATATTGTAAGCGAACCACCGTTTCTTATATTTCTAGCAGCACCAAAGAATTTTTTAGGACCATGAAGAGCTCCTGGATCAATACCACCAGATAAAGTTCTTCCTGTAGGGCTAATTGTTAGATTATAAGCTCTAGCTAATCTTGTAATACTGTCTAGTAATATCACTACATCCTGTCCATGTTCAACAAGTCTTTGTGCTCTATTCAGAACCATTTCCGCAACTTTTACATGGTGTGATGCAACCTGATCAAATGTTGAGTATATAACTTCACCATCTATTGATTCCTTCATATCTGTTACTTCTTCCGGTCTTTCGTCAATAAGAAGAACTATCAATTTTATATTAGGGTGATTTACTGAGATACTATTTGCAACTTTTTTTAATAATACAGTTTTACCAACCTTTGGTGGAGCTACTATCAAGCCTCTTTGACCCTTTCCTATTGGAGAAAATAGATCTATTATTCTTGTAGATATTGTTTCTGCATCTGTTTCCAAAACAAGTTTTTCATCTGGATATATAGGTACAAGATGTTCAAATGGTTTTCTGCTTCTACCTGTAGAAGGATGATCTCCATTTATGTAGTATATATACATTAAGCCCTTGAACTTTTCATTTGGATTCTCTGGCTTTGTAACACCTGTAACAAAATCCCCTGTCTTCAAACCAAATTTTCTTATCTGGTTTGGTGAAACATATACGTCATTTTCTGTTGAAAGATAATTTGTTCCTCTTAAAAAACCAAATCCATCTGGAAGAATTTCAAGAACACCTTCAGCCTTATTTTCCTCTGTCATTTCTGGTGGTGTTGAAAAGAAAGCATCAGTTATCTTTCTATCTATATTATTACTACTAAAACCCTTATACTCTCCTTGATTATTTTCATTACCTGAATTAGACTTATATCTATTTGAACTACTTACTCTTTGTTCCACTTGTTTAAACACATTATTACTGTTAAAGTCATTTCTTCTGTTGTTCTTGTTTTCATTAGAATCGTACTTTCTACTGTTTTCTTCTGTTTCTTCTGTTTCTTCTGTTTCTTCTGTTTCTTCTGTTCCTTCTCTATAATCTATATTCTTTTCCTTTAATTCATTTTCTTTACAATCATTATCATCATCAATATTTAATTTTTCTTTTAATTCCATTAAGCCTTGTTTGTCATTATCCAATTTTTCCATTATTTTATCTAAAAGCTCTGCCTTCTTATAGGTCGTCACAGATTTTACTCCAAGATCCTTTCCTACGACCCTTAACTCTATTATACTTTCCTTCTTAAGAAGGTCATATATTTTTTCTATCACACTCATTTTTTCACCTCCTGTGAAATTATCTCATACTTAAAAGCACGCTTATCGCAAACGCAACACTGGATATCGCAAACACTAACGCAAAGCCTACTGCAATCACTTTATACAACATTTTTGATTTCTTTTTTTCTGCCTTCATGTTACTACCTCTCACTTTTTCTTAAATCTTTTTTTCATTTTTATAACTAGCCAAACAGCTATCTAAAAACAAAACTTCGCCACTAGTTCTGTATATTCTTTTTAAAGATTTTAAACTTTACTTTTTTGCATTTTCTTTAGATACTTTAGTTATATATTCTAAAAAATCATCTCTTAAATCCGGTCTCTTTAATGCAAAGTCCACTGTAGCCTGTAAAAATCCATGCTTATCTCCTAAGTCGTATCTTTTCCCTTCAAATACATAAGCATACATATCTCTTTTTTCACTTAGTTCTTCAAGAGCATCTGTCAGTTGAATTTCACTATTTTTTCCTGGAGGAAGCTCACTAAGAATATCAAATATCTCTGGAGTTATAATATATCTTCCTAATATCGCAACGTTTGATGGTGCCTTTTCTGGATCTGGCTTTTCAACTAAATCTTTAACCTTATAAACATCATCTGCTACCTTACTTCCATTTACTATACCATACTTATCGGTATCTTCCTTTGCCACTTCTTGAACACCCAATATTGTAGTTTCATACTTTTCATAAGCATCTATAAGCTGCTTTAAACATGGTTTTCCACCTTCATTATCTACAATATCATCACCTAGCATTACAGCAAATGGTTCGTCACCTATAAAGTATCTTGCACAATATATAGCATCTCCTAATCCCTTAGGTTCTTTTTGTCTAATATAGTGTATATTAACCATATTTGAAATATTTCTTACTATTTCAAGTAGTTCTGTCTTACCCTTGTTTTCCAGTTCAAGTTCTAGTTCCACAGACTTGTCAAAATGGTCTTCAATAGACTTTTTATTTCTTCCTGTTATAATTAGAATTTCTTCAACACCTGAAGCTACTGCTTCTTCTATTATGTATTGTAAAGTTGGCTTATCCACTATAGGTAACATTTCCTTTGGTTGTGCCTTTGTTGCTGGTAAAAATCTTGTTCCTAATCCAGCTGCTGGTATAACTGCTTTTTTAACTGTTTTCATCAATTAACTCAACCTCCTCTTATTTTTATTTTATATTATATGAATTTTGGCATCTCTTATTTTTCGCACGGCTTTTCCATTTATTAAAAAAGAAAAATAATACTAAGAAAATAATGCTTATTATTTTACTTAATATATTACTTATCATCCTTATTTTTACTTATTTAATTTTGACATATCTTCTAAAATTATGCCTTCAAGATTGTCAAATTCGCTGATCTGTATTCTATCCAAAGACAGATTATCCATTACTGATTTTAATATTAGTTCACCTGATAATATGATTTCTGCTCTCTTAGCTTGTAGGCCTTTTATATGCCTTCTCTCATCAAGGTTCATCCTAGAAATTTTTTCTATCTGTGTATTTAATTCATCAAAACTAACAAAGCTGGCATGAATCTTTTCCATTGAGTAGGACTCTAGTTTCTGATTTATTGCAGAAACCGATGTTATTGTTCCACCTATACCCAAAAATCTAAATCCATCTTTCACTTTATATGAATCACATACTTCTTTTAAATCTTTTATTACTGATGATACTTCACCATTTATAAATTTATTAAGTTTTACAAGTTCTTCATTACTCTCAGGCATTGAGCTAATAAATCTATCTGTTGTTGACAAAGCTCCTAAATTGATGCTTCTTCGGTATAATATTTCTTTTGAGTTTCCAAATACAAACTCCGTTGAACCTCCTCCTATGTCTAGTATTAATACATAGTCATCGGCTATACTTATACCACCAGTTACACCCTTATATCCAAGATAAGCTTCTCTTTCTCCAGATATAATCTCTACCTTTATTCCTATTTCTTCTTTCGCCCTTTTTACAAACTCTACACCATTTTTAGAATTTCTTAAAGCAGCGGTTCCAATACAAAATATCTTTTCACATCCAAACTCCTTGCACTTTTGAGAAAATAGTTTAAGAGCTTCTATATTTAAATCCAAATACTCTCTGCTTATAAATCCATTTTCATCTATTCCATGCCCTAATCTAGTTGTATTTATAAACTTCTCTCTATTTAAGAGTACACCGCCTTCTTCTTCAGCTAATAAAAGTCTCATAGAGTTTGTTCCTATATCTATAGCACCGTATTTCATAAGCACTACTCCTATTGAACACTTTCATAAAGCTCTTTTGCTTCATTCTTTAATACATGCTCTTTTATATCTGTTATTCTATATTTTACTGTTTTTTCTCCAAAAGTTAAGCTTAAGATATCTCCTACCTTAACCTCAGAAGAAGATTTTGCAACCTTATCATTTATCTGTACTAACCCCTTTTCACAGGCTTCCTTAGCTACAGTTCTCCTTTTTATAATCCTTGATACTTTTAAATATTTATCTAGTCTCATAACATCTCCTTTAATCAAATTTGTAATAAATATACTATATTATAGTATATCATATTGTCTTTTAAAAAATATGTTTTCCAACTCGATTATATAAAACTTTTTATTTTTTACTTACATATCCTTAAATTTTATATCATAAATAATCGAGATGAAGTTTGCTTTAACCATATTTTAAAACTTTGAATTACTATTTAAAATTTTCAATACTAAAATAATTCTTTTTATTAGTTTTTTCGAATATACAATGCCACTTTATTTTATTTCAATAAAATAGTGTTTATGCTTATTTTCGATTTTTTACTTTCGTATATTTATGATTTAATTAAATATTAATATTGTATTAATCATTATATATGAAAATTCTTTACTTAGTCTAAATAAAAAACAGAATCTCTTTTTATAAAAGAAAAACAAGAAAATATTTTTTCTATAATTATATATTGTAATCAAATTCTTTTTTCATATCATAAAAACTATTTTTAATAGTATTCCCTTTCTATTTTCTCCTTCTAATCGCAATATCTAATTGTAAATTCTGCAAAATTAAAAATAATAAATATTCTTATTTAGCTTTGCTTAAATATACTAGCTATATATTTAAAATTTTTCATAAAAAAATATACTCTAAAATGAGTATATTTTTTTATCTATCTTTCTAATTTTTTATTTTATCTGCTTTTATCATAAGGTAGCCTCCTATTAGGAATAGTACTACTAAACTCAAAACACCATTTTTAACTTCTCCTGTTATTTGAGTTATTACTCCTACCATAAAAGGTCCCATTATTGCAGCAAATTTACCAAATATATTATAGAAACCAAAAAATTCATTTGAATTCTCTTTTGGTACTATTTTAGCAAAATATGATCTACTAAGAGCTTGAATTCCTCCCTGTGCTGTACCTACTAAAATAGCTAATATCCAAAATTGAGTAACATTTTCTAAGAAAAACGCAAATATTGATATTCCTATATATGTAGCTATTCCAAAGAGTATCATTTTTTTTGCACCTAGCCTATCACTTAACTTTCCATATATTATTGCAAATGGAAATGCTATAAACTGAGTTAATAAAAGTATTATTAAAAGACTAGTTGAACCTATTCCAAGTGCTGTTCCAAAGCTTGTAGCCATTCTTATAATTGTATCTACTCCATCAATATAGAAGAAGTATGCACATAGAAACAAAAATGCCTTTTTATTACTTTTAACTTTTTTAAAGCTATTTATTACTCTTTTAAATATTTTTTTTATTTCTATCTTTTCATATTTTTTACCATGTATCTGCTCTACATTTCTCAACATTGGCAAAGTAAATATAAACCACCAAGCCGCTGTTATTATAAATGATATTCTAGCTGCTGTTACAGAACTTATCGCTATTATATTTTTTTGAGAAAGCATTACCAGTAACATACACAATATAAATGGTATTGTACTTCCTATATATCCAAGTGCATATCCCCAAGAGGATACCTTGTCCATTTTTTCTTCTTCACAAATATCTGTTATAAATGAGTCATAAAATACATTTCCTAAAGAAAATCCTATCATGCTTATAACAAATGTAAACATTAGCATCATCCAATTACCATATGGTACAAAAGATAGTAGGGCTGTAAATAAAATTCCCATCATTGAAAATATAGTGAAAAACTTCTTTTTCAGTCCTCTATAATCTGCCATTCCCCCCATTATTGGAGAAAGTATTGCTATAATTGTAGAAGCGAATGCATTTGTATAGCCCCAGTATGAAGTTGCTAAATCTTTTGATATTCCTGAATCTCCTACCATAGATGTAAAATATATTGGCAATATAGTAGACATTACTGTCATAGCAAATGCAGAGTTTGCCCAGTCATACATTATCCAACTAATCTCTTTTTTATTAAATTTTTTCACACTATACCTCCAAAAACTCTACTTTTGCAATTCCATCAGTATTTTTCATTTCAAATCCCATTATTTGGGCAAATGTAGGTCCTTCATCTACAAGAGACATTTCTTCTATAAAAACATTCTTTTTTATTCCTTTTCCTGATATAAAAAATACAGTTTCATAATCTTTTTTAGTATAAGGACTATAACCATGATTGTTGATATGAAGTTTTTCTCCCTTTTTCTTCAATTCATCAAATCCTATTATTTCCTTTTCCTTTACATCATCTATAAAAAAGTAGCCTTCTGAAGCTTCAAGCATAAATCTACAATTAGGATCTCCACCGAGCTTTTTCACTTCATCTGAAGTATATATCTCCTCCAAAATCCCTTTTTCTTTTAGCGGTTTCAGTATTTTTATTATATCTTCATCTTTTACATTTTCATTTGCATAAATATATGCTGAGCCATCTGAAGATTTACATATAGCCCTATATTTTTTAACTGTTTCATCTTGATTTTTTTCAAGAAGTCCCTCTTTTTCAAATAGTGTATTTATATATATATTACTATGACCATCTCTACTACTATGATCTCCCAATACAACTATTACAGAATCTTTATATATATTCAATTCTTTTAGTTTTTTAATCAAATCTCCAAGTCTTTGATCTAATCTTTCAAGAGCTTCATTGGCTTCTTTTGAATCAAAACCAAACTCATGTCTTTGTGAATCTAGATCTATATAGTGAACCATATTTATATCCGCTTTATAGTGTTCTAAAGAATATAAAAATGATTCATGAGAAAAATTATCTAGTTCTGGTTCTTTTACACCATTTCTAAGTTTACCAAATTTAGAGTTTAGTTTATATTGAAATCCAAAACTTCCATTTGCTAGTGATACAGCTATTTGTGTTTTCCACCACCTATTAGCAAATATCTCTGGCATATTATACTTCAAGTCTTTTGAGGCTGCACTTACAGGCCAAAAGATAGACAGTATGTCATAACCTTTTTTCTTTGCTAAACTCTGAAAAGTAGGAACTTTAATATCTCGATCATACCAAAACCAATCAGGGCTTTTTCTTCCTGCTTGAAGTTTTGTATTATTAATTATGCCATGTCTACTAGGATATGTTCCTGTTGTAATAGAAGTATGAGCACAATATGTAATACTTGGATATACGCTTTTTACACTCTTGCAGCCTGAAGCATTCTTAAAGAATTCTCTAAAATTGGTCATTTTTTCAATTTTCTTAATATCCACCTTAGACAAGCCATCAAAAGATAGAATATGTAAATACTTTTTTTCCATTTTTTTACCTCTTTAACATTTTTTATCTAGCTTTAATTATTTTGTCTTTCAAAATACTTTCTTACTTTATTCATATATTATTTTTTATACCTATAATTCAACTTATTATATCATATTTTTTATATTAGTCTGTATTTTTTTGTATATTATTTTGATTGATAAAATATGTATAAAAATATTTCCTTTATATATAAATAAAAACCCCACAACTATGGAGCTTTAAACTCAATAGTCGTGGAGTTTTTATTTTATGATAGTATTACTTGCCCATCCACTACCTT
Source organism: Peptostreptococcus russellii (assembly GCF_900110295.1). Classification (GTDB taxonomy): domain Bacteria; phylum Bacillota; class Clostridia; order Peptostreptococcales; family Peptostreptococcaceae; genus Peptostreptococcus; species Peptostreptococcus russellii_A. The sequence goes on from NZ_FODF01000005.1 coordinate 24,959, forward strand.
TATACAACCATTTATATTCATATCATTGTACATTTTCTTAAACAAAATATCATCTATTTTTTCATAGATACCTTTTTCAGCTAAAAAGTCATATACATCTTTTTCATCCATCGCCCCATTGTACTCATTTTCTATAATATCATGAGCCAAAACATCTATATCTTTATACTTAGACTTTTCTTCTACTAAAACTACTACATCTAAATTATTTTTCATTTTATACCTGAAAAGCTTTCTATATCCATTTTCTTCAAGTATATTTGAAATTGTATACTGATTAAGATCATACTCACCAAAATCAATACTCTCTTTCATTTTTTCTATATGTACATTTGGTATAAAATGACCATATTTTTCAATATTATTTTTAACATAGTCTAATACTTTATTTAGATTATCTTTTTCTATATTAAATTCTTCTTTTACCAAGTATTTTTCTTTGTCCATCTGAACATAAAAACCTTTACTTACTATTCTATCCATTGTCTGATATACAGATATTTGAGAATAGCCATTATTTAATAAAAAATTTTTAAGCTCACCCTTTGTCATATATCCGAAATATCTTTTCTTTATAGCTTCCTCTAAACAATCTATAGGCTGATTTTTTCTATAAAGAAAGTTATTGTTTCCAGATATTTCTTCATTCAAATATTTAATTAAAGACGCAATTTCCTTAGCTTCTTTTATATTGTACTTATTAACAAAACTATTAAGTTCATTGTCTTTTAAAATATGCTCACTATATATGCTTTTTGTGAAGGCATATCCATCCTCAAAGACCTCATAAGATATCTCTCTAATTTTTCTTTTGATATTTTCATTTAAAATATCTTCAATTATTGCACATCTATTTGGTCCTAACTTTATCACTTCTTCTGAATTATCTATTGCATTATATATTCTATTCATAGACCAATCTGTTTTTTCTTTTAAATCTTTTATCCCTATTATTGAATTATTCTCTTTACAAAGGTCATATACAACATCTGTCTTAGAGTGTATCTTCTTGCCCTTCTTTGTAATATCAAGAGAATTACCCTTACTTGTAGTATACTCATCGAAATAATGATTAATTAGAGAATATACATGATGTTTACTATAGAATTCACCTGGATAAAATTCATCCATTACTTCATATATTTCCTTTGCATTTACACAATCCTTTTTAGAAAGTCTTAAATCAAGTATTTTCTTCATATGAAGAACTGTTACCTCATCTATTCCAACAAGATCTATATGAGAATAGGTTCTAGGATTTACAAGAATTATATTTTCAGATCTAGCGCCTAGTCCTTCTAAGCTTCTGCTATTCATTCTCACATCTATAGCAAACTTTTTCATGAAAAATTTATTATACTCCTCAGCTGACTTTGAACTTACTCTAAAAGGTTTTTGGTGATAATATCTTAAATAAAATTCAAATAAACTTATTTTACTAATATTTTCCTTATAATAGTAATCATCTACTAATTTTACTCCATTTTCTTCCAATATCTTTGAATACTCTGTTTCTCTTAAAAGTTCAGCAAATGTCTCCTCATCAACTTTTATTTCTCTATATTTCTGAAGAACATTTCTTATATATGCAATGGTTCCAAAAGGAGGAGATTTTTCAATTTCTTTTTTAGGATTATTCATTATAGCACATATTTGAAAATAACTCATAGTATCTGTCTCTGATATATAAAAAACACCTGAAATTACATTTGCTTTTATTATATCTATAATAATTTGATCCTCTTTGTCTACATAGTCATATAATTTCTTCATCTCCATATTTCTATAATCTTCATATATAATCTTAAGAGCAACTGAGAACTTTCTTTTTTCAAGGGCTGTATTAATATTATTCACTATTTTTTTCTTTATTTCTTCTACTTCACTTCCACTAATACCTAATTTTTCCCCTACAATATCTACATCTTCTTTTTTTATTACAACTTCTTCTAAAATCAATCTATCTATTTCAGAATAATTTTTAAAATCTAATTCTTTAATTGTCTTTTTAACATTTATTATATCCTCAAGATTTTGTTTGATGGCTATTAAATTCTTTATCAATCCATAGTCATCTAAATCCATATACTTAACACCTTGATACTGTGATATCTCATCTAAATTATATGCTTTTCTTTCTTCATTTAAATCCAGAGCTACTATAACTTCTCTAAGTGTTTTTTCTGCAACTACATTGTATATTTTATCACTTAATTGAAATGAATCATTTTTTATTATATTTACTATTTCCCTACATTCTCTAACCTTTTTTTCAAGATATTCTCTAAACTCAGCATATCTTTTTTCTCCAACACCTGTAACGCGTTTCAACTTAGAGACATCATACCCTACTAAATCCAAAAGATTTTCTACTCCATCATCTCTAAGTTGCTCTTTGATGTATTCATATGCAGCATACTTATCTGGTAAAATATCTTCTATTGATTCAAGTTTAAAGTAACTTTTTTCTATATTCTTTTGTTCAAAATCATCTTCTATAAAATCTTTCTCTGGAATAACTTTAGATAATATCGCATTTCTTTTTATTATCTCAAGGTACTCTTTTTTAAGCGTATCTAGAATCATTTTTTTCTTATTTTCTTTTGGTTCATACTTAGTAAAAAAGCTATTTTGAACATCTATATCTAGCTCGTATAGACTTTCTATATCATTTTCTGAACAATATATTCTAAACATTATGTATTTATATTCTTTAAAAACTTCTGATATTTTTCTTTCTTTAAGATCATTTGGGTATGTATTCTTAATGTATTTATATATACATCCTTCTTCGTTTTCGCCCAGTATTTCAAGCAAGAACTGCTCTATTTTAGATACTATTTCTAATTTTTTCTTCTTCCCTACACTTTTGCAAAAGCCAAATCTTATCAAGTCAACGCAATCAAGCTTATAAACTGAATCTATACTATTCTCTTCACAAAACTCGTTAAATAAAAGGTATTTTCTCTCAGAAAAAATATCCTTTATCTTAGTTTCCTCACAAATTTCTTTATGATATCTTTTTAAATATTCCAATTCAAAAAAATTATTCATAAAACACTCTCTAATTTCTTCGAAGGTATTTTCTATCTTAAATTCAAGTTTTCTTTTATATGATTCTCCCTCAACATTATCGAGAAATTCTTCAATTACATCACAATCTAAATGCTTTATTTTCTCTATTCCTTTGCCTTTGCAGAATTCATTAAAACTCCCAAATGTTTTACTGTAAAAAATATCATTCACTAATATCCTATCTAATTTTTCAGGATAGTTTTTTTGCAAATATTCAAGAGGAGACACAGTGATATCAACTGTACCATTGTCATCCAACACATTTGATGTACTGCTATTATCGTATTTAATTCCATCAATATGAATTTCGTTTATATTTTTTTCACCCATATCATTTTCCCCACTTACTATAACTATATTTGTAAATAATTAAACATCTTTATCATCTTAATAAATATATCTTATTACATTATAACATGTTTTTATAGGCAATAGTAGACAAAGATTGTGTAAATTTTGATTTTTGTCCTATTTATATGCTTATTATAAACAGTTTTTATAAAAATACGTATTAAATTTAAAGTAATGATAATATTCTCTATATTTTTTGAAATTAAAGCCCTCTAAAATATTTAGAGGGCTTTAACAATCAACAAATTTTAAAAGTTCCATGAAAATCTTGACTAGACTGTTTCTACTTCTGAATTCTTATTTAAACATTCACAATCCCCATAACTTCTTTTTTTAAGAGCTGGTTCTATTATTTTTGTAAAGAATACTGCAGATAGGATACTTCCAATTATAGGAGCTAATACATATATCCAGAAAAAACCACCTTGATTATCTGGAAAGGCATTCTTACCCCATCCAAATATCATAGTTACTATTCTAGGACCTAAGTCTCTAGCTGGATTTAAACAAGCTTGTGTTAATGGTGCTATTAAACATATTACAGATGTAACTGTAAGACCTACGAAAAGAGGACCTAATTGATCGTTTGGTCTACCTACATTACAGCTATCTGTCAGCATGAATATTGTAGTTATAAGTATAAATGTACCAAAAATTTCTGCTGCCATTGCAAGAGCAAATGTTACTTTTGCAGTTGAGCCTGGCTGTATATAAAACTCACCAAACATTTTTGCTGTAGTAACAGATTCAAAGCTACCTCTTACAATTCCATTTATACTTTCAAATTCTGCAATAGATGGGCTAAACAGCAAATATACTGTTAATGCACCGAAAAAACCACCTAAAAATTGTGCAAGAAGATATGTTGGTAATCTTTTTGCACTCATTCTTCCACTAACTACCATAGCTACTGAAACTGCTGGATTATAATGAGCATTACACAAATGTCTTCCTATAAATATAGCAAGCATTGTGGCTACCCCCCATAAAAGTGCTATCTGAAATAAACTATTATGCGAACCAAAAATTGTCGATGCGCATATTGCTCCTAAACCGAAAAGTACCAAGATGAATGTTCCCATAAATTCCCCAAGGAATTCTTCTTTATAGAATAATCTGTCCAAAACTTTCACCTCGCTAAACTATTAAGTTTTTATATCCACTTGGCGCTGTGGATACGTTTACAAAATCTATTCTAACAGAAAAGACAAGCCTTGTGAATACGTATTCACTATTAATGCACATATTAATATTTTAACATATTTCTATTAGCATAATTAATCTAACTAGTTTTATCTCAAAAGATATATTATATACTTAAATTTTTTTTAATTTATAAATCTCAATAATTATTTCTAGCTAATTGTCTTTATTTGATATATAGTAAATAATAAATCAATAATTATTAGAATTACTATAGTCTTGCTTGTAAAAAATACTTTTATTACTTTATTTATCTCTTTAGCTTTTTTATGCTTATACTCCCTATTTTTATAAAAAGAGTTGTTTTTAATATAATTTTTTATTCCCCTTCTTTTCAGTATAATAAAAGAAAGTATTGTAATTAGTATAAATATATACAATGCTATAGTGTATAAAGAAAATATCTCTATATCAATCTTTGAAATTATTCTACTTAACTGTCCTATTAGATTATTTGATATATGTATTATAATAGAAAACTTTATAGAATATCTATATGCCGCATACCCTAATATCAAACCCGCTATTATAGCTGTTGGGGATTGAGTAATATTTTGATGCATCATTCCAAAAATTATAGCAGAAGATATAATGGCTGCTGTTGGACTGTATTCTTCTATATTTCTCATTACTACAGCTCTATAAATTAATTCTTCAACTATTGGAGCAATTAATACTATATAAACAATCATAGACGCACTATTCAAAGAATATACTGCTTCTGTAGAAGATATCGATGTAAAGCCGTATAAATTAAGTACTTTTTCAATCTTATCAAATATCGGAGAAGAAATAGCACTGAAAAATAAAATTATACTTATAAAAAATAAAATATCTACTATTCCGAAATCTTTATCTTCCTTTTTAAAATTTTTTATAAAACTATTCTTACCAATATATAAAAATACAGGTATCATAGCCACTATAGACGAAATTATCAAAACTACACCTTCATTTCCAATAATTTTTATCAGAAAAACAGATAATAAATTGAAAATAATGCTATGTAGTATTAAAGCCCATCCCATTTTAGCTATATTTTCCTTTTCATGTAATAAGTATTCCCTTCTAATAACCATCACCGCCTTTATTTTTATAGAACAAGTTTATCATAATTTTTATAAAAAAAATTGCTCTTTATTTTTTCTTTTGAACTTTCTTTGTATTTTTTTATAATACTTAAATTTTAATTAAAAAATTCTAAAAAACAAAATTTTGTATACAATCACTTTCTTTTTATTTGTTTTCCATCTTTTTTTCGCTATATTCCAACGTTTTCAAATAAATAAAATAATTGACATTTCCTCTTAAATTTTGTAAAATTATTAATGTTTGAGGCATACATCTTTGGAGTATGACCTAAAAACAAATAAAAATATTTAATATGGGAAGTCCGGCATCTTATATGAGCTGGAACGGAGGTTTTTATGAGTAGTAATATTTATACTAAAAAAAGAGTCGATGTAAGGCGACTAGTCATTATCGGAGTTCTTTCCGGTATATCTATGATGTTATCTATGACACCATTAGGTTTCATACCAATTGGTCCTATAAATGCAACTATTATGCATATACCTGTAATCATTGGTGCTGTAATTGAAGGTCCAATTGTAGGTTTTGCTATAGGACTAATTTTTGGACTTACAAGTCTTATTAGAGCATTTACCATGCCTACGGTAACATCATTTTTGATGATGAACCCAATCATTTCAATTTTACCTAGAGTAATTATGGGAGTTGCTTCATTCTATATTTTCACAAGTATTTATAAAGTTACAAACAAAAAGAAGTTTTCTGCCCTTATTACAGGAATGGCAGGCTCTTTAATCAACACAGTCGGTGTTTTAGGTTCTATTTATCTAATTTACGGAGAAAGATATATTCAGGCAATAGGTAAAGTAGGATCTCCTGGCAAAATAATTGCTGCTATTGCTTTTACGAATGGATTGCCAGAAGCTTTACTAGCTGGAATTATAGTTTCTTCAGTTGTGGCTGTAATAAAAAAATAAGCTGTTTGTTAATAACTTTGTTTAATATTATTTTTAGGAGGCAACCCTTTAAATATATTATAATAAGCTATTATAAAAATTATTTTAAAGAATCGAGGAATTTTTCCTCGATTTTTTATTTTTGCAAAAATAATATTACAGGAAAATTCTCCCTGAAGATATAAGAAAGCAATATCTTGATACATATCTTAAATAAAACTTATAAAAAAGTCTGCTACAAAAATGTAGCAGACTTTTTAATTCGTGTTAGTTTTTAAATTTAAGTTATTATTTGTAACAAATTTTTTATTTTTTCATTTTATATTATATTTAGTCTTTGTTTAGTTTAGCAACTATATTTTATATAGTTAGATATTTATTATAAAAATATCTATATTTTTTATATAATTATTTCTGTTTAAGATTTTTATATAATTATATTTTAGAATTCAGCAGCTCCCTCAACTCTTGAGTTTCTTTCTGCTTCTTCAACCTTCTTATCTTCACTTACTATTATCTTTCTATTCCAAGCCATTATTATACCTGTAAGAATTACCAATGCACCTATTCCCAAAGTCTTAAGCTCTGTAAGTTTAATTATTATCCATGGGAATGGACTTGAACCGTAATCTATACTTGATATTGTTGCAGCACCTGTAGGAATTGCAAACTTTGCTGACATAGCTGCTTCTGTAAATAAAGGAGCTAGGTTTGTACCTATTAAAAGACCTACTCCTATTACAATTATACCTACTAAGAAAGTTCTAAAGAAATCTCCCTTTACTATAGGAGTAATAAGAACAAACATAAATGGTAAACCTGCAAGTGATGCAAATGGTAGGAACTGATTTCCAGGTATTACAAGTGCAAGTACAAGTGTTATTGGAACTAATACAAGAGAAACTGCCAAAGTTACAGGGTGACCCACACTTACTGCAGAATCAAGTCCAATATAAAGTCTAGCCTTACCTTCAAACTTACGCTGAATAAGTTCCTGAACAGCCTCTGATACTGGCATAAGACCTTCCATTAGTATTGCTGCCATCTTTGGAGTAAGAACAAGTACTGCCCCCATTACCATTGCAAGATTTAAAGTTTTATTGATATCGTACTTAGCCAATAATCCTAATATTACACCTATTGAAACACCTAGCACTGCTGGATCTCCAAACACACCGAATTTTTTCTGTATATCATTTGCGTCAAGCTTTATTTTATTTATTCCAGGTATAAAATCTAGAATCTTATTAACTATCCAAGCAACTGGAACATAAGACGCTGAAAATCCATGAGGGATTGATATTCCTGGAAGACCTAGTTCTTTTTCTACAAGAGGTGCAGTTCTATCTGCTATAACCATTGTAATTATCATATTTACTGCTGCCATTAAAAGAGCTATTGGAAGACTCTTTGTAAGCATATACACTAAAGAACCTGTAAATGCAAAATGCCAGAAGTTCCATATATCTATATTTACTGTTCTAGTAGTTCTTGTAAGCAACATTATTATGTTTACAAGAATACATAAAGGTATTATTAGAACACCTACTGCTGAACCAAATGCTATTGCTGATGCTGCCGGCCAACCTACATCTAAAACATTAAGATTAAGTCCAAAGTTTTGAACCATAGCCTGTGCAGCAGGACCCAAATTATCTGTAAGTAAAGTAATTATTGTGTTAAGACCTATAAATCCTATCCCGACCAACAAACCTGCTCTTATTGCATTACCAAACTTTACTCTTAAACACAGTGCAAACACTGTAAAGATTATCGGCATCATAACTGGTGCACCTAAATCTACTAAATATTGTAAAACGCCCATCCTTTTATCCCCCTAATTTATTGTATCTCTCTATTTAGCATCGCTTCTATTACAGATGGATCATTTTCTTTATAAAGCTTTTCTAATATATCATTATTTGAAAATAATCCCATAAGTTTTGTTAAAAGAGATACTTGCTTTTCTTTTTCTTTAACTAATAACACAAAAGCCATATTGACCTTTATATCTTCATTTGTACACATTTCTTTGAAATCGCATCCATTATTTAACCTCACAAAAGCAATTCCAGGCTTTAATATGTGCTCAGAATCAGTGTGTGGTATCGCTAGACTGAAGTTTTCAGCTTGAATTGCAGTTGGATATTCTTCTTCTCTTTTCATAATACCTTCTCTAAAAGAATCTTTTACATATCCTTTTGAAAGCAATTCCTCTGATATTGAACTCAAAAGCTCTCTACTATCCTTGAAATCACGATTCAAAAATACTATATCTTTATTTATCATAGGTCTATCTCCCTATATTCCAAGTTTCGCAACTATATCGTCTACAAGCTTATCTGCACCAATACCTGTAATAAAAGGAAGTCCTGATACTACTGGAATCTCTACATCCTGACTAAATTGTGCAGTTGTAACTATTAAGTCATGTCCCTTTGACTTTGTTGGAAGTTCTGCTACTGTACACTGTGTAAACTGTATCTGTGATAATAAACCTCTTTTTTCAAAACCAGCCTTTAACTTTTGTATTGCAACTGTTGAAGTTGCTATCCCTGCTCCACATGCTACTACTATTTTTTTCATACTCTTTACCTCTTTTGCTTTTATATTTTTAGTAATATTTTTGCATATTATATCTAAATATGCTCTTTAAATTTTAGTCAAGATATAATTCTTAAAAGTCCCCCGAATTACATATTCTTTTAAGATCTTAGACTATTTTTGAATACTTTCTAAATACTCTTTTAAAATTTTTTCACTACTTTCCATTTTTTTTATAAAGTCTTTTTCGTCAAGCTTCATAATTATTTTGATAACGCATTCCCGATAGCTAAGAAAATTTTCTTCTGGAACTAAAATAAATAAAATTTTATTATTTTTAAAACCCTCAACATTTACAATTAAAAGATCCTCTATCTCATCAGTTTTTATATGGGGAAGGTAAAAATTAGGCATAATTTCTACCGGTCCAAGTTCTTCTCGTTGTATCAAACTACTTATCAAATTCTGCTTATTTTTTATAATTCCTTCTTCTTGCAAAATACAACTTAAGATTTCATATACTTCTTTAATGCTATCGTACTGTCCTTCTAATTCTTTCTTCAATACTATCACTACTTCGCCCCCATAATAATTCTGTTGATTTTTTCAATATCATCTTTCAAAAGTAATGTCGATACATAAAGTATGTTTTCAAAATCCACATCTAAAAGTTTTACTGTGGAAACTACATAGTCTATAGCATCTAAATCATAGTCCGCTAAATCATCTGATGAAAGAATATCTACTACCTCAATCTTGTCAAAATTTGCCAAAATTCTTTTTTTAAGTAAAAGAGATGTTCCAAATCCACTATGACATACTATTACGATCTTTTTCATAGAAATCTGATTTTCTAAAAGCGATTGAATATATACTGTCAAATAGGCTATTTCATCTTCCGAAATTTCATTTTCCAATACTTTTGCTGACACACTTTTCATATAACTAAATACTTCTGGATAGTTGCTTTTTATAGTTTTAGTAAGCGGATTTTTAATTTCTATCCTGTATTTTAATCTTTGAATCAAAGCTCTAATATGAAGCTGAAATGCATAAAAAACATGTTGATTTTTATTAAAATCAACGACATGATCTTCTAATAAATATCTTAAAAATTCTGTAGATATGTCATCTATGCTATTATCAATCCATCTTTCTGAGTCAACTGTATTTAATTTTCCAACGCCCATACTTGTGAGATATTTATAAATATACGTCACTTCACTTTCAGGAAATTTTACGTTAAAAGACTGCTCTACATCTTCTGCTATATTCTTTGCCTGTTTATAAAACAAAACATCCAATTTTTTTATACTATTAGATGGCTCTACATACTTTTCTAATCTGACGCGGTCTATTGCAATTAGTATGTGTACTATCATGTTTGTGTAGTACAAATCACCTATAGTATAAGGAAGATTTTTCTCATATTTTTTAATTATACTTTCTATAGTTATAATATCTTCCAATGGATACTTAGACTGAATAGCCTTGATCGTATTCTCATCCATTCTATCTGACTTATATGGCTTTACATCCTCTGTATTTACGAAAGAATAATTTTCAAGTACATATCTTAGCTTTGATCTTACATCTTCCTCTTTACCTAAAATCCTAGTTCCATTTTTACTTTTTTCTATGGTTAGCTTATCTCCCAAAAGGTTTGTGTTAATATAATTTAAATCACTAATAATACTTGTTCTTCCAACATAAAATCTATCTGACAAATAACATATACTCGTATACTCCTTTGAATGTTGTAAAAGCCACAAAAATATTTTTATTCTTCTTTCTTCTACAGAATATTTTTCAATATTTTTTAAAGGTTTTCTTACAAGGCTATCAGAATTTACTATTATCTTTATTCCACTTCCCTGCTTTTTATCGAAAGAGATACTAGGCATGATGCTTTCTATTTTTTCTATGTCCCTATAAACTGTTTTTCTCGAAATATTCAGTTTGTCAGACAAAAATCTAACTGCCATATAATCATCTTCATCAATAAGTATTTCAACAAGTTTTCTCTGTCTATTAGTTAATTCAGTTATATCTTTCACCTCCCTCTTACATATATAAATTATAAAGCAGTAAACATTTGCCCGAAAGTCCAAATCTATGTCCACATTGATATGGACATTTTGTCATTGTATACATTTTTATTTTTTGTAAAATAAAAAGCTATCCACAATGTACTTGTAAAATAGCTTTTAAAATCTACGATATTAATTTTCAACACTTACAACAATCCACATTATCTTAATACTTTACACACACTTGTGGATATATTCTTAACCTTTAATCCACAATTATAAAAATTTATAATCAATTTGCACATATTCAAATGCAAAAACTTCTTTTTTATCCACATTATATATTTTTATATACATATTTATGGATATTCTTTTTCTTAAAAAAAATTTTTATCCACAATTTCATCTATTTCTTCACATATTGTGGATATTCTTTTTCTTAATATCTTTCTAAAAAAGTATATTTTAATCCACACCAATATAGTGTTGACCTTCACTATTTTATACCCTTATAAAGATAAAATCAAGTATTTATTTTTTACTCTAAATTTAGACAATAAAAAACCCGGCTAACCGGGGCAGATATTTCTATTTAAATTTTGTGATTTCTTCTGGGTTTAACCTTGTCGATTCATGTGTTTCATAGTTTCCTTTACCAATAGCAATTATTATTATAGGAACATATTGCTCACTGTCTAGACCGAATACCTCTGCAATTTGCTCTTCCTCAAATCCTCCAATGGGATTTGTTTCATAACCATGTGCTCTTGCAACTAACATAAACTGCATTGCTGCAAGACTTCCATCTATTTTTACTACATCATTCATTTTTTCTTTAGAAAAGTTTTTATACTCTGGCATGAAAAGTCCCATTAATTCTTCCTTTACCTCTTTAGGCATTTTACCTTCATCAACAGCTCTTGAATATATATCTTCAGCCTTTTGGTAGCACTTCATATCTCCAAATACTACTATCATTGCCGATGAAGTATCATTTTGCCTAACGTTAAACCTAATCAAAGGGCGCAATTTATCTTTGCCTTCTTCTGATTCTACAACCAAAAATCTCCATGGCTGCATATTTACTGAAGAAGGTGCTTTTGTAGCTTCACCTATCATCTCAAGCATTTCTTTTCTGTCAATTTTAAAGTTTTCATCAAAAACCTTAACTGCTCTTCTTCCAAATACAATATCTGAAAAGTCATTGTTTTTCAACATCAATTTTCCTCCATATAATCAAATACCTTTATACGGGTAGGAATATTACACAAATATTTCCTGCCTGCTCAAGCTTTAATTTATCTGTATTATAGCTCTTTTTCTATTTTTTCAAGCGCCTCTTCAAGTTCAAGTAAATCTTCTTTATTTAATGAAAGATTAACGCATCTACCATGCTCTTTGCTACTCAACTGACATTTCGCCAGTTTCTCCTTAGCAAAATCTGTCAGTGAAACAAAAATCTCTCTATTGTTTTCTGAATTTCTAACTCTATTAACTAGACCTTCTTTTTCAAGAAGCTTCAAATGTCTTGTAATCGCAGCTTGATTTATTTGTAAATAATTTTGTATATCGACCTGTAAACAGGAATTATGTTCCTTTAAAAACATCATCATCTCATATCTTGTCAAACTGAAGCCGGTAGCAACTTCGAAGTTCTTACACAATCTATGTTCCAAATTCTTAACCCTATGCAATAAATTACTGTATTCTTGTAATTCCATTTCTCCCCCACAAAATCACTATTTGATGTACACACTCACCAAATTGTTTATTTGAGACATCAACTATTGACTAGTCAAGTATCTTGTATCTTATAATAACATTTAATCCTTGACTTGTCAACTATTTTTATAATCACAACTTTGTTTTTTATCTAAAATAAATAAACTATATTCCTTTTTATTTTTCAAAACTTAACTTTATGCTAAAAAACTTTTTTAGCTATGCTCTATTCCACTAAAAAATACAGGCTATAAGTAAATCCCCCCCCTATAACCTGTATTTATATTTATAATAATATTTTTCTTACTGTATTATAAATTTATCTAAGAATATATCTCTTTATTTCTATGCCTTTTAATTTACTAAACTAATATTTCCTGAATACGGATCTATTTGTATTTTGTAGAGAATTTTATTAGATCCTTCTTTTATTACACCTTGAACAACTGTCTGCCAATAATCACTTAATGCAGTAATATTAAATTGATCTTTTCCATTTACTGTCTCTGATTCCTTGTAGATCCTATATTCATTAGATTCTATTTTTTTAAATACATCTGGCATATTTTTTGAAAGGTACTCTTTTATAATCTTCAACTCGCTATCCTCTTGAAGATTTGAAACACCACTTGCTTGTGTAATCCAACCATCTATTATAGTGCCCTCTTTTGCAAGACTACCATCTATACTAAAGTAGTATCTTGCATCATGAGAAATTCCTGAAGAATCCTTATACTTTCCATAATACCAACCAGTATGCATTGTCCCATCGTCATTGAAATAATATTTATAGCCATCAACGTTTTTCCAACCTGTAACCATCTTTCCTGATTCATAGTAATATTTTTTGTTCCCTACTATTTTCCATCCACCCAATAAATTTGCAGAAAGATCTTCTTCATCATTTATTTCTGCTACTACTGAATTTCCAACTGAGTTCTCTCCTCCTATAACTATTACCTTATCAATTGCATTATTTTTGATAAACTTCTTTGCTTCTTTGTTTAGTTTATCTTTTGGCGTTGTAATTACAGTAGCCTCTTCTTTTCCTGCAACAGTAGATGCCGCAAGTGCATCTGGATAATTCATGCCATCCACTAAAATAACAGTTTTTAATTTTTTGCCTGTAAGCATTTCAAATTTTTCAGCTGCTTCTACAGATGTCTCATATCTATTTTCGCCAGCAATTCTTGTTGTTACTTCGACATTTTTCGGAATGGAATTATATCCACCAAAGGCAAACTCATAAGCAAATCCTTGAGATATTTCATTATTTTTTAAATAGGGAAATACATAAACCTGATTTTCTATTTGCCCTATTATAGAACCTGCAACTAAAGCGTCTGCATAATTATATCCATCTATACCTGCATATCTATCTCCCATTGCAACATTAGGATTATCTTTTTGGGCTAGATAAAATCTTTCCGATGCAATCATACCTGCTGTAGCTAATCTATCTTCTCCAGATAATCGTTTTACATTTATACCCATATTTTTTATTTGATTTTCCACAGACTGTGAAATTGTATTATTACCACCTAGTATATATACATTCTTTGTCTTTAATCTTATTAATTCTTCTTTTGTCTCTAAAGGAAGTGATGTTTTTTTTGTAAGAAACATCGGTATTTTTTCCTGAGAAACAAGAGAACCACCAACTAAAGCATCTGCATATCCCTCACCACTTGCAAGAACAACATTAGGAGCTGTTTCAAAATACTTTTTACTAATTTCAACTGCTGTTTCGTATCTACTATTACCTGCTATTCTTTCTACTTTAATCTCATTATTTTCTGCATTCGCAACATTAATAGACATCATTACAATTGCTGAACACATTAGATATGATAATAATTTTCTCATATTTTCCTCCACTCGGTATTTTATTTAATAACTGTATTATATCATTATACACAATAAAATCACCACAATTTTCTGTCATTATATATTTCATATATCTTATGTCCATCATAATTATTTCGATTATAAATTTTTTTAGATAAATAAGTGTCAAGGTTTTAACCTTGACATATACTTTTATACACGTTATAATGATAATAATTATGGGTATCTTGAACATTATTTCGATTGCAATAAACTGTTTAGATACTTTTTTTATATAAATCTTATTATTTTTTATTATTGAATTATATGAAGTAATAATTTTTAAAAACATTTTTAAAAATAATTTTACATTTCATATAATTTTTCTTATTTTTAATCAGATTTAAGTTAATTAATATCTAATAACGAAAGGAGCGATTTTATGAACAAAGATATTTTTTTAGAACTTCTTAAAAACAAAGAATTTAAAGCGGTTAAGAGCATTCTAGATATTATGAATGCAGTGGATATAGCCGAGCTCCTCTCTGATTTAGACGATAAGGAACTTATTCAAGCATTCAGATTAATCCAAAAATCAAAGGCTGCAGAAGTTTTTACTGAGATGAGCAATTCTATGCAGGCTTACTTAGTTGAAAAGTTCAGCGAAAAAGAACTTATGGATATCTTAGATGATCTTTATATGGACGATACTGTCGATTTACTAGAGGAGCTTCCTGCTAATCTAGTAACAAGAATTCTAGACTATGTAGATCCTGAAAAAAGAGCTCAAATAAATACTCTTTTGAACTATCCTGAAGATAGTACAGGTAGTATTATGACTACTGAATATGTAACTCTAAAAAAAGATACAACAGTAGCTGGTGCTCTTGCACATATAAAAGAAACTGGTATACATAAGGAAACTATTTATACTTGCTATATTCTTGAAAACAGAAAACTAAGAGGTATAGTAACTGCTAAAGAATTACTTACAAGAGATGACGATGTAACTATGGAAGAACTTATGAAAACAGAATTTATCTATGTTACAACTCATACCGATCAGGAAGAAACAGCCAAGCTATTCTCTAAGTATGGCTTACTTGCAATACCTGTAGTCGATAAACAAGGCTTTATGGTTGGTATTGTTACAGTCGATGATGCTATGGATGTAATGCTTGATGAAACAACAGAAGATATGGAATTAATGAGTGCTTTAAGTCCAAGTGAAACTTCATACTTTGAAACTTCAATTCTTACTCATGCAAAAAATCGTATTGGTTGGTTGATGTTTTTGATGCTTTCAGCAACAATTACACAAACTATTATTGCAAAATATGAAAGTGCATTTGCTGCTCTGCCTTTATTAGTATCATTTATACCAATGCTTACTGATACAGGTGGTAACTGTGGTTCACAGAGTTCAACTCTTATAATAAGAGGTCTTGCACTTGATGAAATTAAATTTGAAGATCTTTTCAAAGTTATGTTTAAGGAATTTAGAATAGCCTTAATCGTAGGTTTTGTACTATCTATTACCAATGGAATCTATATTATGATTAGATATAAAAATCCTACAATAGCCTTTCTTGTGGGCTTGTCTTTAATAGCTACTATTTTGATGGCTAAGATAATAGGTTCTATTCTACCACTAATTGCAAAGAAGCTTCATTTTGACCCAGCTATAATGGCAGCTCCATTAATAACAACGATTGTTGACGCTGGTTCTATACTTGTATATTTTAGTTTAGCAACAAAACTTTTAGGTCTAGCATAGACATATACTCTATAGTATAAAATTTTATCAGAGAGATTTTTTAATAAAAGAATTATCTACTTAGATTATAAAAAAGAAACTGTGATTTTGAATAATATTTTAATATGCTATCCATATTAAGTATTAATTCTCTTTTCACAGTTTCTTTTTATTTTATATCATTCTACCAGGCACCTCCGCCGCCTCCGCCAAAGCCACCTCCTGAAAAGCCGCCTCCACCGAAACCGCCAGAGCTTCCATAATCAGAACTTGATTCTGAAATCTGATCATCAATTATATCTCCAATAGAATGATCTATGCTATCCATAATGTTCATATATATCATCATATTAAACATATCACCGTATGGAGATATATACCAATCTGCTGGTTCTATATTTATATGTTCAAACTTTTTAATCCAGTCATCTGACAATCCTAAAACATATGCATATGGCAATATGTTATAAAAATATGAAGGATTATCCCCAACTAGAGCCTTTAATCTAGCAAGCTCTGCTGTCTCAATAAACTGTTTGAATCCTAGAATCTTACCAAGCCTTTTGGCACTTTCTTTTGTTCTCGCATTCATATTAACTGCAAAGAATGAAGTTAATAAATACGAAACCGTTACTACTATTGAAAAAAACTTTCCTTCTGCAAATAAAAATGTCATTCCAAAAATTATTGCCGTTGAAATTAATAGTAAAATCACACTTACAAAAGAATAAACTCTTTTTTCTGTTTTTGTTAATGAATTTTTTCCATTGGACAACTTAGATGCAAAGAAAAGCCATATTATCATTATTATTGAAGCTAGAGCACCAAAAAATATCAATGTACTATTATTTGCAATTTTAGCTATAAGAAAAGATAGTAAAAACGGCATCGGAGTCATCAATATCATACAAATCCATTTGGACATTGTTGACTTTTTAGAAAAAATTCTTTTCTCTCCTATAAATCTGCCTTCCAACATATCTTTTACTACAAAATATTTATCAGATAAATTTTTAGGCATTGTTTTTTCTGTAACTTCGTCACTTTCACTAAAAATAGATTCAAAAAATATCCTTGAGAATCTTTTTTCATCCATATCCATATCCTTGATTTTCTTAAACTTAAAGCCTTTTGGTCCATTGTCTTCAATAGTCATATAACCCTTATTGGCATAGTATACTATCATTGACATTATATCTTTATCATCTATACTACCATCTATCAAATATCCCATTTCTGCTGGAGTCATTCCTTCAGGAGGATAAAATTCTACTGTAGTAGTATATCTTGGCTCTCTTCCAAATAATAACCAAAGAATAAATGAAAGCAAGGCAAGTAACACAAATATCATCGCCATAAAAAGCTTTTTATTATCGTAATTTTGTGCTCCTGACCAATATCCATTCCCAAGTTGCTTTCTAATTGTTATACCTTCATTGGCAGGTAAATTTTTAGTTTCTATAGTTAAGGTTCTATAATCTGATTTAACATTAAATGCTTTGTTATCAGTTAGTTTATGCTTAGAGCCATACCCACCATAGTAAATATCTGCATCTGCCCAGTCTACATCCTTTGGCATTGTAATAGAAGTTTTTGCATAGGATATCGGAGTATTCCAACTAGTCGGTAATAGATCTAGCTTTAAAAAATCTGGAGCATCTTTTTTAGCCTTTATACCTACTATTTTGTATTGTATAATATACTGCTTTTTCCCTTTTAGCAAAGTATCTTCATTACCAACTCTAATTTTTATTACTTTATTTTTCAAATTATAATCTGTATTTTTATCTGAAGTATCTCCTAGAACGACAATATCTTTTATATCGTATTCACCTAGAGAAACTGGTATATATCTGAAAATACCATGTTTAGGAGACGTAAAATCAACATTTATAGTCTCCTTAACATCAAAAGTATCATTTTTATTTGCTTTTATCTCTGTAATAAAGCTATCTGTCTTATAAGAATATTTATCTTCATCGTCTTTATCTTTTGCATGAACAGCTATTAAAGAAGCTGACAATAATGTCAATACTAATGAAAAAAGAGAAATAACACTTATACAGTTTCGTATAATCTTCTTTTTCTGCAGTCCATTAAAAAACTTACTAGAACTGAACTTTAACATTTTCTCTTTCCCCCTCATTAGAAACTTCAAACATTGTCATTTCCTCAAACTTAAATATCTTTGCAATTATATTACTTGGAAACATTTCTATGGCATTATTTAAAGCCTTTACTGTCCCATTATAATATTTTCTTGAGTTTGCTATATCCTGTTCAACACCATCAATTTTTTCTTGCAAATCTATAAAGTTTTGATTTGCCTTTAAATCTGGATAAGATTCAGATAGAGCAAATAATGAGCGAAGTGTATCAGTAAGCATATTTTCATTTTGAAGCTTTTCATCTATTGTTGTTGAACTAGCTATACTATTTCTTGCCTGTATAACCTTTTCAAGAGTATTAGACTCATGAGAAGCATATCCCTTTACTGTTTCCACTAAATTGGGAATCAAGTCGAATCTCTTTTTAAGATAAACATCCATAGTTGAAAATCCTTCTCTTGCATCATTTCTCAAACCTACAAGTTTATTATAAGAACTAATAAACCAAATCACTATTATCGCTAAAATCACTATAGTAATTATCAAACCAATTGACATTATCTCACCTCCTTTATAATAAATTTTGTAATTTTCATCTTAGTGCTTATTTACCAAGTAGAAAGATCTCTTGAAAAAATAAGTACAATTTTACATATTTAAATAATTTTACCACCTATACCTTAATTAAACCATTTTTTCTATAATTTTTACAATTTTTTCGTACCTTTATATATTTATAAATAGCTTATAGTGTCAATAAATTTACTGCCTAAAATTTGTTTTTATCTATATTTTCTAATAAATAAACTTTCATAATTTCATTTTTCCCACTAGAATTTTTTATCTTTTCTTCTTTTATAAAAGTAAATTTACATTTTTCTGCCACTCTTTGAGATCTATAATTATTTCTTGAATGGCAAAGAGTTAGAAAGTCATATTTTTCATTTAAAAATAAATATCTTATTAACTCGTTTAGCGCTTCTGTCATAATACCCTGACCCCAATATTTCTTAGCAAGTACATAACCAATTTCTCTTCCAAGAAGCTTTTCATATTCTTCATCTAGCATTTCTTCTCTAATATATTCTATCCCTATTGAACCTATTACTTTTTTATTTTCTTTATACACAATAGCCAAAGTTTTTCTTTCATTTAAAAACATTTTTAGAACAGATTTTGTTTCCTCTATATTTTTATGATGATTCCAACCTGCCATTTCTCCGACTCCTTTTTCAGAGGCATATTCAAAAAAATCATTTAAATCTTCCTCACCATATGCTCTTAATATTAACCTACTACTTTCTATAAAAATATTATTTACATCTACTTTAGCATTCATATTTCCTCCTAACTATTAAAATAGGCACTCTTTAAATTACAATAATTTTTTATGCAAAAGAGGAAAATATCTGCAA
Source organism: Peptostreptococcus russellii (assembly GCF_900110295.1). Lineage (GTDB taxonomy): Bacteria > Bacillota > Clostridia > Peptostreptococcales > Peptostreptococcaceae > Peptostreptococcus > Peptostreptococcus russellii_A. The sequence continues at coordinate 44,978 of NZ_FODF01000005.1, forward strand.
TATGCCTATATTTCCCTCTTTAATCTACTAATGATATTCTCAATATTATCTTTTCAATTATAAATACAGCTTTAGAAATTTATAATTCTTCTTTCTTAAGAATCATCTGATCATTTCCCAGCTTACATATATCAATATTTTTTACATCAACAAAAATTCTATTTAGTATTTCATTTTCATCAAATTTAACATCAGAAATCCTTGACATAGATAAGTATATTGAAGTTTTATCTGGAAGCATTTTGTATATTTTCATAAAATGCTTTCCCTTTTTACTGTCTAAAGCTCCTCCTAAATAAACATCCTTTATTCCAAATGAATTTGCTATAATATTTCCAATACCATGTTTGGGAGCTTCATTTATCAACTTCTCATATTCTTCTGAAAAACTAAATATAAGCATAGATTCGTCAGAGTTAAGGACAAGTTCTTTACTTTCAGAATCTATAAATTCACTTATTTTATTTTCAAGCTCTCTTAATATCTTCATATTTATTCCCCCTGACTTTTAAAAGATAATTTACTTTCCATAATTGAATAATAACAACGTTTTATTTAAAATTCAATAGTTTTATTAAAAATTTAAATAAAATCTTTTTCTGTAATTATTGATAGATCACTTTTGCTAGGATTGTCTATTTTTATCACTCTCTTTGCGTAATTCATAACTAAATCATCATAAATATTTCTAACATATATAAGCCTTTAAATAATTGTTATAGCTATTTAGTATACTTAATTTAATTCATATAGAGAAACTCTTTTCATTGTATTATTATCTTATACTTTTATATACAAATTTATACTGAGCATATTTCCCTTTCAGTTCTATACCTTATTTTCATTTACTATTCTAACTTATTTTATAATAATAAATTATAATTTATAAAAAACAAAAAAGATGGTTAACCATCTTTTTTATTCTACATATATATCCGATATTGCATATAATCTAGCCTTACCACTTATTTCTATTTTTGTATCAAACACATTTTTACATTCAAGTAAGGCGTCTCTTGCATCAATTTGTTTAATAAGAATTTTATCCTTTTTAAGTTCTCCAAACCAATACGGTACCATAGTTTCATACTTAATGGGATATTCATATCCATGAGTTACATAGTCTCCCAAAGAAAAGTACCTCGAAATACAATCTGCTTCTTCACTTATTGATGTAATACAAAATGATAGTTCACTAAATAAAACACACTTTTCTTCTAAATCCATTCTCATATCCACATTATCCGAAAGAAGATCGTCAATATGCCTTGTCCAGCTCTTTCTCTCTGGTAAGCTATAAGCTCTATTAAATAACTCCACTATTTTATCTATGTCTGGATTAAAGTTTATTACGTCTTCCTCATTTTCAAATACAAAAAAACCACCTGCACCTGCAAAAATCCTCTTTGGCATAATGCCTAAAGCCTCTTCAACCTCATATGAAGTTTCTAGTTCTAATAACTTTAATTGAGGTATACTTACTGATATTTTATCATATTTTCTCTTTACTTTTATATCTACTTTAGCTGTTTTAAAACTTATCTCTCTAAGCTCTGGTCTTAAAAATCTAAATAATACATAAGCAGCCGCTTGAGATGAATTTACAAATTTATATAACTCCCCATATGGACTAAAACACCTTAATTCATAATATATTCCTCGATTTATTATAAAAGCTGTTTCTGGAAGATTATTTTGGATTGCTATTTTCATCATATCACTTGATGGAATCCATGACTCTACTATACAAACAGCAACAGGACTACCGCCAAATACTTCTTCTGTAAAGGTATTAACTATATATTGCCTCATATATATTCTCCTTACTAAATTACAACTTTAAATATCCAATAATTGCCCCTTTAATTAACATATACACACTTTTTATAAAAACACCTAATATTGTGTGTCTGCTTTAAAATATTATTCCAATGCTCAAAAAATCACAAATAAATTGCTGATCTTTTTTATGCTATTTTTATTATTCTATACATAATATTCTAACATTAATAAAAACTTTTTTAAAGCATTCAAGAGTTTTATTATTTAAATAAAATTATACCGCTATATTTTCATACAGCGGTTTTTGTCATTTTATAGTATTCGATTTTTTATTTATCACTTATTTTTTCCCTAAACTTGTAAATTTTAATATTTTCAAAAATAAAAATGAGCTTTCTATCTCAAAGCTTCTAAAATTCTACACTTCTTATTTTTAAACTCTATTTCATCTCCAACTTTTTTATCTATACATATCTTTGATATTTCGGGAGAATTTTCTCCTTTGCTCATACATATCTTGAACATTTTTACATTTCCACTATCTAAAGCCTCAATTTTAACCTTATCTCCGTTTTTTATAGTTTCTCCTTCGTCTACTTCGACCTCTTTTTTTGAAAAAGATTCTATCATTTCTTCCTCACTATCTGAACCATAGTGTGTATTCATATATACCTTTGATGTTTCCTTTTTAGCCATTTTCCTTCGCCTTCCTTATAAATTACTTTTTATTTTCAATCGATAACCTCGATTATCTACATATAAACTAATTTACTTTTCAATTACTTCTTATATATTCTTCTCATCAATACTTTTAATTCAAAATATATTTAAGTATAAAAATAAATTCCACATCATGCCTTTGCTAAGGTACTCTGTAGAATGATCTTTTTTATTCAATTTTATTATTTATTTGCAGATAAACACACCTTATCTCCTGAATTATATCCCTTCTACCATAACATAATAAGAAAGTAATAGCAATGTATTTTTATATATAAAATATTTTATATTAAATAAAAAAACTAACTGTTTTCAGTTTTTTAATACAGTTAGTTTTCTTTAATTCAATAAAAGCTTTTTTAACTTCATTTTTATTTTGAAGTATTTAATTAATTAAGTTTTTAATTTTCTTTTTTTATCTCTTTTTTTATTAACTAGATTTATTTTTTCCTGTTATTTTTCTCTCTACCATAGATAGCAATTCATATATAGATATTCCTAGTATACTCATAGCTATTATTCCTCCGTACATTTGATTATAATTTCTAGCTTCCATAGTATCCAAAATAACATATCCCAAACCATCTTGTGCGGCAAATGTTTCTGCAAAAAATAGTACTGCTATAGCCGATCCTACACTTACTCTCAAAGAAGTAATTATATCTGGAACTATTGCAGGAAGTATAACATGAAATATTAATCCAACATTACTTTGAGACATAGTTCTAAATGATAGGAAATAACTTTCTGGTATCTTCTTTACTCCATCCCTTATAATTACAAGTATTTGGAAAAATACTATTAGAGAAATAATTAATATCTTTGGTGCATTTCCAAGACCTAAAAACACAACGAATATAGGTAAAAATACAATTTTGGGTATCGGATAAAGCATATTAACTATAGGTGAAAAGAAGCTGTCCATCCATCTGATCCTTCCCATAGCAACTCCAAGAGGAAGTGCTATTAAGAGTGATATTAAAAAACTCACAAAAATTCTATACAAAGATATTAAAAAATTTTGAACTAAGTTTTCTGTTTCAAAAATTTCAAAAAATCCTATTAAAGATTCGTATGGATTAGGTATAAAGTCTTTTTTTACTATTGCACTTATAAACCACCATAGCATTATTAGTAAAATAAAAGAGATTAGCGAATATACTTTTTTATTTTTCACTATTATTCCCTCCCATCTTACTTCTTAACTTATTTCTCAAAATATTTACTTGTTCATAATATAGGGCAGTATTTCTAAAATCTTTATTTGAAATACCATCCCTTTCTATATCCATAAATTCATTATCTCCATCTGCATCCATAATTAAAACCCTATCCGCCATATAAACACATTCTTCAATATTATGAGTAACAATAATAAAAGCCATCTTTCTTTTTGACGCTATATTAAGTACCATATCTTGAATATCTTCCCTTGTAAGAGAATCTAAAGAATTAAAAGGTTCATCTAAAAGCAACAAATCCGGATCTGTAATCAAGGCTCTAGCTATTGCTACTCTCTGCTTTTGACCACCACTGACATTGTCAGGGAATTTATCTAAAATTTCTTCTATACCTAAAGTTTTAGATATGAAAGAGACCTTTTTATCTATGTATTTTTTGTCTTTTTTTTCTAATTTAAGAGGAAGAGCAATATTTTGTCCTAATTTTTTCCATGGAAATAGACCATATTCTTGCAAAACAAAACTTGTCTTTGCATCTTTTTTAATAAATCCTGAAAAATTTTTCTCTAAACCTGAAATAATCTTTAATAAACTACTTTTCCCACATCCACTTGCCCCTATTACAGCTATTCTTTCACCTTTATTTACTGAAATTGATTGACCGCTCAAAGATTTAATCTCAAAGCGGTCCTTATCATATGCAAAATATTCTATATTAAGCTCTAATATTTTCATTTTAATTTAAATTCCCAACAAGAGCATCATAATCAAACTGCTTGTCTATTAATTTATTTTTTACAAGCCAATCTTGTACTCTCTTGACCTCATCTTTTGTAGGAACTTTATTAGGGCTATAATGAGGCATTGGATAATTTTCTTTTAGTGGCTCTGGTACTCTAGAGAATTTTCTTTCTTCTTCCATATATTTATTCGGGTCTTTATTTATCTCTTCCATTGCTGTATATATACATTTCATAACCTTACCTGTATCTTCTTTTCTAGATTTTAATACATCATCTCTTACAACTATAACCGACTGAGAAAAGTTTTCTTCTAACTTTGTATCATCTATTACTGGAATTGCTCCCTTTTTAATTGCAAGACTTGCAAGTGGATCTGGAAGTATTGCTCCATCTATTTTACCAGAAAGCAAAGATTCCATTCTAGTCTGCAAATTAGGTATGTTTACAAGATCAACTTTGTTTATATCCAATTTTAAATAATCATAATATGAATCCATAAGATATTGCATCATTGTATTTTTAGATATTCCAACTTTTTTACCATAGAATTCTTCTGCAGTTTTTATATTGCTATTTGGAGCTACTAAAACCACAAATCTGCCTTCCTCGGGCTTTGCACCATATGCAGTAGCAAGTATTTTCGTATCTGTGTTAGACTTCTTTAAAAGACTTTGAACAACCATATCATTCATCATCATATCTATACTTTTAGACTCAAGTGCCTGACTCTCTTCTGAACTGGATTTAAATGGAACTACCTTAACATTTACGCCTTCTTTTTCAAATAAGCCCTCTTCTTTTGCTACATAAATAGGAAAGCTATCATCTATTGACAAAACCCCTATTTTATACTCACTTGAAGAATCTGTAGCCTTCTTATCATCCTTATTACAGGCAACAAGACCTAAACCTAAAGTAATAATCATACTAGTTGCCAACACTTTTTTTAAAACCTTCATAATTCCCCTCCACACTAAATTATATTTTAAAGTTTCTCAGCAAAATTTTCTGCAACTCTTTCTATAAACTTTTTATCATCTTCACTGAAATTAGCAAATTCAAAAGAATCAATATCTATTACAGCAAAGAGCTTTTCATTTTTTATTACAGGAACTACAAGCTCGCTATTTGAAGCACTATCACAAGCTATATGATCTTGAAATTTATGAACATCATCAACAATTATACTCTCCTTATTTCTAGCGCAATATCCACATACACCTCTATCAAGATTTATTCTATAACATGCAACTTTTCCTTGAAAAGGACCTAATATCAGTTCCCCATCTTTCATAATATAAAATCCTGCCCAGTTTAGATTTTTCATATTTTCATAAATAAATGCCGATGTATTCGACATAATTGCTATAATATCACTTTCATTTTCTATTAAAGCTCTGTATTGTTTTAACAATGTGTTCATAACGACCTCCTGTATTTTTTATTATATATCTTAAAGTTTTTACTTATTATAAGTATATAATATATCTAGAAATATTTCACTACTTTATAAATATAAGCTCTATTAAAATATTATTAATATTTATTTCCTTTTATACCCATAATTTAAATTTAAATTCAAAAAGGCTATGATAAAGTAATCTAATCTTTACTTTATCATAGCCTTTTTATCTTTATTTATAAAAAATTATTTATTATATCAATGTACTTTTTTAAAAATAAATAAATACTCATGAGATAATAATAAAAAATTATATTTTAAGCTTTTTTCTACCCACATTTCTGTTTTTCTACAATTGTGTTGTTCTTTTACTATAATTTCCTTTAAAGTAAATCCATTTTTTATAAAAATATTCATCACAGAATAGCCCAATGGCTGTACAAATCCATTTTTTCTTATGTCTCCCATTAATATCGCACAATACTTATTTTCTTTTAGAACTCTATACGATTCTTTTGCCACATAATCCATTTGGTCTAAAAATACTTCTACTGTCATAGTAGAAAGATCATGTTTAGTATCTCTGCTATACTGTATTATATTCGCATAAGGTGGATGAGTACATATTAAATCAACACTTCTATCCTTTATAAAGTATAAATTTCTGGCATCTCCTTTTAATATTTCAACAAATGATAAACCTCTACTATAAAATGCCGTTTTTTCTTTGCACGTTCTTAAAGCTATATCATTTATATCAACACCAATAATACTTCTATTTAACAATTTCGCTTCGATTAATGTTGTTCCTCCACCAGCAAATTGATCAAGCACAACATCATGCTGTTTTGAATATCGTAAAATTATATTTCTAGGAATATATGGAGACCAATTCCCTCTCCAGCTATTGTCATGTGTTGCCCAATTTCCTCTTTCTGGAAAATTCCATACACTTTTTAATTCCAAATTAAAGTTTTCTGGCTCCCATTTTATTTTTTTTTCTTTCAATACAGTCCACCTCAATTAAATTTATAACTTATTTAACACACCTTCCTGTAAATCATTTATGTTGAATAGTAATTCTAGTTCTTCAAATGTTTCTCTCAAATTATTTCTTGCTGACTTCCAACCTTTTCCATCTGTTATCCACATAAATTTAAATCCATCTATATTTTTAGCTTCTTGAGTTATCTGTTTGTAGCTCCTAGCTGTTTCATTTAATTTAGAACCACCGCTTGCATAAAAATTTGTTTCTATACCATATACCGTGTTATTTCTTTTAATTACAAAATCAAATCTTTTAACTGTTTTACCATTATTTGAAATTGTGGATAAATTTATTTTGAATTTTTCTTCTATTTCCTTAATACTCATTTCTTTAAAATATGTTTTATTCTTTATAAATCCAGCTTTTTCTATGTATCGTTCTACAAGATTTTCCATTTGATGACCGCCTCTATTTTTTCTGCCATTTGAATTTAATCCAGTTTCAACTCCTAAAACATAGTCTACTAAATTATTAACTATTTTTCGGGAAATTAAATCAAATAAACCTGTTTTTTTCATAAAAATTTTATATTGTTCTAAAGTTTGATTTTTTTTATTAAAGTTATAAATATATGCACCTAAATCATCCTGAGCATATATTTCCGTATTTCTCACCGCAAGCAAAATAGGTATGCATTTCAAGGTTTCTGGATAATGTAAAATAATACGTTCAAAATCATTTTCTATATCCTTTGAACCAACTAATGAATTCAATATATTCAATTCAATTTTTATCTCCTCAACATTTTCATACACTTTTTTAAAATCTATATAATAATCATATCCTGATATACTTTCTCTAAAATTATTTAGCCAATCATCAAAATTTCTCACTATTTCCCCCTATCTATCTACTTTAAAATTAGACACTAATATTTCTTTAATTGCTCCTCTATTAGATGATTTAGAGTTAATAACCCTCTTTGCTTCTATTCTTTCTATATTATAATCACTGTATAAATCGTCAAAAAATTCATCATTTTCATCTATATTTTTAGGATCTGAATTACTTAAAATTACAAAAGCTCCCTTTTTATCTAACTCTCTATAAAACTTTGCCAATTCAATCTGTTCATTATCATTAAAATCATTTTTAGAATATGATTTAAAACTGGATGTATTATTTAGCGGTCTATATGGTGGATCAATATAAACAAATGTTTTTTCATCTACCAAATCAATGCATTCTCTATAGTCAGAATTTTTTATTTCAATATTACTTAAACTTTTAGATACATTTCTTAAATTCATACTATCACATATTTTAGGATTTTTATATGATCCTATTGGAACATTAAACTTTCCCTTCTTATTTACTCTATATAGACCATTAAAACATGTTTTATTTAAAAATAAAAATAACGCAGCTTTTTTTACTTTATTTTTTTCACTTAAAATTTCATCATTATACTGTTCTCTTATTTTATAAAAATATTCTTTTCTCCCTATTTCATCAAGAGAAATATATTCTGCTTGCATTTTTTCGAGAATAAGTATTAAATTTTCAACATCATCTCTTATTATTACATACGTATTAATTAATTCTTCATTTATATCACTAATATATATTTTTTTAAAACTATACTCACCCAATAAATCAAATAAAACTGCCCCTCCTCCTATAAAAGGTTCAATATATTTATCTATTTTATATTTTTTCATTGGATATCTTTGTTTAATCGTTTCTACAAGTTGTCCTTTTCCACCAGCCCACTTTATAAATGGCTTTATATCATTTTTTTTCATATATACTCCTATAATATTATTTAAATTTACTTTCATACCTCTTTATAGATTATATTCTATTTAATAAAGAATATCAATTTTTCAACTCTATTACTATATAGTCATTTTACTTTTTTGTTATATCTTTATTTTGATTTTTTATCCTTGTTTTCGCTATTTGAATATATGTTTTGTCTACTTCTATCCCAATATACTTTCTGTTATATTTTTTAGATACAACACCTGCCGTACCTGAACCAGAAAATGGATCTAAAATAATATCATTTTCATTTGTAGAAGCTAAAATTATTTTTTCTAGCAAATACTCTGGTTTTTGAGTTGGATGTTTTCCCTCTTTTTTTTCTGTTGGTTTCGTAAGACTACCTGACCACACATCTTTCATTTGCTTTCCTCCATTTTTTTCCTTCATTAACTTATAATTGAATGTATATTTGGAAGAATTATCTTTTTTTGCCCATAAAATAGTTTCCGTTGAATGTGTAAAACACTTACAAGATAAATTAGGTGGTGGATTAGTTTTTTGCCAAGTTATGTTATTTATTATTTTAAAACCTTCTTCTTCTAATGCCATACCTACAGAATATATATTGTGAAATGTACCACTTACCCAAATTGTTCCATTATCTTTTAAACATTTTTTACATAATTTTATCCATTTTTTATTAAATTCGTGTTTTTTATTTATATCTATATATTTATCCCATTTACCTTTGTTTACTGAAACCATTTTTCCCGAACTACATGATATACCTCCATTACTTAAAAAATATGGTGGATCTACAAATATCATATCTATGCTTTCTTTTTTTATATTTTCTAAAATCTCAAAACAATCTCCTAAAATTAATTTCTCATTTTTTGTTTCATAATAAAAGTTCACTTCTTCATTAAACATACTATTTAACTTTTCTTTATTATTCAGTGTATTGATACTCTTTATTATTTCTATATCTGCGTCTATCCAGTCTACTTTTTCTAGCTCTTCTTTTTTTAACCATTTCATATCCATATGTTCCAAAAGAGAGATTTCTCCTTCTACTATATTTGCATAATATGTACTCATTGTTAGATGAAAATCTAGATAGTCGTAATCTACAGTTAATATAAAGTCCTTTACTTTAACTTCTATGTCTAGTTCTTCTTTAATTTCTCTTTTTAATGCTTCCTCATGAGTTTCCCCATTTTTTATTTTTCCACCTGGAAATTCCCACTTCCCTTTAAACTCTCCATATCCCCTTTGAGTTGCAAGTATTAAACCATCTTTTTCAATGACTGCCGCCACTACTTCTATTTTTTTCAAATTATCACTCCTATTTTTCATAGTATTTAATACCGAATTTTAAATTTAAAATTAAAACTTCTATACTTTATATATTATATCAAAGATTTTAATTGTTTTTAAAAACTTCATTCGTATTTATATATAATATAAAATATTTATGCTTATATATATTTATAAACTTTTTATAATATGATTGTTAATTAAGTGTTTTTTATCTAAATATGTTCTATAATATATGTATAACTAAAATTTCTTATAGAGGAGATTTCTATGAACTTTTTTATTTTTATGGCTGAGGCCTTTTCAGAAGGTGCTGTTATTATGCCCAATATTGTTTTTGCAAGTCTTTTTTTTAATCACTTTGGAGAGTATGAGTATATTTTACCTTTTGTTTTACTTTATGCTTTTGAAAAAGCTGGTACTTTTGCTATACAGGGATTTGGTAAAATCTGCAACCCCTATAAAATTCTTAAAATAGCCATCTCTATTGCTGTTTTAGGTTCTTTTTTGAGTTTCTTTAGCTCTATAGACCCTATTTTTTATAGTATTTCTGCTTCTTTAATTGGGGTTGGGCTCTCTGTATATATTCCTTTTTATAAAACGGTAAAAGATTCTTTAAAAAGAGAGAATAAATGGAAATATAAAAAATCATCACTAAAAGGATATATTTTTTTAGCTTTATTTATGATATTTTCTATAATATTTAAAAAAATAAATATCAATTTCGTTTTTCTTATTTTTGCTATTTCAATATCCTTTAGTGCATGTTTCATCTTTAACTTGGACATCTCTAATAGTTTTAAAAGTAATAAAATGTTTATTCCTCACGGACTTGCTTTTAGATATTTTTTACCTAGTATTTTTATATTTATACTGACATTTTTTACTGTTGCCTTAAAGCAAACTTCTAATCTATCATATATTGCTTATATGCTTATTGCCTTTTGCCTTCTTATACTAACAGATCTTTTTTATAAAAAGAAAAAATATAAGATACAATCCATACAATCAATTTGGTATGGCGCTAGTAGAAATTTTTTTACAATTTATAGCTTAATTTATTTTTCTGCAATTGGAAAGTATAAATATGTAAGCTTATCATATTTTATGATAGCTTTATCTCTTATTATTTCAAATTTATTAAAAACTTTTTTAATAAAAAAACTTCCTAACAGAAATATAGAAATACTATGTATCATAGCTACAATGTTAAGCTTAACTATAGTTTTAATTCCAAATTGCTACCTACTTGGTGTTTTATTTTCTTGCACATTCATATCTATTGGTAACAATTTGGCACTTGATTCTTACTTGAATGATGACGACTTTAATATTTATGAAAGAAGACTTGTCAAATCCAGGTTTTATAGCCTTGGAGCAGTATTGCAACAATTTTTTTTAATGATTATTCTTGTCATACTTTCAAAAGATTTTTATAGTGATTCTAGATTTCTAATTTCAAGCTACATATTCTCTTCTGGGAACTTTAGTCTTGAGCATGTATTTTTTATTACTAGATTGATTTGTGTTATCGCTATATGGTTTTTCGCTTTTTATTTGCTTATAAAAATGTTTACAATAAAAAAATTGAAATATTTTAAAAATAAGCTATTGAAAAAAAAATAAAAAAATGGTATAGTATTTGCTAGTAAAAAAGGAGTTGGTAATATATGAAAGAAAATACTAATAGAAAATCTTTTTTAATTACTTTTTTAAACAATGTTAAAATGTTTGTTTTTATGATGATTTTCATATTAACTTTTATAAAGATTTTTGGTCAGGAGAATACCCTAATAATTGTATCAATTTATGTGGGTTTAGTTATGTTTCCTGCTTGTGATACTGGAATGACAAAGAAAGCTATGATGGCAGTCATTGCCTTTTGCTATATAGGTTCTACAATAATGGCTCAACTAAATACTATTTCACCTTGGATTGCACTACCTTTTAATTTGGTGTTTGTATTTTTAGTTATGGCAGCTACTAGCGAACCTACTTACTTAAAGATGAATGTTATAATGCTTCTTCCATTCATATTTAATGAATCAGTCCCAGTTGATTTTGACGGGTTTAAAATAAGAATGGCAGCTACATTAATAGGTACATTTATTATTATGGTATGTACTTATATACAATGGACTAAAAAGGGATATGGAGCAGATGGTTCAAGGACACTTGTAGAGCAACTTCGCAAAGGTCTTAAACACGTTAATACTGCACTTAGAATGACCCTTGGGGTTTCATTTGCATTGATACTTTCTACTATACTAAAAAGCCAAAAACCACTTTGGATTACAATTGTAGTAGTCTCTCTTACACAATTTACTTCACAAGAGATGATTTCTAGAATTAAATACAGAGTAATGGGAACAATATTAGGTTCTATATTTTTTGTTATAGCGTTTAGATATATACTTCCTATTGAATCTGGTATAGTTGTAGTATTTTTATTTAACTTTATAGGATCTTTCCTTGATGAATACAAGTATAAACAATTTATAAATACAGTGTCGGCTATCAATGCCTCTTTGATTATTTTTAACACAGATAGAGCTATTGTAGGACGATTTACGGGGCTTTTAATTGGTATACTTATAGTTTGTCTACTATACCTTCTAGAAAAGCTCATTATAGCTAAATTTAAAAAAACAGCAAATTAATAAATTATATATTCTATTTTAACAAAGAAGCAGCAAATTTGCTGCTTCTTTGTTAAAATGCACCGCATATTTATAACTTTTTGCCTCTTCAACATCCACCTGATTTTTCAAAAATCTTTAGTATAAAGTTCAATATTTTTTTCATAGTATTCCTCTTTTCAAATTATAACTTCTATAAACTACTCTTTCCTTTAGAGATACCCCTTTTTTCAATAAAAAATCCGGTTTTCATTTTTAATAAATTATAAATAAAGTAAATTAAAAATACTACCACCTTATACTAACATATAAATTTTTCTATTTTAATTTTATAATTAAGTTTATTTTCCCTTCTATATGTGAAGGTTGTCCATAATATCCATTATTATATTGATATTCATTATTTTCTTCATCGTAATTTAAAGCAAATTTAACTATATTATTATTTTCACTTATTGTAATGTTACTTATATCAATTTCTATCTTGTCATTTTTGAAATTCACATTTTTATTTTTGCCTATGGATATATACTTTCCATCAGCATATTTAAGTTTATTATCTACTATTATTATTTTATTTTCTTTTATTTCATCTTTTGTTACCTCATACTCTAAATCTAAATTCTCGAAAAATTCTTCTCTAGGATTATTCTCTTCTAAATCACTTACTATTTTGTTCTCTGGTCTTATCAAATTATACTGTAACCAATTAAAATCCTCAGTGTTTATTTTTCCAACACACAGATGATTAATATTTTTCATTTTCTTTATAGAATCCATATAATTATTTTCTAAAGGATTTCCCTGTAATCTTAATCTATATAGATTAAGATTTTCTATTCCATCTATATTTTTAATTTTGTTATCTTCTGCTAGCAAAGCTTCCAATTCATTAAGATTATAAAGTGGTTTCAAAGTTGTTATATTGTTTCCATACACATACAATGTTCTTAAATTTTTAAGATTCTCAAATCCATTTAAGTTTGATATTTTATTATTTTCTAAATCCAATCTCTCTAATGTATCAATACCTATAATATTAAATACACTGTATATATTATTTTCCTCTAATGATAAATTTTTCAGCTTAAGATCTTTAATACCAGATATATCGCTAGTATTTGTTGCATTCATCCTAAAATCCTCAAGATCTTTATTATTTCCTAAAGAGCTTAAATCTACAGCCCCTGATTTGTTTAACTCTTTATAATCTTGATTAATATAATATAATTTTTTTAATTTTTTACAAGAACTTAAAAAATCAAAATTTTTTAACTCTCTTTTTAACTCCTTATTGTTTAGCATACATTGAAATTCTTCAAGATTAGTTGCATACTTAAGAGGATCTACAAGTTTATCATTAACATCCCTGTCGACTACAGTAAATACTCTAAGTTTTTTCATGTCTCCTTTTGTTATTTTAGTGTTATAATCAATCTTTTTATAATCTATAGATGCTTCATCAGTTAAATTTACATATTTTTTTTCAGTTTTATTATATTTATTTAAAAGATCCACATAGAATTTTTTCGTTTCCATATCCATTTTTATTTCAGTTTTGTCACTTATGTGTTTTTGATTAATTTTTATACCTAAAAAATTCCATGCATATTCTTCTGTTTTTCCAGTAAATCCTAATTCTTGATTTCTATCTTCATCTGTGTTATTTGGAAGTATATTTATTATAAATTGATCTTTATATTCATCATAGGATATACTTTTTATAATGGATTTTATTATTCTTTCATTCTCAAATACATCTGTATTTCCGGAATTAAGACTATTTTTTATTTTTGCATCAAACTCTGTAAAGAAAGTCGGAATTTCATACATTTCCATTGCTATTTTCTTTAATCCCTTACTTGGGTTTTTGATAACAATTTCTCCTCCTTCTGGAGGAATCTCATACTTCTTATTTATATCATAATTTTGTCCAAAAAATCCACAGTTCCCATATCCTATTTGAGAAATTTCAATTATTTTATTTTGAATTTTTGTATAATCATCTATATTATTATTACTAAAATCCACCATCTTAAGATTAGGCATTTCATTAAGAACATCTATATTTTTCAAATGATTTGCTGAAACATCTAAAAACTCTAGTGATTTTAAATTTTTTAAAGAAGATATATCTGAAATACCATTTTTACCATTATTATCTACATTGTAATGTATGTCTAAATATTTAAGTTTTTTTAACTTACTTAAAGGAGTTATATCCGTTATCAGATTATTATACAATTTTAAATGATTCAATTCTGTTAACCCAGAAAGAGCATTTATATCTTTAATTCTATTTCTGTCAATTTCTATATATCTAAGTTTTTTTAAATTTTTAAGAGGTTTTATATTCTCTATTTCACACTCAGAAATCTCTATTGCTTCTAAATTTTTAGCATATTGTATTCCTTCTATGCTCTTCATTCCTCTTGAAACCATCCATTTACTATCAATTTTTTTCATTGGTATAATTTCTTCTCTTTTTTGATTTGGCTTAATATTTGTTATGTCAACTGTATTAGGTCCATATACACTTAATTGTTTAAGTTTTAACATATCATTTTTACTTATTTTCTGATTATCACTTCTTTTAGGATCTATATTTTTATTTAAAACTTTTAAAAATAATTTGTCTGGAATATCTATATACTCTTCTTTAGAATTAGACTTAGATGAAGTATTTTTATTTTCATCAGAAATTTCATTTATTTTTAATTTATTTTCAATACTTTTATTTACACTGTTTTCTCCACCAACAATAAATATTTTTCTTCCATACTTAGTAAATCCTATCTTCTTTATTGAATCTGGACTTGAAAATATAATTGGACAGCTTTTATTTAATGACAATGGTATTGATGATAACGCATCTGGATAATTTATACCACTTGTTATTATTAAATATCTCATATTTTCAAGAGTTTTTCCATTGTTTTTACAAAATTCTTCTCCTATTTTCTCAGCAGTTTCATACCTATCATTTCCCGATATTCTTGTACTTTTTATCTTTCTTTTAAACTTATTAGATATAGAATTTTCTCCACCAAATAATATCACCTTTTTATTATCCAATACAAATTCTAATTTATTACTTATATTTTCACCATTTGATAATATTAGAATTCCATTTTCTTGATTTAAATAAGGTATTGCTGCTAAAGAGTCAGAAAATTTATGCCCATTTGATACACCTACAGTCTCTATATTTCTATTTCTACTAATCCTTCTGTAAACTTCTAAGGATGTTTCTTCTCTATCCTTCCCATATATTCTCGATACTGAAAAATTTTTGTTTAAGTTATCTTCAACAGAATCTGATACAGAATTTTTACCACCTACAATAACGACCTCATTAACATTTAGACGCTTTAACTCATTAAAAACTTCCTTATTTAATTTGTCTTTTTGAGTCATAAACAAAGGAATATTTTCAGTCATAGAAATATTTCCTCCAGATAATGCATCTGGATAATCTTCTCCACTTACAATAATCGCCTTTTTTGACTTCGAATAAATCTTTTTACTCAATTCTACCCCTGTGTTATAGCGATCCACACCACCGATTCTTTCAATATTGTCACTTTTATCTGCATAAACATTCAAATTCAAACATAACATTACTGAAACAACAATAGCACTTACAATAAATTTTTTATTCATTTTTTCCCCCCATATTTTATATTTGATTTAATTTTACCAAGCTTTTAAATTTAAAACAAATATAAAATATCTATTAGTTTTTATTATCAAATAGTTTTTTTAAATAGTTATTTATGCAGTATTTTTTTAATATAAAAAGAGGCTAGTTTAAAAAGCCTCTTTTTTATAAACACTTATTTATTTTCTTTTTTCTAATACAGCTTTTCTTATAGTTTCAATTACTAATTCCTGTTCATCTTCTCTCAAATACGGAGAAAATGGTATACAAATATTACAATCGGCATATCTGTCTGAATTTGTAAAATCCCCTTCCGAAAATTCTTCAAATACTTTCATTTTGTGCATTCCCTTAGGATAATATATCATCGCAGGAATTTCATTCTCTTTCAATTTCTCTATTATATAATTTCTTTCTTCATTGTTTCTTGCAAGAACTGCATATTGAGCATATGCACTTTTTGCACCCTCTTCTAATTCTTGTATTTCGAGTATATCCTTTAAAGAATCATCATACTTCTTGGCTATATTTTGTCTTGTCTCTAATTCTTTGTCAAATAAATCAAATTTATGAAGAAGAACTGCTGCTTGAATTGTATTTATTCTTGATCCAATTCCTATTCTTATATTATCATATTTTTCCTTGCCCTTTCCATGAGCTTTATAAGATTCAAGAAGTTTTACCATTTCTTCGTCATTGGTAAATATAGCTCCACCATCACCATAACATCCTAAAGGCTTTGTTGGGAAAAAGCTTGTACATGCTATATCACCAAAAGCTCCACATTTTTTTCCTTTGTATGTTGAACCAAAGCTTTGAGCAGCGTCTTCAATAAGTATAACATCATGTTTTTTACATATTTCAGATATCTCATCTAGGGCTGCGGGATTTCCCAAAAAGTCTACTGCTACTACTGCCTTCGCCTTCAATTTTCCTTCTTTTTTTACTTTTAATATCGCTTCTTCCAATTTTCGAGGATCCATGTTGTATGTCTTTGAATCTATATCTACAAAAACTGGACTTGCTCCTATTATACAACCAGGATCAACTGAAGCAATATAAGTCATATCAGGACAGAATATTGCATCTCCCTTTCCTACTCCATATACAAGAAATGAGAGCATAAGAGCATCAGTACCACTTCCACAAGAAACACAATATTTAGTTCCCACATAATCAGCTAATTTTTTTTCTAATTCTTTTATTTCTTCTCCATTTAAAAATCTAGCATCTGCCATAATTTCTGCAATATGCTCATCTATTTCTTTTTTTAAAATCTTATACTGTCTTTTTAAATTATTAAACTCCATATAAACTCTCCTTATTATATATTTTTATAAATATTTAAAAATACCCTCTATCTTAAATCATACTTTTCAATAGAAGAAACTTCAAGAAGTAATCGCTAAAAAAGACTCTTTCAAGCGTTTTTTCAAAATTGTATCGATTCACTTTCTTAATATATCAATAAGGTCTTAATAACTGTTCTCTATTATGTTCTTTTATTTTACTTTCTTTTTTTAATTATGTATTCTTCTAAAGGCTCTCTTAAGCCATAGCTTTTTGCCCATTTTCTTATATCATTTTCCAATTCTCTTTTTTCAAGAACTTTGGGATTGTGAGCATCATAACCGATTACTATTGTTGGATTTACTTCTGCCAAGATCTCTATTGTCTTACTGTGTGGATAAATATATGACTTATATCCATCATATTCTTTTATTCCATAGGCAGCTCCCTTAAGATTCAATTCTACCGGCAAATCGTATACTTTTGCGCATGATGCAATTTCTTTTACAACAGATTTACAAGTATCATTAAAGTCATATCTTCCCAACATAAAATAATCTATATGAGCAACATAATCTGCAACTTTGTTTTCTATAGATTCACAAATATACTTACAATATAGTTTTGCATCTTCATCACTACATACAATATCTACATCTCTTCCATTTTTATCTAGGCTATGTTCTCCAACTATCAAATAATCATACTTTTCTTTTAGCTCTAAGAAATAATTTTTCAAATCCGGGAAATATTCTATCTCAAGACCTCTGTATATTTCAATCTTGTCTTTATACATTTCTTTTGCCCTATTAATGCTATCAAAGTATTCATCCATTTCACCAACTTGTATTCTACCTGGAGAACATTCCCAATCTTCATAAGCACAATGTTCTGAAAATCCTAAATGCTTAAATCCATTTTTCAAAGCAGTTTCTATATAGTCTATTTCATCTCCAACTGCATGTTTACACCTATATGTATGTGTATGATAATTAAAGTTCTGCATATTTACCTCCAATTTATAATTATTATATTCTCTTTTCATATCATACTACACTATAAGCTTTTACATATCCTTAACTAAATAATTCAGTAACTATTTAAATAATCAACTGAAATTTTCATATATTTTCTATAAAATTCAACTCTTAAAAAGAGGCTTATAATAAGCCTCTTTTTCTTATATTTTCTCTATATATTTTTTCATTTCTTCTATAGATTTCAAAACTTGATTAGAGCTTGTTCCTCCAATAGAGTTTCTGAGTTCACAGCAATTTTTTATATCTATAAAATCATAAAGATCTTCTTCTATTATAGAATTAAATTCTTTAAATTTATCGATATCTACATCCTCTATATTGATGTTTTTTTCAATGCAATAATGTACTATTTCTCCAGTAACTTTATGGGCATCTCTAAATGCCATTCCTTTTTTCACTAGATAGTCAGCAAAGTCAGTCGCATTAGTAAATCCACCTTTTGCAGCATTTTCCATATTTTTGTCACATATTTTCATAGTCTTAACCATTGGAATCATAATTTTAATACATTTTATCCAAGTTTCAGCTCCATCAAATAAACATTCTTTATCTTCCTGCATATCTTTATTATAGGCTAGTGGGAGTCCTTTCATCAAAGTCAATATATTGATCAAATCTCCATATACCCTAGCCGTCTTCCCCCTTACCAACTCTGCTGCATCTGGATTCTTTTTCTGTGGCATCATAGAGCTTCCTGTGCTATATTGATCATCCATCTCTACAAAATGAAATTCCTGACTTGACCATATAATTAACTCTTCACACATTCTGCTTAAATGCATCATTCCAACACTTGCATTGCCTAAAAAATCTATAATAAAATCTCTATCACTTACACCATCAATAGAATTCATACAAATTTGGTCAAATCCCAACATATTTGCAATCATCTGTCTATCTATGGGAAATGTAGTTCCTGAAAGAGCTCCACTACCTAAAGGCAGTACATTATGTATAGATAACCAAGATTTTAATCTTTCTATGTCTCTTTTCGCCATTTGTGCATATGCCATTATATTATGAGAAAATAGTATAGCCTGTGCTCTTTGTAAGTGAGTATAGCCTGGCATTATCACGTCTATATTTTTTTCTGAAATCTCTATTAGTGTTTCTAACCATTCTTTTAAAAGTCCTATTATTTCCTCAACTTGATCTCTGGCATACATCCTTACATCCAATGCTACTTGGTCATTTCTACTTCTTGCTGTATGAAGTTTCTTTCCCGTATCACCTATTTTTTCTGTCAATAATACTTCTATATTCATATGTATATCTTCATGCTCTGTTTTAAACTCTACATTTCCTGATTCTATATCTAGCTTAATTTCTTTCAATGCCTTTACTATCTCTTTTGCCTCGTCTTTAGATATAATTCCTACTTTTCCCAACATACTTGCATGAGCAATACTTCCCAAAATATCATATTCATATAGTTTCGAATCGAATTCTATAGATGAATTAAAGTCCTCCATCAAGCTACTTGTATTTTTTTGAAATCTTCCTCCCCAAAGTTTTTCCATAAAACTACTCCTTTTTTGATTTTGTTTTTTCCTCATCATTTATTTAATTCCATTCTTTTTCTTCATCATTGAATTAACCTTCAAAGGTAAACCAAATAGATTAATAAAGCCTTCTGCATCAGCCTGATTATATATGTCATCTTCTCCAAAAGTAGCCAAATCTTCGCTATATAAAGAGTATGGTGAAGTCATTCCAACTGATATACAATTTCCTTTATATAATTTCATTTTTACAATACCTGTACAAGTTTTCTGTGTACTGTCTATAAATTCATCAAGCGCTTCTTTAAGCGGTGTAAACCAAAGACCATCATACAACAATTCTGAATACTTAATCGCTACATGAGATTTAAATGATAGTGTATCTCTATCTAAAGTAAGAGATTCTAGACAAGTATGTGCTTCCATAAGCAAAGTTCCTCCTGGAGTTTCATATACTCCTCTGGATTTCATTCCTACTAATCTATTCTCTACCATATCTAATATTCCTATACCATGCTTTGCCGCTATATTATTAGCATACTCCAACAATTCCAATGCCTTCATCTTTTTTCCATTTATAGCAACTGCTACACCCTTTTCAAACTCTATCTCTACATATTCCGGAGTCTCTGCTGCATTTTCTGGTGTTTGAGATATTAAGCACAAATCTTTTATTGGTTCATTTGCCGGATTTTCAAGATCTCCACCTTCATGGCTAAGATGTAAAACATTTCTATCCATACTATACGGACGTTTTTTTGTAACACCAATTTCAATATTATGCTTTTTAGCATAATCAATTGCATCTTCACGAGATTTTATATCCCATACTCTCCATGGAGCAATTATTTTTATATCTGGATTCAAGGCTTTTATAGCTAATTCAAATCTAACTTGATCATTTCCTTTTCCTGTTGCACCATGACAAATGTATTTTGCACCTTCTTTTTCAGCAACTTCTACTAAAGCCTTAGATATCAAAGGTCTAGCAACAGAAGTTCCCAAAAGATACTTTCCTTCGTACTTTGCAGAAGATTTTATTAACTTCCAAACGTAATTTTCTACAAACTCTTCCTTCAAATCCACTATATAACATTTTGATGCTCCACTTTTTAGAGCTTTTTCATATACTTCACTTGTTTCGTCACCTTGACCAACATCTCCACAAACAGCTATTACTTCTGCATTTTTATAATTTTCCTTCAACCAAGGTATTATTACTGATGTATCTAATCCACCTGAATATGCTAAAACTATTTTTTCCATTGTTTTTCCTCTTTTCATACATATATTTTTATATGTCCTAGGACTAACTTATTTGCAAATTAAAATTACTATAATTATATAAAGGCCTATAAAAAAAGTCTCTTGAGCATATGCCCAAGAGACGAATTATCGCGTTACCACTCTTATTGATAAACTATCATTATAGATAAAAACAAAATTATTCACCATTATACACATATCCGGATTGTGTGTATAAAAAAAGTCTCTTGGGCATATGCCCAAGAGACGAATAATCCGCGTTACCACTCTTTTTGATAGATAGTCTATCCACTCAAACCCTTAAGGCGGGAAACCTGCTAAAGTACTTTAGTTTCATCTAGCAACCTCCGAAGCTCTCTTCACTTCAAACTTCAATACTAGGCTCACACCAACTCCTAGCTCGCTGAAAATCCATCTGCGCTACTTTCTTCATCACCGGTTATTATTAATTTATAATCAATTATATATGTATTCAAATGAATTGTCAATAACTTTATATATTTTTTCTAATAGCAAATGAATATGCTATCGGTAAAAACATTGAAATCATTACAATAAAAAATATATACATATGGTTAAATCCACACAAAGATAATACTATTGATAAGAAACCAGAAAGCACATATAGCTTGCCTGCAAATCTGTGTGTTTTATTCCAATTTTTTTCACTTTTCATGGTCCAAGCTACTCTAATTCCTACAGTTCCATTTTGTTTACACTTTGGTAAATAATTTCCTATTAACACCTGAATAATTGATACCAACAAAATAGCAATCATCGGTATATTGATATTATATCCTAATGCTTTCATATATATACTTCCCATAACAATACATGAAATAACAGGTATTATCCAGAATAATATATTTTTCATCTTTTTGCTTACTTTGTCCTCTCTTTTATCCATAGATGTTGCAAAATAAGATATGGTATGGGCAGCCAAAAGAATCAGTGGTATAAAAAAAACTGTAAAACTTTTACTATTAAACTGATTTGCCACTCCATTCATCGCAAAGTGAGTTGCTATTGAATTTGGAAGTTTATTCCAAATTAATAAACCTGCTATAGTTGGAAGAATTGTAATAATCGATGTTATCAAAAAAACTTTATTTTTTTTCATTTTTCTTATCTCCTTTCAGATCTGATAACCAGCACATAATTTCTTCAATTACTGATGTATTTAGTTCATAAAATATATAGTTTTTTACCTTGTATTCTACAATAAGGTCCGCTTTTTTCAATATTTTCAGATGATATGATATTGTAGCAGCAGTCATATCAAAATGTTTTGCAATATCCCCTGCAGACATCTTACCGTCCTTAAGCATATTTAGAATTTCCCTTCTTATAGGATCAGAAAAAGCTTTAAACGTTTCAGCAAATCCCAAAATACCTCACCTCCACAAATCTATTTAGAAATATATCTAAATAGATTGTAACACCAAAATAACAAATAAACAATAACTATTTAGAAAAATTTCTAAATAGTTATATATTTTCCAAGACAAAATATCTACACATACTAATATAAATAATTACATAACTTTAATAGAAATACTTACATAAAAAAATGCTGATAGCATTTATGCTATCAGCATTTTATATCTATTTAAATTTTAATCTAGTGCTTAAATCCGCCGTGATTCTTTTCATCTAAAGATTTTGTAGGCTTGTGAGTCTTTAATTCTTCTATTGATTTCTTTATGTCTCTTACCAAGATGCAAGCCATGTCGTATCCGAATCCCTGTCTTACTAATACTCTCTGAACTACTACTTCCTGAGCATTAGCTGGTAATGAATATGCTGGAACCTGCCATCCTCTTACTCTTAATTTGTCCGCTAAGTCATAAAGGTTAAATCCAAGATCTACTCCTTCTTTAAACTTCCAAGCTGTTGCTGGTATACCTTCTTCTGGTCTTCCGTAGTTAATTATATCAAATATTCCTAGGCTTTCCATTTCTTTTGCAATATACTGAGCTGTATCATAGCAATTAGAATGAATCTTTCTATATCCTTCTTTACCTAATCTTAAGAATAGATAGTACTGAGATATAATCTGTCCTGCTGGTCTTGAGAAGTTAATCTGGAATACTGGCATATCTCCACCTAAGTAATTTACATGGAAAACTAAATCTTCTGGTAAGTACTTCTTATCTCTCCATACTACCCAGCCCACACCTAATGGTGCTAATCCAAATTTATGTCCTGAAGCACTGATAGATTTAACTCTCTTTAATCTAAAGTCCCACTTGATGTCTGGTGCACAGAACGGAGCTAAGAATCCACCACTTGCAGCATCTACATGAAGATCTATATCAAGACCAGTTTTTTCTTCGTATTCATCTAGAGCCTTGCAAAGATCTTCTATCGGTTCATATTTTCCTGTAAAAGTTAGTCCAAAAGTAGATACAACACCTATAGTATTTTCATCTAAGTATTCTAGCATAGACTTTGGATCCATATAGAATCTATCTTTTTCCATAGGTATCTGACGTATTTCTATATTCCAATATCTACAGAATTTTTCCCATACAACTTGTACTGGACCACAAACTAGGTTTGGCTTATCAAATGGCTTACCTTCCTTCTTTCTCTTTTCTCTCCATCTCCATAACATAGCCATACCACCAAGCATACAAGCTTCTGATGATCCTATTCCTGAAGTTCCTATTGGTTCTTCATCTTCTGATGGATTCCATAAATCAGCTAATATATTTACACATCTTCTTTCAATCTCAGCAGTCTGTGGGTATTCATCTTTGTCTATAAGGTTTTTATTTATTGATATATCCATAAGTTCGTGAACTTGTTTTTCTTCCCATGTCTGGCAAAAAGTTGCTAAGTTCTGTCTAGCATTGCCATCTAAAAATAATTCATCTTTTACAACTTCTAATATTGCATCTGGGTTATTTTCTTTCTCCGGCATTTTGTTTTTTGGAAGTTCTAAGTCTCCCATTCTACTACCATATATACTATCAAAAGTTTCGTTATTATCTTTTACATGTAAAGCCATTTTTATCCATCCCTTCTACTTATTATATATATTATAATTTAATTCTTTTGCTAAATGCTTAATCATCTTGATTCCCTTAACACTATTTCCATACTTGTTTAAAGGTGGTGAGAAAGCAGCTATTCCCAATACTCCTGGTACTACAGCTAATAAACCTCCACCTACGCCACTTTTGGCAGGTAATCCTACAGTATATGCAAAGTCTCCTGATTCTTCATATAAACCTTCCATTGTCATTTCAGCTAAAATATGAGAAATATGACTTTCTTTTATTACCTGTTCTTTCGTAATTGGATTTTTGCCCTTATTGGCTAAAGTAGCTGCTAAAGTAGCTAAATCTTTTGATGAAACTAAAGTAGAGCACTGTCTTGTATAAACCTCACAAGCTTCCATTGGATCAGAAAACATCTGTTGAGCTGAATATAACAACCATGCGATTCCTCTATTATGGAAATTCGTTGTTTGCTCAGATTTATTAACTTCATCTGATAACTCAACTTTATCACTCATCATTTTCTTTTGGAAATCTAAAATTCTTTTCCATCTTTCTTCCTTACTGTTAGCTTTTATTATACTAGTAGTAGCCATAGCACCTGCATTTACAAGTGGTGTTAGTGGCTTATCTTTGTGTAGCTCTAAAGCTATAACAGAATTAAATGGTAATCCAGTTGGACTATCTCCAATCTTCTGTCTAACTTTTTCAGGACCTAAATCCTCCATTGCAAGAGCTAATGTGCAAACTTTTGAAATAGACTCAATTGCAAATCTATACTCATCATCACCTGCTGAAAAAACTTCTCCTTCTTTAGTTACAACAGTAAGTGCACATAAATTAGGATCAACTTCTGCTAAGTATGGTATATAAGAAGCATTCTTGCCTTCCTTGATACCCTTATATTTTTCAACAGAATTAAGTATAGCCTGCATAATATTGCTATCCATAATATCGCCTCTCTCATTTATTTTTTAAGCATTTTCTGTTTTTTAGCTTCTCTATGTCTATGAACTAATTCTTCTGTATCAGATTCTGAGCTATTTGGTACACCTGGATGAACATTTTCTATCTGCCATGTAAATGGAGCAAAATCTGAATTTTCATCTTTCCAATGATCCTTTCTACATGCAAATATTATAAATGGTATCGCACAGAATACAATCATTAAAACTATTAATATTGTTACATAAGTTACTGGACTTCCTACCTTAATTTGTCCTGGTGGTATAAAACTAAAGATTAAAGCTGTTGCGGAACCTATAAAACCTAAACCGGCAAATATCCACATACCAACATTTCCACCTGGAATGGTATATGGTCTTGGTCTATTTGGCTGACTATATCTTAAATGAATTGCTGATGCAAACATAAGTAGATACATTATTAGGTACAATATTGTAGTCAGCTGACTCATAATCTGATAAGCAGCTTGAACAGATGGTAAAACTACAAATAATATTGATAACAATGTTACTAACATACCTTGGAATAATAAAAGATGTGTCGCTACACCATGTTCATTAGTATGATGCCACCATCTTGGTAGATAACCTGCTTTACCTATTGTAAGCATACCAGCTGATGGACCAGAAACCCAAGTTACTATACCAGCCAAAACGCCTATTGCCAATGCACATGCTATCACTGGAGCCAAGAAAGGTACACCAGCCCATTCAAACATCTTATAATAAGTTATAAGCAAACTCTGAGTCAAACTTATATCTTTTTGTGGAATTACAAACGCTATTGCCAATGTTCCTAGTACGAATATTGTTACAGTACCTATTGCTGCAATAAATATTGCCAATGGATAAGTTTTCTTTGGATTATCAACTTCTGTAACATGTATCGCATTCATTTCCATACCTGCATAGAAAAGGAATATACTCGCTGCCAAAACTATATTGTCAAACTTAGTAAAGTCTGGAAGCACATCCTTCCATGCGATCTCTATCTGAGGAGTTTGGCCTGAAAATACAAATGCAAATCCCAATACAATCAAAATAATTGCTGGAATTATTGTACCTATAATTCCACCCCACTTAGATACTTTTGCAAAAGCTTGAGTACCCTTCGTAGCTATAAAGGTTGCCCCCCAATAAATAATTAAAACTATTGCTAATACAAAGAGCTTATTGGATGACAAAGCTGTAGCTTGAGCTGTATTCGGATTCATAAATGCTAAAGAAACTGCTCCAAATGTAAGTGCAGTTGGAAACCAAATAGTTACCTCAGACCATAATAAAAACATTGCTAAAAATGCTAGCCTTGGTCCAAAAGCTTCACCAACCCATCTAAAAACTCCACCCTTTTGAGGATATGTAGAAGCCAACTCAGCTGCTACTAGAGATACTGGTATTAAGAACATTATAGCTGCAAATATATAGTAAAAGATCGAACTTAAACCATATTCGGCCTCTGCTGGTAGTCCTCTCAAACTAACAACAGCCACAATATTCATCATAACCAAACTCATCAAAGACAAGTTTTTAGATGAACTTTGATTACCTTCACCCTTTTTCATATTAAACACTCCTTCCAAATAAAATAATTTTATTATTTCTATAATCTATTATAAAAATCTAAATTTAATATCTAGATTTAATATTGGAAAATATGTGCTAGCCTAAAAATAAGGTTTTATTACAAATGCATTTGATAATTATATCGTTATATATTGAAATATCTTTCTAGAAGATTACATTAATTATACTACTTTTATTAAAATATGTTCTTTTTTTTTGAAATTTTATTATACAAAAAATCTATAATTAAAATGCAATTTATTAATTTCATAAATAAATGATTTGATAAATTAAATTCTATTAATTTAAATGAATTTTTCAATTTTTTCTAATTAACTTTTTTTTAAATATTTTCTAAAAAATGAATTACTGCAAAAATTTTATTATTCAAATACTATATTTTTTCTAATTAAACTTTTAAAAAATAGTGTTTGAAATTAACTAAATGATTATAAATTAAAATATTTAATTATTTTTATTAAAACTACCATTAAAAATATTGTAGCTTTAAAACTTAAATATTGTTTTCTTTTAATTTTATTTATAAGAACTTGAATAAATTCCGATTGTCAATTTCTGAATACAATTATATTATTAATTCAAAAAATAAACAACGATTTTAATTATTAAATATCTAAAATTTTTCTAAAAGTTTTAAAAATGCATTTACAGAGTTTCTTTAGTCATAGATATTTTAAAAATTTCTATTGGCAAAATCCTTTCTATTGATAGTATTCTGATAAATATAAACGCAATTTTTTTTTCTAACACTTCAGAATTTTTATAAAACTATACTTTTTTGGTTTTTTCGTGTTTTTATTCAAAATACTTTTCATGTTTATTTTAGTTGATTTTATTCAAAAAGTAAAAATGTCTATTTATATGGAACTTGAAGCACATTTCTGTTATACTTTAATTAAATTAAATTTATAAGGAGGTCTACTATGGCAAGTAGTAAAAAAGGTTGTGGAATTGGTTGTTTTACAATAGTCATAATTTTCATTATTTTAAGTATTATAGGCTCTTTCTTCGGGAGCGATGATAATTCTAATTCCGGCCAAAAAGAAGAAAAAATAGAGTATTCAATCGGTCAAACAGTAAAAACAGAAAAAATAGAGTTTACTGTTTTATCTACGGACAAACAAAAATCTGTATCTATAGATGATAGTGGATATTTTCAATACACTGCAGAAGGAAACAATATTTATTACATTATAAAAGTAAAGATTAAAAATATTTCAAAAGAAAGTATTGATCTAGATACATCTGGATTTAAACTTCTAAATAATGATATTTCATACACACCTTCTATGTTATTTACAGATAGCGCAATGAATTTTGATGGTATAAATCCAGGTACAGAAATCGAAAGAAATCTATATTTTGACATACCTGAAGATGCTGATTTATCAAATGCAACTTTAGAAGCTGGCGATAATATCTTCTCTGACACAGGTGAAATTAAAATTAAATTGAATTAACATTGTATATAAGTAATCATAATAAAAAGCCTCGACAAAATGAGGTGCCCCCAAAAAGTTAGACTTTTATTGCGTAACAGATTTAATAGCTGTTACGCATTTTTTATTTATGCAGATAGGAGTTTTGTCCTGTATTGAATATGACTCAACCAACCTAGCTTTTCTTTAATCCTTTCCTCATTATAATACTTAATAAAACGTTCTATTTCTATCTTTAATTCTTCAAAACTATTATATACAATCCCATAATAAACTTCTTGTTTTAGTAATCCAAAAAAATTTTCCATAATAGAGTTATCATAACAATTACCTTTTCGAGACATACTTTGAAATATTCGTTCTTTTTTAGGTGATGTGAATAAGACTTCATTTGATAAACCCGTCCCTGATCAGAATGAAATATTCTACGGAATTGCAAATACTAGCTTTTATTTTAAATATTTAACTAACTTTTGTCTTGAAATTGCGTATTCAATGCAAAATTACGCCAATTTTACGCCAATATATTAAATTTTCTCCTCAAGTTTTAGAATAGATTAATACAACCTATTCTAACTATTTTATACAAACTTGCTATAAATATAATATATACTAATATTAAAAGTTTATATACTTCTTCACTAACCTCTACTTTTTCTTCTTTTATCAATAACACATGATATAATAGAGATATAAAAATAATTAATAAATATATTATCAATGCGAAAGGTTTAAACGGTGGTTAAAATGTTAAAAAATGCGATTATAAAAAAGGTTGTAGCAGTAGTAGGAATAGTAACACTAACAAGTATTACAACTGTCGGAGCTTTAAAAGTATTAGATAATAACGATACACTAAAAAAGTAGCAAAATCAAGTTTAAAAACATCTGATGAAGAAAGTGATATAAAATCTTATGAAACAGATAATGAAGCAGATAATAAATCCGAAAAAAGAAAATTAAACACAAGTGCATACAGTCTAGAAAGTGGACGTTTATATAAATTCTTAAAAGATAATAAACTAGAAAGTTTAAAACTTATAGACAAAGCTTATATATTACAACAACAAGCAAACACAATTGGAAAGACTTTTCAAGAATGGGAAAATAGAGATAATATTATGAAAAACTTTATGGACTGTGGTGACGTTAGAATTGAATACACAGAAAGTGATGATTTGCAAGGACTAGAACAGTTATGTAATAAATATGGTTATAACAATACAGAGGTTAAAAATATAATTGAAGAATTGCAAGCATTCGATTATAATAAAGTTCAAAAAAGATATGACCAATATGTACTAAGATGTGAGCAAGAAGAAATGCGAAAAAATAACTTTGGTAACACTTATAATGCTAATGAAGGACAACATAACAACAATAGAATAAGTAAAGAACAAAAAGACTATAATATGAAAGTAGTCGAAGATCGTTATGATAAAATTGCTCAAGAAGAAAAAATGAATGACTATGGTAATAATTATGATAATTTAACTACAGAGCAACAAGAAGAGTACAATGCTTATATGAATAAAACTTATAATGGTATAGAATAATTATAAAGATAAGAGGATCCCCAAATATAAAACAATTAAGAAAGATTGCAAATGTTCTTGAATGTAATATATCTGCTTTAATTGACAATTAACCTAATTATATTTTTGAGATAATACATATTATTTTTGAGTATAAAAAGGAAATGAAATTTAGATTACTTGCAAGTCAAGATGAATCAACTGACCTTTTATCTCACAATCCTCACTTTGATGACTCTTTAATAAAATGGAATGAGAAAGAAGCATTATAACTAAGAATTTTCTGATGAAGAATTAGAGGATTGGAAACTGTCTTTTCCTAAAAGGTCAAGATTTTAAAGAAATATAAGTAAAAAGAGTAATACAAATAGTAGAAAATAAGTATAGGGTAATTACTCGTAAAATTAGAATTTGTGGAGGTAATAAATGGATACAACTTATATACTGATCGGTGCATTATTTTTAATTTTTGTAATAGGAGCACTAAATTATTCAAAGGACAAAGAACAAATAAAGAGGATGCAAGCTCAGATAAATGAGCTATGTAGAGTAATGGGGCATGATGAATTAGTGTCAACTTATATTTCTGATAAAGATAAAGAACTACTTATGCATCTAAAAAACACTGGAAAGGAAATTGAAGCAATAAAGAAAATTAGAGATCTAACTGATTTAGATTTAAAAGAAGCTAAGAAATATTTTGATAGTATTTAAACAAATCGCAGTTTATCTAAACAATAATTTTCGAATCTATGTAAAAAAGTATGTAAAATTGTAAGTCCTTCTATGGTAAAACTATTATCATAGGAGGACTTTTGTTATGGGAAGAAGAAAAAGAGAGCCAATGAATCCAGCTAAGAAAAATATTGTAAATGAATTAATAAAAACTTATGATATAAAAACAGCCAAGGACATTCAAGAAGCATTAAAAGACTTGCTGGGTGAAACACTACAAGATATGTTAGAAGCGGAAATGAATGAGCATTTAGGATATGAGAAATATTCTAGGGATGAAGACGTTGAAAACAGCAGAAACGGTTATAAGAGTAAAAAAGTTAGAAGCTCAATTGAGGAATTTGAGATAGATGTTCCACAGGATAGAGAATCTCAATTTGAACCGAAGATTATTAAAAAAAGACAAAGGGATATATCGGAAATTGAACAAAAAATAATAAATATGTACGCATCTGGCTTAACTACTAAAACAATAGTCGAAGAAATCGAAGATATATATGGATTTGAAGTATCAGAATCCATGATAAGTGATATAACTGATAAAGTAATACCAAGAATTGAAGAATGGAAATCTCGACTTCTTGATTCGGTTTATCCCGTTATTTACATTGATGCAGTTCATTTTTCAGTAAAAGATGCTGGAATAGTAAAAAAGAGAGCTGCCTATGTAATCTTAGGCGTTACGACCGAAGGTATGAAAGAAGTTCTAGGGCTTTATGTTGGCGATTCCGAATCTTCAAAATACTGGTTATCAGTATTTAACGAGCTTAAAAACAGAGATCTAAAGGATATTATGATACTTTGTGCAGACGAATTAACAGGTATTAAAGAGTACTTAAATGTGGCATTTCCAAATACTGAATACCAACGCTGTATAGTACATCAAGTCAGAAACACATTGAAATACGTTAGTTACAAAGACAAGAAATAGTTTGCTGCGGATCTAAAATTAATTTACTTGTAAGGATCCGAAGAACAGGCTAGGCAAAATTTAGATTCTGTTAGTGAAAAATGGTCTGAAAAATACCCGAATTCCCTTAAATCATGGTATACAAACTGGGACTGTATAATTCCTATTTTTAAATTTTCTCCAGAAACTAGAAGGGTTATATACACTACAAACGCTATAGAGAGCCTCAATGCTCAGTTTAAGAGACTAAACAGGAATAGAAGTGTGTTCCCGACTAAATCTTCTCTAGAAAAAGCTTTATTTTTATCAGTAGAAAAAATAAGCAAAAAATGGACTCACCCTATTCGAAATTTGGGTTTTATATTCGGAAAGCTATCAATCATGTTCGAAGAACGCATAAGTTACTAGATTTAAAACTGACTTTATAGCAGTTTTTATTTACATGCAAAAATTAAGTAATATTATAAAATTAAAGGAAGGTTGGATTTTCGCCAGCCTTCCCAATAATCAAATATTTATTTTTTAACTGCCTAATTGGCAAATTAGCCATAGAAGGCTAATTTACAGAAAAAATTCTATACACTCCTTATTACTAAATAATATTTACTTTGCAGATATATTTTTTCTCTAAATTTTTTTTGATTTCTTTGATTGTTTCACTACTATAACATATAATTTCTATATCTATTCTCTCATTTTCTATAAATATCATTTTTTTCATTTCTATTTTCCTAGAATTTTCCAATTTGTCAATAAAATTTTTTAGTTTATTATATTCCTCTCTTATAATATTTTCTTTAGTTATAATTACTGAATATCTATTATCTCCCATTCCACAATAATATAACTCTTTATTTTTCATAACTCCTCTTAATATAGAACTATATAGCATCATCGTTTTATTCATGAAGCATCCTCCAAGATATTCTAATGAAATATACTGATAAATATCAAATTCATAAATATAAAAATCACTGTTTTTATTTTCATAATTATCTATTAATAATTTAATCAATCTAGCACATACATCTATATTCATATCATCATAGCAAATCTTTTTAATAAACTCTCTAGAATCTTTATTCAAAATTTTTTCCGCAGTAGAGATTTTTATCTGTGCTATTCCAACTGAAATATCCTTTTTTATTGCATAATTACTAAAATATTTACACAATATCTTTTCAAAAATAGGATAAAAAAGTCTTCTTCTATAAAAAATCTCTAACTTTAAAATTGCTTCTAATATATCTATATTTATGTCATACTTTCTAGCAACCGAATCAATAATAATTTTATTTTTTTCAATATAGTAATTTTTCATATTTAATTGATTCTCTAAAATATATAGTTCTTCTCTGTAACTATCTGCGTTTTCAATAATCACAACTCTAAAAAGCTTATCTATAATTTTTTCTAATTCAATAGGAAATGCTATTAAAAATAGGGATATAATAAATGTCATTGCCTTATTATCTAAAAAAACAAATAACTTAGCTCCTTTTAAAACTGGTATAAATATTGTAATCGTTAATTTACAAATTGTTATTGATACTATTACAAAAATTATATAATGTAACAATAATGACCATTCTGTAGTATTATTTCTGAATTTTAATAAATGATTCTGAATTATTGCTGGCCATATATTTAAAAAAGTAACAATAAATATTCCTAAAACTATCTGTTTTTCAGAGTAGTTGCATATTGAATAAAGAAAATATGTTCCTAATATTATATATATTATTCTTATTACTGTACTACTAACTGTTCTTTTTATGTCTTCTTCTGCCCTAAACTGTAAAATTGAGCTATATTTCTCTGATATTAGAGTTTTATGAATTGTAGATAAAAATATAAATAAAATACTAGAAACTATAATTGGTATTAAATCATCAGTAGAAAGTAATGTCACCTTCATCACCACCTCTTAAAAAGACCGTAACAATTAAGCTACGGTCTAATTTTTTGTATTTTATTGCAAGCTACTTTGAACAATTACTGCGATTATTCTTTTTGAAATCTTTACTCAATTTTGTACCAGTTGCTCATTTTAACAGGCTCAAAATCCCTACTTCAAACCATTTCTATGATGTTTCGATCTACTCCCACTCAATTGTTCCTGGAGGCTTAGAAGTTATGTCATACACAACTCTATTAACCCCTTCACATTCATTGATTATTCTATTAGAAATTCTTTCTAGAACTTCATAAGGAATCTTATACCAGTCAGAAGTCATACCATCGCTTGAAGCAACAGCTCTTAGTCCAACTAAGTAGGCATAAGTTCTTTCATCCCCCATTACACCTACAGTCTTTACATCTGGAAGTGTTGCAAATGCCTGCCATATTTCTGTGTATAGACCAGCTTTTCTAAGTTCGTCCATGTAAACTGCATCAGCTTCTCTTAAGATGTCGCATTTTTCCTTAGTTACTTCACCGATTACTCTTATTCCAAGACCTGGGCCTGGGAATGGATGTCTAAAGATCAACTGTTCATCTATTCCAAGTTCTAAACCTATCTTTCTTACTTCATCCTTGAATAATTCTCTTAATGGTTCTATTATTTCCTGGAAGTCAACATCTTCTGGTAATCCACCAACATTGTGATGAGACTTAATTGTTGCTGAATCTCCAAGTCCACTTTCTACTACGTCTGGATATATTGTTCCCTGAACTAAGAAATCCATCTTTCCTAGCTTTTGAGATTCTTCTTCAAATACTCTTATAAATTCTTCACCGATTATCTTTCTCTTAGCTTCTGGTTCTGTTACTCCCTTTAGCTTTCCTAGGAATCTATCTTCTGCATCTACCTTTATAAGGTTCATGCTGAATTTTTCTCTAAATATTTTTTCTACATCTCTTCCTTCGTTCTTTCTTAAAAGACCGTGATCGACAAATATACAAGTAAGGTTATCTCCTATTGCTCTATGCATTAATACTGCTGCTACTGAGGAATCTACTCCA
Organism: Peptostreptococcus russellii; assembly: GCF_900110295.1. Lineage (GTDB taxonomy): Bacteria > Bacillota > Clostridia > Peptostreptococcales > Peptostreptococcaceae > Peptostreptococcus > Peptostreptococcus russellii_A. The sequence continues at coordinate 79,416 of NZ_FODF01000005.1, forward strand.
CCACTAAGAGCACATAAAGCCTTCTTGTCTCCTACTTTTGCCTTTATTTCTGCTATCTTATCATCTATAAATGAGCTAGTTGTCCAGTCTCCACTTACTCCACAAACTTCATATAGGAAGTTTCTAAGTATCTTATCCCCATCTAAACTATGTTCAACTTCTGGATGGAACTGAACTCCGTAAAGCTTCTTTTCAACATTCTGCATTGCAGCAATTGGACAGTTTCCAGTAGTTGCTATTACTTCAAATCCTTCAGGAGCTTCTGCTATATAGTCTGTGTGACTCATCCAAACTTGATTTGTATTTATTCCATTGAATATTGGTGATTCCTTGTATTCTATTGCAGTTTTACCATACTCTCTTGTCTGATTATCTCCCTTTGCTACTTTTCCGCCTAAAAGGTGAGCCATTAACTGATCACCGTAGCATATTCCAAGTATAGGCACACCTATTTCAAATATTTCCTTTGAAATCTTTGGAGATTCTTCCAGATAAGCACTGTTTGGACCTCCTGTGAAGATTATCCCCTTAGGATTCTTTGCTTTTATTCTTTCAATATCCGCAGTATATGGAAGTATTTCACAATATACGTTGTTTTCTCTTATTCTTCTAGCTATTAGCTGATTGTACTGTCCACCGAAGTCGATGACTAGAACTATTTCATGTTTCATAATTTACTCCTTTCAATTTTAAATTTAATGTTCCCATTTTACATACCAACTATTATATCATATTTTCAATAAATGTTGGCAATTTTTTTAAATTTTTTCCTTGTATTATTTCCTTCTTTTTACCTTTACTTTCCTTTTTTATAAAGTGATTGGCTTTTTTCATTCAAATTGAATTTTAAGAGTTTTTATATATACTATAGTTCGTATTGTTCGTACTATTACGATTATTATTTATATATTTCATTCATAGTTTATCTTAATAAGATTTCTTTATATATAAAGTGCCGAAACAATTTTGTCTCGGCACCCTTAGTATTATGTGTTATTTTGGAATGTTTGTTAGTTTATTTTTAGTGTAATTTTATTACAGTATAATTAATTTAAAGTTTTACTATGTTTTGAATTTCTTCTTTTTATAAATAATTTTTTTATCTTAATTACCTTCTTTTTTCGTTAGTTCAAGGTAATCTAAAAGTATTCTATTAAAATCATTTTCTTTGATTCTTCCTAACCCCCCGGCACTACACTCTATTTCGTCGTATAGTTCTATTTTATCTCTTATTATACTCTCTCCCCATATTGCTACAGGAACAGGCTCTCCACTATGTTCTCTTCTTTCACAAGGTGTGGAGTGATCAGCTGCAAGTGCAACTATTACTTCTTCATCTATATCCTTTAACTTTTCAAATACCAATCCCAGCAGCAAAAGCCTTTTTGGATTTGCTCTAAAAATTAAATTAAAATATTATCTATTATATGATACGCACAAATTTTAATATATTTTGCCATAAAAATACCGACCCTAATCTTTAGATTTTTTAGGTCTAACGATTAGGGTCGGTATAATTCAATTCTTTTTTAAATATCTAGTTTTTTATTACATCATTCCCGGCATTCCACCTGGCATTGGCATTCCTTCATCTTCTGATGGCAAGTCTGCTACTGCTGCTTCTGTTGTAAGGAATACACTTGCAATTGATGCTGCATTCTGAAGTGCACTTCTACTTACCTTCGTAGGATCTACTATACCACTTTGAATCATATTTACATATTTTTCATTAGCTGCATCAAATCCCATTTCTGAATCAGAATTTATTACATTTTGTATAATTACAGATCCTTCTAATCCTGCATTGTGCGCTATCTGTCTTAATGGTTCTTCTAAGGCTCTTCTAATTATATTAGCTCCCAATCTTTCTTCTCCATCAAGACCTTCTATCAACTTATCTAGTGCTGGAATAATGTTTACAAATGCTGTTCCACCACCTGCTACAATACCCTCTTGTACTGCTGCCTTTGTTGCATTTAAAGCATCTTCTATTCTTAATTTTCTTTCCTTCATTTCAACTTCTGTAGCAGCTCCTACCTTTACTACTGCCACTCCACCAGACAACTTAGCCAATCTTTCTGATAACTTTTCTCTATCAAAATCTGATGTAGTTTCTTCTATTTGGCGCTTAATCTGAGCTACTCTATTTTCTATCTCAGACTTTTCTCCTGCTCCGCCTACTATAGTTGTAGTTTCCTTATTTACCTTTACAGTCTGAGCTCTACCTAACATTGGAAGTTCCACTTCCTTCAAATCAAATCCAAGTTCACTTGATATAAATCTACCACCTGTAAGAACTGCTATATCTTCTAACATTTCTTTTCTTCTATCACCAAATCCAGGGGCTTTTACTGCTACTACATCAAAAGTACCTCTCAACTTGTTTACTACTAATGTTGATAAAGCTTCTCCTTCTAGATCATCAGCTATTATTAATAACTTTTCTCCACTTTGTACCAACTGTTCCAATATTGGAAGAAGTTCTTGTATGTTTGAAATCTTCTTGTCTGTTATTAAAATATATGGGTTTTCAAGCACTGATTCCATCTTTTCTACATCAGTTACCATATAAGCTGATAAAAATCCTCTATCAAACTGCATACCTTCTACAGCTTCTAACTCTGTTACCATAGACTTTGATTCTTCTATAGTTATTACACCATCTTTACCAACTATTTCCATAGCTTCTGCTATTAATTTTCCAACTTCTTCATCACCTGCTGAAATTGCACCTACCTGTGCTATTTCTTCTTTTGTACTTATTTTCTTTGATATTTTCTGAAGCTCTTCTACTGCAAGATCTACTGCCTTATTTATACCCTTTCTAAGAGGTATTGGGTTTGAACCTGCTGTAACATTTTTAAGACCTTCTCTTATAATCGCCTGTGCAAGAACTGTTGCTGTTGTTGTACCATCTCCTGCTACATCGTTTGTGTTTGTAGCAACTTCTCTTACAAGCTGTGCTCCCATATTTTCAAACTTATCTTCTAATTCTATTTCCTTTGCTATTGTTACACCATCATTAGTTATTAAAGGTGCTCCAAATTTTCTATCTAATATAACATTTCTTCCCTTTGGTCCAAGTGTTACCTTTACTGTGTCTGCTAATTTATTTACGCCTGCTTCTAATGAAGATCTTGCGTCCTTTGAAAATTTTAAATCCTTTGCCATTAATTACCACTCCTTCGTTTTTTAAATAGTAATTTCTTGATATATTTAATATGTAGTATTCAGCTATATATATAATATCTCTTGAAATCGAATCTTCTACATATCTTGTTCTTATACTTTAAAGATATAAATTTTGAAATTATCTTCTCTATAATTTACAGGAATATGTTAATCTACTAAAACTCCTACTACATCTTCTTGTTTGATTACTATATATTCTTCATCTCCAAGTTTAACTTCTGTGCCAGCGTATTTGCTATAAATTACCTTATCTCCAACTGATACTTCCATCTTTATTTCTTTTCCATCTACTACTCCAGAACCAACTGCTACAACTTCTGCAAATTGTGGCTTTTCCTTAGCTGCTCCTGTAAGTATTATTCCACTTGCTGTCTTTTCTTCTGCTTCTGCAGCCTTTAAAACAACTCTGTCTCCTAAAGGTTTTATTTTCATATTCATCCCTCCAAAATTTATATTTTAATTTATTTTTTATATTTTTATTAGCACTCTATTCATCCAACTGCTAACAGTATAATTCTATAACCTTAACTAAAGCTTAATTTTAGAATTTTTTATCTTTTCTTTTATAATAGTGGAGAAAATAATCTAGATATTGATTCTGCAAGCCTTACAACTACATTTCTAGTTCTGAAATTTTCTCTTAAAAGCTCCTTTGAATCTTCTTGATCTTTATAAAATTGATCTGCTATTATTTCTATTGTTTTTTTCTCATATATAAAAGTATTAACTTCAAAATTCAACATAAAACTCCTTAAATCCATATTTGAAGAACCTATTGACGCCATTTCATCATCTACAATTACTACTTTTGAATGAATAAATCCTTTTTGATATAAAAATACCCTAGCTCCGGCATCTAATACTTCATCAAAATATGAATAAGACGCTATATTTACTATAAAGTGGTCTATTTTTTGTGGAAATACAATTCTAACATCTACACCACTTAAAGCAGCTGTTTTTATAGCTTTTAATATACTTTCATCTGGTATAAAATACGGTGTTTCTATATAAACTCTTTTTTTAGCCTGACTAATAGCCGAGAAAAAAGCGTAATGTATATCCTCCCATTGACTATCTGGACCAGTTCCCACAACTTGAAGAGCTACTTCTCCACAATGTGGTAAATCTGGCATGTATTCTTTATCTGAAATAATTTCATTCGTTGTAAGATACCAGTCAATAAGAAATATCATCTGTAACATATGAACACCAGCTCCATATATTCTTATATGAGAGTCCCTCCAGTAACCAAATTTTTTGTTTAGCCCCATATACTCATCACCTATATTTAGACCACCTGTATATCCTATTTTACCGTCTATTACAGCTATTTTTCTATGATTTCTATAATTTAACTGTCCTCCCAAAAGTGGAAGTTTTGTTGGTAGAAAGGCGGCACACTTTACACCAGCTGCTTTTAATTCATTTAAAAAATCTCTGTGTATTTTAAATCTCCAACAAGCAACATCATCGTATAGAATTTTTACATCTACTCCTTCTTTTGCCTTTCTTATAAGAAGTTCTTGAATTTCTCTCGCTATACAACTATCTTTTATTATAAAGTATTCCAGATGTATATGATCTTTTGCATTTTCCATATCTTCAATCAATCTTGAAAATTTTTCAGGTCCGTTTTTATATATTTCAACATCATTGTTAGTTGTATATGGAAAGCTTCCTATTCTCAATAGTAAATTTATTACTCTTTCCTCTATCGCACCTTCATCTTCGCCTAGAAGTTCTTTTCTTTCCAAAAGCATCTGTTGTGTCTTTACTATGTTTTTAAGATACTCTAGATGTTTTGATAATTTCTTTTCGCTTAGGTTTTTGGTTTTCTTTTTTGCTTTAAAAAGCTTGTGTTTTCTTATATTTCTCCCTGAAAATATATAAATTATAATACCTACTCCAGGGAAAAGAAGAAACATCATCATCCAGGATAGAGTCTTTGCTGGGTCTCTATTCTCCAGAAGTATGTTCATTGTTATAATTATTCCTATCAGGTAAGACAGCAGCGTTATTATTGCTATCATCCAAAATATAAGATTCTGAGACATCTACTACCTCTTTTCTACTTACCTATTTCCAATTCCCTTACATAATAAAATAAATATTGTTGTGCAAACCCTGCCTTTTCTCCAAACAACTCCATTCCATATTTTCTCATCTTAGGAAGCGACATATCTTCTGCCCCATAGAATTCTTGCATTACTCTTTTTACCCATACATCTACTGGAAAAGAGTCATACTTTCTCATCCCAAATAGAGCTATACAATCTGCAACCTTTGCTCCTACACCTTTGAACTTCATTAGCTCTTTGTGGCATACTTCTGAATCCATCTCTATAAAATCTTCCATATTTAGATTTTCTTCTATAACCATTTTATTTGTATGATATATGTACTTGTCTCTGAAACCTGTTTTACACTCTCTCAATTCCTCTATTGATGCTTTTGAAAGCTCCTCTGGACTAGGAAATGCAAAATATTTTCTACCTCTATATTCACCGATTTCTTTCCCATATTTTTCCGAAATATTATTTATAGCTCTTTGAATCATTGGTATTCTATTATTAGAGGAAATTATAAATGAAATTAGCATCTCCCAACTATCCTGTTGTAATATTCTAATACCCCAACCAAAATCTACTGCCTTTTTTAAATTCTCATCGTGTTGGGCTAGTTCTTTTTTTAAAGATGTGTAATCTCTTCCCAAGTCAAAGTAATCATACCATATATTTTCAAACTCTTCCTTATTGGTATTGTCAATAACTATATTTTCCCCATCTTTTTTCACGTTTATTACTTTTCCTTTTGCTACACCAGTATAAGATCCATCATCTTCTTTTATCCATCTAAAACATTGTCCACACTCAAATATATGCACTGGGTCAAAATCCTTTGTTTCTTTAAGTATAATTCCGTTTTTTATCTCTTCTAATTTCATAAATCCTCCTCAAAATACAATAATGAAACAGAAATTTTATTTACTATTTAAATACAGCCAAATTATATTTAAATAGTAAACTTCTGTTTTTATTTTTAATTTACCTTATATTTTAAATTATACCCCTTATTGTCTTTTTGTATTCTTTATATTTATATGTTATTATCTTAATATCAAAACGCAATTTTACCCATCTAGTATAAAAGCAGCTATACTCTGTATAGCTGCTTTTATTCAAAATTAAGCCTCAGTTTTAGCCTTAAACTCTTCTTCTGTTAAAACATCTTCTATTTTCACATTTACTTCTACAACTTTAAGACCTGTCATATTATAAACTTGTTCTTCTATTGAAGATTTTAGTTTTTCATATATCTCTTTTGCATTTTTTCCAAATTGAAGTATCAATCTTAAATCAACCGCTACTTCTGTTTCGCCGACTTCCACATTTATACCTACATTTCCGCCTCTTCCAAACAATGAACCAGCACCGCTCTTTACTGCTGCTACGCCATCGATTTCCTTCAAAGACATCATTACTATTTTAGATATTACCTGTTCGTCAAAGGTTAATTTGCTTTGATGCTGTACTTCACTGTTTGATTCTACAACTTCATTTTTTTCATCGAATACCATGATACTCCTCCTTCTATACTTTTATAACTGCCAACTTATCTAAATCTCTGCCTTATCAAATTTATTAGATAAAGTAATCTTGGATTGCTGTCCAGTAATTGTCCTATTAAATTTGCTATTAATACCACCACAAATATAAGAAGTGTTTTTGAAAAACCTATAAATAATATTAAAAGTGCAAGAACTATACCTACTAAAGTGGCTTTTAAGGTATTCGGTCTTCTTTCATATAGGTCGATAATCCATTCCTCTACAAAGTTTCTCTTATCTTTATTATACTTTTCATGAAATTCATTAGAATATCTATTTTCCCTTTTGTTTTCTCTATCTTCTTGATTTCCACCTTCATCATAAAAAAAACTTTGGTACTCAGATTCTTTCTCTGAATCATTATCCTTTGAGGTGTTGCTATTTTCATAGATGACCTTTGTTTTCACAACAGTTTTATCGTCTTTAGTTATATTACCTATTGATGATGAACTTCCTAACTCATCGACATCCTCAATATGGTAATTTCCATCTATCATTTCACTTCACCTCCTAATTCACTCTTTTCTTCTTTTTATTCATCTTCTTTTGTTTGTTTTTTGATTCATTTTTTTCGCTTTTTTTATTATGAATCTTTTCTTTAACCTTCACATCATAAAATTTTATATCTACCTTATCCACTCTTTGAGAAAGGAATTCTTGCATAGTATCATGTATGTACAATTGTATTGTACTACACAAATCATCTATACTCATTTTAGAAATTTCTTTCAACTTATTAGCTTCATAAACTTCTGTATTTTCTTTTATGACATTTGATTTTTCTTCACTGCTTACTAGCTGAACTTTTTCTTTGTTCTTCTCTTCAACTTCAATATTATTTGATAAAATAACCTTCTTATCAGAATTATTTTCTAGTTGATTTTTATTCTCTACACCTTCACCTGATATTACATTCATTGCATCTATTATTTCAGGTGCAAGATTTTCTTCCTTCTTAGGAAGATCCATATCTTTTTTAAAGGTCTGATTAGAATCTATATTTTCTACAGGCTTGTTAGAATTACTTATTTCGACTTCTGTCTTTTTATCTACAGGATTTTCTACTAAATTTACAACTTTTTCTGTCTCTGTAGAATTTTTTAACTTTTCATTATCCATTATGTAGTTATAATAACCTTTTGCCTTGCAAATGTTCTCATCTAATCCACACTTTATTTTTACTCTTACTTTTGAATCTTCTTCCTTATTTTTTATCTTAATTTTAACTGTATATTCTATTACTTCTTCGAACTCCCTCAAAGCATTTTTTACCGTCTTTTCAATAGCTGTATCGGAAATACAAACATCCCCATCATCCTCAAAAAGATACAAATATTTTTCATCTGTTTTCTGCAAAATGCTTCCTATAAGCTTAAGTAATAATACTAAAAGCACAATTGCTCCCAATACACCTAATGCCATTATAAAAATTTCATTTGAAGCTATTACATCTAAAATCCTATGTGCAAGATAATTTTTACTGTTTAGCATTAAAAGTAATGCTAACAATAGAATTATAGATACTAAGTAATATATAATATTAATCAGTTTCTTAAATCGAGACATTTGTATCCCCCCATCAAAAAACAATATAATACTTATATTTTAACATACTAGAGAAATTAATTCTATAAATTGTATTCTAAAATAATATCAATATTTTCAAATTAATTTTAGCTAAACTGTAAAAATCCATAGATAGTTTTATCTATGGATTTTTATGCTAATTTATGTTTGTTTTTTATTTTTTCTATAACTACTTCTATTCATGTGTAGTCATTTCTGTAGTCATCTCTGTTCTTTCACTTAATTCATGACTTTGAACACTATTCTCATCATGATTTTGAGCTATTCTCGTTAAATCTTCCTGTCTGCTAACATCATTTTCTATTTGTGGCTTGCTTCTTTCTTGCTCTTTTTTTGCTTCTTCTTGCATTTTTTTTATTTCTATCTCAAACTTCTTAAATTTTGATACAATGTCATTTATATCATTTTCATTTGTTGCTTCAGAAATTTCTTTTAATATCAATTTTTTTTCTTCTGGCTTTAATATTGTTATTTTCTCTAATTGATTAAGCAAATTTCTTCTAGCCTTTTCAAGCTTCATCTCTGCTATGGCTCTAGTTTTTTCATTACCTATCATAGCTAGCTGATCTTCAAAAGATTTTGGTATGCCATCTTCTCCGCCTAAGAATATTAATGCAAAAGCTTTACTCTTATCTATATAATTTTTTAAGCCACTTGAGAAACTCTTTTTGCTAACAAGCAAGATAGGTGCATTTGTAGTTGCCGCTACTGGTCCTGCTGTTAGTGCATCAGCAAAGTTCTCCCCAGTTGCAATATATATAGTATGTGGATCTCTAAATTTCTCACTTGCTATCTTTGTTGCTGTATCATATCTGTCTTTTCCAGAAATTCTTGTAAGATTTCTAGTTTTTAATTTATTTTCTATATCGGTTGAAACAGACTTTTCTCCACCTACTATTGTTACATCTTTTACACTATTATATACTAAAATATCTTCTATTTTCTCAGGCATTTCATTATTTTTAACTAATAGTATAGGCTGAGAATCTCTAGCTGCTACTGGAGCAATTGCAAGTGCATCTGGATAATCTTCACCAGATGCAATTATAGCACCTTTGTTATGCCCTGACATTTTATATACCTTTTCTGCAACTAAAGCTGACGTTTCATATCTATCTTCCCCTGCTAATCTTTCTACCTTTACTTTCATAGACTTCAGCTTTTCTTCTACATTATTAGACACAGCTGATTTACCACCTAAAATTAACACTTCACTTGTTTTTAATCTCTGCATTTCAAGTAAAACTTCTGGAGATAAATTTTTGCTATCTGTAAGCAGTATAGGTACATTCATTCTTTCGGCAAGTACAGATGCTGTTAATGAATCTGCAAATGAATCTTGATTAACTAGAATTATTTTGCTTGATGAGTTAAATTTTATCCTAGATATTCCTAATGCAGTTTCTCTTCTATTTCTTCCAGCTATCCTAATTCTCTGTTTGTTAGAAAGTGCCTTTTCAATTTCCTTAGCCTTCATTTTTTCCATTATTGCTTTTTGTTCTTTTAATTTTTCAATATTAATTTTTTCTACTTTATTTGAAACATTGCCTTCTTTGTGTTCATTGTCCCTAACATTGTTTGTATCCTGAGCAGTTTCATTAGATTCCATCAAAGTAGTAGTATCCATATGACTAGTTTCTTGACTATCCATTGGATGAGCAAATGAATTATAAGCAAAAGGTAATTTTTCCTCTATAATTTCAAATTGTTCTTTTTCTGGATTTTCTATAATATATAAATTAGAATCAAAATTATATGTATATATCAGATCCTCTAACAAATCATTTATTTTTTTTTCATACTCTTCTTTCAATTCGATTTTTATTTCTTCTAAGCTATCGCTCTTTAAAAGTTTTCCTTTTATTTCATCTGATATTTTCGCTATCTCTCTATATATTATATCTTCTTCAATTTCTGGATTATTTTTACTAGAAAATATTTTGTCTAACTTGTCTTCTAAGGATTTAACTGAATAATCTATTTCCATATTTAAATTAAATCTTGCTAGATCTATATCATCTTCTTCTCTTCCAAAATTTTCAGCAGTTCTACCCTCTGCTGCAAAAGCTGCTCCTACAGTAGTACTGCTTTGATGAAATGGCAATGCATTTACTAGCATAGTTGCTGTCAAAGTAGAAAACACTACTCTTTTCCCAATTTTTTTAACCTTACTTCTTTTACACTCTTTATTTGTATTCTTTCTTTTTTCTATTATTATATTTTTTATTTTTCTACTCATCATTTCTCCCGATTCTAAATACTTTTCAAGTTGTTTCCCTTAAATTAACTTTAATTACTGTTAACATTATTTAAAGCACATTTTTCTAAATATTTTTCAATTCATTTTGATTGCCTTATTATTTAATTATAATTAAACATATGCAAATTTTATCAAATTTCATCGTCAATGTAAATATTTTATCTGAACTTTTTTGTTTTATATTGCTATTTTCTTATTACCTCTTATTTTATATTTATATTTTTATCTTAAGCTTTATATTTTTTTATTTTATTTCTCATTATTAAAACAATATTTTGCTTAGCTAATTATTATTATGACTTTTGTCCCCCTCTAGCTTATTTTATAAACTATTTTTTATAATATTTTTATATAAAAATAACCCGAATACAAATGTATTCGGGTTACTTTTATTACTTTAAAATCTTACTCTCTCTTATTTAAATTCTCTACTACCAGGTTTTACAAGGTCTAGCTTTCCTTCCTTACATAAAGGACAATCTTCTTTATCATAAACCTGTATATCAAGATCTATTGCACTATATATTGGCATACCTATATCTTCCTTGGTTCTATTAACTATACAAGCTACACCTATTACTTCTCCACCTAAATCTTCTAATATTTTCTTTGTTTCCTTTGTTGATTTTCCAGTTGTTACTACGTCTTCTGATATTATTATCTTTGCTCCTGGCTTAATCTCAAAACCTCTTCTAAGCTGCATTACATTATCTTTTCTTTCTGTAAATATAGCTTCTTTTCTTAGCTGTCTTCCTAGTTCATATGAAACTACTACTCCACCCATAGCAGGTCCTACTACTAGGTCTATATCTAGGTCTTTTATTTTATCTACTACTACACCGAGTACCTTCTCTGCCTGATCTGGAAATCTAAGTATCTTTGCACACTGTACATATCTATTTGAATGCTTTCCTGAAGAAAGTAAAAAATGTCCTTCTAATAATGCGTCACAATCCTTTAATATTTCTATTACATTAACTTCGCTCATATCTAATCCTCCAATATATTTTCTAAATTCTATATTTTAAAGAATAACCCTATATTATCCCTCTAATCTCATCAAAACTTTTTATATTATTATCTTCCATATACTTTTCCAAGTCTTTTATAATCTTTTCACCTATTTTAGGCTCTACAAAGTTTGCTGTCCCAATTTGAACACAAGTTGCACCAGCCATTATAAATTCAATAACGTCTTCTGCACTCATTATTCCGCCTATACCAATAACTGGTATCTTTACTGCCTTGGCTACTTCATATACCATTCTAAGAGCTATCGGCTTTATTGCTGGTCCTGAAAGACCTGCTGTAACATTGTTAAATACTGGCTTTCTTTTTTTAATATCTATTGCCATAGCTTTGAAAGTATTTACCAAAGAAACTGCATCCGCCCCTTCTTCTTCACATACCTTGGCCATCTCTACAATATCTTCTGCGTTTGGTGAAAGTTTTACTATTAAGGTTTTTTTTGTTACCTTTCTAACTTCTCTTACTACTTCTCTTGCAACATCAGACTTTATACCAAATGCCATTCCACCTGACTTTACATTTGGACAAGATATATTTAGTTCTATCATGTCGAAGTCTTTATCTTCTAGCATTCTTGCACCTTCTAGATAATCTTCTTCACAACTTCCACCTAAATTAACTATTCTACATAAATCAAGCTTAGAAAACTCCGGAAGTTCCTTTTTTAGGAAACCTTCAAGCCCTGGATTTTCAAGTCCTACGCTGTTCATCATACCTGCTGCTGTTTCATAAACTCTCAATCCTTCATTTCCTTGTTTCTTATTTAATGTAAGACCTTTCGAACTTACTCCTCCCAGTATATTTATGTCATATATTTCTTTATATTCTTTACCAAATCCAAATGTCCCAGATGCCATTATAATAGGATTTTTAAGCTCTTTTCCACACAAATTGACTCTTAAATCTACCATTATAAAATCACATCCTCTCCCCAAAATACTGGACCATCTTTACAAGTCTTTTTATTACCTGAGTTCGTTTTACATGTACAAACTAGACAAGCTCCGACTCCACATGCCATTCTATTTTCAAGAGATACCTGTATTCTTGTATCTGTATTTTCTGTCATAGAGATAAGTTTTTTCATCATAGGTGTTGGTCCACAAGCAAGTATATAATCATATTTTTCTGCATTTATAATGTCTGTAATAAATGTATCTCCAACAGTTGTAAATACATTATCACATACTTCTTCAAAATCCTCTGTCATTATTGACTCTTTGTTGAATCCCAGATAACAATCACAGTGTTCTATATTTTGAGCCACCATGTACAATGGAGCTATTCCTACTCCACCTCCTACTAAAGCAACCTTACCTTCTACCTTCTCAAATCCATTTCCATAAGGTCCTTGAAGAGTAATCCCCTCTCCTTCTTCTAGATTGGAAAGTATTCTTGTTCCTTCACCTACTACTTTGTATAAAAAGCTTATGCCTTCCTCATCTATATTATAAATGCTTATAGGTCTTGATAAAAGTGGATACTTATCCCATGCTCTTAACATAAAAAACTGTCCCATCTTTGCCTCAAATTTCCCAGCAATCTTCATATAATACATATCTTCGCCTACATATCTATTTTCTACTATTGTATATTCCATTTCACACCCGCCTTATAATCCTAGTAATTTCATTATCAGAGCCATTCTAACATACATTCCGTACTGTGCCTGTTCAAAATATTTAGCTCTTGGATCCTTATCCACTTCCACAGATATTTCATTTACTCTTGGTAACGGATGAAGGACCATCATATCTTCTTTTGCTATTTTCATTTTTTCTGTATCTAGTATATAACTATCTTTTAATCTCTCATATTCTTCTGGGTCTTCAAATCTTTCTCTCTGAATCCTTGTCATATACAAAACATCTAAATCTCCAATTGCATCTTCCAAATTATTTATTTCTGAATATTTTGTACCTTCTATTTCCATCTTTACATTATCAGGCATTTTTAACTCATCTGGTGATATAAAAACAAATTCAATATTTTTGTATCTTGACATGGCTTTTGCCAATGAATGTACAGTTCTTCCGTACTTCAAATCCCCACACATACCTATTTTCAGATTATCTAAAGAGCCTCTATTAGCCTTTATAGTTAATAAATCTGTTAAAGTTTGTGTAGGATGTTGGTTTTTGCCGTCTCCTGCATTTATAAATGGTCTTAAACTTACAGCTGCTGCATGGTTTGCTGCACCTGATATAGGGTGTCTCATTGCGATTATGTCTACATACTGAGATACTATGGTAATAGTATCCTCCAAAGATTCTCCTTTTGATGTTGACGATGCTGAAGGGTCTGAGAAACCTACTACTCTACCACCTAGTCTATTCATTGCTGACTCAAAACTTAGTCTAGTTCTTGTAGATGGTTCATAAAATAAAGTAGCAAGCAATTTGCCTTCGCATACATTGATATATTTTTCTGGATTTGATTTGATTTGCATTCCTAATTCCAATACGGAATCTATTTCTTCTACAGTAAAATCATCTGGTTTTACTAGATGTCTTCCTTTTAACATGTTTTCCTCCTTTTTGGCCTCACAGGACCCAATTAAAGTATAAAAAATCTAAATTTTATATTGTCTTTCTTAATGAGATTATCACCTTTAAGAGTTAATGTCAATAGAAAATATAAAGTTTTCACAGCATCTTTTGAAATTACAATTTTTGCTAAGTTCTTTAAATATAAGAAAAATATTGATTTTTTAAAGTCTTATCTTAATTGTTTTACTCATCTTATCTTATTCTTTCTTCTTTTTTATTTATAGCAAAAAATCCGATGTATTTTTCAATACATCGGACAATTTCTAACTACTCTTTTGAATTTACACTGCAAGATCCACAAGAAGATCCACAGCCCTTTGAACAACCACTGCATCCACCTTTTTTTCTAACTCTAATAGTTGCTAATACTGCTGCTATTACTACTACTGAAAGCACTGCAATTGTAGGTCCGTTCATACTAACATCCCCTTTCAAGTCGGATTAATTTAAATTTATATTAATTTTCTGATACTGCTCTTTTTACTTCTATGTTTTTACTCTTTCTTGGCTTTCTAAATAACATATAAAGCATAAATACAAGTACTGCTACTGCTATTGCTGTCCAAACAGTTGGACTCTGCTTTAAAACTAAAACCTTTCCAAATTGGTACACCATAAGAGATATTGCATAAGCAAATGATAGCTGGTAAATAATTGCAAACCATGTCCACTTTGCACTTCTCATCTCTTCTCTCAAGGCTCCTACAGCCGCAAAGCAAGGCACACAAAGCTGATTGAAAAGCATAAAGCTTAATGCTGAAACTGTAGTAAATACTGTTGATGCATACTGAAGCATAGATGGATCATCACCTGCTACTTCTCCTATACCTGCAACAACACCAAATGTTGAAACTACTACTTCTTTGGCTACTAGTCCACATATTGTTGCAACTGTTGCTGCCCATTGTCCAAATCCTAATGGTGAGAATACAGGTGCAATAGTTCTTCCTATAGCTTCTAATATAGAATGGCTCTCTCCTGAAAATTCTACAAACTCAAAGCTAGTAGACACGTTCTGAAGTAACCATATTACTATTGTAGCAAGTAATATTACTGTACCTGCTTTTATAATAAATGCCTTTAATCTATCCCAAGTAGTTCTAAGTACATTTGCAATTGTGGGCATATGATATTCAGGAAGTTCCATTACAAATGGTGCTGGGTCTCCTGCAAACATCGATGTCTTTTTCAGCATTGTTCCTGATATAATTACAGCCAATATACCAACAAAGTAGCATAGAGGAGCAAACCACCATCCCTTTGCCCCAGCAAATACTGAAGCTGAGAACAAGGCTATAATCTCTGTTTTAGCACCACAAGGCATAAATGAAGCAACCATCATAGTCATTCTTCTGTCGTTTTCATTTTCAATTGTTCTAGTTGCCATTATTCCTGGTACTGAACAACCTGTACCTATAAGAATCGGTATAAATGACTTTCCTGAAAGCCCAAACTTACGGAAAAGTCTATCAAGAATGAAAGCTATTCTCGACATATAGCCAACATCCTCCAAAACTGCAAGGAAAAAATAAAGTGTAGCTATTATAGGAGTGAATCCAAGAACTGCTCCTACACCACCTATTATACCATCAACTACCAAACTTGTTAACCATGGAGCTACTTTTGCAGCTTCAAGAAAACTCTCTACATTACCACCGATTATTTCACCAAAGAATACATCATTTACCCAATCTGTTACACCACCGCCGACTACACCGACAGAGATGAAATAAACTAAATATATAATTGCAGCAAATATAGGTATAGCAAGTATTCTATTTGTAACTATTCTATCTATTTTATCACTTCTTGTAAGACCGCTTCTTCCTTTCTTGACAGTTTGAGAAATTATATTAGATATGTAAGTATATCTAGCATCTGTAATAATTCCCTCTCCGTCATCATCGTGTTCTTCCTCAGCCTTTTCTATAATTTTGTTGATTTCTTCTTTATTAGACGGTAGCAAATCTAAACCCTTTATAGCTTTTTCATCATTTTCTATAAGCTTAATTGCATACCATCTCTTATGCTTCTCCTCTACTATATTTTCAATACTCTTTTCTACATCTGAAACTAACTTTTCTACATTTCCATCAAAAGAGCTTATATGAACATGATTACCATGAGCTACTTTCTTTGATACTTCTATCACCTTATCTATATTTCTATTTCTAAGAGCAGAAATTTCAATTACTGGATAACCTAATTTTTCACTTAGATATTCAACATTTATCTTGTCTCCATTTTTTTCTACTATATCCATCATATTTAAGGCGATAACCATAGGTATTCCTAACTCTGATAGTTGAGTAGTAAGATATAGGTTTCTCTCTATATTTGAAGCATCTACAACATTTACTATAACATCAGGATCTTCATTTATAAGATATTCCCTACTTACTACTTCTTCTAATGTATAGGGCGATAAAGAATATATTCCAGGAAGGTCCGTAATATTTACTTCCTTATCCTTTTTGTAAACGCCCCCTTTTTTTTCAACTGTAACACCTGGCCAGTTACCAACATATTGATTCGAACCAGTCAAAGCATTAAACAATGTGGATTTCCCAGAATTCGGGTTACCAGCTAACGCAATTGTAATACTCATTTTGTTCCCCTTTCCTTATTTTTAAATTTGTCAATAATATTGTAAATCATTCTCACTTGTAAAGCATAAAATTAAACCTACCTCTCCTCTGTATTTTATATAAAATAGCAAGATTCAAGAGATAAGATTTCAAATCAATATTATTGAATAGTATTATTTAATTATATTTCTTCAATTTCAATACATGAAGAATCATCTTTTCTCAAACTAAGTTGATACCCTCTCACTGTAATCTGTACTGGATCTCCTAAGGGTGCAACCTTCTGTACATAAAGCTGAGTATTTTTTGTAATACCCATATCCATAATCCTTCTTTTAAGAGCACCTTCACCCTTTATTTTTTTTACCATATAATTTTTTCCAACTTCCGAATCTTTTAATGTTATCACTAAATCTCCCCCAGTCCACTTATTTTCTATAAACTATTTATCATTCTAAAATACCACAATATATCAAAAGATAAATATATTCCTTGTCACTTAATTTCTAAATAATATATTTAAAAAGTTCTTATTGTGGTGAAACCATTATTTTTGATGATAGGTCAAGACCAACACCAACTCTACTGTCTTTAACATTAACTATTATATTACCTGTAGCAGAGGATACTACTGTTACCATAGCTTCTTCAACAAAACCCATGTTGGCAAGTAATTTTTTCTGTTCTCCCTTGATTCTTATTTTCACTATTTTCATAGGAACACCTACTGGTGCAATTGAAAGGTTCATAAAAGCTCCTCCTTTTCTGAAATTTAATAAGTATTTAAATTTTAATAATAATTAACCTAATATATTTAATATTATATGTTAATTTATAAAAATTGTCAATATACTATAATACTCTTTTTCTTTTGATATGTATTATTATTTAGTTGTTTTTTCTCAATATATAATTTCTTCTTTTTTTATCTCCATTAAAAAAACGTTTATCTTTATTTTCATCATATTTTTTAAATTTACTCCTTTTTATATTCAAAAATAAAAAAGGACGGTATTAACTATACGCGCCCATTTCACCTTAAAAATCGAATAAACTATCTATTATTTCTACTCCTATCTTTTTTATATCTTCTTTTGTAACCTTTAGTTTTATTTCAAGATTGCTATCCTTTATATAAATCTTTTCAATTCCTAAATCAACATTATTAAGATTTATATATATTTTGCCCTTTTCAGTAGATATTCTATCTACGCCCAAAGATACCATATCATCAATTTTATTATCTACAAGACTTTTGGGAAGCGGTATTTTCCCCACCTTAACTTTATCTACAGACAATATCATATTGTCTTTATCATTACCTAGACTCATCAAAACATCTATTTGAGAGTCGAATGGTCCTATTTTTTTAGGAACCTGAACTAGTAACTTATCTCCCCTTAGATTAAATGAGTATGCTTCAAAATCTTGTTTTCCATATTTCACTAAATTATACTTTAAGAGCTTTCTAAAAGTATAATTGTTTAGTTCCATATCTACAACAGCTCCATCACCTTGAAGCCCTACAGACTTTATAACTCTTTTGTTTATCTGAGCTACATCCATTCTTTCATCTACATTACACAATCTGTCTTTGTCATCAATAGGATCTGTAGCTTTCAAGCTATATCCTGCTGCTGCGATTAAAACAAATACAAGTACAAGTAGAGTTATTATTTTCTTTAGTATTCCCTTCATAATAATCCTCCGTTAATTTATCTGCCAATAATTGTTTATTTGCAAATTCATATATTTTACCAAACCTTTTACTACTTAATTTAACTTAGGCACTTTAAAATATATTAGTTTTTTACATCGTCCGTCTCTTTTAAATATATTCATCATCATAAATAGTATCACTTATATTTTGACTAGATAGTATTGAATTATAAGCATTTTTTTTAGTTTTCAATCGTATTATATACTTTATTTTATCATTTTTTTCTTAAAAAATCATTAATATTTAATATAGCATATATATCTAATTTGTATATTACAGCAGTTTATCTTTAATAAAATGAATAAAACAAAAAGGACCGCAAATTGCGGTCCTTCTCTATTAAGTTGTATTATATTTATATGTTGCTTAATGGCTTTATTAAAAACGCCCTCTATTTTGTATTTTGAAATAGTACAACTATTTATATTTTAGTACCATCCTCTAAGCTTCATAGCTTCAGCTACTCTCTTAACTGAATGCATATAAGCTGATTCTCTCATTGTTACGTTGAATTCTTCCTTTATAGCCCATAGGTTTTCGAATGCCTGTACCATAGCTATTTCTTCTTTTTCTTCAACTTCCTTTTCAGTCCAGTAGTATCCGTATAGGTTCTGTACCCATTCGAAGTAAGAAACTGTAACACCACCAGCATTTGTTAATATATCTGGAGTAAGAACTATTCCTCTTTCATTTAGAACAGCATCACCTTCTGGAGTAGTAGGTCCATTAGCAGCTTCACAAACTAGACCTGCCTTTATCTTTCCAGCAACATCTGCATCTATTGCATTTTCTAGAGCAGCTGGTATTACTATATCAACATCACTTCCCCAGAATTCGTCCATAGATATTCTCTTTGAACCAGGGAAATCTAATAAGTTACCATTCTTAGCTCTGTAATCCCACATAGCCTGGAAATCAAGACCTTCTTCATTGTATATAGCGTATGGTCCAGCTTCCTTGCACCATTCTGCCATTGCAACAACAGTTCCGCCAAGTTTCTGAACGTTCTTAACTGTGAACGCACCAACATTACCGAATCCCTGTACAGCAACCTTAGCGTGCTTCATATCTATACCAAGCTTCTTAGCAGCTTCTCTTGCAGTAACTGCAACACCGAATCCAGTAGCTTCATTTCTACCTAATGATCCACCAAATTCAACTGGCTTACCAGTTATAACACCTATAGCAGATGTTCCTACTAGCTTGTTGTATTCGTCAACCATCCAAGACATAACTTTACCGTTAGTTCCTACGTCTGGAGCTGGAACGTCAACCTTTTCTCCTATTAACTTGTATATTCCGTCGATGTATCCTCTAGATAATCTTTCTAATTCACCTTCAGATAATTCAGATGGGTCAACTATGATACCACCCTTACCACCACCGTAAGGTATACCTGTAGTTGAGCACTTGAATGTCATCCATATAGATAGTGCCTTTACTTCTTCTAGTGAAACGTTCTGATGGAATCTAACTCCGCCCTTTGTTGGACCAACTGCATCATTATGCTGAGATCTCCATCCCTGGAATATCTTTATAGAACCATCATCCATTTTAACTGGGATATTAACTTCTATAACTCTTCTTGGTTCCTTTAATAGTTCATAAACTGCAGGTTCCATTCCTAATTTATCACATGCTCTCTTTACCTGTGCCTGTGCCATTTCAAATACATTTGCCATTTGTAAGCCTCCTTAAAATTAAGATACTCTTTGATATTTGCCGGAAATATTGTAATCAACAAACTAAATACGGTTTATCGAAACATTTTCCTAACTACAATCAAATTATAACACACATAGATAATTTAGTGTATAATAGTTTATGATTTAACAATATTTTTCTTGTAATTTTCTTATAATTTATTTAATTTTGACAGTATATTTTTTTAGTAATTACTTTAATTCCCATTATTTTATTAAGTTTGATTTTTATTTTATATTTTTAGCTTACTAAAAAAAAGTTTTTTATTTTCTGAAAAGGGAGTCAATACTTCTTATCTAATTCCTTTTAGGCATATTTAAATGGCTTTATTCTTCTTTTTTTTGATTTAGTTTATTAAGTATAATTTCGTTATACATTAGATAAATAAATAATGACTATTTATTTGACACATTTTACTATCTCTGCATTTTACATGTATTTTTATCTAATTTCAACTAGATATTTAAATTTCGTTTTATAATTATTTATTATTTATTGCTAGTGCATAACATTCATTTATTCAAATATATTCCCTAATACTGATTCTTAAAGTAACATCTTCTTCCTTTAGCATATATTTAAAGTCATCCTATTTATTTTCTATTTATTTGTCTTTGTTTTTACATTTATATTACTTTCTATTTTACATGAAATTTCATATTTTAAACTACTGACTGATGAATATAAGATTTTTTTGAGTATTTTTGATTTTAATTATTAGGACAATTTAACTCTATATAATTATAGTAGTTTTATAAATTTTAGCAAAAGAAAACCCAATGCAAAGCATTGGGATATTCTGCTAAATTATTTTACGCCGATTATTCTGGCTTTGGAGCGTCAACTGGACAAGTTCCAGCACAAGTTCCACAGTCTATACAAGCAGATGCATCTACTACATAGATTCCATCTCCTTCAGATATACATGATACTGGACATTCACCAGCACATGCTCCACAACTAATACAAGCGTCTGTAATTACGTAAGCCATTTTGTACCTCCTATAAACATATATTTTATCGATAAATTTATTATAACAGAGTGGAATAATATTTGCAATTGATTTTTATACTTTTTTTATATTTTTTTTGTAAATACTATAAAAGCATTATTTAATCAATATATTTTGTTTTTATTTAAAATATTTTCCTTAACCTTCTTTCTATTAATTGAGAATTGTTATTAATAAAAAAGGATTACATTGCTCAACTTCCATTTCAAGCAATATAACCCTTTTCACAATCCATCATACATATTAATATATTAAAAAACAAATAAAACACACTTTTCACTCTAAAGTATACCGTAAACTATGCACTATCCTGCATAACTCTCCATTTAATAATAGTTTATTCTTCGTCGTCTCTTTCCTTCATTAAATAAGATAGTGTAAATAAACTTTCTGTAAGATTTACACTCTCTACTATTACATCAGATGGTACCTCAAGGTCTATCGGAGCAAAGTTCCATATTCCCTTTACACCTACACCGACTAACTTATCAGCTACTTCCTGTGCACCGTTCTTTGGTATACATAAAATAGCTATATCCACATTATTTTCAAGTACATATTTTTCTATATCATCTGAATCAAGTATTTCATAATCTCTTATTTTAAGACCTATCATCTTAGGATTTGCATCAAATACTGCTCCTATATCAAAACCTGCATTTCTAAAACCTGCATAGTTAAGAAGCGCCTGTCCAAGATTACCTGCTCCTATTAATACTGTCTTATATTTTTTATCTAAACCTAATATCTTTCCAATTTCCTTATGAAGAGCTTCCACATTGTATCCATATCCTTGCTGACCAAAGCCTCCAAAGTTATTTAAATCCTGTCTTATCTGTGAAGCTGTAAATCCTATTATCTCACTTAGCTCTTTTGAAGATATTCTGTTTATATCTCTAGCTAATAGATCTGCTAAATATCTATAGTATTTCGGCAGTCTTCTGATTACAGCCATAGAAATATTCTTATTTGCCATAATTTTCCTCCTAATCTTTCTTTTGCTCTATCAATCTTTTTTATTTCATTATTTCGAATAAACTATTATTTGCCATTTTCCGACAAAAAACTACTACACAATCAATTATACATTATTTTCGATAAATTTAAAACAGATTATACCATTTTTTCTTCCCATTTTTGGTATAAATGTTCCAATTTTTTCTCATGCTCAGCTTTTTCCTGATTAACCTCTTTTGATTTTTCAGGGGAAGAATATATTTCTTCTTGGCAGAGCATAAACTCCAAACCTTGTATTTGTTTTTCAAGAAGTTCGATTTCTTGTTCAATCTTCTTAACTTCGCTTTTTGCCTTGTTTTCCCTTTGTTTTTGTTCTTTTTCTCGTCTTTTTTCTTCTTTAATTTGTGTCTTGGTTTTTTCTTCAATATTAGACTCATTAACAAGCTTTTCAATGTCCTTTTGCTGATTCTTTTTCTCCATGTAGTAATCGTAATTTCCCAAGTATTCGGTTACTCCATATTCGGACAGTAGCAGAATTTTGTCAATTACTGTGTTAAGAAAATATCTATCATGTGATATGGTAAAAATAGTACCATCATACTCTAATAGCGCTTCTTCTAACACTTCTTTTGAGTCTATATCTAAATGGTTTGTAGGCTCATCTAAAAGAAGTAGGTTGGATTCTGAAAGGATAAGTTTTAATATTGCTATTCTAGCCCTTTCTCCACCACTTAAAAGACTAATTTCCTTAAATACATCTTCATCTGAAAATAAAAATGCCCCTAATAGACTTCTTACCTCTGTTTGTGTAAGATGAGGATTTGCATCCCATATCTCATCTATTATTGTATTCTTTAAATTCAAAGTTTTTTGTTCCTGATGGAAGTACGCAGGATATACATTTTGACCGATTTTGAAATCTCCGCCATTCTGAGTTTCCTCACCCATCAGAATTTTGAAAAGAGTAGACTTTCCTACACCATTTGGACCAATTAGCGCTACCTTTTCCCCTCTATATATGTCAAAGTTTACCCCACTGAATAAAACTCTGTCATCAAATCTTTTTTCCAAGTCCTCAACTCTCAAAACATCATTTCCACTTTGAGCAGTACTTTGAAATCTAAACTTGGCTTTTTTTCTAAATTCCTGTGGTTTTTCAAGTTTTTCAACTTTACTCAACATCTTTTCTTTGCTTCTAGCTCTTTTTATATGTTTTTCTCTTCCATAAGATTTTAATCTTTCTATGGACTCTTCTTGTTTCTTTATTTCTCTTTGTTGATTTTCATATCTTTTTATATCTATTTCTTTTTGTATTCTAGCTTGTTTTATGTATTCAGTGTAGTTTCCATTATAGGCAGTTAACTTTTTATTTGCCATCTCAAAGATTCTATTGACCGATTGATCTAGAAAATATCTATCATGAGATATAATCATTACAGTCCCTTCATATGACCTCAAAAATCCTTCTAACCACTCTACAGCTTCAGAATCAAGGTGATTTGTAGGCTCGTCTAATAATAACAAAGATGGTTTGCTTAAAAGCAATTTACCTAGAAGAACTCTCGTTTTTTCTCCACCAGATAAAACATTTATCTCTTTATCCATATCTTCATCTACAAATCCAAGTCCTCTAAGAGTTCCTGTTACTTCGCTCTTATAGCTATATCCATGATTTGCCTCAAATGCTTCATACTTTTTGCCATACGAATCCATCAATTTCTTTAATTCTTCAGTCGGGGCTACTCCATCTTTTGAAAGTTTTGCTATTTCTTTTTCCATTTCTCTAAGCTCTACTTCAGCCTCTCTTAAATCATCAAAAACACTTATCATTTCTTCATAAATTGTTTTATCTGAATGAAAATTCGTATTCTGTTCCAAATACCCAATTCTACATTCTTTTGAGCTATATATCTCCCCGCTATCATATCCATAAATTCCCGTTATTATCTTAAATAAAGTAGTCTTTCCCGTACCATTAACGCCTACTATACCTACTTTATCACCTTCATTTATAGAAAATGAAATGTCCTCAAGAATAGTTTCTACACCGAAGCTTTTCGTCACCTTATTACACGATAACATTATCATATCCTCTTACCTCCGCTATCCTTGATTTATTTTTAGATTTGGAACGGCATTTAGATCCATTCCATCTCTCCTTCCATTTATATATCTATAATATCCAGCAGCACCTATCATAGCTGCATTATCTGTACACAAAATCATAGGAGGATACTTCAAATCAAGTCCTTCTTTTTTACAAAGCTCACTCATCTTCTCTCTCAAAGCTGAGTTTGCAGCAACTCCACCTGACAGTGTAATTGTCTTATAACCTTTGTCTTTACACGCTTTTATAGCTTTTTGAGTAAGAACATCTACAACTGCTGCCTGAAATGAAGCACATACATCTTCCACTACAACTTCTTTCTTTTTCATCTTCATAGAATTTAAATAATTTAAAACTGAAGACTTGATTCCACTAAAGCTAAAATCATAGTCATTTTCATGGAGACATGCTCTCGGAAAATCTATTGCTTCTGGATTTCCTTTTTTAGCCATTTGATCTACAATAGGTCCACCTGGATATCCTAAACCTAATGCTCTTGCAACTTTATCAAAAGCCTCTCCTGAAGCATCATCTTTGGTCTTTCCAAGAATTTCATAAACACCATAGTCTTTAACTTCTACAAGATGAGTATGTCCACCTGACACTATTAAAGTTATAAATGGTGGCTTTAAATCCTTATGTTCTATGTAATTTGCACTTAAATGTCCTTCTATATGATTGACTCCCACTAAATCTTTATTTAATGTAAATGCAAGTGACTTCGCATAGGATAGACCTACAAGTAAAGCCCCT
Organism: Peptostreptococcus russellii; assembly: GCF_900110295.1. Classification (GTDB taxonomy): domain Bacteria; phylum Bacillota; class Clostridia; order Peptostreptococcales; family Peptostreptococcaceae; genus Peptostreptococcus; species Peptostreptococcus russellii_A. The sequence goes on from NZ_FODF01000005.1 coordinate 104,485, forward strand.
ACTAATCCTGGACCATATGTTACAGCAATATGTGTAATATCGTCAAATCCCAATCCGCTTTCATCTAAAGCTTCTTGTACTACTATGTCTATATTCTCTATATGCTTTCTTGAGGCTACTTCAGGCACTACTCCACCAAATTTTTTATGGGTTTCTATTTGAGTTGAAATTATATTTGTCAAAACTTCTCTTCCATTTTTCAAAATAGCACATGCTGTTTCATCGCAACTACTTTCTATTGCAAGAGTTATTATATCTTCCTTAGAATTTTCCTTATCGTCTTCTGATTTTTTCGTATCCTTAATTTCTAAAAACTCGCAATCAGATTTTTTTAAATTCATTTTTAAATCTTCATTTTTACTCATAATCTATTTCACCTCCTCTATCTGTTTCCACATTATTATTGCATCTTCTCTATTATCACTATAATATTCTTTTCTTATTCCACTCGGCTTAAAACCATATTTTCTATAAAGATTTTGGGCAACTTCATTGCTCTTTCTCACTTCTAAAGTAATTGAGTTAATAGAGTTTTCTAAACAACTCTCTATAAGATGCTCCATCAGTATACTTCCTATCTGTCTACCCCTATAATCTTTATGAACTGCTACATTATTTATATGAGCCTCATCTATTATATACCAAACCCCTATATAGCCGACTATTTTTCCATCTTCGTCTTCTGCAACTATATATTTTGCCAATTTATTTTTCATCTCACTTTTAAATGAGGAAAGAGACCAAGGGCCTGGAAAAGCAGATACTTCTACTTCATGGACAGCCTCTACATCTTCCATCTTCATACTTCTACATTTCATAGTACTTCCTCTTACTTACTCTCTTTAGATTCTTTAAGTTTCTTTTGCTTTTCTTCATATTGTATCTCTGCTTGAGATTTTCTAATATACATTGGAACTATATCATAACAACTATGTATATCAATATTCTTTTCAAACTTTTCTCTAGCAATACAAGCAACACTCGAAGCTTTTGAAATATTTTTATCTGGAGATGCTATTTCAATTGAATCCATAGTAAACTTCTCTCTACACTTATCTAGCCCTTCTCCAAGTACTACTACTTTCTCTCCAGATTCTTCTATATCTTTAAGAAGTTCATCTATGTCGACAACTTCTATCTCATTTAATCTTTTAAGCTCCCCTTCTATCATCTTATAAGAAGCTGTATATAACTGCTTTCCCTGTGCATCAAGTATCGGTATTATCTTCTTTGAAGAATCCGAAACATTAAAAGCTAGGCTTTCTAATGAGTCCACAGCTACAATTTTCAAATCCTTAGCGTGTGCCATAGCCTTCACTGTTGCCATAGCTATTCTCAATCCAGTAAATGATCCTGGCCCTATGCATACTGCCAAAAGATCTATGTCATCTGCTGTAATATCAGCAAGTTTAAAAAGACTTTCAACCATAGGCATAAGTTTTTGTGAATGAGTTCTTTTATCATTTATAAATATTTCACCTACAAGTACATCTCCCTTCAAAAGGGCTATACTTGCAGCCTTAGTCGAAGTATCAAAGCTCAATATATTCATTATACAGTCACCTCCTCGACTATTTTCTTATACTTACTTCCCACAGGATTAAGAGCTATTTTTCTTCCCTCATCTTGATATGTAAGAAGTATTTCCAATCTTTCTTCAGGTAATATATCCTCAATAAGATTTGACCACTCTATTATACATACTCCATCTGAATTAATATATTCTTCAAAACCTATGTCATACATTTCTTCACTGCAAGCTATTCTGTAAACATCGAAATGATACAATGTTATATTACCTTCTGTATATTCATTTACTATATTAAAAGTTGGACTTGTTATGTCATCCTCTATTCCCATAGCCTTGGCTATACTCTTCGTAATAGTCGTTTTCCCTGCACCAAGATCTCCATTTAGGCATATTATAGCCCCTGGAAATAATCTTTTACCTAGCTTTCGACCTATATCTTCAGTGAATTTTTCATTTTCAAGAAAAAATTCCTTCATAGTCCCTCCTATTAACAAACTTACATTTTAATAAATATATTTTTAATATCTTTGTCGGAAATATATTTATTAAATTATATATATTAACGCTTTTAATTAATCTATAAAAAATTACCACCTTTTATTATATCATCTACTCTCAAGTTTTTTCAATAGCTATTCTAGTATTCACAATGTTTAAGCCTAATCTTAATATTCTAAATAGAAAAATCGTATTTACACAACTATAAATATCTATAAAAATTATAGTTTTTTAAGAAAAAAAGATTAACAAAGTACCTATAATTTTTTTATTATATTAGATAATAAAGAAAATAATATTATAATCTTCTAATTATTCTATTGACTTGATTTTTCAACTTGTTATAATATACTTGCAAAGGAGGATTCATTATGAAATATTTTGTAATGTCAGACATACACGGTTCAAGCTTTTATCTAAAAAAAGCTATGGAAATATTCGAAGAAGAAAATGCAGATTTTATTTTAATACTAGGTGATATACTTTATCACGGTGCTAGAAATGACCTTCCAAAAGGATATAATCCAAAGGAAATAATAGAAATCCTTAACAAAAATGCTGAGATTATTATGGCTGTAAGAGGAAATTGTGAAAGCGAAGTAGATCAAATGGTTCTTGATTTTCCTATACAGGCCAGTTACTCTAATATGATTTTTGAAGGAAAAAGACTTTTTATTACACATGGTCATCTTTATAATGAAAAAAATAAGGTTAAACTACCTGAAAACTCATGCTTTTTATCAGGTCATACACATATTTTAAAGGCAGAAAAAATTGATGGTATACATTACCTTAATCCAGGAAGTATATCTATTCCTAAAAACAATAATCCTCACTCATATGCAATATTAGATAATAATGAGTTTATTGTAAAAACTTTAGATGGAGATATAATTCTTAGACATGAATTAATCTAGTTTTTCTAACTAATAAATTTAAGCGACATACAGACTGTATGTCGCTTTTTATATGTATTCTAAATTACTCTTATTAATTTTCTTTTATTAATCTTTCTAATTTCTTGTATAAAGGAATTGATAGTATTGATATCATAACTCCCTTTATTAAGTTAAATGGTGCAATAAACCAAATTACAAATGTCAATAAATTATGTACATTTGGATTTACAGCTTTACCTAAACTTATTATCGCATCCATTCCCATTAACTGTCCATAAAATGGTAGTAAAAAGAAGTAATTAACTATAGAGCCAACTGCTATTATTGCCAATGTACCACATACAAATCCAATAACAAGACTCTTAAAATCTTTCTTCCTTCTATATACTACTGAAGTTGCTACTACAAAAGCACTTCCAACTATTATATTTGCTATCTCCCCTACGCCACCTGTAGTTGTAGCTACAATAGTATGAAGGAAATTCTTCACTATTTCAACACATATTCCTGCTGCTGGTCCCATTGCAAGACCTGCTATTAATGCTGGCATATCAGAGATATCTATCTTTAAAAAATCTGGAAATAATCCAGGTATTGGCATTTCTATAAACATAAGTAGAAATGCAACCGCTGATAACAATCCAACTTTAACTAAGACTCTTGTTGAAAGTTTTCTTTTTTTGACGCCCACAACATTTACTTTTTCCATTTTTACCTCCTATTTTCGAGGGGAAAATAAGAAATCCCGAAGTATTAAACTCCGGGATGCATTTACAATATAATAATCATTCATTGTAATATTCTTCTCTCATCCAGACTTTACTGTCGGCTTTGGAATCTCACCAAATCATGCTACTTGACGTAACTCGCGGGCTATACCGCCGGTAGGGAATCTCACCCACCCCCGAAGACCTATTTTATATTAATCTGTAACTTCATTATATACCTATTACAAATAACTTGTCAATATGAAAACGTTATTTAATTTATACTTGTTTTACATCTTTCATAGATAGAGATACCTTAGCTCTTTGAGTATCTATAGCTATTACTTTAACTTTTACAATATCCCCTACGGTCAATACATCTGAAGGAGTTTTGATTCTTTTCTTAGAAATTTGAGATATATGAACTAAACCATCATTTTTTATACCTATATCAACAAAAGCACCAAAATCTACTACATTCCTTACTGTTCCTGTAAGTTCCATTCCTTCTTCTAAATCTTCAAGCTTCATTACATCAGTTCTAAGAACAGGTTTAACTCCTGTTTCTCTTATATCTCTTCCTGGCTTTTTAATCTCTTCTATTATATCTTTCAATGTAACCTTACCTACACCAGCATCTTCTGCCAACTTGTCCAAACCATAGTTTTTTACTCTCGTATCTATGTCCTGTAAATTCCCTGAAGATACGTCATCCATAGTATAGACAAGCAACTCTAATAACTTTTCACAAGCCTTATAACTTTCTGGATGCACACCTGTATTATCCAATGGATTTTTGGCTTTTGCTATTCTTATAAAACCTGCCGACTGTTCAAATGCAGCAGGCCCAAGTCTTTTTACCTTTTTAATTTGATTTATATTTTCAAACTCTCCATTTTCATCTCTATAGGCTACTATATTTTTTGCAACTGATGAAGATATTCCAGCTATATGCTCTAATAGAGAATATGATGCTGTATTGATATCTACACCTATTTTATTTACAGAGTCTTCTACTACACCGTCTAGTACCTCTGAAAGTCTTTTGGCATTAAGATCATGCTGATATTGTCCAACACCTATACTTCTAGGTTCTATCTTTACAAGTTCTGCCATTGGATCTTGAAGTCTTCTGGCTATTGAAATTGCACCCCTAATAGATACATTAATATCTGGATGTTCTTCATTAGCAAGTTTTGATGCTGAGTAAACTGATGCACCAGCCTCATTAACTATACAGTAGCTTACATTCTCTTCCATTTCAGAAATCATCTCTGCAACAAACTTTTCTGATTCTCTAGATGCAGTACCATTACCTATTGAGATAATATCCACACCATACTTCTTTATCATATTCTTTAGAGTCTTTTTAGCCTTTTCTACATCATTTTGTGGCTCAGTAGGAAATACAGTTGTATAGTCTAAAAGCTTTCCATTTTTATCTACTATAGCTATTTTGCACCCTGTTCTAAATGCTGGGTCAAATCCCATTACTACTACATTTCTTACTGGAGGTTGTAAAAGTAATCCATTTAAATTTTTAGCAAAAACTTCTATGGCTCTTTCCTGTGCAATTTCTGTAAGGTGATTTCTAATTTCTCTTTCTATTGAAGGGAAGATTAGTCTTTTATAAGAATCTTCGGCTATTTCTCTAATTATATCAATATTTCCTGTATTATCTTCACTAGTATACTTGCTTACTATTTCATCTATGAATTTCTGATCATCCATTTCTAGCTTAACTGTTAAGAATCCTTCTTTTTCACCTCTGTTTATTGCCAAAACTCTATGTGGAAGTATTTCCTTTACCTTTTCTGAAAACTCATAGTACATCCTATACACTGAATCTTCCTTGTCATCTTTTGCCTTTGAAAGAAGAACAGATCTTTTTAGAGCATCTTCTCTTATAAATTTTCTTATTTCTGCATCTTCACTCATTTGCTCTGCAACTATATCTTTAGCCCCTGCTATTGCAGACTCTACATCTTCAACATCTTTTTGGGGATTTACAAACTTGGCTGCTTCTTTTCTTATGTCTGCATTTTTAGATAGAAGTATCATCATCGCCAAATTTTCAAGACCTTTTTCTTTTGCAATAGTAGCTCTTGTTCTCTTCTTCTTTTTATAAGGAGCATATATATCTTCCGCTTCCTGAAGTGTTTTAGCCTTATCTAAAGCTTTCACTATTTCATCAGTAAGCTTTTCTTGTTCATCTATTAATCTTTTTATATCTTCTTTTCTATCTGCAAGATTTCTTAAGTAAGTAAGCTTTTCACCAAATTCTCTTAGCTGTACATCACTCATTTCTCCTGTCATTTCTTTTCTATATCTTGCTATAAAAGGTATAGTATTGCCCTCATCTATTAGTTTTATTGTATTTTCTACTTGAAATTTTTTAAGATTTAATTCCTTGCATAAAATTTTTTCTATATCCATTATTATCCCCTTTTATTTCTCTTTTTTTACAAACGCCCTCAAATAGCCATACATAAAGGAATCCAATTCCCCATCCATTACGGCATCTACATTTGCATTTTCTATATTAGTTCTATGATCCTTTACCAATTTGTAGGGTTGGAATACATATGATCTAATCTGACTACCCCAGGTAATCTGATTATACTGCCCGTGTATATCCTCTATCTTTTCCTTTTTTTCTTCTTCTTTAATCTGAATTAACTTGGCAATCAAAAGCTTCATAGCTACATCTTTATTGGTGTGTTGACTTCTCTCGTTTTGACAAGAAACTACTATTCCTGTTGGAAGATGTGTAATTCTCACAGCAGAATCAGTTGTATTTACATGTTGTCCACCAGCTCCAGAAGCTCTGTATGTATCTATCTTTAAATCATTTGGATTAAGTTCAATATCTATATCATCATCTAATTCAGGAGTTACATCTACTGAAGCAAATGAAGTATGTCTCTTGCCAGATGAATCAAATGGAGATATTCTAACTAACCTATGAACACCTTTTTCACTCTTTAAATAGCCATAGGCATTTCTACCTTGAACCAATATAGTGGCTGTTTTTATTCCTGCAGCCGGATCTGAAATTAAGTCTAAAAGCCTAACTTTCATCCCTCTGTCTTCAGCCCATCTTATATACATTCTCAAAAGCATCTGTGACCAGTCTTGTGCATCTAAACCACCTGTTCCTGAATTTATAGATACTATGGCATTATTAGAATCATACTCTCCAGAAAATAGCATCTCTAATGTCATACTTTCAATTTTAGATGAAAGTTTGGAAATACTTTCTTTTATAGAAGATTCTACCTCTTCATCCTCTTCATGACTTAACTCTCCCTGACCAAGCTCTATAAGAGTTTCAATGTCTTCCAATTCACTATTCAGTTCTCCATATTCCTCTATAATAGCTGTAAGATGCTTATTTTCTTGCAATATCTTATTTGCATTTTCACTATTTTCCCAGAAACTTTGTTCCTCCATCATAGTGTTTATATCTGCTTGTCTTGCTTTTAGACTATCCAAGTCAAAGTGAAACACCCAGCTCTCTCACCTTAGAAGATAGTTCTTCACACTCCGACTTATAATCTTGAATATTAATCATTAATCTCTTCACTTCCAATTCTTTTAATAAATTTCTTATATACTTTTAATATATAATCTATATATTATTTTATACACTTTTATAAACTGTATAAATCTATATATTTGTTTTTTAATAGCTAAAACTAGGCAATAGCAATTCTTTAATGAAAAAAGGCAGTATGCAAGGACATACTGCCTAATAATTTACTTATTATCTACCACAGCAGTTTTTATATTTCTTTCCACTTCCACATGGGCAAGGATCATTTCTTCCTACCTTTGTTTCCGCTACTGCTTGTTTACCCTTCTTGGCTTTTTCTTCAAAATCTTCTTCTGTTGCTGGAGATTCTAATGAATCTACATCTACTACAGCCTTTCTTTCTACAGGAATTTCTACCTGTATGTTAAATAGGTATGCTACTGTATCCTGTCTTATTAGAGAGTTCATCTCATCGAACATTTCAAAGCCTTCCATCTTATATGCTATAACTGGATCTATCTGACCTATCGCTCTTAATCCAATACCCTGACGTAACTGATCCATAGCATCTATATGATCTATCCAGTGGTTATCAACTGACTGAAGAAGTATAATTCTTTCTACTTCTCTCATTCTTTCTGAACCTATAAATTCCTCCTTTTCTGCATATAATCCTAAAAGCTTATTGTAAACTGCTTCTAGAGCATCTGCTGGAGATATAGAAGCTAAGTCTATATCATCTATTTCGCCTGCAGGAATAATTTGATAGATATAATGTTTAAATCCTTCAATGTCTAATACGTCCTTATCATCTGTATATTTATTTATAGCATCAGTTATTACATCTCTCATCATCAGTTCAATCTGTTCTTGTAGATTTTCTCCTGATAAAACTCTTCTTCTTTCTTGATAGATGATTTCTCTCTGCTTATTCATAACATCATCATATTCAAGGACATTCTTTCTTATACTGAAGTTCTTACCTTCTACCTTCTTCTGTGCATTTTCAATAGATTTAGTAAGCATTCTATGTTCGATTGGAGTATCATCGTCCATACCTAATCTTCCTAGAAGTTTCTGAACCTTTTCACTACCAAATAATCTCATAAGGTCATCATCAAGAGCTATATAGAATCTTGATTCACCTGGATCACCTTGACGACCGGCACGACCTCTTAACTGGTTATCTATTCTACGAGATTCATGTCTTTCTGTACCTAATATGCAAAGTCCTCCAGCTTCAAGAACTGCCTTCTGCTCTGCATCTGTTTCTTCCTTAAATTCCTTGTACAACTTCTTATATGTTTTTCTAGCTGCATCATATTCTTCTTTATCTTCAACACCAGCAACTTCATTTGCTGAATTTACTCTATTTATCATCTCATCGGTAAAGTTTAATCTCTTCATCTCTTTAAGTGCCATAAATGAAGGGTTACCACCTAGAAGTATATCTGTACCTCTACCTGCCATATTAGTTGCTATTGTAACAGCACCTAGTCTACCTGCCTGAGCAATTATTTCTGCTTCTTTTTCATGGAACTTGGCATTAAGTACATTATGCTTTATTCCGTATCTATCTAGTATACTTGATAGAAGTTCTGATTTTTCTATTGATACAGTACCTACTAGCACCGGCTGATTACAAGCATGTCTTTCCTTGATATCCATTGCAACAGCATTGAATTTTGCAAGCTGATTTGCATATACTACATCAGGATGATCCTTTCTAAGTATAGGCTTGTTTGTTGGAACTTGGAAAACATCCATCTTATAAATAGATTTAAATTCTTCTTCCTCTGTTTTAGCAGTACCTGTCATACCAGAAAGCTTGTTATACATTCTGAAATAGTTCTGGAATGTAACTGTAGCAAGTGTCTTTGATTCTCTCTGAACTTCAAGTCCTTCTTTAGCTTCTATAGCCTGATGTAGACCTTCTGAGTATCTTCTACCAAACATTAATCTTCCTGTAAATTCATCGACAATAACTATTTCGCCTTCTTTAACAACATAGTCTACATCTTTCTTCATAATTACATGAGCTCTAAGAGCCTGATTTATGTGGTGATAAAGCTCTGTATGTTCCATTGTAGTTATATTCTCTACATTAAAATATATTTCCGCTTTTCTAATACCAGATTCAGTAAGCGAAACAGCCTTATCCTTTTCTTCTTTTTCATAATCATCTTCATCTAAAGTAAGTATAAATACATTTGCATCTGAATACATATGAGTAGACTTGTCCCCAGGTCCAGATATAATAAGAGGAGTTCTTGCTTCGTCTATTAAGATTGAGTCAACCTCATCGACAATTGCAAAATTAAGACCTCTTTGAACCATTTGTTCTTCATGTATTACCATATTATCCTTTAGATAATCAAATCCATATTCATTATTTGTACCATATGTAATATCACAGGCATATTGTTCTTTTCTTTCATTATGATTCTGTCCGTGTACAATAACACCTACAGAAAGTCCAAGAAATTCATACACCTTTGCCATTTGATCACGGTCACGCTTTGCAAGATAATCATTTACTGTAACAACATGAACTCCCTTACCTTCAAGTGCATTAAGATAAACAGGACATGTTGCAACAAGTGTCTTACCTTCACCAGTTTTCATCTCTGCGATACGTCCCTGATGAAGAACCATACCACCTATAAGCTGAACCCTAAAGTGTCTCATTCCAAGTATTCTTGATGAAGCTTCTCTTACAACAGCAAAAGCATCTACTAAAATATCATCTAATGTTTCGCCATTTTTTAATCTTTCTTTAAGGACTGGAGTCATCCCCTGCAATTCTTCATCGCTCATTGCTTTATATTTATCTCCGACTTTATCTATTTCATCAACAATTTTGTTAAATCGTTTTAAATCTTTTTTATCTGCCATATTAAAAAGGCTATCTAAAAAACTCATTCACACATCTCCTTAAGTTTATTTTCGTAATTTGTACACATAGTTAATTTTAACATAAATATTACCCTTTGAATAGTCGCAAAGAAACAAGACTATTCAAAATCTCTATGTTACAGCATGGTTCTATCTAATTTTTGTATAGCAAATTTTCTATATTTTTTTATTTTATATATTTATATAATATACTATATTATCCTTTAAAAATTCTTTATAAAATATCTTTATATTAAAAAAATTTATATCTCATTACAATTTTTCTCTTCCCACGATTAAAATCAATTTCTATTTATGCTTTTCAACCTTTTTTAAAAATAAATAAAATAGTTTTTTAAAATAAACAACTTATTGAATTTAATTTTTATCAAATTTCTTTCATATTATTGTTTTTTATACTTATTTCTTTCATATTATTGATTTTTATGTCCATTTAGTATATTATCATTCTAGAGTACTCTTATCATATAATTCGTGAGGAGGTGAAAATATGAAAGAAAAATTCAGTTTAAAAGGCGCAAATATTCGTGATGTCCGTACATTAACAGGTTCTGCTCTTTTAATAGCACTGGCTGTTATTATAGATTTTTTTAGACTTGTAATTAGCAATCTCTTAGAAATATCATTTGAATTTGTAGCATATGCTGTTGCAGGTATACTTTACGGACCTATTATCGGTGGAATGGTTGGCGGTATCTCAGACGTTATTCAATACGTTATTAGACCTTCAGGACCTTTCTTCCCTGGATTTACCTTAAATGCAATACTTAGCGGTTTTATTTTCGGTCTTTTCTTATATAATAGAAAAATCACAGTTAAAAGAGTCGCACTTGCTGTATTAGTTGAAGGATTAGTTGTAACATTACTTTTAACTCCTCTTTGGCTAAGTATAATGTATGGTGCAAAGATTTTTGCACTTCCTAGAATTATTAAATTTGTGGCTATGTTCCCACTTAGAGTTGCTTTGATTTATGGTGCAGGAAAAGTCCTGGAAAAGCAAAGACTTACAAGGAAGTTCAAATCAGTATAATTAAAATACTTATATTAAGAAAAAATGCATACCTTGATTTCTAGAGAAATTAAAATATTAATTCTTTAGTTCAAGGTATGCTTTTATTTTTTATATTTTATATAGTTAATATATAAGACTGTCTCAATTTAAATAAAATTAAACTTTTAAAAAACTTATTCATTTAAACTTTTCCAAATTGATAATGTATTTAGCTGACCTGATCTTTGACCCCACACTCGCCTGCTGGAACTTTCGCTCACGTTAGCTCACTACTAATCCTCTCGATTATTTTATCGGCAGGTCTTACTTCTAAGCCGCGCCATGCTCACATCTACCCATTATTTTTTATGATGCTTACGTGGATCCCTTTGCCCGCGACTGGCTTGGACTTGCAACCACAGACCTAAATACTCTATTATTTTATAATCACTAGACTATAATGTCAACAACTTTATTTTTTTATAGGCTCTTTATGTATTAAAAAATATCATAAAGTCTTATCTTTAATATCTTATTTTTACATAAAAAACTTATATATATTCTAAATGTAGCTAAAGAATAACAAAAAGAATGTTTTTACCAAATCTTAAAATCATCTTCCTTATAATAGCTTTAATTTTCAATGGTAATTATATATATTATATCCAAATATCCAAAAACAAATTTATTTAACTATTATATCTCCCAGTTAGAAATGTCAGTGCTACTATCCTATTGACTCCCCTTAGCTTTAGCTCCTTGCTAATTTCATTTATAGTTGCCCCAGTTGTAAAAATATCATCTACTATAAGAATATTTTTACCTTCCAGACTTTCTTCTCCTTCTTTAATTGAAAAAGCGCCTAAAAGTTCTTTTTTCCTATTGCTAGCCATCATTTTGTGAAGCTTTTTGGTATTTTTACTTCTATATACTGCACTACTTATTTTTATACCTGTTAAAAATGATAAATATAAGGCAATTTTTTCTGATTGGTTAAAACCCCTATCTCTTTTTCTTTCTTTGGATAGCGGTACATACATTATTAAATCAGCTTTATCTAGTTCTTCTGAATTATACTTTAACATATAATCATAAATTATCTGAGCTATTATTTTTGCAAGATAAGTTTTTCCTGAATATTTAAGAGAAAATACCATTTTTTTAGAAATTTGATCATATTCTATAAAAGATATATTCCTATCGAAAATAAAACTTTTGCCCTTACAATATCCACAGTCTTTATAGTAATTATTTTCATCTATGCTCAAATTGAGCTTGGGTTTTCCACACTTTCCACAAGCTTCATGTATAAATATCATTTTTTCTCTGCAAGTATGGCAAATAGAATACTTATTTTTTCTACTTATTGGCATATTGCAAATTACGCAATTGAGATTCTCCGGATATAAAACTTTAACTATTCTTTCTATAAATTTTTGAAAATTATCTTCTAAAAACAAAAAAGCACCCCCTCAGGAGGCACTTTATATATGGATTTAATTATTTTTAATAAAATGCCAAAATTTGACCTTAATATTCTTCTTCTAAAATATTATTTCTCTTAAAGGCATTTAATTTATATCCTAAATTAGAGTATCTATCATTATTTTTGTTATTTGAAATCATATAATCCATATATTTTTTCTGACCAACTATTACAACTAATTTTTTAGCTCTTGTAACAGCCGTGTATAGAAGATTTCTACTTAAAAGCATAGGCGGTCCCCAAGTCATAGGCATTATTACTACTGGAAATTCACTGCCCTGACTCTTATGGACTGTCGTACAAAAACAATGCTCTAACTCATCTAGTTCATCAAATTTATATTTAAAAATTTTGTATTCATCAAATAGAACATATATTGTCTTGGCAGATTTATCTATGTGGTAAATATATCCTATATCTCCATTATAGACACCTTCTCCGTGGTCTGTTCCCTCTTCATTGTTCCAAGTTCTTGAATACATATTTTTTACCTGCATTACCTTATCGCCAACTCTAAAAACTCTCTTCATAAGTTCTACTTCTTGTCTTGCTTGATAGTGAGGATTTAATACTTTTTGAAGCTCTACATTTATATTATTTACTCCAGCTATTCCCTTTCTCATAGGAGACAGGAGCTGTATATCTTTCAAAGAATCAACCTTATAATATTTTTCAAGTCGACCACTTACAAGGCTTTTTATTTCTTCCAAAATCTCTTCGTCACTATCTTTATTGATAAAGAAAAAGTCACTGTCTTTCTTATTTGCTACAATATCTTCGCCATGGTTTATTCTATGGGCATTAACTACAATATCACTTTCCTGCGCCTGTCTAAAAATTTCTGTCAATCTAACTGTAGTGATTACACCTGAAGATATTATATCTCCTAACACATTACCCGCTCCAACTGAAGGCAACTGATCTGCATCACCTACCATGATCAGCCTAGTTTTCGGACTCATAGCCTTAAGCAAATTATCCATTAAAAATATATCTATCATAGATGCCTCATCAACTATAATTACATCTGCATTTATGGGTTCTTCTTCATTTTTTGTAAATATTAATCTATCATCTGAATCAAATGCCATTTCAAGAAGTCTGTGTATTGTTTTTGCCTCTTCACCAGTAGTCTCTGTCATTCTTTTTGCAGCTCTTCCAGTTGGTGCTGCTAAAACAACCTTATTCTTATTAATTTTAAACAATCTAATAATTGTATTTATAGTAGTAGTTTTTCCTGTACCTGGACCACCTGTTAGAACCATTACACCATTTTCAAAAGCAGCCCTTACAGCCTGTTTTTGAGCTGCTGCAAGATAAATTCCTTCTGTTTCTTGAAATTCCTCAAGCTCTGTTTCAATATCAATCTTTACATCTCTTTGCTCTGAATTTGACAAACTAATTAAGCCCATACAAACATCAAGTTCTGCCCTATGATATTTTGACATATAGACTATGTTAATTTCTCCATATCTTTCTAAAACTACCTTTCTAGAAAGTGCCAATTCAAATAAAGCTTCCTCTACTTCTTCTTCTGAAATTCCCAAAAGGCTCACTGCCTCTCTAGTAACTATATTTTCTGGCAAAAAAGTATGTCCACTATTTATAGAATTTTTAAGAACATGTAAAATTCCCTGTTCAATTCTATATTTAGAGTCCCTATCTATACCACATTGTTTTGCTATTTCATCTGCAACTTTAAATCCAATACCTACAATATCATCAATTAACTGGTAAGGGTTTGTTCTTACAATTTCCAGAGAATTAGAACCATATTTTTTAAATATCTTCATACTTAACTTTGGACTTATTCCATATGGTGAAAGAGATATTATTACATTTTTTACACCCATATTTTCATTATAGCTCTCTACAATTGGTCCAAGCTTCTTTTTCCCTATTCCCTCAACTTCTAAAAGTCTTTCAGGATTTTTTTGTATTACTTCTAAAGTCTGTATTCCAAACTTATCGACAATCTTTTCCGCCATTTTTTCTCCGATGCCTTTTATTACACCAGATGATAAAAATGACATTATACCACTTATTGTAGACGGTACTACTACCTGATACGAGGACACATTAAACTGCCTTCCATATATATCATGTACAATCCAACTGCCTTCAACTTCAATATTTTCACCAGTGGCAAGCCCAGGCATTATACCTGTAATTACTTCTGTAAATTCTTCTGTTTTTATTTTAGCTACAGTGTACCCATTCAGATCATTAGAAAAAATAACATCTGCTACTGTACCTTCAAACTTCTCCATAAAATTGCCTCCTGATTTAATCTAGTCGATTATATTTTTTTGTAACCGTCTCTAAAAATTTATTTACAAGAATTAAATAAAAGCTTTAATTCTTCTTTATTTAAATCCTTTCCTATAAGTACTAACTTTGACTCAGCCATAGCATCTATTTTTTCTAAAGTATATCTTTCACCGACTATATCAACCTTAGCCCAAGCACCATTTATAGGAAGAAATCCCTTGGCTCTAATTATATTGCCAAATCTCCCTCTCATAATTGCTGACATATATGATTCAAATATATATAGTTCATCAAAAGATATATTCTTAAAAGCTATATTATCTATATTACTTCTTAAAGCTGATGTATCCTTGTAGTCTATTTCATCATCCCATTTTAATTCTAAAATTTCTTCCCACCAAATATCATCATAAGAAGAAAATTCCTCCGTATTTACTATTGCTTTAGGATTGATTTTTAATATAGAATCTCTTGCTCGCTTTATTTCTTCTTTAGTCATATTGCTGGTTTTAGAAACTACAACAAATTTAGAACTTTTAATCTGGTCTACAAATATTTCTTCAAATTCCTTTGAATATTTGTCAATACAATTAGGATCTACTATTGTTACAGGCTCTAGTATTTTTATTCTATCGTACTGAACTTTTTTAATATTATCAAGTACAGAGCTGAGCATACCTACTCCTGTTGGCTCTACTATCAAAACTTCTGGATCTAAAGAGTTCGCTATGGTCATAACAGAATTTGCAAAGTTTGACTTCATCGAACAACATATACATCCTTCTGTCATCTCCCAAATTTTATCATAATCTTTTTTTAATAAATCTCCATCAATTCCTACTTCTCCATATTCATTTTCAAGAATCACAAAATCTCTCTTCAATTTATTTGTCATTTTTTCAATGAAAGTTGTCTTGCCTGCCCCCAAAAAACCTGAAACTACTAATATTTTCATAATAACACGCAAAAGCCAATCGGCTTTTCCTCCTTCCAAATCATATTGATAGCTAAATTTACCATCTTTTTCTAAATTTATTCTAATATCATATTTCTTAATAAAAATGACCCGTTTTAAAAAACGGGTCAAATATTTTAACTACAATGACCTGTCAAAGTTACTATTTCCAACAGATACATTATATAATAAATTCAATTTATTGTCTATTTTTCTACTCTTACAACTGGTTTAATTAAATCAGCCGGCTTTTCTTTCATTAACATTAGTGCATCTTCTACATGGTCAAAACCTTCAAATCTATGAGTAATCAACTTAGATAAATCAAGCTTTCCAACAGATACTAGTTTGGCTAGTTTTTCCATTCTAAGTCTACCACCAGGCATTAATCCACCTTGAATCTGCTTGTGTCCCATACCAACGCCCCACTCAACTCTTGGTATTTTTACATAATCACCTGAACCTAAATAATTTACATTACCTATTTTTCCACCAGGTTTTAAGCATTCAACAGCTTCTGCAAATGTATCTACTGTTCCACCAGCTATAATTACCTTATCTACTCCCTTGCCATTAGTCATTTCAAGAACTTGCTTGGCAATAGGACCATCCTTATAACTTATAAAATCAGTAGCTCCATAGAATTTAGCAGCTTCTACACATACTGGTCTTGTTCCAACAGCAATAATTCTTGAAGCTCCTCTTAAATTTGCACCTGCAACAGACATCAATCCCACTGGACCAATACCGATTACAAGAACTTCATCACCAAACTGAACATCTGCCAATTCAACCCCATGGAATCCAGTAGGCACCATATCTGATAGCATACAAGCTTCTTCTGGCTCTATGTTATCAGGTAACAATGCTAAATTGCCATCAGCATCATTTACATGGAATAGTTCACCGAATACACCATCCTTGAAGTTAGAAAACTTCCATCCTGCAAGCATACCATTAGAATGCATTGGATAGCCTGCTTGAGCCTCTAATGAATTCCAGTCTGGAGTAATTGCTGGTACCAAAACTCTATCTCCAGGTTTGAAATCTTTTACTAGCTCACCTACTTTAACTACTTCACCACAACATTCATGTCCAAGAATCATATTTTCTCTTTCACCAACTGCACCTTCCCATACAGTATGAATATCAGATGTACAAGGTGCTAAAGCAATTGGCTTAACCAAAGCATCTAAAGGACCACATACCGGTTCCTCTTTTTCAATCCAACCAACCTTACCGATTTCTAGCATTGCAAAACCTTTCATAACAAAAACCTCCAAATTCAATTTTAAAATATAATTTAATAGTTATTATTAAAAGATAAATAAATAATATTTACTTGATAGAAAAGCTTTCTTTGATTTTTTATGCGGAAAGGATTACATAAGAAGTAAATTTTATTTTTTATATAAACAATATCTTGTAAATAAATTTTTATACTTATTGTTAATTAAAGTAAGACACTATTTATAGCTATATCAGTATATTATAGATAGTATAAATTATTAGTTAATAATTTATATACCCCTTTCACTAACTGATAAACAAATATCATTTTTTTATTTGAATAATCCGAATAATAATTTCATTATTTATATAGGTATTTCTATATAAACTTTTTACTTATGTCTAATTCCTAGAAAAATTCTTAATAATTATTATTTTTACTTTTTCTTTATTTATATATATAAAGTTTATTATTAATATAGTTTTTTTATATATTCGACTAGAATATAATAATTTTTTTCCATATCTTCTCCATATCAAGGAATATTTTAAGATGTTCAAAAATAATTTTTAAAATAGATAAACTTTAAAAAACATACTATACATCAATATTTTTTTGACAATTATATAGCTTATAATCTGTAGCACTTACTTATTTTTTTATTTATACCGTTTCTTTTGTTAAATATTTTTCTAGTATAGTCTATATTAATTAAATATTTTTAAAAATAATTCTACTATTTATCGATTTCCTAAACCTTATAAAAGCCTTTATTTTCCCTATTTTATAGCTATTTAAACTTTTTTTATTAAATCATTTTTTTCTACATCTAATCAGTTTATTATTTGTTAAATATTTTTTTATTTATATTGTTAAAAAATTATGCAATTCGTGTTATAATTGAATTATAGATGAAATCATTTTCCCAAGAAAGTGCTTTCGCTAAAAGATAAAATTATATTTAAAAATTAAATAGGAGGATTATTATGGAAAAGAAAAACAAATTTTTAACATCCATAAGTATAGGTGTCGCAACTGTTTGGTTTTCAACTCATTGTGGTGCTGGATTTGCTTCTGGAACTCAAGAATTGCAGTACTTTGCAAATCACGGTTGGTTTGGAGTTTTCATGCCTATACTTACATTCGTAATCATTGCTGTAACTTATTATGTAGGTCTTGAAACAGCTAGACAAACAGACAAGTGGAGCTATGATGCTTGGTCAAAGGAAGCTTTTGGAAAGGCTTCAAAGATATTCTCTCCTGCTATGGACATAAGTATCGTTATTACTACAATTGCCGCTACTGCAGCTACTATTGCAACAGGTGGTCTACTAGTAAACCAATATCTTCACTTACCTGTAGCTGTAGGTTCTATTGCAATGTTTGTTATTGTAACTTTAATATGTATCTTTGGAGAAAAGGTTGTAAGAAAAAATGCCATGATTATGACGGGAGCTATTTTAATTATTGTTTCTATTGTTTTAGTCGCTGGACTTATAAAGTTTGCTCCTCAAATAGGAAAGCTAATGTCTTCAGGATATGTAAATCCTACTTCTTCAAAATGGAGTATTTCTGGAAGTAATGAAACTGTGCCAGGAAATATCGGTAATGCTCTTTTATGGGCTCTTACTTATGCTGGTTTCCAGATTAGTGCAATAGGTGGTATAACATCATCTTTCAAGGGTGCTAAATACAAAGAAGAAGCTAAAGGTGCTATGATTATAGGTTGTGTAATCAACCTGCTTATGCTAGTTGGTATTTGCTTATTAATATTCTCAGGAATGCCTGATATATATATTAATGAAGCTTCTAGAAAACTTCCAACTGTATTTATTGTTAATCAATTGGATATACCTATATTAGAAATACTTTACCCAATTCTTTTATTCCTTGCTCTTATTACAACTGCAGTTGGATTTATATTTGGTATGGTACAGAGAATAGAACCATATGCTCTTAAGAATATGAAAAATGATTTATTAAGAAAAGCAATTATAAGTGTTGTATGTCTTGCAGCTTGTTATCTTGTTTCAACTCTAGGCTTAATGTGGGTTGTAAAGGTTGCTTACAAGTATTTAGGAATATTTAACTGGCTATTTATTATACTTCCACTATGGTTTATTGGATATAAGAACATAGCTAGAAGAGATAAAGAAAAACTCTCTGCAGATCAATCTGCTAAATAGCTGATAAAAATCGTATAATTAAAGAACTAATAAAAAGCAGCGAGTTTGCTATAAACTAACAAACTCGCTGCTTATTTTTATTTAACTAGATTAAATAAATAAAATCTAGTTTTTTATAGAATTTAGCTCTTTATGTAACTCAATTACTTCCTGAGCTAATATTTTAGAAAGTTCTGTGCTAGACATTTGATCCTCAGAGTGCATTAGCAAAATTGAAAACTCAGTTTTTTCTCCACAAGCTTCTTTTTGTATCAACTCACTATGAATCTTATGAGCCTTTAAAAAATATTCTTCTGCTTCTTCCATTAATCTATTTGCCTCATCATATTCTTTCGCTTTGGCTTTTTGAATTGCCTCTATATAATTAGACTTGGCAGATCCACTATTGGATATTATTTGAAAACATATCATCTCTAGTTCTTCACTCATTTTAAACACCCATAGCCTTTAAAGCTTCTTTTAAAACCTTTTTACCATTCATCATTCCATAATCTTGCATATTAATAGCTTCTACAGGAATATCTTGAGCAACTTTTTTAAGGTTGTTAAGTTCATATCTTATCTGTGGTCCTACTAGGATCATATCTGCAGAATCTATACTTTTTTTAGCCTCTGTTAAAGATTTCGCTTCAATATTAACATCTATATTTTCACTCTTTGCAGCATCCTGCATTTTTTTTACTAACATACTTGTAGACATTCCAGCATTGCAAACTAATAAAATATTTTTCATTTTAATCACCTCTAAATTATTCTTCTGAATTTACCATTTCAGCTTGTTTTTCTAGTACCTTATCGTTTATTTTAACAAAAGGCATATAGATTATTACTCCTAAAACAATTACAATTGCCTGTAGTACAACAGCTCTCCAATCACCTGCAGTAGCAAGAAAAGCACTGATTAGCGGTGGTGTAGTCCAAGGTACTAATGAAACTGCTGGAGAAATCATACCCAGTGAAGTTGCTATATAACTTAATAATATACCAAGAGAAGGCACTAATATAAATGGTATAGCCATAGCTATATTATATACTATTGGATAACCAAATATAACTGGTTCATTGATATTAAATAAGCCTGGTGCAATAGAAAGTTTTGCAACATTTCTAGTAGCCTTATTACGACCTATTAAGAAAGTTGCTATTATTAGGCATATAGTTGAACCTGAACCACCAATTAATCCAAATGTAGTTACCTGAGAAACATTGATAATGTTTGGTATAGCTTCTCCTGCATTATAAGCAGCTATATTCTGAGTAATATTTATTATTAAAAGTGGCTCAAGAATTGAACTGTAAATTACAGATTGATGTATACCAAATAGCCACAATAAGTTTCCTAAAGAATAAAGAATCAAGCAGCCCCACAATCCTGTACTGACATGACGTAATGGTTCCTGTATAAAAGTAGTAATTAAATCTATTAAGTTCATTCCAGCTATATTAAATAAAAGTGCTGATACAATACCAAATACTGATAAAACTATTATTACTGGTAATAATACATTAAATGATTTTCCAACTGAAGGTGGAACACTATCGCCAAGATTGACTTTAAGCTTTTCTATATTTGAAACTTTGATAAAAAATTCTGTTGATATAAGACCTATAATTACTCCGGCAAACATTGCACCAGTTCCAAGATTTGAATAAGATAAAACTCCAGATATTGTAACAGGATCTGTTGCTCCTTCAGGAATTATAGATACTGATGTAGGCATCATTACAAGTAAAGATGCAATCGATATCATTGCAGCTGCAATAGGGTTATTAAATTCTCTATTAACAGCAAGGAAGTAACCTGCAATAGCTGCTATAAGTATACCAGAAACATTAAGCGTAGCATTTGCTATTGTAGTTCCCCAATATTGAACACTTGCTAGAGTGTCACCTGTAAATATCCAAGTAAATACTGTGTTATTTAATAATACTGCTAAACCTGCAAGTATATATAGTGGCATTGCTGTAGCAAAAGCATCCCTAAGAGAACGAAGATGAATCTGATTTCCTAGTTTTGCAGCCACCATCGTAAATTTCTCGACAAATTTTGAGTTTTCCATTGACATAAATTTTCCTCCTAATTATATAAGTTTTTCCGAGTCATAATAGAAACCATTGTTAGTACTGACCTCTTTATACCAGTATCCTGATTTTTTAATAGTTCTTTTCTGAGTTTCCAAGTCTATTGCAATAAATCCATATCTATTTTTGTAGGCATTATTCCAAGACCAGCAATCAAATGCAGTCCATGTATGGTATCCAAAACAATTACATCCTTCGTTTATTGCCTTTGATAACCAAGCAAGATGTTCTTCATAAAACTCTATTCTATAATCATCTTGAATCTCTCCATTTTTATCGATGTAGTTTTCCTCACCTTCTACACCCATTCCATTTTCACTTATAAACCAAGGTATATTGCCGTAGTTTTCTTTTATATTAATAGCTATATCATATATTGCTCTTGGATATATTTCCCAACCTCTATATGGATTCATTCTTCTTCCTGGCATTTCATAGTTTTCAAAATACTTGTCAGGCATCCAATTATCAGAATAATCCTTAGCTGATTCATTAGATTTTACACGTTTTGGATGATAGTAATTCACCCCTATAAAATCGACTGTATTATCAGCTATAATTTTTATCTCATCTTCACTACTATTCCAAATAACCTTATCTTCAGTAAGAACTTTTACCAAATTTTCAGGGAAAGTTCCCTTAGTAGCTGGATCTAAAAAAGAACGATTGAATAAATCATCTGCAAATTTACTTGCCAACAAATCTTCCTTAGAATCACTTCTAGGATATGATGGTGTAAGATTCATTATAATCCCTATTTTTCCTTTTAATTTCATCTTTCTATATTCTTCTATTACTTTTGCACTTGCGAGATTAATATTGTATATCACCTGCATAGCTTCCAAACCTTTTCCCGAATACTTCGGATAGTGTTGCCCATATAGATAACCTGCTTCTGGTATAACCATTGGCTCATTGAAAGTTGTCCAATACTCTACCTTATCCCCAAAATGTTCAAAGGCTACCCTAGCAAATTTTACAAAAAGCTCTACAACATGTTTGCTTTCCCAACCTCCATATTTTTTAAGTAGCTCTATTGGCATATCAAAATGATGAAGATTAAGTACAAGCTTCACATTATTTTTTTTAGCAGAATCTATAACTTTATTATAGAATTCTACTGCTTTCAAATCAACTTCCCCTGTTTCAAAGTCTTTAATCAGTCTAGACCATTGTATCGAAGTTCTAAAAGAATTAAAAGCAATCTCACCCATAAGTTTAAAATCGTTTTCATAATGGTGATAAAAATCACTTGCTATGTTTGGTCCAACACCATTAAAGAAATCCTCTGGCTCTGTCCTAAACCAGTAGTCCATTATATTCTCATGTGGCTTTTCAAATGTTCCCTCACTTTGTGGACCACTCGTGGCAGCTCCCCACCAGAAATCATCTGGAAAATTAATAAATTTTTTCATTTTCTTCCCCTTTCATCTTTTTATAATTTAATTGTATATCTTTTTGTTATAAATGTCTAGTCTTTTATCCATAAAAGACTAGATTAAATTCAAAGACTTGTGATATCATGTTAATAGAGTGATTGCATATTTTTTGTTTATTTGATAAAGTACTATTATACTATGTAAAATATGTTAATATAAAATGTACTTAGGTTGGTGATAAAATGGAAAGTAAATACATGATAATATATAATGAAATTAAAAAAAGAATAGTAGATGGCATATATAAAGAGAATCAACAAATCCCAGATGAAAAATCACTATGTAGGGAATTTGATTGTAGCAGAATGACGGTAAAAAAAGCTTTGGATATACTTGTTCGTGAGGGTATGCTACATAGAAAAAGAGGACTTGGCAGCTTTGTAATGTCCAAAAGCAGTATGCACAAAAGAACATTGCTGCAAGAAGATGAGCTTCTAGGTCTTACTCGCTCTTTAAAAGAAAAAGTTAAATCTAATGTTTTGGAATTTGATTTGATGTTTGCCGATGAGAAAATAGCTCAAAATTTGAATATTAATGTCAATGATTCTGTTTATAATATTTTGAGATTAAGATACATAGGTGATAAACCATGTATTCTTGAAAGAACGTATATGAGTACGAACTTAATAACAGGTATAAACAAGGATGTTTTGGAGGGATCAATTTATAACTATATAGAGCAAGAACTTGGCTATAAAATAGCCAGTGCTAAAAAGATGACTAGAGCTGATGTAAGTACAGCATTTGATCAAGAAATGCTTGAATTAAAAGAAATTGAACCGGTACTTGAAATAGAACAGATTGCTTATTTAGACAATGGTACTCCATTTGAGTACTCTATATCTAGACATAGATATGACTATTTTGATTTGACAACGTACTCTGTTAGAAGATAATTTACTTTTAAAATATATCAATTGATATATTTTACTTCAAACATTTGTGTCAAAAATAATAGTTCTACTATTTAATTTAAACTTAAATATATTAATGTAAAAAAATAGTTGGAGAATTTTCTCCAACTATTTTAAAATTTATTCAAAATATCCAATTGCCTTCATATATAAAATCAATAAACTAGACATATTCAAAATTAATCTTATTATCTTTTTTAAAAATTATTAATTCATTTAAAATAAGAATTATAAAATATCTATTATTAATTTATAATTTTTTTATTTAATTTAATATAAAATAAATTTCTCATTTTATAGATAAGACTTTAACTTGTCTACTAAATCTAGCTGTTCCCAAGGAAGTTCTATATCAGTTCTACCAAAGTGACCATAGGCAGCTGTCTGCTTGTATATAGGTCTTCTTAAGTCAAGATTTTTAATAATAGCTCCTGGTCTTAAATCAAAGTTATCTCTTACTATTTCAACTAACTTTTCATTTGAAAGCTTTCCTGTCCCGAAAGTATCTACAAATATTGATAGAGGTCTAGCTACACCTATTGCGTAAGAAAGTTCTATTTCACACTTATCTGCCAATCCTGCAGCTACTATGTTCTTAGCAACATATCTTGCTGCATAACAAGCTGATCTATCTACCTTTGTTGGATCCTTTCCTGAGAAAGCTCCTCCACCATGTCTTGAGTATCCACCATAAGTGTCTATTATTATCTTTCTACCTGTAAGACCAGTATCACCATGAGGTCCACCAACTACGAATCTACCAGTTGGATTTACATAGTATAGAGTTTCGTCATCTAACAATTCTGCTGGAATTGTAGCCTTTATTACCTTTTCTATTATTTCTTCTCTTATTTGTTCAGAGCTTACTTCAGGATCATGCTGTGATGATATTAAAACTGTATGAACTCTGATTGGAGTATCTTCTTCATATTCAACTGTTACCTGTGTCTTACCATCTGGTCTTAAATATGCAAGTTCACCAGACTTTCTAACTTCTGTAAGCTTTCTTGATAACTTATGAGCAAGTGATATTGGTAATGGCATCAATTCAGGAGTTTCGTTACAAGCAAAACCAAACATGATACCCTGATCTCCTGCCCCTACCTTTTCTATTTCGTCTTCTACCTTTTCTCCTGATTTTGATTCAAGACCTTCGTCAACACCCATAGCTATGTCATTTGACTGCTCGTCTATAGCTGTTATTACTCCACAGTTTTCTGCATCAAAACCATACTTTCCTCTTACATATCCTATTTCTTCTACTGTTTCTCTTACTATCTTCGGAATATCAACATATGCATTTGTTGATATTTCTCCTGCTACTAGTATTAATCCTGTTGTAGCAGTTGTTTCACAAGCAACTCTTGAGTTTGGATCCTTCTCAAGAAGTGCATCTAATATAGCATCTGACACCTGATCGCAAAGTTTGTCAGGATGTCCTTCTGTTACTGACTCTGATGTAAATAAATGTCTAGCCATTTCATTCTCCTTTTCATAAAATACTGTCTAAAAAAATAAGCCTCTTCAAATGAAGAGGCCATTAATTTGCATTAAAAAAATGTTACCAACCTCATCTTTCAAGAAAATATCTTGTAGGAATTAGCACCGTCTTTACGCGGTTGCCGGGCTTCACAGGGCCTGTCCCTCTGCCACTCTTGATAAGGTAATCAAGATTTACGTTTATATTTAACTTTCACTAACAAAAATATATTATCACTATAATTTCTAATTGTCAACAAATTTATCATTTAAATATAATTTTTTCTTATTCAATTCTCAGATAAAAATATTTTTATAAAAGACTATAAATTTTACAACTAATATAACTTAAATATTTTTGTTCTTATACTCTAATAAAATTAGTTTCTTTTCTTATTATACTGTTCCTGCTATCTGTAAAATTTCTACAGATCCTAAAGCAATTCCCGTACCAATTGCAACACAGCTTATTGGATCTTCAGCAAGTCTTACCTGCAATCCAGTCATCTCAGAAATCTTCTTATCCATTCCATAAAGAAGAGCACCACCACCCGTAAGAACTATCCCACTTACAGCAAGGTCTGATGATATTTCAGGTGGAGTTTCTTGAAGAACTCTGATTACCAACTCACCTATCTGTCTTACGCTTTCACTCATTGCATCCATTATTTCAAATGAACTTACTGTAATTGATTTTGGTAAACCATTTGTAAGGTCTCTACCTGTTATCTTTATAAACCTTTCTTCAGGTCTTCTAAATGCACTTCCTATATCCTTTTTAATCTTTTCAGAAGTTCTTTCGCCTATAATTACATTATAATTTCTTTTTATATATCTTATTATGTCTTTATTTAACTTATTTCCACCAATTTTTATAGAATCACTTACTACTGTTCCACCAAGAGATATTACGGCCACATCTGTAGTTCCATCACCTATATCTACTACCATGTGTCCACCTGGCTTAGAAATGTCTATTCCCGCTCCAATTGCAGCTGCAATTGGCTCTTCTATAAGAAGTACTTCTCTAGCTCCAGCGTTCTTTGTAGCGTCTTCTACGGCCTTCTTTTCTATATCTGTAATATTCGAAGGTACAGAAACCATTATTCTAGGCATTACTATTTTTCCCATGCCCTTTTTTTCTCCAAGCATTTCTATAAAACCTTTTAGCATTCTTTCTGCATTATCGTAATCCGATATTACACCATTCATCATTGGCTTTATTGTTTCAATCTCTTTGGGAGTTCTTCCTATCATATTATAGGCTTCATGACCGACTGCAATAACTTCATCTATTCTTTTATCTACAGCTACTACTGAAGGCTCACTAAGTACCACTCCTTTATCGTCAACTGCAATTAATACGTTTGCAGTTCCTAAATCAATTCCTATATCCATTCCAGCCATCCTAAAACCTCCAAACATTAATATGTACAGTCTATTCTGTACCTGCATATTTCAGTTCTTGTATTTCTATATTCTATAAATACTTATAGCCCGATATACAATCAAAACTATAAGTATTTCATAAATTCATATTAATCTTCTACTATTCTTACATCTCCACCTAAAGCTCTGAACTTCTTATCTATATCAACGTAACCTCTTTGTATATGATATATTTCATTGATATTTGTGATTCCATTTGCTATAAGTCCACAAAGAATAAGTGCCGCACCTGCTCTTAGGTCTGTTGCAGTAACATCAGCTCCTATAAGAGAGTCTACTCCATTTACAACTGCACTTCTTCCGTCAATCTTTATATTTGCACCCATTCTATTAAATTCTGTAACGTGCATAAATCTGTTTTCAAAGACTGTTTCTATAACCACACCTGTACCATCAGCTACAGTAAGCATTGCCATAAACTGTGCCTGAACATCTGTAGGGAACCCTGGATGTGGAAGAGTCTTAACATCGATAGGTCTTATCTTTTTAGGTCCTATTACTCTAATAGAGTTTTCTCCTTCTATCACCTTTGCACCAGCTTCAGTAAGCTTTGCAATAACTGGCTTTAAATGGTCTATTATTACATTATTAAGAACTACATCACCTTTTGTCATAGCTGCTGCCACCATATATGTAGAAGCCTCTATTCTATCTGGTATAATAGTATGTTCTGTTCCTTTTAACTTCTTTACACCTGTAATTTTTACAGTATTGGTACCAGCGCCTCTTACTGATGCTCCCATTTCGTTTAGGAAGTTTGCAAGATCCACTATTTCTGGCTCTTCAGCAGCATTTTCAATAGTTGTAACTCCATCTGCTAAAACCGCAGCCATCATTATATTCTGAGTAGCACCTACTGATGGGAAATCAAGATACAACTTGCTTCCCTTTAGATGATCTGTTTTTGCTTCTACAAAACCATGATCTATATTTACCTTTGCTCCTAAAGCTTTAAATCCTTTTAAGTGAAGGTCTATAGGTCTTGTACCAATGGCACATCCACCTGGCATTGAAATCTTTGTGTGATTAAATCTTGCAAGAAGAGGCCCCATCACTAAAAATGATGCTCTCATTTTCTTTACAAGTTCATAAGGTGCTTCATAAGTGTTTATTGTACTTGAATCCACTGTAAGTGTATTATCTTTATACTCAACCTTTGCACCTAAATGTCTTAATAAATCTGATATTACGTGAACGTCTCTTAAATTTGGAACGCTTTTTAACACGCACTTGTCATTTGCTAGCAAAGTAGCTGCTATTATAGGTAATACAGCATTCTTTGCACCATCTATATTTATAGAACCTTTTAATGGTCCACTTTTCTTTACTCTTATTCTTGGCATAACTATTCTCCCTTATCATTCATAAAACAAATTACTTAAAAACATCACTGATAATCCTTTTAGACTATCCAAAATTTTATCCTTATTTATTATTCTTGCATAAGGAATGAAAAAATAATAAATAACTACAAAATACTGACTATAAAATGTCCTTTAAATTTATTTTCATTAAATTTTATTTTTGTTGTACAAATAGTTTTAAAATAATTTTTATTATATTTTAATTTTCCATCACAATTGTATATAAAAGCTTAGAAGTGTCTGATATAATCATTTAAAATACTTTATAAAAATAAACACTCTTTTTTATACTATAATTATATATAATTAATTTGGCAATATGTCAACCTATATTATAAAAAAAATACAGAAATAAATCAAGTCCTTTTTGACAAAATAAAGGTGGAGATGACAACATCCCCACCTATTTCAAACTTTTCTATAGGGAATTTAAACAACTTATTTATTATTCAAATTTCTCCTTCACTTGCTAACTTAATCTAATAATCTATACAAGTATATAAATTATCGATTTACAGTCTGGCTTTTTATTATTCAACAGTTACAGATTTAGCAAGATTTCTTGGCTTATCAACATCAAGCCCCTTAAGTGAAGAAACATAGTAAGCTAGTAATTGCATTGGAACTACTGCCAATATCGGTACTAAAAGATCTGATGCTTCTGGTATGTATATTACTCCATTTGCAACATTTTCTACTTCCTTGTTATGTTTCTTTGCAATTGCTATTACATTTGCACCTCTTGCTCTTACTTCTTCCATATTTGAAACCATCTTTTCAAATAATTTGTCCTGAGTAGCTAAAGCAACTACTGGAGTTCCTTCTTCTATAAGAGCTATTGTACCATGCTTAAGTTCACCTGCTGCAAATGCTTCAGCATGAATATATGAAATTTCCTTAAGCTTTAAAGATCCTTCAAGTGCTAAGTAATAATCTATTCCTCTACCTAAATAGAAGATATGGTTTTTATCCTTGATTTCTTCTGCAATCTCTTTTATATGTTCCTTTTGATTTAGTACTTCTTCTATCTTTTTAGTAAGACTTAACATTTCATCTATTACAGATTTGTATTCTTCTTCACTTATTGTTCCAAGTTCAAGTGCAAAATCAAGTGCTATCATATAAAGAGATACTATCTGAGTTGTGTATGCCTTTGTGGATGCAACTGCTATTTCTGGACCTGCCCAAGTATAGAATACATCATCTGCTTCTCTAGCAATTGATGAACCTACAACATTTGTTACAGCAAGTATTCTAGCTCCCTTTTTCTTTGAATCTCTTAAAACAGCCAATGTATCTGCAGTTTCACCTGACTGGCTAACTAATATTACAAGAGATTTTTCATCTACAAAATTATCACTGTATCTAAACTCTGATGCTATATCTGCTATTACAGGAACTTTTACATATTTTTCTATTGCTTTCTTTCCTAAAAGTCCTGCATGGTAAGCTGTACCACATGCTACAATATATATTCTATTAATATTTTCTAGTTCATTCTTTGTTAGCTTTATACTGTCTAAAACTATTTTACCATTTTCATCAAGTCTTCTTTCTATTGTATCCTTGACTCCCTGTGGTTGCTCATGTATTTCCTTGTTCATGAAGCAGTCAAATCCACCTTTTGAAGCGGCTTCTATATCCCATGTTACATGGAATGGTTCTTTTTCAACTACTTCTCTATTTTCATTATATATTGTAATACTATTTCCCTTAATATGGACTGTTTCCCCATTTTCAAGGAAGTATACTTCTCTTGTGTACTTTAAAAGAGCCGGTATATCTGAAGCTACAAAGTATTCATCTTCTCCAACACCTACTACAAGTGGAGAATCCTTTCTCACAGCCACTAGTTCATCATTTGCATGATTTGATATTACTCCTAGTGCGTATGCTCCTCTAAGACATTCCTCAGCCTTAAAAACAGCTTCAAGAAGATTTCCATTATAGTACTTAGATATCAAATGAGGTATCACCTCTGTATCTGTCTTTGAAAGAAATTCTACGCCGTCTTCTGATAACTCTTTTCTTATTTCAGAATAATTTTCTATTATACCATTATGTACAACAGCTATACTCTTATCTGAATTGAAGTGAGGATGAGAGTTTACATCTGATGGTTCACCATGTGTCGCCCATCTTGTATGACCTATTCCTAAATTTCCTTCAATTGGGTTTTTCTTTAGATCTTCTGCTAATACGGCAAGCTTTCCTTTGAACTTTCTTATTTCAAGTTCACTCCCTGTATTAATTGCTATCCCTGCAGAATCATACCCTCTGTATTCCAGCTTTTCTAGTCCGTCGACTATTACCTCACTGGCTTTTCTTTTTCCTAAATAACCTACTATACCACACATATAGCTACCTCCTAAAATATTAAATTTTAGAAATGGTCACCTGTTAGGCCTCTTTTGTCGATGGAATTTCTTCCAAGTTTTGTAGAGACTTTTCGGAAACAGGTATCCCGCGAAGTATCCGCCGAAAATTCGATAAACTTCGTCCTCGTCAACTATTAACTAGTCCTGGCGCTAGAGTTAAACTCTTTATTGAATATTTGACCATTTCTTTTTATTTACAGGACAATAGATACGCTATAAACACCTACACAGACAAACACCATTTTGGTGAAAGGCTCATATGAGATACTTTGTGTATCCATTTAATTCTGTCCAATAATTTATTATATCAATATTAAGTAAATATATCAACATCTTTCTTTAAATTATAAGCCATCTTTAATAATATAGCTAAAGAATAACCTGCCCCATAAAGTTAATATCTATGGGGTAAGCTTCTTCTAAAATATTATTTTTATTACAGTTAGGATATTTCTATTCTACCTTAATTGTAAATATATCATTAACACCCTATTTTTTCCTTAATTAAATCTGCTAATCCATTCGCAAGACTATTAATTTGATTTTGATCTTTACCTTCTAGCATTACTCTTACCAATGGTTCTGTTCCAGATGGTCTTATAAGAACCCTTCCTAATCCATCCATTTCAGCTTCTATTCTAGCTATTTCCTTTGCAATTTCTTCAACATCCATATAAGAATTTTTCATTTCATTCTTAACCTTCACATTTACAAGAACCTGAGGATATTGTTCCATTACAGAAGCCGCCTGTGAAAGTTTCTTATTTTCTTCTTTTAATATACTTGCAAGTACAAGAGAAGACATTGTTCCATCTCCAGTAGTATTGTAATCTAAAAATACTAGATGACCAGACTGTTCTCCACCTAAGCAATAGCCTTCTTTTAGCATCTCTTCTAATACATATCTATCCCCTACCTTTGTAGTTGAAAGATTTATTCCATTTTCCTTAGCTGCTATAATTAGCCCCAAATTACTCATTACTGTAACTACTAAAGTATCCTTCTTTAGCAATCCTTTTTTCTTCATATTTAAGGCACTTAGCACCATTATTTTGTCACCATCTACTATGTTTCCATTTTCATCGACTGCTATTAGTCTATCTGCATCCCCATCATAAGCCATACCTATATCTGCACCTAGCTCAACTACCTTCTTTTGAAGAGTTTCTGGATGAGTAGAACCACAATTATCATTTATATTGTTTCCATCTGGATTACAGTTTATTTCTATTACTTCAGCTCCTAATTCCTTAAAAGCTGTCGGTGCAACTCTGTATGATGCTCCGTTTGCACAATCAAGAACAACCTTTATTCCCTTTAAATCTACCTTGATATTAGACTTTAGATATTCTACATAATCTCTTGATGCTTCATGGTTAAATATTTTCTTTCCTACTCCCTTTCCTGTAGGATTTCTATCTATCTGATCCATATTATCCATATATTTTTCTATTTCAAGTTCTATATCATCTGCCAACTTAAATCCTTCACTATTGAAAAACTTTATTCCATTGTATTCAACTGGATTATGTGAGGCTGATATTACTACACCACAGTCTGCTTCATACTTTCTTGTAAGATATGCAACTGCTGGAGTTGGTATTACTCCTACTGTAATTACATTACATCCTACAGACATTAGCCCAGCTATAAGAGCTGATTCAAGCATATCTCCTGATACTCTTGTGTCCCTACCTACAACAACTTTTATATGCTTGTTTTCTTTGCCTTTTGTAAGAACATATCCTCCTGCACGACCAAGCTTATATGATAACTCACAGCTTAATTCTGTATTTGCAATGCCTCTGACTCCGTCAGTACCAAAATATTTTCTCATTTTCTTTTCTCCTTAATTATATAAATCCTTTTAAAGTTTTGCTTTCATAGTAAAATGCAGTATCTAAATACTGCTTTTAGCGAATTGCTTATAATATTAATACGTGGAGTGTATTTTTACTATTATTCATTTTACGACTTTCATAGAAAATACAACTATTTATATTTTATCATAAAACCTTTATTATTTCCTAATTAAGATTATTTACTTTATCTATTATAAAAATTCATATCCGCTATATTTTTATTTATCTGTATTAACTAAAAATCTTACTATTATTTAAATGATACATTTTATAAAATATATTATATCTTATTTAAGGACTTTTTTATATCTTCTTTTGAGTTTTAGTTATTTATTACCCCTTTTTATTAGATATATCAACATAAAAATTAAAAACGGTGTACAAATGTACACCGCTTGTAAGCTACTTATATGATTATCTATTTTCTTGATATGGTTACTTCTGAAATATCGCCCTTAATTCTAGTATTTTCCGGAATTTCTATTTTTACCTTCTTATCTTCATCGCCCTTTAGCTCCTTGTCTCCTAGTCGCTCAGTATAAATATACTCAAGACCATTTACCAAGTCCGCTCTGCCCCTTACAGTAAGCTTTTCAGGCGTAACTGTAAACTCATTCACATTAAATTCTTCACCATCATAGTTTAATTTTACTGGAACAAGCTTTTCAACAGTATATTTAACATCTACTTTTACTGTTTTCTGACTTAACTCTACGTCAACAGCTTTATTGTCCTTATCTACTGCCTTAACTTTCAACTCCATCCTTGCTTCATCTTTATCTCTTTCCTCATTGTAGTTAAGTACAGCCACTGCTTTATCAACTTTATTGACTAGACTTCTTGGACCACTTACTTCTATTTCTTTAACTTCAGGATCTACTTCCTCTACGGAATCCTTCATCGCTGGTGGAACATCTACTGTAAGCTCTACAGTTTTGCTTATTTTCTTTTCAAGGTCTACTACAAAAGTATTATCTTTCAACTCTCTCGACACCCTGTTTGATATGTTGGTTCTCAAGTTTACTATATTTTGTCCTTCAACTGGATTAATTAACTCTCCATATATATGAACATTATTTTTATTAAGTTTTTGTATTTCTGAAAGTTTTCCTTGAACTGTTATATCTGTTTTAAAATCCTCTTTAGGATATATTACAAAATCATCTTTCAATACTTCATTAGCATTGGTTATCGTAATCGGTATATTCTCAATAACCTTTTTTTCATCAGGATCAACAACTGCTATAACATAGAGCCACAGAGCTATAGCAGTAAGTAGAGAGATGATCTTAGTCTTTATATTATTTCTTCTATCATTATTCTTCATAGCTGCTATTCACTATCTCCTTATCTACTCTTAATTTTCATTCTTCTTAAAGAATTCACTGAAAAATCCGCTTTCAGTTTCTGACTTTTTCTTATAAAAATTGTTTAATATATTAAACAATCTTTCCCTTGAGACATTTCTATATATCTTGCCCATTCTAGCAATAGAAACTCCTCCAGTTTCTTCAGAAACAATAAGAGTTAGACAGTCCGAAATTTCACTGACTCCTATTCCCGCTCTATGCCTTGTTCCCAACTCTTTACTCAAATCTTTTCTCTGAGTAAGAGGAAGAAAACACGCTGCAGATTTTATTTTTTTATCTCTAATTACGACTGCACCATCATGTAGTGGAGTATTCGGAACGAATATATTACAAAGTAATTGCATTGTAATATCCCCATCTATTCTAGTACCTGTCTCTACAATCTCATTTAATTTTGTTTCACCTTCCAAAACGATAAGCGCACCGACTCTTCTCTTTGACAAATCATAAATGGCATCAAGCATTTCATTGATTATTACTTTATTTTCATCTTCTTCACCTGTTTTTGATTGAGAACCAAGCTTTTTAATGCTAGTATTTCTACCTATATGTTCCAGACCCGCTCTTAGCTCTGGCTGGAAAATTATAAACGGCAAGATAAATCCTACCTCCAATATCTTTACTAATATCCAGTACAATGTATGTAATTTCAATATACCACTTAGCTGAGTCGCCACTAAAAGTATAATTACACCTTTAAATAGTTGCTCTGCTCTAGTATCCTTTATAAACATCAATATCTTATAAAAGATATATGCAACAATTAGTATATCGATTATATCGTTTACACTTACCTTAGATATTATCTGAAAAAATTTATTCATTACTAAACTAATTGACCACATCTAATTTCCCCCTGGAATTATTCAACATACGAATGAAATATCCGCATACTATCTTCAATTTTATACAATCTATAGAGAAATACTTCTCTTTATCTACAAATATCAAGTTAAAATATCATAATCAGTAACTATGTAACTTCAAAAAAATTCTATTTATACTTTAATTCTAACATAGTACTCTACAATTATATATGATTAAACATAATTTTTGCATAAGTTTTTAGTAATTGTTTTCAAATTGTGATTTTTATAAGCTACTTTTTACAAAGTTTTATCCAATTATATCTTTATATATTATTATTAGAATTAAAGCTAAATATGTAGTATAATGTAGTTAATATAGATTTTGTCCGAAAATTTCGGTATTTTATTCTATACAGTTTTTCAAGCTAAAGTCATTTAGCAAGCTTACATAATATTTACAAAGAGAGGGGTTTTTATGCTATTTTTTAAGATTTCGAAAGGTAATCATGAAAAAGCTTTCGATGAAAAAATGAAATCATATGAATTCAGAGTTGAATATTTATGCAATGCTGATTCTATATTATTCTGTAGCATCTGCTATAACGATGCTATAATTAAGTTAAAAAAATTAAAAGATATTGCAGACGAAGCTAATTTGGCATTCAACTATTCCAGCAGACTAGATAATCTTAGATCATGTATGCTTAACTGTTTTGATTCTGCTCTTGCAAAGGAAATAGAAAAAATTACCGACGACCTTGTATCAAGTCAAGATATTAATAGGTTTATAGCAAGACTTCAAAATTTAGAAGACGATTTTAATTCAAATAAAAAATACTTCTCAGAAAATGGAATAACACTTTATAATACATTTATTGAGTGCAGCAATACTCTGATCGAAAAATATAGTCATTTTTTTAAATAAAGAAAAAAGCCTAGAAACTTATATTTCTAGGCTTTTCTATTGTAATATGATATTTTCATATGAAAACTTCATCTACTTATTTATATGAATATCTCAATTTCAATCTTTAACGTAACTTATCTCAATCTTCAACACAATTTAAAAGTATATTGAACTTATTTATATTTTTACATTAAAAAAACTCCGCTAAAAAGCAGAGTAAAAAAATGAGCGCACAGGGATTCGAACCCCGGACACACGCCTTAGAAGGGCGTTGCTCTATCCAACTGAGCTATGCACCCGCATTGATAATAAAATCTATATGGAGCGGGAAACGAGATTCGAACTCGCGACTTCGACCTTGGCAAGGTCGCGCTCTACCGCTGAACTATTCCCGCATTGTATAGTTAAGTGGCGACCTGGAAGGGGTTCGAACCCTCGACCTCCAGCGTGACAGGCTGGCATTCTAACCAACTGAACTACCAGGCCGCATTTATTCTTTATATGGTGGGAGTAACAGGGCTCGAACCTGTGACCCCCTGCTTGTAAGGCAGATGCTCTCCCAGCTGAGCTATACTCCCAAAACCAAAAATCTATATGGAGCGGGTGAAGGGGATCGAACCCTCACAGCTGGCTTGGAAGGCCAGAACTCTACCATTGAGCTACACCCGCGAAAATTATAAAAATGACTCCTAGGGGAATCGAACCCCTGTTACCGCCGTGAAAGGGCGGTGTCTTAACCGCTTGACCAAGGAGCCAGAATAAAAAACTTATTTGGTTGCGGAGAAAGGACTTGAACCTCTGACCTTCGGGTTATGAGCCCGACGAGCTACCAACTGCTCCACTCCGCGACATTATAAACAACATTAGCGACAAAGTAAATGGCTCCAAGGGTGGGGCTCGAACCCACAGCCTACCGGTTAACAGCCGGTTGCTCCACCATTGAGCTACCTTGGATCAAGGTATATCACGCTTAAGTGTTTAGTTTATTATCTGAAAAATAATATTAAATATTTTTTGTACCTTCAAAACTGACTACATTAGTTTTACAATCCATCTTTTTCTTGGTCAAGTCCTCGATCTATTAGTATCGGTAAGCTACATACATTGCTGCACTTACACCTCCGACCTATCAACCAGGTAGTCTTCCTGGGATCTTAACCTTACGGTGGGAAATCTTATCTTGAAGTGGACTTCGCGCTTAGATGCTTTCAGCGCTTATTCTTTCCGTACATAGCTACCCAGCTATGCCCTTGGCAGGACAACTGGTACACCAGAGGTACGTCCACCCCGGTCCTCTCGTACTAGGGGCAGATCTCCGCAAATTTCCTACGCCTGCGACGGATAGGGACCGAACTGTCTCACGACGTTCTGAACCCA
>NZ_FODF01000007.1 GCF_900110295.1 Peptostreptococcus russellii
ATAACCATATATCTAATACCTTTTATATTTTTGTAGTCACTGCTTATAATTTTTAAATTTTTATCGCTAATTCCTAAAATTTTTGTTATACTATTATTTGAACACATATGATTAATCCTTTCTTATTTTTTTGTGGTGATTAAATTATACAATGGATTTCGTATGTGTTCATCTTTTTTTTGAAAAAATAGTGTTGATAGCAATTTTATCCATTTTCGTCTTACGACGTTTATGGATTATTTATTGCCATCAACACTAAATATTATAGAGCCCTTTTATTTTAAGAACCTGATATGTTTATATTTTCTAACATTATGCTAGGTACATATGAACCATCAAGGGTTATTTTAGAATCACTTCCTATTTCTACAATAGAGTTTAAGAACTCTTTTATATTTGAAGACATTATAATCTGGTTAACTGCTCTTTTTACCTTTCCTGATTCCACAAGAAATCCGTTGCAAGGAACAGAAAACTCTCCTGAAACAGGATTTAGCCCAGAATGAAGACCTTGGATAGATGTTATAAGCAAACCATCTCCCATTTTCTCTAGCAAAGATTCAAAGTCAGTATCGCCCGCTTCTATCAATAAATTGCTAATTCCAGGGAATGAAGTCGACTTGTAGCTTCTAGCTGCACTTGCAGTAGTTTCTACTCCATCCTTATCGGCAGTTTCAATATTATGTACGAAACTCTTTAAAACTCCATCTTTGATTATTTCTAAATCCTTTTTATCTACACCTTCATCATCAAAACTTTCTATAATGTTTGTTCCAGGTAAAACTTTTACATCTTTCATAGTAAGTTTGTCAAAAGCTATTTTTTCATTTAAAAGTCCCTTTAAGGGAGACATATTTTTTTGAACACTTTTGGCTGAAAATGCTGATTCTAATGCTGATAAAAGGCTTGATACCTCATCATTAATCAGTATAACTTTATACTTACCACTCTCTACTGATTCTGCTCCAAACTCTCTTTCAGCTTTTTTAACTGCATATTTTGCAATTCTTTCAAAATCACAATCCATAAAGTTATCTTTTAGTTCAAACTCTATTCCAGACTTCATTTCATCATTCTTTTTCAATATTGCATATGAATATACATAAGCATATGAATTTTCTTCATATTTTTCAAGACCATAAGTATTTGCAATATATTTTCTACTAGATATTTCTACACCCTTACCTTCTATTTGGTGTATAGAATCTGACATTTTTT
Source organism: Peptostreptococcus russellii (assembly GCF_900110295.1). Taxonomy (GTDB): domain Bacteria; phylum Bacillota; class Clostridia; order Peptostreptococcales; family Peptostreptococcaceae; genus Peptostreptococcus; species Peptostreptococcus russellii_A. Next base: position 1,219 of record NZ_FODF01000007.1, read on the forward strand.
TAGAAACTTCATACATTCCCAGTATTTTTTCTATCTTTTTATCTGACTCCACTTTTTCTGATTGAAATTCTCTACTTATAGCTTCCTTTTTTTCTGGCTTATAAATATATATTTTTTCTTTTTCACCGACAACTTGCATTGATTGGTAAGCTGTATCAATTAAATAATCTATTGAATTTTCACTTATATCCTCACTATAAGAATATCCTTCCATATTTTGAAAAATACCTCTAAAAGATACACCTGCTGTTTCTGAAATAGTAAATTTTTCAAGTTCGTCATCATAAGTAGATACAACAGTTGTATTTACACTATTAATATATATCTCACAGTTTTCAAATTTCTCTTTTGCCTTTTTAAAAATCTTTTCCTTAAATTCTTTATAGTTCACAATAACACCTCTATTCTCTTCCGCCTACTGTTAGACCTTTTATTCTTACCTGAGGTTGACCTACACCTGCAGGGATTGATCCTGAACTAGCACCGCATACACCTTCTGCAAGCTTTAAATCTTTACCTATCATATCTATATTCTTAAGCACTTCCAAACCAGTACCTACTAAAGATGCTCCCTTTACAGAATGATCTATTTTTCCATTTTTTATAATATATCCTTCCATAACAGCAAAGTTAAATTCTCCTGTTACAACATCTACTGATCCGCCACCTAACTTAGCCGCATAAAGACCAAAGTCTACTCCTGATACCATTTCTTCAAAACTTGAATTGCCCTTATCTATAAAAGTATTGTTCATTCTAGATGTAGGAGCATACTTATATGATTGACGTCTAGCTGATCCTGTAGATTTCATCCCCATTCTCTTTCCATTAAGATTATCTACAAGATATGATTTTAATACACCATTTTCAATAAGCACATTTCTCTGAGTAGGAGTGCCTTCATCATCTATATTGGAACTTCCCCATTGATTCTTTATTGTTCCATCATCTATTGCTGTTACCAAATCAGATGCTATTTTTTCACCTAATTTTCCTGCATAGACAGATGAGTTCTTAGAAACAAACTCTGCCTCTAAACCATGCCCACAAGCCTCGTGAAATAAAACTCCACCAAAAGCATTATCCATTATTACAGGCATCTTACCAGAAGGTGCATATGGTGATTTTGCCATTGTAACAGCTACTCTTGCAGCTTCCTTTGCTATATCATCTATATCTATCGTATCAAAAAACTCAAATCCCATTGCAGCGCCTGGGCTAGAACTTCCAGATTGAATATCTCCATTATATGAAGCTACTGCATTTTGCATAATTCTAGTTCTAACTCTTCTATCTCTTTCAAAGAGACCTTCGCTATTTGCAATTAATATTTTTTGATCAGAGTCAGCATATGCTGAACTTGCTTGAACTATTATCTCATCATAGTTAAGCATTATATCATGAGAATGTCTTAAAATATCTAATTTCTTCTTCAACTCAACATCAGCTGGATAAATCTTTATTGGAGTATTATTAATTTCTATGTCTCTATTTATAAAATTCATGACTTTTTTCTGGCTAGGAGATTTAAACGCCCTAGCAGCTTCCTTGGCAACACTTATTAAATTATTTTCTGAAACATCATTTGTATAGGCATATATTGTATTAAACCCCTTTATAAGTCTTATACCAACTCCAAAATCATTTCCCAAAACAGCATTTTCTATTTTATTATCTGAAAAAAGAAGATTTGTATTAATTCTATCTTCTGCAAAAATCTCTGCAAAATCTGCCCCGCTATCTATAGCAGCTGTTATTACATTATAAACTACTTTTTTATCTAACATATTTCCTCCTTCTTGCCTTTCACTTTTCATCTATATTACTATTATTATAAACTTTTATATTGTATTTTACAAATTTAGTCAAAGTCTCTATATCTTTTATATACTCTTAAATATTTATTTTAAACTTTTATTATAACAAAAAAGTGGCTCTTAAGAACCACTTTTCATTTCTTTGATTATACATCGCCTACATGTTCTTTTAAAATACTAATCACTCATAAGTACACACTTATTCTTAAATTATTCTAAGTATCTAAATCATAAATTTAGCCAATTAAATTATGGATTTATCTGTGCAAAACGTTTTTCTTTTTCTTAAATAAACATACTAGGCAACCATCTGTATCTCTCATATTTTTTATAATTTTCGCTACTATAATCAGGTACATCTTCAATATCATCAAATGAATCTTCTTGAAGTTTAATTATCTCTTCGCATAAAGAATCTACCTCTTCATCACTTATGTCTACTTCTACTGTGCAATTAGCATCTTCTTCCATCATTCCCAACTTCAACAGCTCGTAATCTTCTTCAAAAATTTCAACTGCTATTTCCGGACGTAGTTCAGACATCAGCTCTTTAAACGAAAGTGCTATACCCTTATCAATACTTGAAATCTTCATGTCAACCCCCGTATATATCTCAAAAATTTGTTATCATATTATATTGTACTCTCTTAGATATATACTTGTAAATACTATTTTAATTATTTTAAATAAAATAACCATATTTCCATGGTTGTATGATATTATTTTGACAATTTTTTCTATTATTTTTAAGAAAATGGCAGTTTTCCCCATTATATTACTATTTTTACTAACTATATTTTTTTATATGAATTCTATAAACAAAATTTTAACATTTTTTTGTAATTCATAATAATGTTTTTCAAAAAAATGATTATAGAAAACTTTTGGATTATCTTTTCTTATAGAGAAAAATAGCTGCCATATAGGCAGCTATCTACTAAAAATAAAAAACAATTTTAAAAAGGAACCATTTATTTAAAATGAAATTATAATTATAGTATAGCATATTTATGGCAAAATACAAGCTTATTCTTAAATAAAGTTGATAATAATAGAATTAATCTATTGCTAATTTTATTTTTTTATATTTTTACCTTTTATAATTAATTTAGTATATATTAATTATATTAAGTTTATCCTAAAATTATTTTTTCTAATAAAAACGTTTTCAATTTATTTTAGTTATTTTCTAATATTTATTACGTCTTTATAGCATTTTTATTTATTTAACTAATAATTCATATAATTATATTATTATAGTTATTTTTACGTCAAAATTTAATATTATAAACTCTTTAAAAATTCTATTTTTATATATTAACTTTTCTATTGACTAAAAAATTTGACACATTCATTGTTCTGATGTATATTTAAATTAATAAAAGATACTTAATCTTTTAAATAGTTTTCAATCCCTCCACATACTTCCAGATACGTTCTGACGTGGAGGTTTTTTATACAAAAAATATAACTAAAATATAAATATATTGTTCAAAAATACTCTAAAATGAACTTTTGTATCTTAATCTTTTGTATTTTAAAGTTCTTAACTATTGTATTCTTTACAATTTATTTTATATTTTTTGTTTTAATTTTAGAGGTGGTTATTATGTCAAAAAATCCTGAATCAGAAAAACATCTGTCCTTTGAAGAGCAGATTGATTTGTTTATGGAAAGAGGTATGTTTGTCGAAGATCGAAAAAAGGCTGCAAAGATATTAAAAAATATAGGCTATTATAAGTTAAAAGACTTCACCTATCCTTTCGCAAAAGTACACAAGCATAAAAATAGAAAAGACAGTATTGAATATTTCAATATTTCCTTTAATGAAGTTGTTTTTAGATATAATCAGGATAAAGACTTTAGACTATCTCTTTTACATGCAATAGAGGATATTGAAGTTTCCATAAAAACACAAATTGCCCATACTCTAAGTAGAAAGTATGGTGCTATGGGTTATCTTAACTTTGCCTCATGGTCAAATAGAGAAAGCAACGATAAAAAGAAAATAAATAGTATAGAAAAGCAATTCAAAAGCACCCTACATAGCGCTGTAAAAAGAGTAAAAAAATCTGAATTTGAACACTATAATATATTAGGAGATTTTCCTACTGTTTGGGTTATGGTAGATATTATTTCTTTTGGAGATGTAATCAAGCTACTTGATTGTATGTCTACTGCAAACCTCAAGGAAATTGCATCTCATTACAATTGTACTAAAAATGAGCTACTTACTTGGATGAATCTTATTAAACTCGTAAGAAATATTTGTGCTCATAATAAAAACGGTATTGATCTTCAAATTAAAACAATGCCGATAATAAGAAATGAATGGAAAAAGTTTTTATTTATGTATAGGGATAATCAGGCCAGCAATAGAATTGCCTTTATTATATGTATAGTTATGTACTTGGTAAATGAAATCAACCCTGACTACTCTTTTGACTCTATATGGAAGCCCCTTGACAAACTGATCAATGAAAGTGATAAAAGGGCAATGAGATATGGTTTCAAGAATTATGAGGCTACTATCAAATTAAGAGAATACATTAAAAATCTTAAAAGATAATAAAAAAGCGATTATAGATTTTTTTCTATAATCGCTTTTTTTATTAATAGCTAGCCCTACCTATTGAATAGTATTTTACTCCCTTTTCTTCCATTATCTTGGGATCATAACAATTTCTTCCGTCATACACTATAGGACTCTTCATAAGCTCTATAAACTCTTCAGCCTTTATATTCTTAATTTCACTCCACTCAGTCATTACAAAACATATGTCTGCATCTCTTAAAGCATCTTCTATCTTTTCACAGTAATTGATCTTATTTCCATATATCTTCTTGGCATTTTCCAGACCTACTGGATCATAGGCAAATACTGTAGCATCTCTTTCTAAAAGACTGTCTATATTTACAAGTGCTGGAGCTTCTCTTAAATCGTCTGTTCCAGGCTTATAAGTAACTCCTAGCACAGCAGCCTTTAAACCTTCAAAGCTTTCTATGTCCTCTGCAGCCTTCTTTATTAACTTCAGTTTTTGAGCTTCATTTACTTCAATAGCTGCACTAACTGTTTTTAGTTCATATCCGTTTGAATTTGAAAGCCAATGAAGTGCCTTTGTGTCTTTAGGGAAACATGAACCCCCATAGCCTATACCTGCTCTTAAAAACTTTGATCCTATTCTATCATCAAAACTCATTCCATATGCAACATCTTCCACATTTGCGCCTACTATTTCACACAAATTCGCTATATCACTCATGTATGAAATTTTAAGAGCTAGGAAATCATTAGAAGCGTATTTTATCATCTCAGCAGAATTTCTATTAGTTATAACTTTCGGAGAATCAAATCCCTCATAAACTTTTTCAAGAATTTTTCTTGCTTTATTGCTTTCAGTTCCTATTACTATTCTAGAGGCTTCAAGAGTGTCTCTTACAGCTGTCCCTTGAGCTAAAAACTCTGGATTTGAAGCTAACTCAATCCAAACATCATTTTTAAGATGTTTTTTAATATATTTTTCTATTGTCTCATTTGTACCAGCAGGAACTGTCGACTTAATAACTACAAGACAATCTTTTTTTACAAAATTGGATATCTGCCTTGCAACCTGTTTTATATACTCAAGATTTGCCGAACCATCAGATCTCTCAGGAGTTCCAACAGCTATAAAGATAACATCTGCATCTTCATAGGCGCTCTCGCTATCTGTTGTAAAATCAATATTTCCATTTTCAAGACCTTCTTTTAATAGTTCTTCAAGATTTTCTTCGTATATAGGCGACTGCCCTTTTTTTAACTTTTCTATTCTATTTTCATCTACATCTACACACACAACATTATGAATTCCCTTGTGTGCTAGACATACCCCTGTTACTAAACCAACATATCCTGTTCCAGCAATAGCAATCTTCATACAACTTCCTCTTTCCATTTTAATTTCTATTTTTTAATCTTTAATATCTCTTCAAAAATTCTGTCACAATTGTGGGAATCCCTAATATTAAAGTCCTTATTTATTCTTTCAAGATATTTCTCTTCGATTTTAAATTCTGTGTCCATAAGTTTTATTAAATAATCAACTAACTTTTCTTCATCTGAGTACACAGGTCCAAAGCCATCTCTATCATAATCAAAATATCCCATTTTATAATGTTCTTCTATTGAGTCAAACTGATAATAGGCTTGTGGCTTTCTCATATATGCAAAATCAAACTGAATAGACGAAAAGTCAGTAACCATTGCCTTTGAACTTTTTAAAAGTCCTTGAACATCATACTTATCCTTAGAAGCCAATATAAGCTCACTATTATTACAATCAAAACAATCAATATATGGCTGTATTTCATAGTGAGGATAAAAGACAAGCTTTATCTTGTGTTCTTTTAGAACTTTTTCCAATCTTTTATTGTTTATAAGTGAATTAAATCTATTGAAATACTCACTACTCTTAAAAAGCTCTACATCTCTCGTATCGCTTTTCATATAGGATGGAGTAATAATATTCTTCCTCCATGTCGGCATTATCAATATTTCATCTTTTAATTCAAACTCATTTAACTTGTCATATCTAGCTATACCTGTCTGAACAACTTCGCCAGAATCATAACCATAAATACTAGAAGATATTGATTCATACTCTCTTTTTGTCGTAGTTATAAACAAATCAGCCTTTATTTTATTTTTTGCAAGAAATTCACTTAAATCGTGAAGTATTACTCCATGTTGTAAAAATACAAATACTTTTTCATCTTTCCTATCTATTAAAAGTTTGTATAGTTTATAACTCCAAGGCTCTAAAAATCCTGCATGTGAAGATATGGCATACTTTGCAAGTATATAGGCTATCTTGTGTTCAAAACTACCATACTCTATAAGCCTATCTTTATAAGGCTCTACCTTTTTATAATCATCCCCTGAAGCTTCCTTATCAATTACATATCTAGCATTTATCTCAGGATGCTTTTCGCAAAGATATTCAAAAAAACAAAAGCCATTATCCTTAGCCTCAGTACCTCTCTCCGATATTATCCAAAGGTCTTTGTACTTGGGGTCATCTTTGTATGCTTTTGCTTTGAAATTATAATATATCATACTAAAAGACTGCTTAGTTAGTCTTATAATCTTCTCTACTTTCTCTTTTATTCCCATAAAAAATCAACCATTCCTATTTCATATTATTTTATATTGACCTTAATCCTAATCAATCTACTATATTATATCACAAGTATATTTTTTTTAAAAGAATCACATATCTATACATTATCTATACTAAGAAATCTAATTAGAAATATATTTTATATTATAATTTCAAATTTTCATATAAAAAATACCTCCCGTAAAAAATACCTCCCGACATAGGTCGGAAGGTATAATCATTAATAATTACTACATAACGCTCTGACAAGCTGTTATTATACTTAGCTTATAAACATCTTCTGCATTACATCCTCTTGATAAGTCAGTTATAGGCTTATTTAATCCCTGAAGTATTGGACCTAATGCTTCGAATCCACCTAATCTCTGAGCTATCTTATATCCTATATTACCAGCTTCTAGAGATGGGAATATAAATACATTAGCATGTCCTGCAACCTTAGAACCTGGAGCCTTCTGACTACCTACTGATTCAACTATAGCAGCATCAAACTGTAATTCTCCGTCAAGTTCTAATTCTGGATCTAATTCATGAGCAAGCTTTGTAGCTTCTTCAACCTTAGTTGCTAAATCATGCTTAGCTGATCCCTTAGTTGAGAAACTTAACATAGCAACCTTTGGGTCTATTCCAAACATTTTTGCAGTCTTTGCACTTTCTACTGCAACCCCTGCTAGACCCTCAGCATCTAGTTCTATGTTTATTGCACAGTCACCAAATATGTATCTAGTGTCGTCCTTCATCATTACGAAAGCACCACTTGTTCTTGATACGCCTGGCTTAGTCTTTATTATCTGAAGAGCTGGTCTTACAGTATCACCAGTTGAATGAACTGCACCACTTACCATACCGTCAACCTTGCCCATATAAGTAAGCATTGTTCCAAAATAGTTTTCGTCAAGAAGCTTCTTCTTAGCATCTTCTACAGTTGCCTTCCCCTTTCTTCTTTCAACGAAAGAATCTACCATAGCATCGAACTCATCATAGTTAGCTGGATCAACTATTTCAACACCTTCAATATCTATATTCTTTTCAGCAGCTACTGCCTTAATCGCATCTACGCTACCTACTAGAACTGGTACTAATATACCTTCCTTGTGTAGTCTTGAAGCAGCTTCAAGTATTCTTGGTTCCTTTCCTTCTGGTAGTACTATTCTTACATTCTTACCTTCAATCTGAGCCTTTAGGCTTTCCATTAATTCCATTTTATACCTCCAAATATTTATTTAATACGGTTTATAGAGTATCTACCGTATCTAAATCTATCATAACGCGAGTTACTGTAGGCATATATTCTCTACTATCCCTAAGTTTTGCGTCTTTAAGCTTGATTCCTAAATAAGCAAGCCCTGTAAATGCAAATCCAATCAGCATACTATACACTTCTAGCATATCGCCACCTATTGTATTTTTAAGGACATAGTATCCTCCTACTGTACCAATAAGCAAAGCTATTAGCGGTATTCCATACATTATCCCCAATGCCTTCATTACATTTACCTTTTCCATACTTACCTCTACATAGTCACCAACCTTGGCACCTGCAGAGTTGTCGACCTCAACAATAAGATCTTGAGATTCACTACTTGTCTTCGAACTGAAGCACTTTCCACACTTCGCTCATGCAGATTGCCTCTGCATTTTAAATCTTGCAGTTTTTTCGTCGACTATCTCAACAATATATCCTTTTTGGTCCATACTTTAACCTCATTTTCTAATACACAAACTGTAAATAAACTTATTATAAATAAGTATTTCTATTTTTCTTCTTTAACATCTACCTTTATACTTAACTCTTCTAACTGCTCATCATCAGCAAATGACGGTGCATTTGTCATAGGGCAAACAGCATTTTGATTCTTAGGGAAAGCTATGACTTCTCTTATATTATCTGCACCAGCAAGAAGCATTACAAGTCTATCAAGACCAAATGCCAAACCACCATGTGGTGGAGTACCAAACTTAAATGCATCTATAAGGAATCCAAATTTATTGTAGGCTTCCTCATCAGTAAATCCTAAAGCTCTAAACATCTTCTGCTGTATTTGAGAGTCAGATATTCTTATTGAACCTCCACCTACTTCATAACCGTTCATTACTATATCATACGCCTTTGCTCTTAGCTTATGCTTGTCTCCAGTTTCCAAATCATCAACATCTTCATCTAAAGGTGAAGTAAATGGATGATGCATTGCTGCAAATCTTCCTGTTTCTTCATCTTCTTCAAATATTGGGAATTCTGTTACCCATAACATATTAAACTGGTTTTTATCTGCTAATTCTAGCTTCTCTGCAACTGCTATTCTAACCTGTCCTAAGGCATTGAATACTACAGAGTCCTTATCAGCTACAAATAATAGAAGATCCCCTTCTTTTGCATTCATAGCCTTTACTATATTTTCAAGTTCTTCTTCTGTAAAGAACTTAGCTATAGGAGATGCTACTCCTTCATCTGTAATCTTCATCCAAGCAAGTCCCTTAGCCTTATAAGTCTTTGCGTGATCTTCTAAGTGTGAAATTGCCTTTCTTGTGAACTTTTCAGCTCCGCCTTCTACATTTATACCTCTTACTGAGTATCCTTCCTTAGCACATCCTGAAAATACCTTAAATCCACAATCTGCTACTGTATCTGTAATGTCTACAAATTCTAGACCATATCTTGTATCCGGCTTATCTGAACCAAATCTTCTCATAGCTTCTGCATATGTAATTCTAGGGAATGGAATCTCAACGTCCTTATTTAAAACCTGTTTAAATATTTCTTTAAGCATTCCTTCCATTATTGTCATTACATCTTCTTCTTCTACAAATGACATTTCACAGTCTATCTGAGTAAACTCTGGCTGTCTGTCAGCTCTTAAATCTTCATCTCTGAAACATTTTACTATCTGGAAGTATCTATCCATACCACTTACCATTAGTAGCTGCTTGTATAGCTGTGGTGACTGTGGAAGTGCATAGAACTTTCCTTCATTTACTCTTGATGGAACAAGATAGTCTCTTGCACCTTCTGGAGTAGGTTTTACTAAGAATGGTGTTTCTATTTCACAGAAATGATTATCTGATAAATAATTTCTTACAACATTTGTAACCTTGTGTCTAAGCATAAGATTTTTCTGCATCTTAGGCTTTCTAAGATCTAAGTATCTATACTTTAATCTTAAAGATTCACTTACTTCATCGTCATCCTTTATATATATTGGTGGTGTTTGAGATTCATTAAGAACTCTAAGTTCTTCTGCAAATATTTCAATATCTCCAGTAGGCATATTAGCATTCTTAGACTGTCTTTCACATACCTTACCTCTTACTGCTATTACATATTCGCTACCTAGCTTTTCTGCCTTCTTAAAAGCTTCTTCGCTAACATCTGTATCAAATACAACCTGAGCAATTCCAGCTCTATCTCTCAAATCAACGAAAACAAGTCCACCAAGATTTCTTTTCTTCTGAACCCATCCCATTATTATTACTTCTTTTCCTATGTCAGAAGCTCTTAAATCTCCTGCATAAGAAGTTCTCTTAAATCCTTTTAAATTATCCAATTAAAGTACCTCCGATTTATAGTTCCTTTTTTAGCTCTTTTACAAGTTCACTTATTTTTACTTGTTTTTGTTCGCCAGTTTCCATATTCTTCAACGATGCTTCATCTTTTTCCAATTCATCATCGCCTATTACTATAGTATATTTGGCATTTATTTTATTAGCATATTTAAACTGAGCCTTAACACTTTTGTCAAGATGATCTTTATCAGCTGATATATAATTGCTTCTAAGTTCCTTCAATATAGCAAATGACTTTAGCTTTGCTCTATCTCCTATAGTTACAATAAATATGTCTGTAGGAGCTGGTTTTTCTATTTCTATATTATTCGCCTCAAGTGTCAGCATCAATCTCTCTGCACCCATCGCAAATCCTATACCACTATATCCTTCTGGTCCACCTATTTGTTCCACTAGACCATCATATCTTCCTCCGCCACATACTGTTGACTGACTTCCTAATCCATTTGCAATTATTTCAAATGCTGTTCTTTTGTAATAATCTAGTCCTCTAACTATTTTCTTATCTACTTCATATCTAATGCCCATTTCATCTAGATATTTCTTCAAAGTCTCAAAGTGTTCCTTACAATCGTCACATAAATTATCTGCAATTAGAGGAATATCCTGAATATTTGCCTGACAAGTCTCATTTTTACAATCTATAACTCTCATAGGATTTTTTTCTCTTCTATCATTGCATAAGTCGCAAAGTACATCTGACTTAGCCTCAAGATATTTTTTTAGTTTTTCATTGTATGTTTTTCTACATACTGGACAACCAACTGAATTTAATGAAACACTTAGATCTTTAAGACCTACTTCGTTTAAATACTGCATTGCAAGTTCTATTGCTTCTGCATCTAAAGAAGGTGTATCACTTCCTATGGCTTCTACTCCAAACTGATGGAATTGTCTCTGTCTCCCTGATTGTGGTCTTTCATATCTAAAACAAGGAATTATATAAAACAGCTTTGTAGGCTGTGCATCTGCATACATTTTATTTTCAATAAACGCTCTTATAACTCCTGCAGTACCTTCAGGCTTTAAGGTAATACTTCTATCACCTCTATCTTTAAAGGAATACATTTCCTTCTGTACTATATCTGTAGTGTCTCCCACACCTCTCTGAAATAATTCAGTGTGCTCAAAAATAGGAGTTCTTATCTCTTCATATCCATAAAGTGAGCAAAGTTTTCTAAATTTGCTTTCAAGGTAATTCCACTTATATGATTCTGAAGGGATGATATCTTTAGTTCCTCTTGGAGCTTTAATTACCATTTTTCTCTACCTCCCTGTATTTTTTCAATATCATATCGTCTACTCTTTCCAAATATACTTGTAGATTTTTTACATCATCTACTCTTTCTATTCTATTTTCATCAAGATAGACAAACTTTGAAACTGCACCCGCGCCTATTGCATAGTTCGACTGCTTTTCTTCCATTATCTGCATATTATACAGACACTCATATCCTTCTTTAGCATAGCCTATATTTTCTAGATTTCCAAGCATATGCTTTTGTCTATACATATAATACGGATTATACCCGTATTCATCCATATATTTTCTAGATAAAGATATCATATCTATTACCGTCTGATATCCTATTAATGCATCTTTATATGATTCCATATTAATATTTAAATCTGATGCTCTCTTTAAAGCCAGAGTATGTACTGTTACACTCTCAGGATTTAAAGAAACAATTTCTTTCATAGTATTTTCAACCATATCTAGATTTTCTCCAGGTAGCCCCAAAATCAAGTCCATATTTATATTGTCAAATCCTAATTCTCTTGCCAGAATAAAACAATCTTTAATGTCTTCTACACTGTGTTTTCTTCCTACAAAATCAAGTGTTTCTTGATTCATAGTCTGAGGATTTATACTTATTCTAGAAACATTGTTCCTCTTTAGAGCTTCAAGCTTTTCTCTTGTAATACTGTCAGGTCTACCTGCTTCAACTGTAAATTCTTTGATATTTGAAAGATCCAATCTCTCAAATAATCCCTGAATAAGATATTCTAGATCTTCTGCTTCTAATGCAGTCGGTGTTCCTCCACCTATATAAAGAGTCTCTATTTCTTTTCCCTGTTTTTCAATTATATCTGCTACACCTTCAGCTTCTTTTAAAACAGTTTCTACATATTCATGTCTGTAACTTCCAAACTTTTCCAAAGGATGTGAAGGGAAGGAACAATAAAGACATCTAGTAGGGCAAAATGGTACACTTACATATAAAGATATTTTTTTATCTGTTACAGGATATATAAAGGGTCTCTCCCTAAGCGCTATATCTATTATTAGATCAAGCTTCTCATCCCTAATAAGATACTGTTTCTTCATATTTTCTCTTATATCTTCAATTTCTAGACCATCATCCAATAATTCCTGAACTATCTTGACAGGTCTAATACCTGTAAGAATTCCCCAAGGAACATTTGCATCAAATTTTTCATTTAAATAATAAAACAAACTTCTCTCGATTATTCTTTTAGATATTGTTCTAATATTATTATCTAATTTTTTATTAGTTTTTGCAAATATTTTTTTATTGTGCTCATTATTATCTACTATTACTGTAGATATATTACCACTTTTTAGAGAATCTGTCATTCTATACTCAGAATTTAAGATATTTTTATTGCCTAAAATGCCTGATTTTTCTGCAATAATACTATTTTTTTCTTCTTCACTAATTTTTCTTATATATATCTTTTCCGAAATTTCTTTTTTATATACTTCAACTGAATTTTCAAATACTATAGTTTTAGTGAAAAGCTCAACACGGTCCTCTTTTCTCTCAACTTTTAATTCATTGACAACTAGTTCTGAATTTTCAACATCTTTGATAACGTCAAAATCTTCTGAGCCCTCCACAAAGGAAAACTCAGAAGAAAATAACTTCAAAAATTCAGCGATTTCGTATTTGTAATCGTGTCCTTTTAACAAAACTCGCATACTACTTCACCAATTTCATATAATAATTGCTCTTATTTTCTGCAGCAATTGTACTTGATGGTCCGTGTCCAGGATATATAGTCATACTGCCATCTAACTTTGAAAGTTTCTTCAAAGAATTTAGCATCTTTTCATAATCCCCACCATATAAATCAGTTCTTCCTATAGAACCCATAAATAATGTATCTCCAGTAAATATCTTATCTTCATTAACTATACACATTCCACCAGTAGTGTGACCTGGAGTGTCTATAAAAGTAAATTTATGCTTACCCATTGTCAGTTCATCACCTTCTGATACATAGATATCGGCTTCAAACTCTATTCCGCTTGTATAAAAATCACTACTTAAATTTTTCTTAGCGTCTATAAGCATTTCTCTTTCATTTTTATTTGCTACAACTTCTGCACCAGTAATTTTCTTTAATTCCTCAACATCTGCAATATGATCCGCATGTGAGTGAGTAAGAATTATATATTTAACCTTAAGATTTTTATTTTTTATAAATTTTGCTTCTCTTTCAAGACATAAAGCAGGGTCTATAATTACTGCTTCTAAAGTGTTTTCATCATAATATATATATGAATTTTCCTGCATCATCGAATCAATAAATACTTCTATTTTCATTGCTTCCTCCTAAAAATTTTTCTTAGAATCAATAAGGAGTGTAACAGGTCCATCGTTTATTAATTCAACCATCATATGCGTTTGAAATCTTCCTGTTTCTGTCTTGATTCCCATTGCCTTTGCTTTGTTTACAAAGTCTATATAATATTCGTCTGCCTTATCAGGTCTTGCTGCATCACTAAATCCTGGTCTTCTACCTTTTCTGCAATCTCCAAATAATGTAAACTGGCTGACTACAAGAAGTTCTCCTCCTACATCTTTAAGCGAAAGATTCATCTTGTCATCCTCATCTTCAAATATACGAAGATTTACTATTTTTTCAACCATATATGAAGTGTCTTTTTCAGTGTCGTCTTCTCCTACACCTAATAAAACTAATAAACCTTTTTCTATTTGTCCTGTAACTTCTCCATCTACTTTTACATTAGATGAAACAACTCTTTGTACTACTGCTCTCATTGTCTCTCCTAACTATATACCTATCTGCCCTTTACCCTTCTAGCAGTTTCTACGCCAGGTATATTTTTTATTTTTTTCATAATATCATTTAACTGTTCTTTTCCATTTACTTCAAGTATCAAAAATACATTGATTCCAAGTTCATGACCTTTTCTTGCATATATTCCAGTAAGGCTTATTTTCTCATTATTTATTACATGAGTAATTTCATTTACCATGCCTCTTCTATCAAGTGCCGATACCTCTATTTCTGCCTCAAATCTAGAATTATTATCCTCTACCCAAGACACTTCTACCATACGACTACAGTCTTTTTCCTTATCTCTTATTAGATTTTCACAATCAACTCTGTGTACCGTTACTCCTCTACCTCTAGTAATATATCCTACTATATCATCTCCTGGTAATGGATTACAGCACTTGGCAAATCTAACATATATTCCTTCTAAACCATCTACATGGACTACAGTGTGTCTTTTTTTATCACGTTTCTTCTGATTCGTCTTGGACTTTTCTACTTCTATATTATGTTTTTCAATATCTTCTTCAAGGTTTGCCTTACCTTCTTTTTCTTGCTGTCTCTCAGTCTTTAAAAGTACATCTTTAACTTTTGTCAAAACCTGATTTGCAGCAATTCCACCATATCCTATAGTTGCAAGAAAATCGTCATAATCTGGTTGATTAAACTTTTTACCAACTTCCTTTAAAATATTTGTGATTTCAGGATCGCTTCTATTTATATCATTTCTTTTGCATTCCTTGTCGAGAATTTCAATACCTCTTTCAATATTTTCTTCTCTTCTTTCTTTTTTGAAAAACTGTCTTATTCTATTTCTTGCATTTGGAGTCTTAACTATATTAAGCCAATCTCTGCTAGGACCTGGAGAATTTGAAGAAGTTAGAATTTCTACTATTTCTCCATTTTTCAAGTTGTATTCAAGTGGAACTATTCTTCCATTTACTTTCGCACCAACACAGGCATTACCTATCTTTGAATGTATTCTATATGCAAAGTCTATTGGAGTAGCTCCATTTGGAAGCTCAATTACATCTCCTTGAGGTGTAAAAACATAGACCTGTGCACTAAAGACATCGTCTTTTAGAGCATCTAAAAACTCATGTGGATCTGTAACATCTTTCTCCCACTCCATCATTCTTCTAAGCCACTGCAATCTTTCATCAGCCTTAGAAACATCTTTATCTGTTATGCCTTCTTTATACTTCCAATGGGCAGCGATACCAAACTCTGCTATATCATGCATTTCATGAGTTCTTATCTGTATCTCAACAGGTTCCCCATCTGGACCTACTACAGTAGTATGAAGTGACTGATAAAGATTGGGCTTTGGCATGGCTATATAATCCTTAAATCTTCCTGGTATAGGTTTCCAAAGAGTATGAACTACCCCCAAAACCGCATAACAGTCTTTAACTGAGTCTACTAGAACTCTTACAGCTGTTAAATCATATATTTCATCAAAGCTTTTATTTTTCTTCTTCATTTTTCTATATATGCTATAAAAATGCTTTGGTCTACCATATACTTTACATGGTATTTCCATTCTCTCAAATGTTTTAGTAAGCAAATCAACTATATTTTGAATATATTTTTCTCTTTGCTCTCTTTTCATCCTTACTTTTTTGACTAACTCATAGTATCCCTGAGCATCTAAATATCTTAAAGAAAGATCTTCAAGTTCCCACTTGATTTTTGATATACCAAGCCTATGAGCTATACCTGCATATATATCTAGTGTTTCCTGTGCTTTATATTTAGCTTTTGCAGGATCCATATATTCTAGAGTTCTCATATTATGAAGTCTATCTGAAAGCTTTATAAGAATTACTCTCATGTCCTTTGCCATTGCCAAGAACATCTTTCTTAGATTCTCTGATTGAGACTCTTCTTTTGTCATGTACTTAATTTTACCAAGTTTGGTAACACCATCTACTAGTATAGCGACATTCTTGCCAAACTCTTCTTCTATGTCTTCTAATTCGTAGTCTGTATCCTCTACAACATCATGTAAAAGACCGCCACATATTGTATCTTCATCTAGCTGCATATCTGCTAATATATTGGCAACAGCCTTTGGATGAATAAAATACGGTTCACCAGATTTTCTGAATTGACCTTCGTGTGCTTTTTTTGCTAAATTGTAAGCTCTTGCCACCTTATCAAAATCAGCATTTGGTGAATATGTTTTTATTTTTTCTATTAATTTTTGTAAATCTTCATCATACATAATATCACCTCTCTAAACTAAAAACTCGCTAAATTTAATAAAAAGCGACAAGAATAAATAATTATTCAGTATAGTGTATAAGAGAATTTACTTCATATCCCTCAAGATGCTTTCTTCCATTAAGAAAATCTAGTTCAATAAGAAACTCTATATCTACAACTTCACCGCCTAATTTTTCTACCATTTTGGTAGCCGCCGCTATTGTACCACCTGTTGCAAGTAAATCATCTACTATTGCTACTTTTGTTCCTGGCTTTATAGCATCTTTGTGCATTTCAAGAATATCAGTACCATACTCAAGGCTGTACTCATATGATATAACTTCTGCAGGAAGTTTCCCAGGCTTTCTTATAGGAACAAATCCTATACCTAATTCATATGCAACAGGTGTTCCCATTATAAAACCTCTAGCTTCTGGTCCTATTACAAGGTCTGCACCCTTTGCTTTAACATTCTCTGCTATCTTCTTAATTGCATATCTAAATGCTTCTCCATCCTGTAATAATGTTGTTATGTCCTTAAATCCTATTCCAGGCTTTGGAAAATCCTGTATATTTCTTATTTTTTCTTCTAAATTCATTTCTTCCTCCATTTTGACTAATTGATAACCTTCTTTGAGTTAAAAAAACTAACTATATTATTCTCTTCCAAATTTAATTTATTTTTTGGTTTTGGAAGTAATTCAAATTCAAATAAATCATTGTCGTAGTCCACACTATACTTGATAAGATTTTCAGTTGATAATACCTTTAGTATTATATGGACCTTAATAGGAGAAAGACCTAAATTATGCACAAATTCGCTATATTTCATACTTAGTCCCTTATTTGCCATAAAAAACTTATATGCCAAAACAAATTCATCTCTGTTAAAGAAACTTTCCCTATTTTTATTTCTGATATATACATAGTCGCTAGAATTGAAATTTATTAAAAATTCCGAATCATTTCTCTTAGATTCTAAAATATATTCTATTTCATTACAATTATCAAAATAATCATACATAATAAGTTTATTATATACTTTAAAATCAGTTTTATCAATATTTGACAAGAATATATAGTCAATTTTTTTATCCGATAGTAGATTAATGTCGGACTTTGCTCTATAATAGCCATTCATACTATTGACTATAAGTAAATCCCCATCATCTAATAAGTCTGTAATATATTGAATTCTAGCGATTTCAACTGCATTTTTATCTTCAGTTTCTTTCTTTTTTTCCTTCTTGCATATATACCCAATTTTTCTCTCCGATAAATTATATTTTTTATCGTGTATTTTTGATTTATTTGAATCTATTAAGTCAATTTCATTTAAATTGTTTATTTCTCTATTATAAAAGTATTCTTCCTGTTCTTTGTTTGAACTTCTATACTTACTTATAGCTTTTTCAATATTATCTATATTTAAAAGTTTTTCAATTTCTTTCATATTGTTCGGATATTTCAAAATGTTCTCTGGTCTGCTTAGTCTAATATCTTTTAATAAAAGTTGAACTTTTGTATTCCCATTGAAAGTATTCTCATCTATTTGAAATACTATATCCACCAAATCTCCTATATCAAAATTATCCATCAAATGGCTTAAACCAAATCCTATACACTCAAAATCTCTAGACTTTTCTATATTTAATTTTAAATGATTTTTGTCTTTCCCTATTAGGTAGGCATTTTTTACATAGCAGTCCCTCAAAAGAAAATACGGCGTAGGATTTTTTATTCCAAAAGGTTCGAGAATATGGAGTTTATCTACAAAAGCCAAATCAACTATTTTTTCATCAATTTCATATTCTATCTTAATTTCCTCTATAAGATCTTCTTGCTCAAGTTCATAATCTGCTATTTCATTAATTTTATCTCTTAACTTATCTATATTTTCAACTTTTACAGTAAGTCCTGCCGCTTGTTCATGACCACCAAACTTTTCCATAAGCTCTTTGCACTCTGATAGAGATGCAAACATATCAAATCCCTTTATAGATCTAGCTGAACCTGTTGCTTCATCTCCTTCTATACATAAAAGTACTGTAGGTTTATAATATTTTTCTGTTAGTTTAGATGCCACTATTCCTATAATACCATGGTGCCAATTTTCTCCTGCCAAAACAAGAACCTTATCGTCTTTAAATCTCGGATTAGATTTTAGCATTTCTTCTGCTTCTTGATATATTCTAGCTTCTATAAGCTGTCTTTCTTCATTTTTCATATCCATTGCAAGAGCTAATTTTTCCGCTTCTTTTTTATCCTTAGTAGTAAAAAGCTCTACTCCTAAATTAGAGTAGCCAAGTCTTCCAGAAGCATTTATTCTAGGTCCAATTGCAAATCCAAGATGAGAACTTCTTATTTTAGTATCTTCTAACCCACATACTTTAACTAACTCTCTCATCCCAATATTATCTCCGCTACCTATAAGTTCAAGACCGTTTTTTACTATTATTCTATTTTCATCAAGAACAGGCATTACATCACATATAGTAGCTAATGAAACTATTTCAATATACTTTCTTATATCTTTTTTAAAATCTTCACCGCTTAATCCATGAATTAATTTAAAGGCAACACCACAACCACATATTCCCTTAAAAGGATATGGACAAGCTTCTTGCTTTGGATTTATTACTGAATACGCATTTGGAACTTCTCCTTGACACTCATGATGATCCGTTATTATTACATCCATTCCCAATTCATTGGCAACTTCAACTTCTTTAATAGATGTAATACCACAATCTACTGTAATCATCAGCTGAGTTCCCAGTTCATAAACGTACTTAACAGCATCTTCATTAAGACCATAGCCCTCTTCTAATCTATTTGGAATATAGTATTGAACAGGATATCCTATTGAATCAAAATATATCTTCAAAATAGATGTAGATGAAACACCATCTACATCATAATCACCATATATACATATTTTTTCTTTATTAGAGATTGCTTCTTTTATTCTACTTACAGCCCTATCCATTCCCTTTAACAAAAATGGATCTCTTAAAAAGTCAAAAGAAGGATTTATATACATTTTTATGTCTTCAAGCTTTTCTATTCCTCTATTTATCATTATATCGGCTATATTTTTATCTATACCTAGATACTCTGTAGCAGAGTTTCCATGTGGCATTGATTTTTCTTTTAAAAGCCACTTCTTCATAATGCACCTCCTATCTATTTTTCAATAACTTTTTCTTAAAAGAGCTAAATACATAGTCTATTTCATCAATTTTTAAAACTTTCACTATTACAATATATAAGGCTCCACCTAGAGCAGCACTTATACCTAGCATTAAAAGGCTTACTATTTTAGAATCGCTTAAAATACCAACTCCAAAATGGTAGGAAGTTTTAACAACTATAGCCATAATAACTGTAGCTATAATTGATTTTATAAATGTTGCTGTCATAGATTTGAAGTTAATACCATTAATCTTCTTTCTAAGTGAAAGAAGGAGTATCACTACACATACTATTGATGAAACACTTGTTGCAAGTGCTATTCCAGATATTCCCATATATTTTACCAAAATCAAGTTTAAAACTATATTTATAACAACTGCTATTACACCATTGTACATTGGAGTCTTAGTATCCTGCATTGAATAAAAAACATTAGCTATTACATTTTTAAGACTAAGTCCTATTAATCCTATTGAATAAAAAGCTAATGCAGCTGAGGTCATCTGAGTAGCTGCACTATCAAAAGCACCTCTTTCAAATAGCAACACTACTATTGGCTCTGCCAAGACAATGGCTATTGCTGTAATCGGAAGTATCATAAGTATTACAACATTTATAGATGTTTTTATATACTCATTAAATTTTTCATATTGTTTTTCTGATTTTAGCTTTGAAAGCATTGGATAGATTACTATTGTAATGGACGATATAAACAATCCCAAAACAAAAGTATTTAATCTATCGGCATATTTCATTGCTGAAATACTACCTACTGCTAATTGAGAAGCTAAAGTTCTATCTACCATAGTATTAATTTGACTTGCACCTACACCTATCATAACAGGCATAGTAAGCATCATCATTTCCTTAATATATCTATCCTTAGGATTATATACTAAACTGTACTTATAGCCTCTTTTTTTAGACCTTGGAATCTGAAAGAAAAATTGTGATGCCAAGGCTAAAACTGCACCTATAGGTAATATATACAAACCAAAGTATTTACTTAAAACAATACTAGCAATAATTATTATATTAAAAGGAAAACCTATCATTCCTGAAATATAATACTCCCCCTTACTCTGCAAATAGGACTGCATTATCTTTGAAAGTCCTGAAAATATTGTTCCAAATAATATTATTCTTGTAAACTGCACTGTCAACTTTAGGGCTTGCTCATTAAAACCACTTGCAAATATTTTAGCTAAAGGTTTTGCAAAAATAAAAGCAAAGATAGAAATAACAATTCCTATACTAATGGTAATATTAAGCACATTATTTGTAAAATAATTGCCTTTCTCTTCTCCACCCTCTTTAATATTATCAAAGAATAGTGGTATATATGTAGTTGATATGGCTGTACCTATTACTTGGAATACCAATCGTGATATATCTAAAGATACGAGATATACATCGCTGTACATTGTAGCGCCATAAAAAGCACTTAATACAAGGTCACGACCAAATCCAAGAACTTTGGAAATCAATGTGATAACCATTAAACCTATAGTGGCTTTAGCTACTTTACTCATAAATTCTCCTTTTACTTCATTAATTTTCTATACTTTTTATTACTTTCCAAAAATTTTATTAATCTTATACTAGAAGTAGCTGTATGCATTTTTTTTCTAAAATTATTGTCATAATTACTTTTAGCAATAAGTTCCTCTATACTAAGGCTTGAAAATATTTCAGCTGCTTCATATCTTTCTTTTTCAAAGATATCTATATTCAGCTTCTTTTTATCCATAATTTTCAAGGTAGAAAAAGTGATATACTTTTGGCTTTTAAAAAAATCATATGCCTTCCATTTTTTTTCAGCTTCCTCTTTATCTAATTTACTAATACAATTTAATGCCTCACCCTGTATAGAGTTGTTTATATCATATAAATAAAACTGTGTGTTTTCCCTTATCTTACCTTCTTTTGCAAGCTTTAAAATAGCTTTGTAAGCTGCAAAATGATCATCATTGCACTCATAGGGAGCTGTTAAAAATATTGCATCATAATCTGATAATACTATACTTTTTTCTATTTTTTCTGCCAGCTTATCTATATTATTCAGTAGTGTTTTATTGATAAAATTAAGAACAACATTTTTATCAATACCGTATATTTCACAAGCCTTTTTAGCTTCCTCTAATCTTATTTTTGAGCTTACTATATCATCTTCACTTAGTCTGCCATCTGTCAAATAAATAATATCTAGCACTACTCCCTTTTTATTTAACTTTGCCATTGTTCCACCAAGTCCTATTGATTCGTCATCTTGATGTGGTGATACTACAAGTGCTTTTTTCATATTTTTTATTGCAGAATCAATATCTTTTATAGAGGACTTATTATTTTTTATTTTTTTATAATAGTTATCAAGATATATAGCGTTTGCTATATTAAATGTTGGCTCTAAAACACTTTTTACTGCTTTTTTTAACATATTTTTACCTTCCAAATATTTTCTTTTTTATTTTTTTAAATGCTTTTAAAATAAGTTCTTTTTTATATGCCTTATATGTTAAAATATCATCTTTGTCCTTAACTGAATCTATAAAGTATCCCTTTTCTTTATAGAATTTATACTCACTTTTCCAGTCTATTTTTTTTGCCATACATGCTCTAATATCATAGGACTGAAGCACCCAATAAGCACTTACTTTACTCCAGTCAAATAAAACTTCTTTTTCTTTATTTGGATTTAGCATATCTTTGTATATTCTATATACAAAATCATTTCCTATTTTATCATTGATATTAGCTTCTATAGGAAATCTTCCATTTACTTCAATTAGAACAAATTCCTTATATTTCTCAGAATACTTAAATTCAATCATGGCTATACCAGTGTAGTCCTTTTCTTCCAAAAGTTTCACTGACAAGTCGGCAAGCTTTTTATTATCTACTGTAATGTGACAAGAACCAGTTCCATTTTCAATTGGGTACTCTCTCAACTTCTTTACAATGTTGCCTATTATACAATATCCGAATTCATTTCTATACATAGTAATACAATAAAGATTTTCTGTTTCTCCCGCTATTACTTCCTGTGATATTGAACCACCCTTGCTAGACAGTTCATCTAAGTACTCTTTTAATTGAGTCTTATCATTTGCTATAAGAACCTTTTTACCCATTCTTAAAGTATGAGATAGAGGCTTTATCATTACAGGAAATTCTTCTATTTTGTATTGACTATCTCCCGTATAAGTTTTTGGCACTCTTATATTTTTTAAATTATTTTTCAATAACTTTTTGTCAGTTATATTTTTATATTCTTCTATTTTTTCTTTTATTGGCAAAATATAATAGTCTTTTATTTCATCAAAATGTTCTAACATCTGATCCATAGTTTGATCGCCATCAGTGAAAAATACTATTTTTTTATCACTAACTTTTCTAAACTCCTTAGCTATTTTTATTATATATTTTATCCAATCATTTTTGTCTTCTATACAAAGGGCATTCTTTCCAAGTGCCTCTATAAGATATCTTTCATGGCTTATTGCAATAATATCTACACCATACTTTTGAAGTCCTCTCTTGATTCCAAGTGAACCTACATTATGCATTGCAATAAGTACAGGATTTTTTTCTAAATTAATATTTTCAAATAATAAACCATAATCTATGTTTTTATTTTGCATTTATTTAAAAACCTTTCTTTCTATAAAAATATACAGTTATAAGCAGACAGCTTACTTCTGTAATAAAATCTATATAAATTTTATATTATTTCTTATTTTCTTCAAGAATCATATCATATATTAAAGATATATCGTAGAAATTGTCATTTACTTCATAGTTGTTTCTAACAAAAACTCTTCCATATTTTCCCATCTCTGCTCTTTTATCTTCATCGTCTATTAGCATAGACATTGCCAACACAAGCTCTTCAACAGATGCAGGGCTTACTACTAGACCACTTTTACCAGTTTCTATGGATTCCTTATGACCTCCAACATCAGTTATTATCACTGGTGTTTCACAGGCTTCAGACTCAATAGCAGCCACACCAAATCCTTCTCTTAAAGATGGAAATACAGAAAACTCGAAGCTATTGAACTCTTTACATATGTCCTCTGGTTGAACTCTTCCTAAAAATTCAACTGAATCTTCAATTCCTAAGTCTTTAACTTGAGCTTTTAGATTTTCTTCGTCTTTACCACTTCCACCTATCACAAGCTTTAGTTTTCTTCCTCTTACTTCTCCGTCATACATTTCTAGAATATCTTTAAAAGCACTTATTAAATAAGTTATACCATATTTTTTTTCTAGACTTTTTATTATTCCTATTCTATAGTATTCATCTTTTTCCACTTCCATAGGATGAAATCTTTCCATGTCTACACCGAAAAATGTTACATATACCTTTTTCTTAGTATACAAATTAGCTTCTCTAGCCATATCTACACTATTTGAAAAAATATAATCAGCCTTTCTGAAGTTGTGCTTAATTATACTTTTCTGTATAAATCCATTTCTCGGAAAATCATATATATCTGTTCCCCAAACCGAAACTACATATGGATGGTATCCCAAAAGACTACCTATAAATCCATATGAACTCGCATACTGCGCGTGAAGAATATCTGGCTTTAATTCATGTACAAGCTCCTTTATCTTTTTTATATTACTTAAATAGCTTGTTTTTTTATAAATTTTTTCATTTCTTACTTCATTTACATTAGTTTGGAAATTGTGTACTGTTACTCCATCAATTTCTCCCCCATTTAAACTTATACAATGTATCTCATAATCTCTCTTTAAAAAATAATCACACCATTTTTTAACATGTGGATTAGATGCATCTGCAAGATAACAAATTCTTTTCTTCATTTTTTTCCCTTTCTATAACAAAGTTTATATCATTATTTACTATTTTTATGATAATTGTTCTTTAATATCAGAAATACAAGAGTTATTCCTATAATAAATGAAATTATAAAACCTAGTATACTTACATATTTTATCATTTTGCTCCATTTTATATTATCTGACGCCATTATTAGAGAAGAACCTACTATACAAGCAGCAAGCATAATACTCATAGATACTTGTGTTGTAAAGTTTTTTATATTTTCTTCTAGCTTAGGAGATTTCATTTCACCTATATCCATTTTCAAATTGTTCTTTTCAAGTATTCCCAATATAGTCTTTATTTGACCTGGTACTGTAACCATGTCGTAATAGTATTCGTCCACATCAGACTTTAGTCTTTCCATATTTCTTTTTATATTCATCTTATCTTCCCTATAATATCTCATATAGGATCTAGCTATTGTTTCAACACTAAAGTTTTTATATAAACCTCTAGAAGTTCCCTCTAAAGTTATAACTGTTTTTCCTAAAAGTACTAATTGAGATGGAAGTGTTATTTTATGACTTCTCATAAATCTAAATGCTTCATTTAAAACTTCTGCAATACTTAATTTATCAAATGGTATATCATAATAATAATGTATAAGGTATAGAAGATCTCTTCTTAGAACTTCATTATTAGATTCATTTGGCATTGCATTCATGTCTGTAAGTATTCTTATAATTTTATCAATATTTTTATTTGTTGATGCAATAATCATCTGATTCAAGTGTTTTAGTGTTTTTTCATCTATTATTCCTATCATTCCAAAATCTATAAATGCAAGTTTGTTTATTCCATTGCTGGACTCAACTATAAATATATTTCCTGGATGTGGATCTGCATGAAAAAATCCACAAGTCATTACCTGTCTGAAAAATGATCTTACACCTATATCTACGATTCTCTTTTTTTCATCATCACTTATTTGATGATTCTCTATATCTGATAGACATATACCATTAACTTTATCCATTACCAATATCTTTTCAGTTGTATAGTCATTGTAAATTTTAGGTATAAATACATCTTTGCTGTTTTTAAATATTTTTCTCAGCTTTATTCCATTAATAGCTTCAAATTTATAATCTAACTCCCTTAAAAGCTGTACTTCTAATTCAGAAATCATTTCTTTAACGTCAATATTCCATTCTTTATTAAAATAGTCAAGATTTTCAGCAAGTCTTTTTAATATTGAAATATCAGCTTTTATAGTATTTTCTATTTCTGGACGTTGTATTTTTACAACTACTTCTTTACCATCTAAAAAAGTTGCATCATATACTTGACCGATTGAAGCTGCTGCTATAGGTTCTGAACTCACATAGCTAAAGACTTCATCTATATTGCAGGCAAGTTCCCTTTCAAGTATGTCCATTGCAATCTTATTATCTATTGGTATAACATCATCTCTCAGCTTGGACAATTCTGATATTATTTCATCGTCAAATAAATCTTTTCTTGTACTCAAAATCTGACCTATCTTTATATATGTAGGTCCCAATTCTTCAAAGGCGCATCTTATTCTCTGACCTGTTGTCATTACTTTTACATCCCCCTTAGGTGACTTTGTACTTATCTTTGAGGCAACAGAATCTTTATTTAGTTTTTCTATTACATATCCGAAACCGTATTTTATTAATACTCCTGCTATTTCTTTATATCTTCCAATGTATTTATAACTTATTCTCATAGATCTATTCACCCTTTTCAATTTAAAGTAATGACATAATAGTCAGACTTATATAAGTGTAAAAGGCTACTAACACAAAATATATTGTAGTAACCTGTAGCCTTTTTACCTATATCAATCCAATATTATTTTCCTTCAGATAGAAGCTTTGCCTGTATCATTATTGCACATTCTGTTCTCTTTCTTTGCATTTCACAACCAAGTTCATATGGCTTTCTTATATCGCCATTAAAGTTGATTGCATTTGCATGACAACCGCCTGAGCAGTAGAACTTATTCCAGCAAGTCTTGCATTCTTCTTTATTATAGACATGAGCATTTCTAAACATTTCTCTCATATCTTCTGGTATTTCAATCTTTTCATCATTTAAGTTAGCCATTATAAATTCTTCTTTACCAACAAACTGATGACATGGATATATATCTCCATTTGGAGTTATTGATATATATTCATTACCAGCACCACATCCTGTTATTCTCTTAATAACACATGGTCCCTGATTTAAGTCTATCATAAAGTGGAAGAATTTAAGTTTTTCACCCTTTAACTGTCTTTCTGCAAGTTCTGCAGCATAATTTTCATATTCTTCAAATATCTTAGGAAGATCTTCTTCTCTAAGAGCAAATGGATTTGACTCATCATCTACTACTGGTTCTACTGAAGTAAGCTCAAAACCTAGATCAGCAAAGTGATTTATATCCTTTGAAAAGTCAAGATTATTTCTTGTAAATGTTCCTCTTACATAATAATACTTATCCTTTGGTCTTTGAGATACTAACTTTTGGAATTTAGGAACTATTACATCATAGCTTCCCTTGTCATTTACTGTTAGTCTCATATTATCATTTATTTCTTTTCTACCATCAAGAGAAAGAACTACATTATGCATATGTTCGTTTATAAAATCTATTTTTTCATCATCTAAAAGAACACCATTAGTTGTAATTGTAAATCTCATATTCTTTCCTGCTGGCTTTTCTATTTCTCTACCATATTTAACTAATTCTTTGACAACTTCCCAGTTCATAAGAGGTTCTCCACCAAAGAAGTCCACATCTAGATTTCTTCTATTACCACTGTTGGCAACAAGAAAATCCATGGCCTTCTTACCAATTTCAAGTGGCATAAGTTCAGCATTGCCACCGAAATCTCCCTGCTTAGCAAAACAGTATTTACACTTTAAGTTGCAATCATGTGCTACATTAAGACATAGTGCCTTTATAACTGGTTCTCTATTTACAAAGCTTGGATGAAACTCATACTCATCTTCTGTGTATAATAAACCTTCCTTAACTAACTCTTCTATTTCCTTATATGACTCTTCAACTTTTTTTCTATCAAATTCATTAGATAATAGTTCTACTATTTCTTCTAAATTCTTATCTTCATAAAAGTCTAAAACTCTATAAGTCACATCATCAACAACATGAACAGCTCCACCATTTACATCTATTACTATATTGTATCCGTTCATATTGTACTTATGTATCATCTTCAAAACAAATTCCTCCCTTTTAACCCTATAATGTCAAATTATATTATATCACATTTATATGTACATTGTGAACTTATGTCTAATGTAGTAAATTACATAATTAAATTAAAATTCTCTCTACTTTATAGACATTAAAATTTCAATATTAGAGCTATTTCTGAGTCATCTTTTTCTTATTTTTTATATGTTTAATCGTATTTTTGTGTTATAATGATACATATGTATTAATGGAGGTGAATAATTTTGAAGCTATTCAAAAAAACTATGGTGACTCTTTTAGCGTTAACTATGTCAGCTACAATGGTTGCATGTGGCCCTAAAAAGAAGACTTCAACGAAAAATGACACTCAGAAAATTGAATATATAACAGAGATAACAAAGGATAATGTAGAAGAGGTGGTAATTGAATACAAGGAAATTCTTTCATACTACAATGAACTGAAGAATAACCTTAAAACAATTGACGATGTAAGTAAGAATCCAGATCTTGAAAGAGATGCTGTATCAGCTAAGGACTCTATAAAGAATGGCAAGACTCTTCTTAAAAATACACAAACACTTTACAAACCTCTTGTAGAGGCAAAGTCCCTGTTGTTGAAAATGTATGATATATCTCTTGAACTTGCAGATACTGTTGTAACTGACCCTAATACTTATCAGGAAAAGTTAAAAGAATATGACAAGTTATTTAACAAATTCAAGGATATGATGGATAAGATACGTTCTGATATTAAGGAAGTAAGAGGTAAGGCTCCTACAGACGATAAGAACGCTCCAAAGGATGATAAAGAATCTAGTGACAAGGACAAAGATAATAAGAATGATAGGGATAATTCAGATATAAATTCTCTTGATGACGAAAAGAATTCTAACAAGAAGAATGATTCTAGTTCATCTGATAAGGGTAACAATAGCGGAAATTCTGATAGAGATAATAACTCAGGAAATTCTTCTAGTTCAAGTTCTTCTGGAAACTCAGGTGGATCAAGCAGTTCTTCTGGATCAAACAGTTCTTCTGGTGGATCTTCTGGAGGCTCAGGTGGATCAAGCAGTTCTTCTGGTGGATCAAGTAGTTCTTCTGGAAATGACGAATTTGTTCCATCAGTATCAAGTCTTAACAACAATTTAAGAAGTGAAATTAGAAGTGCTGGATACAACTCAGGTGCAAGTTACAAGCAGAGTGGTGGAAATTCTTCTAACCTTGATCAGGTAGCTGCACAGATGTTTAATGACTTGGAGGGAGATAATCCAATTCAGTCAAATCAGATATCTGAAGCAAGAGCAATATTCGTAAGTGCATTTAAGCAAGCATATAATAGTAAATAAATAAATTTAAGCCATTGCAAAAGCAATGGCTTTTTTTATTTTCTTTTTTCATTAATTAATTTCTATTACTTTCAAAAGCTAAATTATTTTCATACATAGTCAACTTCTATACTCTCTTTACAAATCTCATTTAGCTTTAGTTACTTTCTATTTCCTATTATTTTACAAAAAAAAAGAGACTCTGGCGAAGTCTCTTTTTCCGACCTTCTCAGATTTCCGCTGATTCTGATATTTTCAAAATCTATACTTTAAACTGTTTCAAGTCTTTTGAGTGATTATGGTAGTTTTTTGTAAACAAAACCTATCTGCTTTTTTGTTTCATCCATTTAGGATCTTTTATTAATTAAATACCTTTTTAAGGTCTTGATTTCTGCATTCTAAATCGTCATTATTTGTAGCTTCCATTACTATTGAATATCTGTCTCCATCTACAAAGAATACTATAACTTTTTTATCGCTAAAATTGTACTCTCTATACTTGTCCATTTCCTTATTGCATACTTCACGCAACTTTTCAATATCATTGTCTTCAGTATTTATTACGTACTTTGCGTCAGCCTTGGCAAGAAGATTAATTATATTTTTTTCTTCTCCAGCTTCGTATATTCCATATCTATTTACTACTCTATCTAACTGTTCATCAGCTAATTTAACATTAATTGGATTTCCTGAATCATTTCTAGCTATTCTTCCATAAACGTCCTGATGATGAACTGGATAAAGCTCTTCAGGATTAACATCCATTATCTTATCAAAATGAACATACTGTTTGTTGTTTACATAACCTTCATTTTTAATTTCAACAAAACCTGGAATATCTCCAATACAGAAGTTCTCTATTGAATCCTTGTTATATCTGCTTGTAAAAGGCAATATTTTTATGATATCGTTTTCTTCATCCTTGTCTAATACTATAGCATAATCTAATGCATATGTCTCCTTATCTGCATCGTCTAAAGTGAAAAAATTGTATCTAACTATATCTCCTATCATCTGTTACGCCTCCTATAATTTTAAATAAGCTCTATATTAATTGTGAAATCACTTTCCAATTCAATAGTAACATATTTATTTCTTTTTGTCCATGATTTTTAAGCTATTTAATTGGATATAATATATATTATATCTATTTTTATTATATATAGTATATCATATTTATATAAAAACTCTATATTTACATCATATATCTTCTATTAGTATTTTATTTTGTCCAAGATGGACTATCTTTGACCATCTATTATTAGTCCCTCACCAGGATTGATTTTACTATAATTTTATTTTCAATATTAAATAATTATTTCTGCAGATGTATAAAAAAAGTTTTTATTTTTTATTTTTAAAAATCTATTTATTTCGTTTTTTTATGTTTTATAGTTATTTTCTATTTATCATATTTTTTATTTAATTTTATTAATATTTGTCTTTCACACTAAAAAAGACCGTCTGTTGAGATGACGGCCCTTTTTAGGTATATTAAAATTTTATATTATATATCTTTTAAACTTTCTACTATCTATTTGATATAAACTTTTCCATATATTCTTCTATTTCCTCTGCTGTACTCAAGCTTAATACTTCATTAGCAAGAGCCTTCATATCAGCTTCACTTACTGAAGTTACTAATTTTCTAGCTCTTAGTATTGATATTGGAGACATTGAGAACTCATCAAGACCAAATCCTAAAAGAATAGGTATCATCTTCTGATCTCCTGCTGATTCTCCACACATTCCAACCCACTTACCTTCTGCATGAGCGTTCTTTATTACAAGATTTATTAATCTAAGAACTGCAGGGTTAAACTGATTATATAGATAGCTTATCTTCTGATTCATTCTATCTACAGCACAAGTGTACTGAATAAGGTCATTTGTACCTATTGAGAAGAAATCAACATGCTTAGCAAGTATATCTGAGATTACTGCTGCTGATGGAACTTCTATCATCATACCGATTTCTACATCCTTAGAATACTCAATACCTTCATTAGATAGTTCCTTCTTTACTTCATTACAAATTTCCTTTGCCTTTAAAAGTTCTTCTAATGAAGAAATCATTGGGAACATTATTCTAAGCTTACCGTGTACTGAAGCTCTATAAAGTGCTCTTAGCTGTGTCTTAAATATTTCAGTCTTATCAAGACAAAGTCTTATAGCTCTATATCCTAAGAATGGATTCATTTCCTTTTCCATTTCAAAGTAGCTAAGCTTCTTATCTCCACCTATATCTAAAGTTCTTATTACTACTGGTTTACCTTCCATACCTTCTAATACAGCCTTGTAAGCTTCATACTGTGTATCTTCTTCAGGGAACTTGTCGCTATTCATATAAAGGAATTCTGTTCTATAAAGTCCTACTCCTTCAGCATCATTTTTTATTAAACCTTCTATATCGTTTGGTGTACCAATATTTCCAGCAAGTTCAACATGCTTTCCATCAGTAGTTACTGACTTCTTACCCTTTAAAAGTTCAAGTTCTTTCTTTTCTTCTTCAAAAAGTCTCTTCTTTTCTGTATATTCATCTATTAAAGACTGTTCTGGATTTACAAATACTTCGCCAGTATCTCCATCAAAGATTACCATATCGTTATCCTTTATTGTCTTTGTTGCATCACTTAATCCTACTATAGCTGCTATTTCAAGAGTTCTTGACATTATAGCTGTATGAGATGTTCTTCCACCTATATCTGTTAAAAATCCTAAAACCTTTGACTTATCCATTGTTGCTGTGTCAGATGGAGTAAGGTCGTGGGCTACTAGTACAACTTCATCCTTCAATGAAGATAAGTCTATTACCTTTATTCCAAGAATATGTCTTAATACTCTCCCAGTTACGTCCTTTACATCTGCTGCTCTTTCCTTCATATATGCATTGTCCATACCTTCAAAAATAGCTACAAACATATCTTTTACTTCATTTAGAGCGTATTCAGCATTAACTGCTTCATTTTTTATCTTGTTTTCAGCTTCACCTATAAATTCAGGATCTTCTAAAACCAATAGATGTGCACCAAATATTTCAGATTCTTCTTCTCCTACTTCCTTGGCAACTTTTTCCTTAACTGCAGTTAGTTCTTCCTTTGATACTTCTACTGCATCATTTAATTTCTTTACTTCAGCCTCTACATCTGTAACTGCTCTTTTTTCTATTACTATTTCATTTTCTTCAACAACCAAAGCCTTGCCTATTGCAATCCCTGGTGATGCTCCTATGCCTTTCATCATCTTAATCTTCCTCCAAACTTTTCATATACTTCATATACTACAGAAGTTAAGATTCTTCCTTCTGCTTTACATTTACCATAATCTATTCATATATTAGTTGTGTAATACACATACCATGAAATCATTTTCTTTATTTGAAACTGAAAGCCTCTACTTAGTTACAAAAAATGTTAAGGGCAAAAGCCCTTAACATCTTGCCATTTTAACCTTTATATTACTTTTCGCCGAAACCATCTTCAACTAGCTTAACCATTGTGTCAAGAGCTAGTTCTTCATCTTCACCGTTAGTTTCTATTTCAATTGTAGTTCCCTTTGATAAACCTAACTTCATTATACCCATTATTGACTTAGCGTTTACCTTTTCACCATCATGTATAAGTTCAACAGATGACTTAAACTTTGATGCCTCTCTTACAAACATACTAGCTGGTCTTGCATGAAGACCTGTTTCATTGATAATTGTTACTTCCTTTTTCATAAAAAAACCTCCATTGTATACTCATTAATTTAACCTTGTTAATTATATAATCGACCCTCATGGTCAGATTACGTCCCTATTTAAATATAAAAATAAAAACCAATTATATTTTACAACATTTACAGAGAAAATACCATATTAATTTTAACTTTTAATCAAAGTCTGTTAATTTTAAACTTTTTTCTATTATTTCATCAACTTTTTTCATTAAATACTCTTTTTCACTTGTATTTGTTTGATTTAATATATCTTTTCCTGTATTTTCAAGCATTTTATAATTTTCATCTATAAAAATATATGTTTCTAGAAGTCTATATGGGTAATATTCATATACAGAATTGCCCATTTTCTTTAAAAAAGCCTGCATATAAGTTTCATAAATACTAGAATTTAAAATAGCTAGAAGATATGGGTAAGAGATTAAATCCTTAAATTCATCTTTTATAGTGAAGAAATATATATCTGCACTAAAAAAGGAGTTATCTTTATCTAGAGCAAATCTATTATTTTTACTCTTAAAAGGATATATTATCTTTTCCTGTTCGAAAATCTTTTCCTGTCTTCCCCACTGTAAATGATACCAGCGTCTGATTCCACGAACTACCTCTCTTCTACTTTCTAGTTTATTCCTATAATTTAGAAGATGTATCCTTAATTCTCCCTCATCAAGTTCCTTAATGGAGTCTGTATACAAGAGAACTTTTTTACTTTCTTCTATATTATAACTTTTTATGTTTTTTGACTTGATCCATTTTTTACATAGATGACAATCAATCTTTTTTATAAGGTCAGAATCTGTATCTGTAATAAAAGCCTTATCACAACCTGTTATTACACCTTGGTAGCTATCTACAATATCTCCCAGCTTATATCTTACCTTATCTTTAATTGAATCCATTATTACTTTTTCTTTTTTAGTAATAACAGCCCATGATGTATCGTCTTTAAATAAAACTCCATCATTATTTATATTAGTACCCGATAAAAGATGTTCTAAATCCTCTTTATTATGAATTATTTTAATCTTTACATCTTTTTTGTGTGAATTATCTTTTGAAGCTGTATTCTTTCTAAAAGTTATTATACACGGAGATATCCCTATATGTTTTGAAAATACATCACAATTTCTAAAATCTAATATACTGATTATCTCCGTGTTATTTTCTAAAAATTTTCTTACATATAAAGCTGACTGTGATTCAAGAAAGTATCTTGGAACTATATATGAACATATTCCACCTTCTTTTAAATAATCTATAGCTCTCTTAAAAAAACAATAATATATATCAGACTTATTAATATATACCTCTCCATAGCACTTTCTCAAAGCTTTGGAATAGTCTGCATCAATACTTTTATGTCCAACATATGGGGGATTTCCTATTATATAGTCAAACATCCCCTCTTTTATTTTTTTATTTTGAGGAAATAATGCATCGTCAATAAATATGTTTTTGTTGATTGATGCAAAGTTTTCATATTTATTTCTAATGTATTTTTTTAAAATGTTAGCGGAACCTTTATCTTTTTCAATGGCATATAAACTTTTGCTAAAGATATCCAATACTTCAGACTTATTGCTTTCCTTTTCTACAAAGTAGTTGATTACTTCGCTAAAAAAAAGTCCACAACCTGAAGCAATATCTAGAATTTTAATCTCTTTTGAAATAGCTGTATCTTTAAATAGCTCTTC
This sequence comes from Peptostreptococcus russellii, assembly GCF_900110295.1. Classification (GTDB taxonomy): domain Bacteria; phylum Bacillota; class Clostridia; order Peptostreptococcales; family Peptostreptococcaceae; genus Peptostreptococcus; species Peptostreptococcus russellii_A. Next base: position 35,972 of record NZ_FODF01000007.1, read on the forward strand.
CACCATCAACTTTACAATTGATTCTGGAGTATAATATATACCGTCTTTTTTGCATTTCAAATTATCTAAAGCATCTCTATATTCCCTTGAAGCACTATAAAGATTCACATCCATTCTCCTCTCAAATTATCGATAATTAACTCTATCTTTTATAATTTTATCTCTATTAGAGTCAATATAATTTAAAATACCATCGCTTATTCCATCTGCTATTTCCTGTCTTGTTTCTTCATCTTGAAGCCTTTCTCCATCTGCCTCATTAGAAATAAATCCACACTGCACTATTACAGAAGGCATATCTGTATAAAGAAGCATATCAAAATTTTTGCTACTGATTCCCCTATCCTTGAAATCTACAAAGGACAATGTTGTAGATTGAATAGACTGGGCTAAATCTTTAGACAACATAGTTCTTGCTTTTTGTTTTTCTAGCTTCTTTTTCTTAATTTCTTCCTCTTTTTTTAATCTTTTTTCTTTTTCAGATTCACTTTCTTTTTTATCAATATCTTTTTCTGAAAGTTTCTCTGAATCTGATTCTTCTTCGCTGTCTTTTTTAAGCTTTATGCTGGCTTTTTCCTCATCTGCAATATTTTTTGTTGAAAGCAGGCTAGAATAATAAGTATCCATCCCCTGTGCCTCATTTGATTTTCCCTGTGCATTTAATCTTATTGATACCAATGCATCTGCATTGTGTTTTTTAAGGGCCGCAACCCTTTCTTTGGTATCTACATTATCGTCATACTCTCTGGTAAGCCAAACCTTAACATCTTCATGCCTATCTAAATTAGCCTTTATTCTCTTAGCTATATCTAAATTTATATCTTTCTCTTTCATGCTTCCGTCAGGTGTAGCTAAACCTTCATTAATACCACCTTTAGCTGGGTCTATTGCTATATTAATAATCCTTTGCTTTTCTCTATCAATCTCTTCTTGAGATTTAACAGCAGGCTCAGGCTCTTTTTTTGAAGCTACATATCCTTTTATACCTAAAAAAACTCTAGAAAGAAGAAATATAAATAAAACAAATATAAAGACAACTAGAAATAACCTTTTTTTATTTATTTTCCCTTTTCTATTTATTTTTTTCATAAGCTCTCCTCAACTAATCTATGTTGAAAAATTCTTTTAGAACCTGCACTACTCCATAGTCATTATTAGAAGGTGCGCTAAATCTACATATCTGCTTAACCTCATCTATAGCATTATCCATAGCATAACTATAATATGCAGAGTTTAACATATCAAAATCATTCATCTGATCTCCAAATGCCATTGTTTCCTTATCAGTTATATTAAGCATCTTCTGTATCTTCTTTATACTAGTTCCTTTACTTGAATTCTTTGGAATAATATCCAACCATTCAAAACCTGAAGTACAAACTGTTGCAATATCTCCAAATTCTTCAACAAGTTTTTCAAAGTCACTATCATAACCGTCTTTTGAATAAACTGAAAACTTTACTGGAAGTTCTTCTATATTATCAAAGTTCTTTACGACCTTATGCTTAGGAAGAAATAGTTCAGCATTTTTTCTTGATTGTTCATCATTTAAGTCATCTATATATGAATATTCTTTTGTACAATAAATAACTTTCTTGTCATCCTTTAACGTCTTTATTCTTTTCAAAACTTTATCTCTAATATCTGAACTTAAATATTCTACATGTGCTATTTTTCCATCTATTTCTATTACAGATCCGTTTTCAGCTATAAATATCATATCATCTTGATATTTTTTAAACTGTTCTTTTATACTTGCTAGCTGTCTTCCACTAGCTGCACAAAACTGAACCCCTTTTTCTTTTAAAGCCTTGAAAACTTTCCCAAATTCAGGGCTCATTTCTTTATTATCATCTAAAAATGTTCCATCTAAATCTACAATTACTAACTTTACCATTAAGACCTCCCAAATACATTGTTATCATAGTTATTATATCACAGTATAGCACTTTCTACTAATATAATAGATTTTTATTTTATATAATAACTATAGTCTTATTTTTCCCTTATTTCATACAATTATTCAATTTTATCACTTAATTTCATTATTTTTTTCTTTAAGTTTTTTATATGTTTTTTTTAGTTATCAACTAAAAAACCATCACAAAACATTTTAAAATAATTTAAATTGTTTTTATAACTATTTATTAAAATTAATCAACATCTAATTTTATTTTCTCTCTTTACTACTGACAAAATATTTAATATAATAGTTAATGTGTAACTTAGAATGTAAAGAAGGTGATTTTTTGTCTGGTCTTAGAAAGTTCGTAATCTTTCTAGCGCTATTGGTAGTTGCAATACCGGCATGTTTTGCTACTGTTGTATACTCAAAATTGAAAACAATGCAAGTCGATGGTGACTTTGATATGCTTGCTTCAAATCAATATAAATATGATAATCAGATTGTAAATATATTATTGGTCGGAAGTGATGCACGTCCTGGAGAAACTGTATCAAGATCCGATTCAATGATGATACTTACAGTTGACAATAAACATAAGAAGCTTAAACTTACTTCACTTGGTAGAGATACTTTTGTAGATATACCAGGTCATGGTTTCCAAAAGCTTACTCATGCCTACGCATTTGGTAAAGAAAAGCTTCTAATTGAAACTATCGAAAAAAACTTTAAGCTCGATCTTCAAAACTATGCTAAAGTCGACTTTTTCTCATTTATTGATATCGTTGACGCAATTGGTGGTATAGATGTAACGCTTACTGAACCCGAGATTAATGAAATGAATAAGTTTATAAAGGAATGTTATAGTTGGGATCAAAAGAAAAACAAACCGCCTATGCAACTGTTAAAAAAACCTGGTGAGCAAAAACTTGCAGGGTATCAAGCATTAGCATTTGCTAGAATTAGACACAATGACGGTACAATGGAAAGAGATGATAGACAGAGACAGGTTATTGAGGCCATTATTAAAAAGGTAGACACTATGCCAGTGTCAAAATATCCAAAATTATTGGACTCAATATTACCGTATGTAAAAACAAATATGAATCCTGGACAGATTATGTCACTTGGTATGACTGTTTTAAATCTTGGAGATTTGCATTTAACTACTATGCAATTCCCACTACATCCTGAAAATGAAATTAGACTTCCAGAATCAGGTTATGTAATACCATTTGAACAATATGAAATTCCACTACTTCATGAATTCATATTTGATAATAAAAAACCTAGTCAACAGGATATAGAAGAAGCTACTAGAGCTTGGAAGGAAAAGGGGGAACAGTCTCAATATACTGATGACCCAGAATATATGAGTGCTCCATCTTATGAATAGTAAAGAAAAAAGTGTTGTAAACTTACAACACTTTTTATTTTTTATTAACTACTATTGACATTAAAGTTTTTCAATAGTATAATCAACCTCTAATATTTTAAAAATACTTTTTTATAACTATTATGCTGAAATTAATATTTATATTGTAAAATTGTATAAATAGACTCTGTTGTATTTTACAATGGATCAAATATGAAAGGATGAAAAATATGTCTAAATTGAAAAAGATAGTAATATTTTTATTTATACTTGTTATAGCTCTTCCAGTAGCAGCCTTTGGTATTACTTCTTCTTTTGTTGGAAATATGCATGATTCAAAGCTTAATACTGAATCTCTAAATGATTTATCATATGCCAATAAAGAAGGTATAAAAAATATACTTATAATGGGAAGTGATGCTAGACCAGGTGAAAAAACTTCTAGAACAGATTCTATGATGATTCTTACTATTGACAAGATTCATAAGGATATAAAGATAACATCTCTTGCTAGAGATACTTTTGTAGATATACCAGGTCACGGTTATTCAAAACTTACTCATGCCTACGCATATGGTAAGGAAGATCTACTTATAAAAACAATTGAAAAAAACTTTGGAATAGATATAAACGACTTTGTTCTTATTAACTTTGAATCATTTATAGCCATAATCGATTCATTGGGTGGAGTAACTGTCGATGTTACTCAAAACGAAATAAATGAACTAAATAAATTTATTCCGGAAACATATAAGTGGAGCACTAACAAGGACAAGGGCGAAATGAAGCTTATAGAACATCCAGGAGAGCAGAAATTAAACGGATACCAGGCTCTTTCATTTGCTAGAATAAGACACAATGACAGTGCCTTTGGAAGAGATAATAGACAGCGTATGATTGTTGCCAGTGTAATGAAGGAAATAAAGAACACTCCAAAAATAAAATATCCATTCCTGCTAAAGGCTGCATCACCATATATCAAGACTAATATGACTACTCTTGATATACTAAAGAGTGCTTTAAATGTAGCATTTATCGGAACTGACAATATTAAGCAGATGGAATTCCCTATTGTAGATCCTCCAGGATATTCTACTGGTGGTATACTAGGAAGACATGGTTGGGTTCTTAGATTTGAAGATTCTACTGTAGAAGATTTAAAGAACTTCATTTTCAACGATATAGAGTTTAAACCTGGAATTGGAAAATAAGTTCCCTAAAAATATTAATATCAAAAATTAAAAATTTAAACCGGCTCTTTTTATTTGAAATGTACTAACAAATTGGAGTCGGTTTTTTATTGATAGTACATAGATAATGTTTACTTATTTATTATTTACTGTTATAAAATATTACACTATTTATTAGCAATATATAGTATAATATTCTTGTATTTGAGAATTTAATTTCTATTCCAATACTATATTTGAAAGGTGGAAAGTATGAAAATGAAACTACTTTTGATTGTAAAAATTGTTTTTTTGACCTTTATTTCTATAATACTTATTTTAGAAGGGATGATAATTTATGGATCTAGAAATAACTTCTCTCCAGATGCAGAATATATTATGGTTCTTGGGGCAAAGCTACATGGTTCAAAACCCTCTAGATCGCTTTTAAACAGGATGAACACTGCTCTAGTATATATGAAGCGCTACCCTAATATGAAGCTTATAGCAACTGGAGGACAGGGTTCAGATGAGCTTATCCCAGAAGCTCTTGCTATTAAAAACTTTTTTTTAGAAAAAGGTATCTCTCCAGATAGAATATTACTTGAAGATAAATCAGAGAATACCTTTGAAAATATGAAATTTGCTAGAGAGCTTATTGACAAAAAAGGTCCTGTGAAAGTTAATATAGTCAGCAATAACTATCATATTCTAAGGGCAAAAATGCTAGCAGAAAGAAATAATTTTCAAGCATATGGAGTACCTGCCAAAACTCCTAAAACTGTTTTGCTAAAGTCTTATTTTAGAGAAGCTCTTGCTCTAGTAAAATCTTATTTTTTAGATCGATAGTTATATGGTAAAATTGGAAAATTAATATATAAAAGTATGAAATAAAGTTTTCTACATAAAAAAGAGACAGGTAATTACCTGTCTCCTTTTTAATTTATATAAAGCTTAAATATTTTATAATATATTTCTCTCTTCTGCACTAACAAGCGCCTTCTTAACTACCTTAGAAAGGCCAACTAGACCAATTACGTTTGGTATTACCATTATACCATTAAACATATCTGCTAATTGCCATACAAGCTCAACATGAAGAGCTGTACCAAGTATTATAAATAATAATACGATTATTCTAAATGGATTAAGAGCTTTTGGTCCAAATAGGTATTTGATATTTGCTTCAGCAAAGAAGTACCAACCTATTATAGTTGAGAATGCAAAGAAAAGAAGAGCTATTGCTACGAAAACTATACCGAAATGACCGAATCCCATTTCAAAGGCTTTCTGAGTAGCTTCTATTCCTGTTGCACCAGATAAATTTGCACCTGTAGCAATTATTACTAAGGCTGTTATTGTTAAAACTACAAATGTATCTATAAATACACCTACTATTGCAACAAGACCCTGCTGAGTAGGATCGTCAACTTTAGCTACTGCATGTGCATGTGGAGTTGAACCCATACCAGCTTCATTTGAGAATAATCCTCTTGCAACACCATATCTAACAGCATCTTTCATTGCAACACCTGCTGCACCACCAAGAACTGCTGAAGGATCAAAGGCACCTACAAATATTTGCTTAAATGCTACTCCAGTTTCCTTGCCCATTATTACAAGTATTATTATACCACCTACGATATAAAATGCAGCCATGATAGGAACTAGTTTTTCTGTAAAAGAAGCTATTCTTCCTATACCACCTATAAATATAAATCCAGCTAGAAAAGCTAGAACTACACCTACTATTAGTGGATTGATATTAAAAGCTGACTTAAATGCAACACCAATTGAGTTTGCCTGAACCATATTACCTATGAAACCTAAGGCTATAATAATTGATACCGCAAATAAAGATGATAAAAATTTACTGTGCATACCATATCTTAAATAGTAAGCTGGACCACCTGTAACTTGACCATCTACTTCTTTCTTGTAAGTCTGTGCCAATACTGCTTCTGCAAATATTGTAGACATACCAAAGAAAGCACTGATCCACATCCAGAATATTGCTCCTGGACCACCTGAAACAATAGCTGTAGCTGCACCTGCAAGGTTACCTGTACCTACCTGTGCTGCTATAGCTGTAGCAAGAGATTGGAAAGACGACATACCATCTTTACCTGCTTTTTCACCCTTTAAAGTGAAACCTCCAAAAGCTTGCTTAAATGCCTTACCAAACTTTCTTATTTGTATACCTCTTAAATTAATAGTAAAGAAGATTCCGCAACCTACGAGCATAACAATAAGAATTTTTCCCCATAAAATATCATTTATGGCCTGAACAATTGTTAGTAATTGATCATTCATGTAAAACACCCCCAAAGTATTTATAATATATATATATTAATCGGATGTCGGAAATCCGAAAAATATCTTTATTATTACCTGGGGGTGACTACTTCTTGGCTATTAATTACTCATTACACCACCAAGTAAATTGTATATCATATTATAAGTGTTAGTATTTATTTGACCACCAACCTTATAAACTAAACTTGCACTTCTTGGCTCTAATACATTTTTCTGGTATTGAGAAACACTATTTCCAGCTAATATTACTGGAGAATCTGTTCTCTGAGCCAATGCACTTACTGTAATAGCATCTATCGGTGCACTACTTCTAGCTATAAAAGCTTTCTGTGTAAATTTCTTATTGTAAAGTTTTTCAATTACGGCTGTATTTGTTTCAACTCTATCTGTACCTGAAATTCGGCTTACTTTTGTATCCGGCTTTGCAAGAGAAGAAATTTCGTTCACAAGAGAATCTGATATAGTATCAGAACCACCTATTACATATATATTTTTTAAATTATTCGACTTAATCCATTCCTTATTATTATCACTGATACTATCTTTATCTGTAATAATTATAGGATTTCTTTCACTTCCCGCCTTAGGAGCTACTGAAAGAACATCTGCCATTGCATTTTCACTTGCAATATAAGCTGTATCTACAGATGTATTTTTTTCAATAATCTGTGCTATATTTGTAGAAATCTCCTGAGGATTTTCAGCGAATATTTTTTCTACTGTTATTCCAGGAATAGCATTTGTTATTTTATCTATGTCATTTTGATTTATTGTATCTTCATTACCTATTAATGTAATCTTCTTTATATTAAGTCTTTTCATTTCATTTATTGTAGCATCACTTATACTACTTGGATATTTAAGTAAAATTGGTGCATTAAGACTTGAAGCTAAAGGACTTGCTACAACTCCTGATATAGTGTCTTTCCCATTTACAAGAATTGCTTCTGAAGCTTCATTTTCCCAACCTTTTTTACTTATTTCAATAGCTGTATCAGCTCTATCTCTTCCCATAAGAACATTTTGATAAGGAAGTCTTCCTCCATCTGGTAAAGCAACACCAGTATTAGAAGAATCAAGATATAATGACTTCAAATCATTATAAACTTGTGGTTGATTGACTATATCCTTTGCTGAGAAGAATATACTTCCCTTTATTTCTGGATATCTTCTGTTTAGAAGAATCTGTTGTTTTATTTCTTTTGCAACATTTTCTCCACCATAGTCACTTTGTCCATGTTTATATATTCCTTGACCTATATAAAGTTTTACATTTGTTCCCTTTACTTGATCTGACCACCACTTAACCAAAGTTGCATAATCTGCCTTAGGGTGACCTATTCTCCAATAAACCTGTGGAACTACATAGTCTACCAAACCATTTTTGATCCAGTATCTAGTATCTGCATACTGCTTAATATAAGATTCACCACCTGAAGTTTTGGAACCATTTGGATCATTGTATGAATTTCTCCATATACCAGCAGGACTTACACCAAACTCAACATTAGGTTTAATTGAATGAACCTTATCTCTTACTCTTTTAATCATATTGTTTATATTTGATCTTCTCCAGTTGTCCTTATTTCCTGAACCATACTTTTTAAATGTAGCATCATCTGGAAAAGCTGGACCTGGATAGAAATAATCGTCAAAATGCACACCATCTACATCGTAATTCTGTACTACTTCTGCTACAGTATCCACTATGTAGTTTACAACCTCAGGCTTACCTGGATCGTAATACCATTTATTTTCATATTTTATTACCCAATCTGGGTGCTTGTTTATTGCATTACTTGATGCACTTGATGACTTGTCTGAATATACACTAGCTCTATATGGATTGAACCATGCATGTACTTTCATTCCTCTTTTATGAGACTCCTGTACAATAAAAGCTAAAGGGTCATATCCTGGATCCTTGCCTTGTGTTCCTGTAAGAAATCTCGACCATGGGTTAATTTTTGAACGATATATTGCATCGGACTCTGGTCTAACTTGAACCACAACAGTATTGATACCTGCTCCCTTTAGTTTATCCAAAAGAGCAATATACTCTTTCTTTTGTTTTTCAGCATTCCCATATGAAGACTTTGACGGCCAGTCTATATTATAAACTGTAGATATCCATGCCGCTCTCATCTCTGTTTCTGCTGCTTTCGAATCAGTAACACTAAATGCTGGAGATATTACCATTCCAAGCATTATAAGAACTGATGTAAAAATAGAAATAATCTTTTTCATCTTTATCCCTCCAAATTTTCTATTACATTAAGTTTACACAAGGGATGAATACAATTCAAGATTATATCAATAAATAGATTTCCAAAGACTTTAAAAAACTTTACTCATATCATCTGTATATAGTATTGTGTTTCAATTGTTTTTTTGTTGTTTGTCAATCTATATTTTAATATTATCATGTATTATAAATAAAAACAATGCTTTTTTTAAAATTTTAAAATTATCTTATTATTTTCTTTTTTAAATAAAAAACCATTTAGCTTTTTTAAAAATAAAATTTTAACATTATTTTTCTTTCCATCCCTTTATTTTATTAAAAAAAGGTGAGAAAATACCTCACCTTTTAAATTATGCCTATTCTATTATTCTTCTTGCTGTTGTATATCCACCTAAGTTCGATATTCTTACATAATCTCCAGGCTGTGGAGCATGTATATACTTACCATCTCCTATATATAGAGCAACATGATATACAGGATTTCCCCAGAAAATAAGATCTCCAGGTCTTAAATCAGATCTAGATACATATCTACCTACTGTAGCCTGATGCTTAGAAACTCTCGGTAAGTTTATTCCTGCACCATGTTTAAATGAGTATACCATAAGTCCTGAACAGTCAAATGACGAAGGACCAGTAGCACCCCATACATATGGACTTCCTAGCTTAGACTTTGCTACAGATATTACTGCATTAATTTTTTCTTGTCTAAGAGCTAGTATCGAATTCGAAGGAATCCAACCAGTAACTTTTCCGTCTCCAGTTCTTACCTTTGAATAGTTTCCGCTTTTATCTAAGACTTCTACTCCATTTCCCTTCATAAACTTTCCTATGATTTGAGAAGTGTTGTCAGGAGATACTCTAATCGAAATATCCATTAGAGCTATTGTAGTAGCAGCTTTTTCATCTAGAGAACCATCTGCATTAAACTTATATGTCTGATTTCCTATATATTTAATTGTGTTGTTATACATTGCACCATCAGAACCGAAATAGTAAAGCTTTCCATTTATCTTTCTCCACATATTTTCCGCTCTGTTAAATGTATTTAGGAAGTAATAAGTTTTATTTCCTTCCTTATACCAACCTCTAGTTCTTTTTCCATCTTCGTATTTATACCATGTTCCACCTTCATTTATAACACCAAACTTCTTATTGTTTTTAGCTTCAATCAGGTTCTTTTCTCCCTGATCATATATAGCTTTTTGTTCTTCTGGTATTATACCTACTGGTGTAGTCGTGTCATTAGGTATTAGATGACCTTCCTTATTGAACTGGTATACCTTGCCATCTATTGTCATCTTTTGGTCTCTTATCATTACTCCATCTTTATTAAAGTAATATTTGTGACCTTGTATCATTCTCCACATATTCTGAGGGAGCTGATAAGTATTCAATATATAATATTTTACACCTTTATAATCTACCCATCCCTTTTTTCTCTGTCCGTTTGAGTAGAAATACCATTTTCCATTTTCATTAGCAAATCCTTCAAAGGATTTAGCTGAAGTTTTAGCTGCATTATTTAGATCTTCTGTTTCTAATGTGCTTTCTTCAACTATATTGCCTTCTGGTTTAGTTTCTATAACTTCACCGTTTACACTGTTAACCTTGTTAGGAACATTATTTTCCTGACTTGATTCATCTACACTTATATTTTCACTAGATGTACTGTCATCTAACGTATTGTCATTCTGTATCGTTTCTGTAATACTTTCAGTCTGCTCTACTGTATCTGCTAGAGACATTCTCGTCCCCGCTCCCGATGTCATCATTAAGGCAACTAAGGCAACAGCTATTATTTTCTTATGACTGTTCTTTTTTAACTGCATCATTACCTCCCTCTATTACTACTTTTCATTTAACAAGTTTTATTTTATCACAAGAGTTTCTAATAATCAAGCAAAAAATTACATTTTGTAACTTTTTAACGTTTTCTTGTCATACTTTTTTATTATTTTGTAACTTTTATCAAATATTTTATATAATTTTTCTTTTTACATTCTTTATAATATTTGAACTAGTTTTCTTAAATTTATACTAAACAGTAAAATATCTTTGCCAAAAATATTCTATAAATCCAAAAAATATATGATTTTTTTCATATCCATTGATAATAAACTACTTATATTAATTTAACCTTGTTTGTAAAAAATCAAATTTCTATTATTTTGTATTTTTTTATCTATTTATAAATTCAACTTGCTTAGATATAAAACTATTATTAACAATTTGTAATTCTTTTCACATACTAAATTTTAAATAGAAAATAGGCTATTTTCTTGCAAGCCTATTCTTTTTAAGATTTTTTCTGTGTTTTAACTTAGATTTGAAATATTCTATTTCAAAATAAAAACACAACAAAAAAACCAATTTACTATTAATTAGATAAAATCCAATTATCTTTAGGTTAATTTGCCGTGTCTTAATCCTTAAATATTATTTACATCTTCTGGTCTTATATACGTGTTTACTAACTTTCTCATAAGTTGATCTGTTTCTTCTTCTCTTTCTTCAAAAGATGCTTCCTTTAACTTATCTAGCATAAAGAATATTTTATCCTTATCGAAAGTCTGAGGCTTTCCTATAAATATCTTCTCGTGTTCTGTATTTTTAAGACCTTCTTCTGCCATAAGAAGTTCTTCAAATAATTTTTCTCCAGGTCTTAATCCTGTATATTCTATCTTTATATCTTCATCTGGAACAAATCCACTTAATCTTATTATATTTCTTGCCAAGTCATCTATTTTGACTGGTTCACCCATGTCTAAAACAAATATTTCTCCACCCTTTGCCATAGCTCCTGCCTGCATTACAAGTGCTACAGCTTCTGGTATTGTCATAAAGTATCGTATTATATCCTTGTGAGTAACTGTTACAGGGCCTCCCATGGCTATTTGTTTCTTAAATAGAGGTATTACTGAACCAGAGCTGCCAAGTACATTTCCAAATCTTACAGCTACGAACTCTGTATTGCTAAGATCATTGTAAGTTTGTATTAGCATCTCAGCCATTCTTTTTGTAGCCCCCATTATATTTGTAGGATTTACTGCCTTATCACTTGAAATAAGAACAAATCTGCCTACATTGTGTTTATCTGCTGTTCTTATAACATTAAGTGTTCCAAAAACATTATTTTTTACTGCTTCAGTCTTGTTAAACTCCATCAAAGGAACATGTTTATGAGCTGCTGCATGATAAACAATCTCTGGTTTATATTTTTCAAATATAATATCAAGTCTCTTTTCTTCTCTTATAGTAGCTATTACTACATCTAAATCAAGACTATTTCCATACTTCATCTTTAGTTCTTGCTGTATAGCATAGGCATTGTTTTCAAAATTATCCAAAATAACAAGCTTTTTAGGATTATACTTTGATATTTGTCTACAAAGTTCTGAACCAATTGTCCCACCGCCACCTGTTACCATTATAACTTTTCCATTTATCTGTCTTTTGATGGCTTCTGTGTCTAGCTTCACTACATCTCTGCCTAGAAGGTCATCTATCTCTACGTCTCTGATAACCTTAAAATCAACCTTGCCATCAATTATCTCAGTCATAGCTGGTATAGTCCTTGTATAGCATCCTGTCGCCCTGCAGACATCTAATATTTCTTTCTTTCTTTTATTTGTTATATTGGCAATAGAGAAAATTATTTCATCTATTTTCTTTTCTATCACAACTTCTTTTATTTTGTCAGTATTAGCCAATACTTTATGGCCACATATATTCTTACCTATAATCTTTTCATTGTCATCTAGTATTGCTTCTACTCTTCTTTTTAATTTTTTTCTATTTTTATCTATTTCACTAATTACCATTTGACCGGCTTCACCAGCCCCGATAATCATAACTTTTATTTCCTTATAGTTACACATAGCTGACCTCACTTAATCTACATATTATAAAAGGCTCTGTAAGCTTGTCTAATTCATATAAATTAACAAAACTATACAAAGCCTACTATATTATTCTTTTTCATTTTTTATTCTTTTCTTAAGAGCATTATATGCATAAAAAACGAAAACATACATAGCTTTTGGTAAACTTAAATGTTCAACGTTTCTATATGTATTCCATGTTCTCTTTATAGCCTTCCACTTATTATGTGAAAGAGAACCATCTACTACTCTATACCATACTAGATCTTCATATATTCCATATGCATAATCAGTTCTTTTCAGAAGCTGTAACCATGTGGCAGTGTCCTGCCCTCTTCTAACATTAGTCATTCTGAAATCACCAATTTTTTTCTTATCTACTAATACAGTGGAACACCCGATAATTGTGTTTTTAAGAAGTCCGTTATAGTTAATCTTTTCAGGAGCTCTTGCTACCTTATTAGTAGGAGAACCATCTTCAATCATATATCTATATGATGTAAAGCAAAATCCAATATCTTTTGATTTCATTAAATCCATCTGCTTTTGAAGTTTTTCTTCCTTCCAGACATCATCACTGTCCAAAAAAGCTATATATCTTCCCTTTGCGTTTTCCAGTCCCATATTTCTAGTAACTGCCGCTCCGGAGTTTTTATCAAGTTTTATGTATCTTATTCTACTATCTCCTTCAGCAATTTTTTTAATTATTTCAGCCGATGAGTCAGTAGAACAATCATCAATCAACAACATCTCCCAATTTTTATATGTCTGATTCACTACGGATTCTATTGTATTACTGATAAATTCCTCCGCATTGTAGACGGGAGTTATTATCGATACTAAATCATCTCTCATCTATTCTCTCCTCAATTTATAAGAAACCTGCTAACTTCCAACTTTTTTAAGCTTTATATTACCTGCCGTTTTCTTAAATCTTTTAAATCTTAAATTTGAAACACCTGATACTATTAAAATCAATCCTACATTTGTTGCCAAATCTAGCATTATACTTTCTGCAAAACAGTAGATAAGCAAACTAACTATTAAAAGTATCTCCGCCCTCTTTTTTTCTACACATAATCTGTACAAAGTATAAGTCATCATAAGTATCAAAACTGTGTAAACTACTAGTCCCGAACTATACAATGTCCATATATAGCCACTATCTAGAGGCATTCTTTGAGTAAAAAGTATGTCTCTTATATTTGAAGGATAGCCAAATAAATTAATTCCCTTACTTGGGTGCATTACATAGGAATGCCAATACAAAGGTCTATGAGAAAGAATCTTATTTATAAAGTAATTGTTACTTAAAACTGTAGCAAAAACAAGACTCAATGTAGTCATGAAAATTGGAAATCCCGATATAAATACCTTAACCCACTTTTTCTCCAAATTGACTTTTTCAAGTATGAAAAATGCAATTATTGTCATTATCGCTGTCAACAGACCTGTTCTAGTAGTAGTCTGAGTATACATTAAAAACACAAATAAAAACAGTAATGCATAATCTAATTTATTTTTCTTATTGTATATACTATAGAAATACGATATCCAAACAAGGAACATACTTATAAAGGCTGTGTTTGGATTTCCAAAACCAAAATCATTTCTGCCTTCTAGATATTCTGTCGGATGGATTCCTACAAGGTTCATACACAAATATATCGAAAACAAAATTGCGTTGATAATCATAAACCATTTTACAATTATCTTAAAGTCGACATTGTAAAGTGCCAGACACAGATAATATGTGTATATCGCCGTTATATTTTTAGACAATAGAAATTGCACTGCAAATATAGCGAATATGCCATAATGAACTAAAGTATATCTTTTAATATTTGTAATTACAAGCACAGTCGCAAGTAACAACGAAATTAACATAAAGTATTTAGATAGATTTGAAAATCCAAAAAATACTCCATAGTACTTCATTATTGCTAAGAAAATAACGGTTACACCAATTCTGTTTTTCCATTTATCTTTTATCATCTGTAATACCTCATTTCCAGTAAGTATCCTGCTAGCTAAGACTATATTTTACAATTTAAATCTTAGCTGCTCCTTTAGAGAATCAATAAATATTCCCCAAAATTCACCGTTATTATTTTCTTTAATTTCTTTCTTCTTTTTAAAAGCAAAGGCAATAAACATAAAAAATCCCCAAAATCTGCCAAAAAGTCTTTTAAACAAAGGTCCTTTTCCTAACATGGACTTTTTATCTATATAATTAACTGCCTTATATGGATGGTATGAAACTATTTCTGGGAAATAATAAATCTTTCTTTTCCCAGCTCTATAAGCATCCATTATATAAATATTTTCTTCTCCTGAATTGTACTTAGTTCCAATTCCAAATCTCTCATCAAACTTATGTGTATGTGGATCAATACTTTTTGAATTAAACCACATATCAAGAGTAGCCTGTTTTAAAGTCTGCATCCTACTTATCCCCAATATTTTCTCTTTTGGATAATTAATCGTAGACTTTTTTTCTATAGGGTCATAGTGCTGAAAACTAGCTATATCGGGATTATATTCATCAAAATATGATTTTACAATCTCTAGTGTGTTATCCAAATACCAACAATCATCATCAGTAAATGTATAGACATCACCCGTAGCCAAATCCATAGTAGCATTTCTACTATTTGAACAGCCTATCCCATCTGCATGTACATGCTTATACTCAAAACTATGTTTCTTTAATAATTCTTCTATTTCTTCAAAATTAGTTTGGGAACCGACAATTAGTTCAAAATTTTTATATGTTTGTCTATCTAGGCTTTCAAACAAAAAATCTAGTTCTTTCAATCTAGACCCATAGGTACCCAATAATAAACTGAATTTCATTTATACACCTCTTTACTTAGAAATAATATGCTTATATACATTTACAACAGCATAATAACAGAAGCAATAAATCGCTTTTATAAGTCCTAAATTTTCTTCATTTCTTAAAATATTCCATGTCCATCCTGCTGCTTTTAATTTATTTCCTGATAAAGAATTTTGTCTTGTTCTATACTTTGCCAAAATTTCATCAAGACCATAAGCCTTGTAACCCTTTTTCAGTATTCTAAGCCATGCTGCATAGTCCTCATGATGTATCTTAGGCATATATATGTCTTCTATATATTCCCTATCTATAACCACTGTCAGACATGATATAGCATTCTGTCTTAAAAGTTTGTCATAAGTTAATTCTTTCTTTGCATGTACGACAGTATTTAAAAGCTTGCTGTCAGCATCCATGAATCTGTAACCTGTAAAAGTAAATGCATATTTATTTTCTTGCATAAATTTTATCTGTTTTTCTATTTTTTCTGGCATCCAAACATCATCGCTATCAAGAAAAGCTATGTATCTCCCCCTTGCATTAGCAATACCAACATTTCTTGCATTGGAAACCCCACCATTTTCTTCAAGAAGAATCGGTCTTATATTTTCATATTTGCTTGCATAATCTTCTATTATAAGTCTTGAAGAATCCTTTGACATATCATCAATACATATAATTTCTATATTTTTGTAAGTCTGTGCCAATATGCTATCTAAAGTTTCGCACATAAAATCTTCTGCATTATATACAGGCACAATTACAGAAACCAGATTATCAATAAACTTTTTACTCATTAAAAATTCCTTTCTTATCTCGCGCCATCTCCTGTAAATACAACCTTTACAGTCATAAATACTATTTTTATATCCAGTAGTACGCTTCTATTTTTTATATAATATAAATCATATTCAAGTTTCTCTCCAGGATCCATTTCATATCCACCATTTACTTGAGCCCATCCTGTAAGCCCTGGTTTTACGGCAAGTCTATATACAAAATTAGGATACTTTTCTTCAAATTCTTTTGTGAAAATTGATCTTTCTGGTCTTGGACCTATTATTCCCATATCACCTTTTAAGATATTCCAAAGCTGAGGTATTTCATCAATTCTTGTCTTTCTTATAAACTTTCCTACCTTTGTGATTCTAGGATCATCTTTTTCAGCCCACTGTGCTCCAAATTTTTCAGCATCAGTTCTCATTGATCTTAACTTATAAACATAAAATTCTTTTCCATTTTTACCTAGTCTCTCCTGCTTATAAGTTATAGGTCCCCTATCCTCTATTTTAATAAGTATACCAAATATTAGTATTAACGGTATCCCTATTACAAGTCCAATTAAAGATAATAGTATATCGAAAAATCTTTGATATAGTTCAAATCCCTTTCCATGTTTTACAATATCATAATCTATAAGATCAATGTATTCTTTTAATACAGCATCTTCACCTGAGTATTTATTAAAAGACATACTGTCCTCCCTCCATAAATTTTTTTTAGAATATTTTTATTAATTTATCAAAGTATATAATATTACCAAATGAAATATTATTACATGATTTTCCTACATTTAGCGTATTATACACCAAATGATATTATACTAAAAAAACAGCTATAATACAAGTTGATTACTATTAATAAGCTTTTGTAATCTTTATCTATCTTAATTTGTATCTATATACTCTGGCTGCCATAACTAGTGCAATTATTACTAATAAAACTGTAGTAAGTGTTTTGAACCTTTCAACATTAAAGAAGTTTCTTCTCTCTATTCTAAAACCTACTTGATTTATTTCTTTATATCCTTTTTCCTTAATTATCTTAGCTTCATCTGAAGAAAAATAACTTTCTTGAATATACATCAAAGGTGCTTTGCTATCAGCTGCAAGAGGCGTTACCGAAAGTGCATTGATAAGCTGACCTACTGCAATATGTCTTTTGTGCATAAGTTCTCCACCCTTTGATATAAATACCTTCTTTATGCTCTTATCTTTGTAGAAACGATTCATTATATTTCTATTTACATCATATCTATCTTCTCCTGCAATTCTTTCAACATTAGGAAGTATTTTTTCGATATTATTATTATAATAATTATCATTTCCTATAAGATATGTCTTTTTAATATTATTTTTTCTTGCAAATTCCTCTATTTTTAAAATATCTTTTTCATCATTGTTAGTTACAAATATTGGAATATTGTTTACATCTGCATATGGAATAAAAGATATTCCATTAGGTAGGTCCATTTCATCATCTGAAACAACTGCTATTTCACTTACTTTTTTATCTTTATTCATTTTTTCAGCTATGTTTAAAGATAAATTCACGCCCTTTGAATCTATTATTCTATCGTACTTATAACCGTATCTATCTAAAGATCTTTCAACTGCATTCGAAATATAATTTACCCCACCTATTAAAATAACTTTTTTAACTCCAAGTCTTTCCATTTCATCATATGTCGGTGGTAATATTCTATTCTTTTCAATATAAAAAACAGGTAAGTTCTTTGAATATGCATAAGGTGCTATAGAAATTGCCTGCTGCAGATAATCTGTATTAACCAAAATTGCTGTATCTGATTTTTTAAATTTCTTTTCTATACTCTTATTTACCGTAGTGTACCTAGTTTCTCCAGTATAGTCTATAATATCATATCTTGATAAGTATAGCTTATCAAGTATCTTTCCACCTACCTTGTATCCTAGCACTAGAATTACAATCAGTAGTATATATTTTAAATATTTCTTCATTCCTCTTCTCCTAAGTCTCTTTTTTTCTCGCGTTTTACCTTTATATTATACTATATATTACTATTTTTTAAAACTGTAATCGACTTTACTTTATATTATATCTGAAATTATCTCTTGCTATTATTTTATAAAAGTAGATGTTTTCAAGATATTTTTTAATTATGAAGAAAATTTTACAACTATTTAGATTCAATTAAAAAACTTTCTAGAAATAAAAAACATGGTCGATATATATCGACCATGTTTGAAATTCTATTTATTAATTTGAGAATGCTGCTATAATTCCCTTAGCAATCTGAATTCCCATTTTCTTTAATGCGTTATCATTATTTAAAAGACTAACATCCTTTCTGTTTGAAACAAATCCACCTTCTACAAGTATTGCAGGGGCATTAGTGCTTCTTATTACATAAAGATGAGATCCGTCTTTTACACCTCTATTTTTTAGGTCAAAAGAGGAAAGTATACTGTTAAGAACATTTTTCGCAGATTTATTAGCCATTGTTCCACCACCCTTATAAACCTCTACTCCAGTACCACTGTACTCTTGATTAGATGGGTTAATTGGGTTACCACCCTTATTGTAATGTATACTACAGAAGAAATCTGCATTCTTACTATTGCTCAAGTTTGCTCTATCTGGAAGTGTCGGATATGTATCTCCAGTTCTTGTTAAGATTACATTAGCTCCTGCCTTCTTTAGATAGTCTGCACAAGCAAGAGCAGTTTTAAGTGTCCAATCCTTCTCTCTTACCCCATACATTCCTATTGCTCCACTATCGCTTCCTCCATGTCCTGGGTCTATTACTATCTTTTTACCCTTTATGGAACTAACTACACCAGGATTACTATCCGGTTGTGGTGTAGGTTGTGGTTGAGGAGTTGGCTGTGGTGCTGGTTGAGGTTTTGCAGCCTCCTCATTTTTTATAATTTCCTTTAACTTGGACTTTATAGTGTTGCTTACTGAAGAACTAATACCTCCACCTATTTGATAGATATTATCAGTTTTTCTAGCATCTAATAGTCCCATTGTTACTTTTGCTATGGAATTTTTACCTGTTATTATAATTGGTGCATTATTCTTAGCAGCAAATGGACCTGCTGGAACAGTATCTATAAGACCTGCATTTTCTGACTTTGTAATTACCACACCTGGAAGGACTGAGTCCTTGTAAAATCTATTTATTACACTTACATTTGTCGAATGCCTGTCACTGCCATATATCCTGTTTATATTACCGGCATCTTTTACCGACGCATCTATTTGGTTTATAAGTTTGTTGGATATGGAGTCCTCTCCACCTATATAATATACTGTCGATGTATGTTTCTTAAGAAAGTTCATCGCATTTGTATTTATATAGTTCTGATCTACAACTATCACAGGATTTTTTGTATCTCCAGCTTTTGCAGATATTGAAAGAGCATCTGCAACTCCATTTGTTATGCTGACAATATAGGCTGTATCGACTGATTTCGACTTTGCTATATTCTCTGCAACATTAGCTGAAACTTCGCCTGGGTACTGACCAAATATTCTTATCATATTGGCTCCAGTTGCATTTTTCATTTTATCTGATACTTGCTTGGATAAATGATTTCTATCGCCTATCATATATATGGTCTTTGGTTTTAATCTTTTCAACTCATTTAAAACACTACCATGTATATAATTTTCTTGTGCAAGTAATATTGGTGCATTGTGTGTAGTTGCCAAAGGAGTAGCTATTATCCCCATTATTGTATCTTTTCCATTTACCACAATAACTGTGTCCGCTCCATTTTTCCAACCTTCTTGACTTACCTTAACAGCTGTTTCATATCTATCAGCTCCATATATTGATTTGAATATAGAGCCACCTTTAGAGTAGTCACTATTCAATACATCCTCCGAAGAAGTAGCATCTTCTGTTGTTGCTTTTTCTTCCGACAAAGATGTTGCTTTGTCATCATTTAAGCTTTTGTCATTTATAGTTTCACTATCAATGCTTTCTTCTGCTTTAACGCTATTGTTGTCAACATTTGCAACTTCATCTGCAAATACCGACGGAGAAATAGCTGCAGCTAGCATAGAAATCGAAAGCATTACCGCCAAAAACTTTTTTCTAATTTTTTTCAATCCCTCTACCTCTCTTTCTAAAACATACTCTTAAAAGTTACATTATGTAATAATCGTCTCTTCTTTTAATGCCTTCACTGCTTTATTATAGCACACAAGTTACAATTTGTAACTATTTTTCAGCTTTTTAGGTAGCTATACTTTTTTATTTCTATTATTTTTTCTTGAAAAGCGCCTGTCTACTGACTTTGAGAATTACTATCTCCATTTTGAGAATTAGTATTTTCTTCTGGGTTTTCTAAGTTTTTGTTTACAATAACTCTACCCTCATCATCTCTTTCTATCTTTTCTTTCGGAAGGAAGTCAGTATAAAATCCGCTAACATAGTTATTTCTAAGTCTGTTGACTACTTCTTGATCGTTATATGTAAACATATACAGGCTTATGCCTCTATCTACTAGTTTGTTAGTAAGTTCCTTTGAGAACTTAAACTTATTCACAGCAACAATCTTTATACCATGCTCATAAGAAAAGTCTACTATTTTATTTACTTCTAATTCTTCCATTCTATAAGTTGTAAATATCATAGACTTAAAGTTGTAAATATTCATTACAGGTTTATACATTTCCTGATAATATATCTGAGGTATTATCCTATCCAATACCGATTTATCTACATTTTTCGCTATTTTTACAAGTTCCTTATAGCATCTCTCAACTTCTTTTATATCATTATTTTTCAAGTCTACTACCAAATACATATCTGGATGTTCTTTCATGTATTTTGCAAGTTCTTCAAAATTCATAGTATGGTAAGTATTCATTATCTTAGTATTTAAGAATTCTTTTTCCGTTGGCATCTTATTTTTCCAAGACATTGGAAGTCCTAAATTAGCTAAACTTTCCGCATCTGTGGAATGAAGAAGTATTAACTTTCCATCAGAAGAAAGGGACATATCTGCCTCCATAACTCTCAACCCTCTTTGATAACTTCTTTCCAATGCTTCTCTTGAATTTGTATATGTATTTCCATTTATGCCTCCAAGTGCATGAGCTATATATCTATTCTCCTTTACCCAAGAATAATTAAACTTCTTAGGATAATTATCCATGTAGACTGTACCATCATTTGCCTGTACAACATTGACATCAAGAATTTTATAAATAAAATCTAGTGGCACATATAGGGTATCATCCATATACTGTACTATACCATCCATCTTCACAACATTTTTATTGTTTTTAAATCTTACTTCATTAGAACCTCTTTTTAGCAGATAAGTGGCTTTTCTATATTTCAGTTCAATTCCACCTTTTGGAAGAAACTTGTAACTTGCCTGCGTATTAAAGTTTTTACAAAGCTCAAGAACCGGCACATAGACTATATCATTTCTTATTTTATAGGGCTTGTTCATTTGAGCTTGCTTGTTATTTATTATTAGTCTTTCTCTTATTTTAGTATCTTTAAATTCCGATATTAGCTTTCTTTGTGTTCCATAATAGTGGAATAGTTTGAAAAGGCCAAGTATCAGAAGCAAAGATGTCATCAGAATCACTATTTTTTTAATTCTGAGCTTTAGTCTTTCTTTCCCTACTTTCTTAAACATATTTCCCCCACTACTATATACTAATTTTTATATCATACTTATCTAAAAGATTAAGTAATAAGACCCATATTACAGTAAGCACTAGAGCGTATACTGTAGACGCCTTTTCTATTCCTGTTATAGGAAGTATAAAATCCGTTGTAAACCAATTATTAAAATGCAACCAAGTCCCCGTATAAATAGATTTTATCTTTATTAGATTTATTATTCCATTTATAGCAGAAATTGTAATCGTTACAAATAAGGCATTTTGCCCTATTCTTCTAACTAACTTTGTGCCAAAATCAAGTTTTATTATGTCAAAAAGTATATAAAAAATATCTATGACAAAAAACATTATAGCACAGCATCTCAAAACAAATGGTAAACTGAATACATTTCTGTTCATCGGAATCCATGCTCCCGTTATTGCTGATAAAATATACATAAGAAGTCCCAATACAAATAAATTCACTATTTTTTTTGCTTCATTATTTATTCTATAGTAATTACTTAAAAAAGACTTAATTGATTTCAGATTGAATCTGCTCTTCATATCAATCAATAAATTCTCTTTGCTAAAACCATGTTCTTTTATCATATGTGTTCTCTTATATCTTACATATTTTTTATGTTCAATTGGCTTTTTATTTAGTATACAACCTATTGAAATACCATACATAGTAATAGGTATTGCTGAAAAAGTAGCAAGTAAACCTTCTGGATCTGCTGCTGCAGAACTTGCAAATCCTTTTAGGACAGACTTATCTACACTTGTAAATACACTTTTTTCTATTCCTGCACCATTTTTAAATGCTACAATAGTAAAAATAAGTGACAATATCGCTCCTAAAGATATAAAGATATATGTTAAAGCATTATTTTTTATTTTCTTTTTAAGAAATCCTATATATATCATGGAACATAATAAATAGTTTATAGCAATTAGTTGATATGGTCCTGTCAATCTTACATTAGCTTTAGACTGTAAAAACAAGATACTATATATTAGACCTATAACAAAAATTATTACAGCCCTCTTAAATATAGATCTAGAAATTTCAGCTATAATCTTACCTTCCTGGTGGTTTTTTTTCACATAAAAAGGAATTGACATCCCCATTATCAGTAAAAAAAACGGAAGCAAAATATCTGCTATATTAAAGCCATTCCATTTTGAAATAATAAAAGTCTTCTCTATATTTCCTTCTAATCCCTGGGATATTAGAAATATAGTAAATATTACCAATATCCCTCTAAGAAAATCTATTGAATTTATTCTTAAATTTTCATATTTTTTATCGAACTCTCTTTTTTCCTTATATTTACTTTTTAAATCAGCAATTTTCTTATAAAATTTTATTTTGATTTTCGCTTCATTAATAGTTTCCATTTTTATTCTTCTTCACCTAAACCCTCAAAAGAGAACACAAACTTTAGTGTCTCCAATCTTATTTTTTTATTTAGAGTTTCGAACATATTGTATGCTTCTATTGTATATTCTTTTACTGGGTCCTTCTGAGCTACTGACACTAATCCTACACTCTGTCTCATCTGATCCATAAGGTCTATATGATCAACCCAATAATTATCTACAACTTTTAAAAGTATTTTCTTTTGTTCTTCTGCAAAAATACTCTCACCTATCAACATTGATTTTAAGTCATATACTCTTCTTGCAATATCTTTTACATTTTTTGCAATTTCTTCATTTGAAAGATCCTTTGCATCTGGAATTATTATCGTTCCGTCTGGCATAAATGAATTATACAGTCCCTTATAGAACTTAAAATAGTTTCTAGGTTTGCAATTTATATATTTTTCTACATACTCATCTATTGTTAAATTTACCATATGCATTATTGTTTCTGTAAGGTCTACACCATCAAGAACCTTGTCTCTCTCAGCATATATGACTTTTCTCTGTTTATCTATTACATTGTCATACTTTAGTACATCTTTTCTCTGTTCGAAATTCTTACCTTCTATACCCTTTTGTGCATTTTCAATAGCCCTACTTAACTTCTTGCTAGATATTGCTCCATACTTGTCTGGCTTTAGTTTTTTACCAACCTTTTCAATAGCAGCTCCACCATAAAGCTTGATAATTTCATCTTCAATACTTACGAAAAATCTTGATACCCCTGGATCTCCCTGTCTACCAGCTCTACCTCTAAGCTGATTATCTATTCTTCTTGATTCATGTCTTTCTGTACCTAAAACGTAAAGTCCACCTAATGCCTTTACCTTTTCTTCCATTTCACTATCGCCATTTCCAAGTTTTATATCTGTACCTCTACCAGCCATATTTGTAGCTATAGTTATAGCGCCAATTTCACCAGCTTTTTCTATTATCTCAGCTTCTGTTTTATTGTTTTTAGCATTAAGAACCTGATGCTTTAAACCTTTTTTCTTTAAAAGGTCTGATAAATATTCAGACTTTTCAACAGTTGCAGTACCGACAAGCATAGGTTGACCTGTTGCGTGTACCTTGCTTATTTCTTCTACTGCTGCTGCAAATTTTTGTTTTTCTGTAGCATATACCTTATCATCTAAATCTTTTCTTATTACTGGCTTATTAGTTGGAATCTGTACAACATTCATTCTATATGTCTGTTCAAATTCTCCTTCTTCTGTCTTTGCTGTACCTGTCATACCTGACATTTTAGCATACATTCTAAAGAAATTCTGATAAGTTACAGTAGCCATAGTTTTATTGTCTGCCTTTATTTCAACTCTTTCTTTTGCTTCAAGAGCTTGATGAAGACCATCTGAGAATCTTCTACCATCCATTATTCTTCCTGTAAATTCATCTACTATAAATACTTCTCCATCCTTGACAACATAATCATCATCTATGCTCATTAATTTATGTGCAGTTAAAGCTTGGTTTATATGATGATATATAGCCATGTTATTTATATTTGTGATTTTTCTTATTTTGAAATAGTCTTCAGCTTTTTTAAATCCTGATTCAGTAAAAGAAACTGTGTGTTCTTTTTTATCTAAATCATAATCTTCTTCTGTTATTGTCTTTACAAACTCATCTGCTCTAATATATAAATCAGTAACAGGGTCTCCTTCTCCAGATATTATAAGAGGAGTTCTAGCTTCATCTATTAATATAGAGTCAACTTCATCTATTATACAGTAATTTAGCTTAGCCTGAACCTTTCCAGCCTTTTCAGTTACCATATTATCTCTTAAATAATCAAATCCAAATTCTGAGTTTGTACCATAAGAAATATCACAAGCATATTGCTTTCTTCTTAAATTAGGATCTTGACCTGTTATTATTGTTCCAACTGTCATACCTAAGAAATCAAATACTGGTCTTACAGTATACGCATCACGTTCTGCAAGGTAGTCATTTACTGTAATTACATGTACACCTTCACCTGTAAGTGCATTTAAATAGCATGGTGCCACTGCTACAAGTGTCTTACCTTCACCAGTCTTCATCTCTGCTATTTTACCTTGGTGAAGAACTATACCACCTATCAACTGAACTCTATACTGTCTCATTCCTAAAACTCTCTTTGTAGCTTCTCTTGCAACTGCAAAAGCTTCTTCCAAAAGATCATCTATTGTTTCTCCTTTTGAAAGTCTTTTTTTAAATTCTTGAGTTTTGGCTGCAAGTTCTTCATCTGTTAAAGATGCAATTCCCTCTTCAAGAGCTTCTATTTTATCTACTATTTTATTAAGCTTTTTAATTTCAGCATTATCCTGATTGCTTAAAAATTTATCTAAAAACGACATACATTTCTCCTTTTCTATTTTATTACTTCTATCTTTATCTGAAAACACTACTAGAAAGCAGTATCTAAATAACAAATCTATTTTATTATATCACAATATGCAAGTTTGTAATAAAATTTATTAGACTTTTTGACTAACTTATTGTATAATAAAGGTACTTAAAAAATTACATTTCTTTTTAAGTATTTCTCACGAAAAAAGAGGGGTTGAGTTATTTCAACCGTTCTTTTTTTTTACAAAAAATAGGATTTCCTGTAATTCACTATACTAGCATACTTTTTATTTATAAACAAACTAGAAGTTATATAAATAAATTGCATGAAAAGGAAAAACACCACTAAATTAGTGGTGTTTTTCCTCTACAACAAATCGTTGGGAGTCAAACGACAACATCATAAATAATTATAACGTCATTAACTCTATTATAATCGCTTTTATGATTTTTTGCACGTTATTTTTTCCCTAACGTTAAATATTAAACTCTCTCGTAAATAGATTCATCAAGTAATGATGCAGCTTCTTCATCTATTATTACTACTACGTCATTATGGAACTGAAGAATTGATGCTGGAACTTCTGGCTTCACAGGTCCACATACAGTCTTGTATATAGCTTCAGCTTTTCCCTTACCAGATGCAAGTAGTAATATCTTCTTTGTTCTTACAATTGTTCCTATTCCCATACTTATTGCCTTCTTAGGAACCTCTTCTTCTGAGTCAAAGAATCTTGAATTGGCAAGTATAGTACTTTCTGTGAGTTTTACTACACCAGTAGTATTTGAAAAATGATCATCAGGCTCATTGAATCCTATATGTGCATTATTTCCTATTCCTAGAACCTGTATATCTATTCCACCACATTCTTTTATTTTATTTTCAAATTCCTTAGAATATGTTTCAAAATCTTCTACATTTCCATCAGGAATATTTATATTTTCCTCTTTAACATCTATTTTGTCAAAAAGATTATCATGCATAAATGTATAATAACTGTTTTCATTTTCTTTTGGCAAGTTAATGTATTCATCAAGATTAAATGTAGTTACATCCTTAAAAGATATTCCTTCATTCTGATATTTGTCTACAAGTTCTTCATACATACCTATTGGTGTTGAACCTGTAGCAAGCCCTAGTACTGATTCAGGCTTCATTAAAACCTGTGCAGCCACATAATTAGCTGCTAAAGCACTCATTTTTTCATAGTTTTTGCAAACGTAAATTTTCACAAAAATCCCTCTCTCTCGTTATTATTTTTATAAGTTTTTATACTATACTTATATTATAGTCATAAATTAAAATTAATTCAAGGCAATCTTTTTCATTTTTGAATACTTCTTTGCAATTTATTTTCAAATTTTATTTTTATCTATAAATTCTTTCTTTATTTTATAAGCCAAGTACCTTCTTCATCTTGTCTTATCTTTTTATTCTTCATCATAGTACCAAGAGTTCTTTTAAAATTCTTCTTACTTGTGTTGAATACTATTCTAAGATCTTCTGGATCAGATTTGTCATTAAATCTCATAAATCCATCATTTCCTTCCAGATAGCTTAGTATTCTATTTTCTAAAGAATCCATTTCTTCTTTTCTTTCTCCTCTTGTAGATAAACCTAGCTTTCCATCTTCATATATTTTTATAACTCTAAGATCTTTTAAATAATCTCCTTCTTTAAGAGTCCTATAATATTCATCTCTTAATATTATACCTGCTATATTAGGTTCTATACAAACAAGAGCTGTTTTATTTGTTTGAAATCCATATACATAGCCATTGCAAGTATCTCCTATTTTCAAATCGCTATCTGTTGATAGGTGTATATCTACATCTGTTGTAGCTGCAAGTCTACCACTTTTATCTACATATATATAGAAAGGATATTTTTCATCTTCTAAAATCAAATACTTCTTTTCTCTAAAAGGTACTAATACATCTCTTTCTAAGCCTATATCAAGGAAACTTCCTATTTCAGTATTGTCCGCTACCTTCAATATCTTAACTTCTCCAGCCATAGCCTTTGGAGTTTTTTGAGTAGCTATTAATCTTCCCTTTGAATCCCTATATACAAATACTTCAACATCATTATCTACTTGAACAGATTCTTCATCTACAATATTTCCATAAGGTATTAATATTTCTTTTTCTTCCTCTTCTCCCTTAAGAAAGTATCCATATTCACTTTTCTTAGTTACCTTTAATTTATTTATTTTTCCAACTTCCATCAATTTTTCTACCTCACTAAATTCTATTTACGCCTGTCTTTATAGCAGCTTCTTTTACGGCTTTTGCCACTGTTTCTGCTATTCCAGCTTCAAATGCCATTGGAAGTATTTTTTCTCTTCCCAATTCATCTTCTTCTACAAAGTCTGCTATTGCTTTTGCTGCAGCAACCTTCATTTCTTCATTTATTTCTGATGCCCTACATTCTAATGCACCTTTAAATACTCCTGGGAAAGCTAATACATTATTTACTTGATTTGGAAAATCACTTCTTCCTGTTCCCATAATAAATACCCCAGATTTTTTCGCTTCATCAGGCATTATTTCTGGCTCCGGATTCGCCATTGCAAATACTATTGGCTTGTCGTTCATTGTATCTATCATTTCAGGAGTCAACATCTTAGGACGAGAAACTCCTATAAATACATCCTTGCCCTTTACTGCATCAACTAAACTTCCCTTTTCATTATTTTTATTTGTGTATTTTAACATTTCTTTTTGAGCCCAGTTTATTCCTTCAGTATCTTCTTCAAGAATACCATATCTATCGCAAAGTACAACATTTTTTACATTCATATTTAAAAGCATCTTACAAATTGCAATTCCAGCAGCACCTGCACCGTTTATTACTACTTCTAAATCTTCCATTTCCTTATCTGGGAGCTGTTTTACAGCATTTATTATACCTGCTGTAACAATTATAGCTGTACCGTGCTGATCATCATGAAATACAGGTATATTAAGTTCTTCTTTTAGCCTATTTTCTACTTCAAAACATCTCGGTGCTGAAATATCTTCAAGATTTATACCACCAAACATAGGCTCTATCATTTTCACTGTCTTAACTATTTCTTCTACATCCTGAGTAGCTAAACATATTGGAAAAGCATCTACATTAGCAAACTCTTTAAAAAGTATTGCCTTTCCTTCCATTACAGGTATTGATGCTTCCGCACCAATATTTCCTAAACCTAAAACCGCTGATCCATCACTTACTACAGCTACCATATTTCCTTTTGATGTATATTTATAAACATCTTCTTTATTTTCCTTTATTTTAAGACATGGCTGTGCTACACCTGGAGTATATGCAATAGACAAGTCATCTTTATTTTCTACCTTTACCTTGCTGACTACTTCAATTTTACCCTTTTTTTCTTCATGAACTCTTAAAGCTTCTTCTGAATAATTCATAACAATCTCCTTAAATCTTTTTTGCATTTATTTTGTCTGTTCGTACAAGTTATTACCTTCTGAATCAATACACACAGTGAGAATCATATCTTCTACTTTCAACTTTCTCAAAGCTTCTGCTCCAAGATCTTCGTAATCTATTACTTCACATTCTTTTATACAATTTGATATATATGCTCCTGCTCCCCCTATGGCAACAAGATATACTGCATTATATTTTTTCATTCCTTGGATTACTTTATCTGCTCTTTTTCCCTTACCAATCATTACTTTTAATCCATTTTCCAATAATGGCAAAGTTAGATCATCCATTCTATAGCTAGTAGTAGGACCTGCAGAACCTATTACTTCTCCTGGCTTGGCAGGTGACGGTCCAACATAATAAATTCCTTGCCCCTTGGGATCAAATTTCAATTTGTCTCCACTTTCTATAGATTCACACATTCTTTTATGTGCTGCATCTCTTGCAGTATATAAAGTTCCACTAAGTTTAATTATATCCCCTGCTTTTAAATTTCTTATCTCTTCTTCTGAAAAAGGTGTTTTTAATTCTATCATTTGCTCCTCCTATAAAACAATTTTCTTATGTCTTGACGAGTGGCAATTAATATTTACTACTACAGGAAGACCTGCTATATGAGTAGGGAAACTTTCTATATTTACTGCAAGTGCAGTTGTACTTCCCCCTAGACCTTGAACTCCTATACCTAATTCATTTACCTTTTCAAGCATCTCTTCTTCCAAGTTCTTGATAAACTCGTCGCTATTATGCTCTCCAATCTCTCTAAAAAGAGCTTTTTTAGCTATTTGGGCACACTTATCGACGGTACCACCTATACCTACACCTACAACAATTGGAGGACATGGATTCGGTCCTGCCTTGTAAACTGTATCTAATATAAATTCCTTTATACCTTCTAAACCATCTGATGGTTTTAACATTTTCATACGACTCATATTTTCGCTGCCAAATCCCTTTGCCGCATATTCAATTTCCAAATTTTCTCCATCTACAATATCATAATGTATAATTGCGGGTGTATTATCTTTTGTATTTTTTCTATCTATTGGAGTAACCACAGATTTTCTTAAATGACCTTCTGTATAAGCTCTACTTACACCTTTATTTATGGCATCTGTTATATTATCTCCCTCAATATGAAGATTTTGACCTATCTTTACAAAAAATACCGCCATACCAGTATCCTGACATAAAGGTTTTTTTGTTTCTTTCGCTATTTGAGCATTCTCGATTAAAATATCTAATATATTCTTTGCAATATCTGAAGTTTCTTTTTCTTTATTGCTCTTAAAGCTCTCTATTACACTTTCATCTAGATTTACACATCCATCAACACACATGTCCCTCACTGCATTTTCAATGAGTTTTGAATCAATAGTTCTCATATCTTCACTCCTAATTTATTATTAAGTCTGCAAACTCTGCTTTAGCTACCTTTTTCAAGTCTTCAGGCTTTAATTCAATCTGAAATCCTATTTTTCCAGCACTTACTGTTATACTGTCTAGTTTTTCTCCAGACAAATCTATATATGTTGAATATAACTTCTTCATACCTATAGGCGAACAACCACCTCTTATATAACCAGTAATCTTATTAATGTCTTTTACATGAATCATTTCCACTTTCTTTTCTTTACAAGCTTTTGCTGCCTTTTTCATATCAAGTGTTTCGGCTACAGGTATAACAAATACAAAAAATTCTTTGCTACTTCCCTGTGTTACAAGAGTTTTAAATACAGTTGCTGGATCTTTCCCAATACTTTGAGCAGCGCTCACCCCATCAACATGATCTTTATCAGCTTCATAAGAATGCTCCTGATACTCTATTTCTTCAGATTCAAGTATTCTCATAGCATTTGTCTTTACTTTTTTCTTAGCCATTAACACAACACCTCTTCTACTTTTTTCTTAAAATAATTGAATTAACTCCATAATATCTGGCAATAGCTTCGTTTATCCAATTATTTTTATCTTCTTCACAATCCCCTAGACCATATGCCGCACAATATGGATTGTCTGTCTCTACTGCTGGAACCCTTATATTCTCAAAGCGTCCCATATTTTTGCTATCTTTTATTATTATCTCTCTTGCACTGTATTTTGAAACATATTCTCCTGCATCTTTAACTGCTTCAAAGTAAGTCTTGGCAAAATAAACTCCTCCAAGTACTATTCCTATAGATAAAATTCCCATTGCTATATTAATATTGAATCTTCCTATAACCGAAATATTCATAACTATAGATATTATAAATAATATTAATGTTATCACCATAGCTCTCGGTGGGAAAGTCGGAGCCATTATCATTGAAAAATATGACACTAATGCTGCCACTATATAAGCTTCTGTCTCAAAACTTTTCTTCAAATCTATAATTCTTGCTATTAACGCTATAATCAAAACAATTATTAAAATAACTGTAAAATGCTCAGAAAATGCCTCACTTATTCTTTGAAGTCTATTAAAATACCTAACTAGCATAATCTCTGACTCTTTAAAAAATGACATTCTTACAAAATTTCCAGGAGCTGTAATCATAACTATAAATCCTGCAAAACTACTTATAAACATCAAAATTAAAGTTGGCAATTCTTTATGTTTTTCCTTCATCATTTTGACTATATAGTATACATATATAGTTAAAAGTGCAGGAACTGAATTTTCATTTGTCATTCCTGCAAGAAGCGATATAAATATAGTAAAAACCATAGACTTAATACTTCTCACTCTATAATCAAGAACTGTTACTTTTCTTGCTATTAAAAGAGCTGATAAAAGTATTACATTAGTCCACATATAATTCGCAGCGCCAATTATCCACAGAAAGTCCTGTCCAAAGACAGGTGTAAATTTCCAAACTAGAAAAAATACATTTAAAAAGAACATTGTTTTATATATATGTCTCCCATATTTGTTCTTTTTTATTACCTTTCTATTGTGTTTGTAACCTATATCTATCCCATAAAAATCATTAAGCGTACTAAATTTATACATTAAATACATAAGAGCACAAAAACCTGCTGAATCAACAATATTAATTATATTTTTATTAAATATTAGAATAATTTCACCTATTGTATGCGCTAAAATTCTACCATTTGTATTATAATATCTTTTTGCTTGGTTACTAAAAACCTGGAATATGTTGGTTATTTTTTCATTATCCATAGTAAACATATTGTTAAAATCATCTGCAACAAATACGGTATTCATATTCAAAATAACCATTAGTGCAAAAACAAACAAGATCGAAACAATAAAGCTACGATTTACATTTATTTTTCTGTTCATTTTAATCTCCTAAATTCCAATTTCTCCAACTAACTTATATTAAATATGTAAATAGCTATAAAAAAGGGGGTAGCATTTGCACCCCCTCTTCTTTCACAATCTAGTCTTTATATTTTAAATATTTTATTCTTCGTCTAGAGAAGTTGTCTTTTCTTTTAATACTTCACCAATATTTCCTATTGTATCGTCACCAACTGACATATACTGACTTAAATCTTCTTCAGGTTCTCTTGTCAGTTCTCTTATTGAAAGCATCATTCTCTTATTTTCAGGGTTGAACTTTATAATTGCTGCCTTAACAGTATCACCGATATTAACAATGTCTTCTACCTTGTTAACTCTCTTTTCACTTAATTCACCTATAGGTAAGTAAGCTTCAACGCCTTCCTTAACTTCTACGAAAGCACCCTTGTCAATTATTCTAAGAACTTTGGCTTCAACTACTGAACCCATATGTACTTCATCTGCTATAAGCTTCCATGGATCTTCATCAGGATTCTTTAGAGATAAAGCTATTCTCTGAGTTTCAGGGTCAACACTCTGAATGAATACTTCAACTTCCTGTCCTTCGCTAAGAACAGATTCTACTGATTCTACTCTTGTCCAAGAAAGGTTGTTTATATGAGCAAGACCTTCTATTCCACCAAGATCTATAAATGCACCGTAAGGCATTATATTAGTAACCTTACCAGCTCTCTTTTCTCCTGGAACAAGTGAATTGAATAATTCTTCTCTTTCAGCCTTTCTCTGTTCTCTCTTAGCTTTTCTTTCTTCATCAAGAATTTCCTGAGCTACTTCTCTATGAGATACGATGATTCTATTCTTTCTAGGATTAACTTCCTTTACATAACATTCCATATCAAGACCTACATATTCATTTGTATCCTTAACAAATCTTGTGTCAATCTGTGATATAGGCATAAACATAGTATGAGACTTATAACTTACATATAAACCTCTTTCCAGAGCCTTAAATGAATGAACCATAATCTTTGTATGCTGTTCTAAAGCATCTGTTAATTCCTTAATATCATTCTGTTGTTCAAGCTTTAATCTTGAAATCTTAATAGTAGCATCTTTATAGCTAATATTAGTTATAATTCCAGTAACCTCATCATCTATTTTGTAAACATCTGCTATACTCTGACCCTTGTCAAGATTAAGTTCTCCTTCAGGTATAACACCGTCAAAGTCAACGTTTAGCTTTAAGACTAAACTATCGTTGTTTACTTGTGTTACCTTTCCAGTGATTTCATCACCAACATTAATTTTACTTAACTCCTGTTCTTGCATGTCAAGTAGTTCTTGCATTGTTAAATTGTTTTCCATTATAATAACATCCTTTCGCTGCGTAATATCCATATAACTATTATAGCATATCCTACACAATATAATACAGTCTAATTTTCATATTTTTAAATAAATTTTAGAAATTCCGTTGAATTCCATTATTAATATATTTTTTCCCTGATTTATAGGTAATAAAACACTCTTTTTATCGAAAATGAACAAAATTTATGGTTTTTTCTTAGAATCTTTACTATAAATAAACAAATTTTATAGATTTTCATTATCTTTCTCATCTTTCACTCTACTATAGGAACAATATCACAAGCTATTTTACAAAATAAAAAAGGACATCTTAAATTTATTTCTAAGATGTCCCTACTATAAACTATTTAATTTTAACCTTCAAATAGATTTGTTGATAAAAATTCATCATCACAAGTTACATCTATTCCTAACTTTCTAAATACCTGTTCATCATTTTTAGAAAGTATAACTGTTGAATGAGCCTGACAATTTTTTAACTGTGGCAACTTATCCATAGCATACTTAGCAACTGGATTTGTAACCGCACTAATACTTAATGCCATTAGAACTTCCTCTGCACTAAGAGATACATTTCTACTACTTAATGTATTTTTCTTTAAATCTATAATTGGCTCAAGAACAAGTGGCGATATTAAGTGCATATCATCTTGTATTTCTGCAAGATATTTAATTGCATTTAATATTACTGCTGCAGAACCATTCATTAAACTAGAAAATTTTCCTGTTATCATAGTTTTATCCTCAAGTTCAAGAGCTACTGCAGGACAACTTTCATCTTCGTGTTGGCAATCGCTACTTCTATAAGCTCTAGCTACATTGACAACCTCTCTATCTTCGCCCTTTAAACCAAGTTCTTCCATTATCATCTTCATTCTTGAAACTGCGTCTTTATCTATTCCACCCTTTTTATATTCACAAAGAGTCTTGAAATATCTTCTTATTATCTCTTGAATAGAAGCTTCTCTAACTACTTCATCATCTATTATTCCAAATCCAACTCTGTTTACACCCATATCTGTAGGCGACTGGAACATACTTTCTCTGCCTGTTATCTTTTCTATTATTTTCTTAAGAACAGGGAATAATTCAAGGTCTCTATTATAATTAACAGTTGTTTCACCATACTTTTCAAGATGGAATGAGTCTATCATATTTACATCTTTTAGATCTACAGTAGCAGCTTCATAAGCTATATTTACTGGATGTTTTAAAGGAAGATTCCAAACTGGGAATGTTTCATATTTTGAATACCCAGATTCTTTTCCCATTTTGTTTTCATGATAAAGCTGACTCAAGCAAGTTCCCAGCTTACCACTATTTGGTCCTGGTGCTGTCATTACAACTATAGGTTTTGTAGTTTCTATATAAGGATTTGCTCCAAAACCTTCCTCACTTACTATTGTGTCAACATCTGTAGGATACCCCTTAGTAGGTCTGTGTTTATAAACTTTTACTCCTCTTCTTTCAAGCTTGTTTATAAACATAGTAGCTGCGGGTTGATTTTCATATCTAGTAATTACAACTGAATTAACATCAAGATTATATCCTCTTAAATCATCTATCAATCTCATAACTTCCATATCATATGTAATACCAAGATCTCCTCTAATCTTATTTCTTTCTATGTCACCTGCATATACGCATATAACAACTTCTACCTGATCTTTCATATGGCTAAGTACTTTAATTTTAGCATTTTCATCAAATCCTGGAAGCACTCTCTTAGCATGTAAATCACCGATTAGCTTTCCTCCAAATTCAATATAAAGCTTATCAAAGTTATTAACTCTCTCTAATATATACTTTGATTGTTCCTCTAAATACTTATTGTGGTCAAAACCTATTTTCATATGTACACTCCTAATTCATTAATTATTTTTAGATAATTTTCGGAAAAATTATTGACATTTCAAAAATAATGTAATAAAATAGAATTCCATCACAAATTTATTTTATACATTGACATACAGCTTTTTTGCTGTGTGTTTTTTTTCCAAAATTTAACTAAGTATTTATTATACATCCTTTTTTTATAAAATTCAAGATTTTTTTATACTGAAAACCTCTTTATTTTTAATATGATAATAAACGTTTAATTTACAATAATTTTCAACACTTTTTTGAATATTTCTATATACATTTATCTCAACTCATTAAACAACTCCTTTACATCATTGATTCCTTCTTTAATTTCAGCTCTTGTAAAGTTATTTTCTTTTAATTCATCATCGCTTAAATCCATAAGCATAGTATAAAACTCTCCTGCAATACAAAGCATATTATCATTTCTGTTTTTTTCCAAGCTTGTAAATAACACATCTTCAGCTTCATTTATTTTTTTTTCCAAAACTAATCTTTTTATAGTTATTAAAAGAAACTCTTCTGTAGGAGAATATGCAATATTAAAATCATCTATATCACTATATTTTTTCCCTAAAAGCTCCTTATAAACTTTTTCTCTATTTTCATTTCTTAATCTATCTACTAACCCCATTAAAATCACCCTTTCCAATTTAATTTCCTAACCTCTATTATACACGATTTCAAATCCTTTATAAAAAATTTCCATATATTTTATATATATTTTTAATATAAGATATACTGTTTAAAAAAGCCTATTTTTTTCTGATATTATTAAAAAATAAAAATACCGACCTCCAATCATTAGATTTTTATGTCTAACTTTTTAGGGTCGGTATATACACAATCTTTTTTAATCAAAATTTACTGTTAATTAATACAATTCTATTCTATATATAATTTATTAATATATTTTTAGTTTCTAAAATAATAGATTAGATATCTTTATCGCAATTTTCGCCATCCAAAGTATCTTTTCTAATTTCTTTTACTTCCTCTACTATTTTATCACTTAACTTTTTATCATCACTCATAACTTCCTTTATTCCTTTAAAAGTTCCTAGGAAGTTTACAGCATCTGAAGGAAGTACAAGTTTTGATGATTCACTTTGTCCAAGTTTTTCAAGAGCTTCCATAGATTTAAGAGCCAAGATATTATCATCGATATTAGAGTCTTTCATAGCCTTAAATACCTTTAATATACCTTCTGAAGTAGCTTCTTGAGTCTTTAGTATAATAGATGCTTCACCTTCTGCTCTTGCTAGGTAAGTATTCCTAATAGCTGCAGCTTCACCTTCTGCTTCAAGTATTTTAGATTCTCTTTCACCTTCTGCCTCTCTAATCATTGCCTCTTTCTTAGCTTCAGCTCTTAATATTGCTGATTGTTTTTCACCTTCTGCAATAAGAATTTTAGACTGCTTTTCACCTTCTGCCTGAAGTATAGATTCTCTTCTCTCTCTTTCAGCTCTCATCTGCTTTTCCATTGCAGCCTGAATATCCTTTGGAGGCATTATGTTTTTAAGCTCTACTCTATTTACTTTTATTCCCCAAATATCTGTAGCTTCGTCTAATATAGTTCTCATCTTTGTATTGATAAGATCTCTTGAAGTAAGTGTTTCATCTAAGTCCAAGTCACCTATAATATTTCTAAGTGTTGTTGCTGTTAAATTTTCAATCGCTGATATCGGATTCGCTATTTCAAAAACATAACTTTTTGGAGCAGTTATTTTGTAATAGACAACTGTGTCTATTTGCATAGTTACATTGTCCTTTGTTATAACTGGTTGTGGTGGAAAATCTATAACTACTTCTCTTAGATCTATCATATAGCTCATTGAATCTACAAAAGGAATTAAAAAATGTATGCCTGTTTTTGCTTCTTTATGAAACTTTCCAAGCCTCATTATAATTCCTACTCTTGCTTGTTTTACTATCCTAATACATCTCACTGCTATTACTATTAAGCAGATTATGATAATTATTGTCAATATATTTTTAATCATTTTTATGTCCTCCAACTAATTTAGAGTGCTCTTCAACACTTTCTTACAAATAATGTTTCATTACTTTTTGCATACAACAAGCTTTACACCTTCTATAGATTTTACAATTATTTCTGTTCCCTTTTCTATAGTAGAATCTGAATCACAGGATATTGCACTCCATTCTTCGCCCTTTACTTTTACAATACCAGCCTCTTCTGGAGTTATTTCTTTTAATACAAAGCCCTTTTTTCCTATTATTGCATCCGTATTTGTGTCAACACTTGCCCAATGAGTATTGCTTTTATCACGATCCATTTTTATTAATTTCTTCGTAGCAATAAAAAGTAGTAAAAAAGATATTATTGCAAATACTGCTATCTGAATTGTTAAGCTCTCTGTAATATAAGATACTCCCAAAGCACAAAGTGCACCTATGGTAAACCAGATCATAGTAAGGCTAAGTGTAGCTGCTTCAGCAATAGCAAAAGCTATGGCTACCAACACCCAGATTACTTTTATGCTCAAAACCACCAAACTACCTCCTTTTCTATATATTTACTCTATTATACAATATTTTTAATTCCTTTGGTATTCTTTTTATAATATCCGTAGCATTGACAACCTGATTATTTTCAAAAATAGAATCTCCACATCTACCATGAAGATATACTCCTATTGTTGCTGCAACAAAAGCTTCATATCCTTGAGCACAAAGAGCTGTTATTATTCCAGTAAGGGTATCTCCCATGCCCCCATTTGCCATTGCATAATTACCCGTAGTATTTACCATTGTTCTTATTCCATCTGTTACTATTGTGTTTTTTCCCTTTAGTACTAATACTAGCTCATTATCCTTAGCATATTTTTTTGCATATCCTAATCTATCTTTTTCAATTTCTCTTATGCTAATTCCAGATAGTCTCGAAAATTCTCCTAAATGAGGAGTTAGTATACAATTTGTATTATTTTTTACATATTCTGCTTTAAATACGTTTATACCATCAGCATCTATCACTATTGGAATATTTATTTCAGATAAAATTTTCTGCAAAAGTTTCTCTGTTTTTTCATTGTTTCCTAGACCTGGACCAAAAGCTACTGCATTGGCACTTTCTAACAACTTCTCCACTCTTTCTGAATCTGAATACAGACAAGTCATGGCTTCTTCTAATTTAACAGCTAAAATTTTCTGAACATCTTCACTACAAACTAGACTAGTAAGACCTGAGCCAGTCTTTACACATGCTTGAGTAGAAAGATAGCCAGCACCATAAAATCCATTAGATGCAGCAAATATTACAGAACGTCCAAAATCCCCTTTATGTGAATAATCCTCTCTAATTATCAAGTTATCTAAAACATAGTCTTCTTCTATAAACGATGCTATATCTTCTATTTCATTATAAAATTTATATGGAATACCGATTTTTTCAGTATAAACTTTTCCTAAGTACTTTTCTGTATCATATCTTAAAAAACCTTTCTTGAAAAATTCAAAAGTAATTGTAAAATCTGCTTTAATAGAAACTCCCATAACTTCCCCTATACTTCCATTAATACCTGAAGGAATATCTATAGCTATGATTTTATAATCATTCTCTTCTTTAAGCCTATTAATACAGTTAATTAATTCTTTATAATCTCCTTCTATATTTCTATTTAGTCCAACTCCAAAAATACAATCTAAAACTAAATCACTTTTAGAAAGTTCTTTTAATTTTTCACTAATATCTATTCCTTTTTCTAGATGAAAAAGCTCTATTCCCATAGCTAAAGCAATGTCATAATTTGTTTTTGCTGAGTAACTCATTTTAGAAATATTACCTATTACTATAATCTTAATATCTCTCCCTATATTGTATAACTTTCTTGCTATTGCAAATCCATCACCACCATTGTTACCACAGCCACAAACAATTGTTATTTCTCTAAAATTCAAGTTATTTTCAGATTCTATTTTCATTATTCTTCTAAATCCTACTTCAGCTGCATTTTCCATCAACATTATTTCTGGCATTTTATATTTTTCTATACAAGTTCTGTCCATCAAAGAAGTAAATTCTGCTCCTGCTATATACATTTAAACCCTCTCCTTCTTAACATATACTGATAAAATACTTTTTAAATATATAAAAGTATCCCGCAACACTTTGTGCTGCGGAAATTAATTTAATCTATTTCTTTGTATAAATGTCCCTTACTAAATTTTTTGCTATTCATTTCGATTTCTCCATAGTAAGAATCAAACTTTCCATTACATCTATCTCTATACTCCACAAACTTTTCAATCACATTAGAAGTTTCACTAGCTCCTTCAAAATAAAAAGCAAGTTCTATATTTTTAATACCTTCTTCATATAGATCTTCTACTTCCTCTAATAGACACACTGTTTCATCGGAATATATAGTTGTTCTACAATTTTCATCTTGTGAAAGCCTAAATTTCTCACCCTCAGAAGATTCCAAGGCATATATACTTTTAGAGCACATAGCATCCCTTTTATTTTTCTTACAATCTTTTGTTAAAACTCCCATCGGACAATATTCGCTTATCATCATTTCCGTATGACCATATACTAGATACTCGAGATTTGCCTTACTTTTCACATCTTCAGATAAATTTCTAATTTGCATCATCGAAACTTCCTGTGATAAACATATTGTATCGGCATTTATAGAGTCGTAATATTTTATAGATTCATCGTTTATTACATTCATCCAAGAAGATATTTTTATCTTTTTGTTAGGATAAATACTTTTTATTCTTTCTATTTCTCCATAGTTTGAAACTCTAAATGAGTCTAAATATTCAATATTCGCAGCTTCTATATTTTCTAGTGCCTTGTAAATATTATTTTCCTTACTTCTTATTATTCTAGGCATATAAAAAGAAATTTTTCTAGAATGCTCTCTCGCAATATTTACTGCTTCATTTAATGTATATACATCTTTGTAATAAATATTGTCCACGTCTTTTTCTATTGCAGACCTTAATTGCTCAAGATTTTTACAAGATACATTGACTTTTAAATTGTCATTATTTTCGTCAAAAATTTTTTTTATAGCTAAATCTCTCTCTACAGATAAATTTGCCTTGCTTCTGTCCACATATATTCTTTTTTCAGAAAGTTCATCTATTGCCTTTCTTCTAATATTATTTAATTCGCTTATAGCAATACTTACACCTTCTTCTATTAGAGCTTCAAAATTTTCTAATCTAAAAGGAGTATCTCCCATTTTTGAAATTTGCTTTTCAGCCTTTTCAGAACTCAAAGCTACTTTTATAGCCTTTTCAGCATCTTTCTCTCCACTTACTGTTACTATATTACCATCTGAATCTTCAAGAGTAAGTTTTGCTTTTTTACCTAAAGAAACTTCCAACTTAGCATTCAGTGGAATCTTTATATATTCCTTATCTTCCTCATAACTTTTTCTAACTCTGTCTATAAGCATTCCGTCACTTGTTTTAAATATTTCAGTTCCATTTGCAACTTTGCCTATATAATCTATTTCCACGACTTCTCCAGCTTTAGCATAGTCTGAAATTTCTTTTCCCTTTATAATTCTTCCTACTGTTCCTCCACCTATATTCAAACCATCACCCTTTTTAAGCGACTTTTCTAATTTTATTTTAAGTTTTTTGGATTTTGGATTATAGGAAATAGCCTTACCTATATATAGCCCCCTATTGTTAGGCTTATTGGAATTCATTATATCTTCTCCAACTTCACCAAGAATATAACCACAAGTAAACTTTCTATTAAAAATAGTATATAATTCTTCTATTCTTTCACTGTCTATTTTACTATCTTTACTTTCTATGTAATTTACTATCGCATCTCTATAAGCAGAAATTACAGTTGCAACATATTCAGGTCTTTTCATTCTTCCTTCTATTTTAAGTGAAAGAACATTTGCATCTATTACCTTTCCTATATTTTCAACTGTATTTAAATCTCTAGGACTTAAAAGGTATTCTCCATTTGTTTCTAAATACTTATCTTCATCTATATTGTATAGCTTGTATTTTTGTCTACATGGTTGAGCACATCTTCCTCTATTACCAGATCTAGTCCCCAATACCGAACTCATAAGACACTGACCTGAATAACATACACAAAGGGCTCCATGAACAAAAACTTCTATATCCGCCTTACAATTATCTGTTATGTATTTTATCTCGTCTACATTTAGCTCTCTTGCCAGAACTACTCTTTTGAAACCTATTTTTTCTAAATATCTTACATCATCTAATGAATGTGCAGACATTTGAGTACTTGCGTGTAACTCAAAATCTGGTAATTCTTTCTTGATTAATACCGCCATTCCAATGTCCTGTATTATAAGAGCATCTACTTGAATATCATATAAAAACTTAATATACTCTAGAAAATCCTCTATTTCATCTTGCTTTATAAGAGTATTTACTGTTACAAAAACCTTACATCCTCTTATATGTGCATATTTTATTGCCTCTATAAGCTCTTCTCTATCGAAGTTATTTGCACTTGCTCTTGCGCTGAATTCTTTTCCACCTAAATAAACTGCATTTGCGCCATTTTGTACTGCAGCTTTTAGTGATTCAAAGCTCCCTACTGGAGCTAGTAATTCTAATTCTTTATTCATTTAATCAAGGTACTTACAAGCACCTTGCCTCCCTCCTATTTCTTTTTTATCTTATAAAAATCATCTTTATCTATATCGTTATAGTATATTATATCATTTTTTATATCTAAATATATAACATTTATTTCAAGAGAATATAAAAGGACTACTTTAAAGGTAGTCCTAAATAGTTTTTCTACTTTTTATTTTTTAATTCCTCATAGTTAAGCTGTAGATTATAGGCTTTGTTTTGGAACTCTGTTGCCATACTTTCCGCTACTGCAACCTTCTTTTCCATATCCTTAAGCTTCATCTCTAGTGCTTTTATTTTCTTTTCAGATTCTTCATCTGTTTTATTTGCATCTGCATTACTTTCCTTCTTGTTAATTACTTCTTTTTCCTTTTCTTCAACAAGCTTTTTTAGTCTTTCTATTTCTTTTTCCGATTCAGATGCCTTGTTTTCTGCGACTTCAAGTTTTTTAAGTACTGAATCAAATTCTTTTTCTACATCTTCAGTTGTATTGCTATAACCCTCTTTAATTGATTTAAGCTCTTTTTCAAGCTTCTCAACCTTCTCTTTATTTTCAAAAAGTTGATCAACTATATTTATTGAAGTAAGAACACTTGCATCTACCTTATTAAGATTAGGAGCTGCACTTCTTATTTCACCTAGCTTTTTATCAATATATTTAGCAATTTTTACTATTTGGGCTTCATCCCTGTCCCCGACTATTTTATAGTCTATACCATCAATTGTCACACTCACTGTTTTCATTGCATCACCTCATTGTAATTATACATTTATTATATCACAAAATAGACCTTGTTACTATTATATAAGGATTATATCAACATGATTTTGAAAATATTAATCTATATATACAAAAAAGCCAACTGCAATATATACAGCTGGCATTTTTGTTTTTATAGATATATTTGCGTTTGAAATAAAACCTTGCTAACGTTAAAAATATACCTAATATTTATCTAAAATTATATTTCTCTAAGCTTTGCGCCTATTTTGTTTTCTAATTCTTTTAATATTCCCTCATGAACACTTGCTACATCTGAATCTTTTAGTGTCTTTTCTGGGTTTCTATATACTATTGAATACGCTATTGATTTGTATCCATCTTCTATCTGGTCTCCCTTGTATACATCGAATAATTCGCAATCTTCTACAAGACCTTCTCCATTTGCTTTTATAATAGCTTCTATCTGTGCTACTTCTACCTCATCTTTTACAAGAAGAGC
This sequence comes from Peptostreptococcus russellii, assembly GCF_900110295.1. Taxonomy (GTDB): domain Bacteria; phylum Bacillota; class Clostridia; order Peptostreptococcales; family Peptostreptococcaceae; genus Peptostreptococcus; species Peptostreptococcus russellii_A. Next base: position 79,634 of record NZ_FODF01000007.1, read on the forward strand.
TATATCTCTTGTTATTGCAGGATACTTTGGAAGTGGAACAAATACTATCGTCTGGTCAGATATTCTATAAGCTTCATCAAGATTTATTTCAGCTATATAAACTCTCTTTGATATTCCATAGTTATCTAAGACTAATGGATGTATTTCTCCTATAGTTCCAAGCTTTACTCCGTTTGACATTATATCTGCACATCTTCCAGGATGGAATGATGTATTTTCAGAATCAGCAATATAAGTATGCCCCTTAAGACCAGTTCTTTCAAATATCTTTTCTATTATACCCTTTAGTGTAAAGAATTCTGCTTCTCCACCACATAAACCAACACATAGGCGAGTTTCTTCAACTCCTGCCATATCTTCTGGAGTAAATACATGACCACATTCAAATATAGCTACTTCATCTATATTTCTTGATACATTTGTATGTAGTACATCCATCATATTTGGTATCATTGTCGTTCTCATTATTGAAGTATCTTCACCAAGTGGATTTATTAGTTTTACAACATCTCTAAGCTTTGAATTTTCCGGTACTCTTATTTTATCTAATCCCTTTGGACTTACAAAAGAATATGTTAGAGTTTCATATAAGCCACATCCTATTGCAGTATTTTTAACCTTGTCTAAGTATTTCTGCTTGTCAGTCTTAACACCAGCAGTTGTGTTTCCCTTCAACTGAACAGATGGAATTCTTTCAAATCCATATATTCTAGCTATTTCTTCAAATATATCAGCCTCTTGCTCTATATCTAGTCTAAAGTTTGGAACTTCAAGCTTTAACTCATCTTCACTTACAAGATTGCACTTAAATTCAAGATCTTCTAATATTTTACAGAATTCATCCATAGGTATATCTACACCAATTCTTGAATTAATTCTCTTTGGGCTTACTGTTATTGTCTGCTTTTCCTGCTTAATTGGATTTACATCTACAACATCCTTCATGACTTTACCTGCTCCTAAAAGTTCAACTAACTGAGCCGCTCTTTCCATAGCAAGTTCTGCTGTTTCTATTGCAATGCCTTTTTCAAATCTTGATGAAGATTCACTTCTTAGACCTAACTTCTTAGAAGTCTTTCTTATATTTTCTCTGTTAAATGATGCTGTTTCAAACATTATCTCTGTCGTATCATCTTTAACTCCTGACTCTTCGCCCCCCATTATACCGGCGATACTTAGATTCTTCTCTCCATTTGTTATCATTAACATTTCAGAATCTAATTCTCTTTCCTGTCCATCAAGTGTAGTAAATTTGTCTCCTGTATTGGCATTTTTTACAACGATTGTATTATTTTCAATCTCTCTCATATCAAATGCATGCATTGGCTGACCCATTTCAAGCATTACATAGTTTGTAATATCCACTATGTTGTTTATCGGTCTTACACCTGATTCAATAAGTCTTCTCTGCATCCAATATGGTGATCTTTCTATCTTTACATCTGTCACCCTTCTTGCCATATATCTTTGACAAAGCTCAGGATTTTCTATTGATATGCTTACATCTGTTGTCTGATTTGATTCTTCCTTTACCTTTATTTCAGGATACTTTATCTTCTTACCAAGAGTTACAGCAGCTTCTCTTGCTATACCTATCATACATCTGCAGTCAGGCCTGTTTGAAGTAAGTTCGAAGTCTATAACTGCATCATTAAGTCCTAAAACTTCCTTTATATCCTGACCTGGAGTATATTCTTCTTCCATATCAAGAATATATATTCCATCTTTTTTATATTCTTCAACGAACTTTTCATCTATTGCTAATTCATTACAAGAACACATCATACCATTAGACTCTACTCCTCTAAGCATGCCCTTATATATTTCTACTCCACCTGGAAGCTTTGCTCCATCAAGTGCTAGTGGTATATAGTCTCCAACTCTTACATTCTTTGCGCCTGTTACAATCTGAATAGGTTCATCTTTTCCTATATCAACCTTTGTTACTATTAATTTATCTGCATCTGGATGCTTTTCTATTTCAAGAATCTTTGCTACTACAACATTTTCTATTTCCTTACCGTAGTATTCTACTGTTTCAGTCTTTGTACCTGTCATAGTCATCTTGTCACCGAATGTCTGGGCATCCACATCTATATCAACATATTCTCCTAACCATTTTAATGAAACTAACATTTATATCTACCTCCTAATTTAGAACTCATCCAAGAATCTTACGTCATTTTCAAACATCAGTCTTATATCGTCTATTCCGTACTTTAACATAGCAAGTCTTTCAACTCCCATACCAGCAGCAAAACCACTATATACTTCAGGATCTATACCACAGTTTTTAAGTACATTTGGATGCACCATTCCAGCTCCAAGGATTTCTATCCATCCTTCTCCCTTACATACTGGACATCCCGCTCCACCACACTTAAAGCAAGTAACATCTATTTCTGCACTTGGTTCTGTAAATGGGAAGTTGTGAGGTCTAAACTTAGTCTTTGTTTCTGGTCCATAAAGTTTCTGAACAAATGTCTCCATTGTTCCCTTGAATTCAGTAAAAGTTATGTTCTTTCCTACAACAAGAACTTCTATCTGATGGAACATTGGTGAATGAGTAGCATCTGGGCTGTCACTTCTGAAACATCTTCCTGGAACTATTATTTTTAGAGGAAGATTATCCTCCTTTACAGCCTTCTTCATAGTTCTTATCTGAACAGGAGAAGTCTGAGTTCTAAGAAGTATGTCTTCAGTAATATAGAATGTATCTGACATATCTCTTGATGGATGATCCTTTGGAGCATTTAGAGCATCAAAGTTATTTGAAACTGTTTCTACTTCAGGACCTTCAGCTATAGAGAATCCCATTCCCATAAATATTTCAGTTACTTCATCTATCATCTTGCTTATTATATGCTGCTTACCTAACTTATACTTCTTTCCAGGCATTGTAACATCTATTTTTTCCATTTCCAATCTCTTATCAAGCATAGATGCCTTTATAGCCTCTTTCTTTGAATTTACAGAGTCTGTAATTAACTGTCTTACTTCATTTCCAAGTTTTCCGATTACTGGTCTTTCCTCTGAAGAAAGCTTGCCCATACCCTTTAATATTTGAGTAAGTTCTCCCTTCTTTCCAAGTAGATCAACTCTTAACTGTTCTACATCATCTAAAGTTTCTACAGATTTAATTCGTTCTTCTGCAATTTTTTTTAAGTCTTTTAATTTTTCCTGCATAGTATTCTTCCTTTCTAAATCTTTTTTATGGAGTTTTCTCCTTTAAATTTTTAAAATAAAAAAAGACCTTTCATCCATAGGGACGAAAGGTCTGAAATCGCGGTACCACCCTAATAGTCTGTACTAAAAAATATAATACAAACCACTCAAAAGTTTAACGCACATCACGTCTTTACTTACTATTATTTCAGAAAAGCTGCTCCAGAGTGAACTTCCCATGTCAATACAAATAGCCTCTCACCAAACGGCTACTCTCTTAATTGCAAGAAACATAGTACTTTTCTCTTTCAAAGCATTTAATTTATCTCATTTTATTAAACCTTGTCTGTATTGTATCAAATGTGTCAATTTTTTGCAAGAATTTTTTTACTTTTTCTAAATAATAAAATAGTTTTCTGCCTTTAAATTTAAATACTATAAGTATTTCTATAGCTATAAACTTATCTGATACATCAAAAGAGCTGCTGAAATCCCTACATTTAGAGATTCCGCCTTACCATACATAGGAATTTTGACAAGCAAATCGGAATTATCTATCCAAAAATCACATATTCCATTTGCTTCATTTCCCAAAACAAGGGCACATCTTTCTGAATAATCTACTTTGTTGAAAAAATTATCAGTCTTTAGGTAGCTAGAAACAATTTCAACATTATTTTCTTTTAATACTTCAAATGCCTTCTCTTGACTTGTAGAGACTATATCCATATAGAACATAGAACCCATTGCAGATCTTACAACTTTTGGGTTGTAAAGGTCTACACAGCCCTTTGTCATTATTATCATATCAAATCCAGCTGCATCTGCAGTTCTTATTATTGTTCCTAGATTACCTGGATCTTGAAGTCTATCTAAAATTATTATTTTCTTATGCCTATTACAATCATAATCTTCTATCACAAGATCTTTCATATTTATCATTGCTACTATACCTTGTGAGTTCTCTGTTTCTGAAATATTTTTAAATAAATCATCTGACAGAGCATATATCTTTGTTACTTCTTCTAACTTTTCTATCACATCAATATTTTCATCATTGCTTACAAATCTTTCACTTAAAAATACGTACTCTATTTTTGCTCCGTGTTCAAGAGCAAGTTCAATTGTCCTTAAACCTTCTGCTAGATATTTTTTTTCTCTATTTCTATATTTCGTTTTCAAAAGAGATTTTGCAAGTTTGAATTTATCATTATCTTTGCTTTTTATAAATATCATTTCTTTCCTTTCTTCTTACCACTTACCTGAGGATACTCTTAGGGCAATATTTTCAATTAGTTTTGAATTTCCTGCAACTACTATTATATCACCTTCTTCAAATTCCTTGTTTGGATCTGGCGGAACCTGAAATCTTTCCCCTCTTTTAACAGCTACTATATTCATATTGTATTTCTTTCTTACACTTAAATCTATCAAATTGCTTCCTATCCAAGAGCTAGGAACAGTTATTTCAAATATAGAATGAGTGTCATCAAGCTCCATATAATCTACAAGATTATCAAATGTAAGAGCCTTGGCAAGTTTTACTCCCATATCATGTTCTGGGAAAACAACTCTGTCAGCACCTATTTTTCTCAAAACATCTGCTTGGATTTTGTCAGTTGCCTTACTAATTACATAAGGAACCCCTAAATCTTTAGCAATAAGTGTCGCCATTATAGAGGCTCTTAGATCTGAACCTATACATACTATCGCTACATCAAAGTTGCTAAGTCCTATATTTTTTAGAGCTATTTCATCAGTAGCACTTACTATAGCAACATTATCCATTGTCTCCGAAAGCTGCTGTATAATTTTTTCATTTTCATCTATTACCATTACTTCTTGCCCTGCGTTTAATAGAGACTGCGCTAATGAAGTTCCAAATCTCCCTGCTCCTATAACTATATACTGTTTCATAAAAAATCCTCCTATAAGGTCTTTTACCTGTATTGATTATTATCTAAATTAAATTTTATCGCTATATCCTAATATGTGATTTACAAGCACATATTCTTTTTAATTTATCTATTTCTTCCTAAATATACACATAACTTCTATCCTACCAATATCTTGGCTTCTGGATATCTTACACTATTTGGTTCAGGATCGTGTATAAACATTGCAAATACAGTTAAAGAACCTACACGTCCTGCAAACATAAGAGCTATTATTAATAGTTTACCGAATATATTTAAATTATATGATCCAGCAACTGAAAGTCCTACTGTTGCAAATGCAGAAGATACTTCAAAGGCACTAGCCAACAAATTAAACTCATGACCTTGGGTAACATTTATTAAATATGTTCCCGTAACCACTGTGGCTATTGCTACTCCAAATACACCTAAAGCTTTTCTAAATGTATACTTATTAATTCTTTTTTTAAAGACTGTTATTTCATCTTGATCTTTCATAAATGCCCTTATTGCCAAAACTATTACTGCTAAGGTAGTTGTCTTTATACCTCCACCTGTAGATGCCGGTGATGCACCTATAAACATAAGTATTATCATAACAAATAGAGTACTCTCCCTTAATGTTGAAAAATCCACTGTTCCAAATCCTGCTGTTCTCGTTGTAACTGATTGAAAATAAGAAACTTGGAACTTATCCCAAATATTCATATTACCTATACTTGCTGGGTTATTAAATTCACCAAAGAATATAAGAGCTGTACCTATTAAAATCAATGAAATGGTTGTTATTAATGCAAGTTTTGAACTTAAATCAAACTGCTTAAAACGTTTCTTTTTAATAACACATACCATTACCCCAAAACCTATACCACCTAATATTATAAGTGAACTAATAGTAAATACAATAATAGGGTTATTATAAAAAGAAACAAGTGATGTATATTCACCGCTACTTCTTCCCAATAAATCAAATCCCGCATTACAAAATGCTGATATAGAGTGGAATACACTATAGGCAATTCCCTTAGCAAGACCAAACTTTGGAATAAATACTGTCGACAAAATTAGACTTCCTATAAATTCTATTATGAAGGTATACTTCATAACATATATAATAAGTCTTACAGATCCTGACAACTGATTCTGATTAAGAGCCTCTTTTATTAATATTCTTTGTCTAAGGTTAATTTTTCTTTTAAAAACAATTGCTATTGCAGCACTTATTGACATAAATCCAAGCCCACCGATTTGAATTAATAGAATAATTACTGTTTTGCCAAAGACACTCCAATGTAAACTCGTATCTACAACTACAAGTCCTGTTACACATACTGCAGACGTTGCTGTAAATAAGCAGTCTATAAAGCTTGTACTGGTTCCGGAATTGCTTGCTAATGGCGTCATAAGAAGCAATGCTCCTATTAATATTACACTTCCAAATCCTAGTACCATCATTCCTGCAGGTCTTATCCTGTAGAGAAATGATGGATAGACTTTCTTTACTGTATCCATTTTTTCCTCCAAAATATACCTTTTAAAATTTTTACAATTCATTGTACCATAATAATATAAAAATATATATGATTTATATTATTTATTAAAATCTATTTATTAACATATTTCTCATAAAGTCTAATACATATTACTATTATACTCCAAGTATATTCTATTTTGCAAAATCATAACTTTTCTTTAAATTACTATTTTGTAATTTAGCTATTTATATTTAATATATTTTAATATATTGTACGCAAAATTTCCATTGATTATTTAAAATATTAAATTTAATTACTTTACTTCTATTCCAACTAATTGTTAAATTTCTAAAATCAAATTATTTATAAATTCACATTCACTAAAAATAAAAGAAAGTTGTGGCGTACATAAACGTCACAACTTAACTTTAAAAATCAAATTTTATTTTCTTTGTTTCCTGTATAGGATTCCCATTGTTATCATTAATTCTCAGGAAAACTTCCTTCTTACCAGTATAGAAGTTATCATACAGCCTTATAGTTTTATCATTATAATAATCTGATTCAACCTTTTTACCATCTATATAAACCTCTGTATTTCTGTTAAATCCTTCTCCTAATATAAAGAAATCCCCTGCTCTTTGTTCAATTTTATCCAACTTCAAATCCTTGTTTGCAACTTCCATCTTTTTGCTTTTTGGCACTTCATTTGCCTTTAAGAAATACCTCTTACCAAAAAGTAAATCATATTGAACTAGTTTTAAATAATCTTGATAATCCTTATTATTCTTAAAATAGGCATGTATCATATTTAAAGGTCCATATGGCTGACCTGCAGTTTGCAAAGCAAGTGTTGAAAGTTCATATGCCTGAAAATCCTTTGGAATACTTTCTTTTTTCTTTCCAAAATTATTAGCAACTACAAATAAAGATTCAAATTTATCTACACCAGCCTGCTCTCTTCTTATAATATCTAGTGCAGGAAGGTGATCTCCATATAAAACAACTACTGCAGGTTTTTTTGACTTATTTACATCTTCAATTAACTTTCCAACAAAATCGTCCATTTCCTTAACCTGGTTCGCGTAATAAGTTATTTGGTTTTGATCTTTTATCGGTAATTTGCAATCTACTAGCTTGATTGGATATTCTATGTCCAACTTTGTCATAGGATATTTACTATGACCTTGAGTTGATATAGTAAATATAAAAGCTGGCTTATTTTCTTTTCCACTTTCTGGAATATCTTTGTCATCTAGCTGTTCATCTATATATTTTGTAAGTATTTTATCTTTTGGCCAGTAGGTAGGATTATACTCTACATTAGTCATAACATCCAAAGGGATAAATTTATCAAAACCTAAGTTTTCAAGTCCCTTATTTCTGTTGTAAAATCTCTGATAGAAATTGTGTATAGCAATAGACCTATATCCACTTCTATCTAGATCATTTGCCAAAGATATAGACGGTTTTTCTGCTAAAAATGTCTGATATGGTATCTCACCCTGATTTAAATAATTGAAGTTTGCACCAGAGAGAACTTCATACTCTGTTCTTGCAGTACCACCACCGGTAACTGGAACATTCATAAGACCTGAAGTATAGTTTTTCATAAGCCTTCTCATATTAGGCATAGGGTCCTTATCGAATTTGACACCTTTTATCCTTGTTGGATCCATAAAGGCTTCTAATTGCACCACTATTATATTCGGTCTGCTGTTTCCTTTTAAAATCTCTCTTTTATCTTTTTTCACTTCTTTATCTAGCTTACTTCTTATTTCATCTATATTTTTTTCATTGTAGCCCTTAGGCTTTCTTCTTACAGCTAAAACACTTTCTCTTGCAAAGGAATATACAAAACCGTTCTTCTCAAAAGAAGCGCCGGGATTCCAAGCCATTGCAGATATTATTTTAGCGTTATTCAATTGTGGAACTGCCACAGTATATACAGTAAGTGTAACTATAAAAACTATTAAATTTCTTTTCCCAATAAATCTATTTCTTTTGCCTTCTTTTTTAAATAATATTATAGCAAAAATTGAAAATACAATTATAAGAACAATTACTACAATTTCAAATCTAATATTCAAAAATACGCTTGAAATTTTAATTGCCTCTTTAAATGATAGAATATCGTATGGAAATAGTGGCATTCCTCTTAATTTCATCAATATAGCACTTATACTAGAAAGCACTAATAAAGTAAATGTTATTAATGACTTAAAAAATACCCTTCTTCTAAAAAACATGGCTGCTGAAAAAATCAAAAATATTAGTACATAATTTACAATTGCTTCTATTGGAAAGTCAGCAAAAAAATAAAATGCCTTTGCTACACTCTGTCTCGCTATCGACTCCACTATAATCAAAATTAAAAATGAATATACAATATTAAATAGAAGCTCTCTATTTTCATATTTTTTCTTCTTTATAGTCTTATTTTTAAGAGCACCTGCAGATACTCTTCTCTTCGATCTATCCACAGGTGCCTTATTCTTAATCTTAGCCTTGTCTATACTTTTCCTATTTCTTGACGACAAAGTTCTATCACCAAAATGTATTTTGTCTTTTTTGTTTCTTCTTCTACTGCTCATAGTTCCCTAGAATTAATTTGTTGCCTGTGCACACTGTTTTAAAACAGAATCAGGTATTCCACCAAGTGCAACTAACTGATTTGCTCCCTTTAACACAGATTTATTACTATTTAATCCTACTAGAACTATTGGGCTTATATTTCTTCCTGCAAGAGGACCTCCTGTAAGGGCATCTACAAGTTTGTATCCATCACTTAGATAGTATCTTGTAGGTTTTTCTCTGTAAAACTCATTTATTACTGCACTGTTTGTGCTATATCTATCACTACCACTGATTCTTGTTGCTCCTAATGAGCTTACAAGAGATGACTGTATATTTCCTCTTCCACCTACTGCATAAATATTTTTAGTCTGCTCCACAACGCCAGCACTTGCATCAGTAAGTGTACTTCCATTTGTAAGTATTATCGGTTCTCCATCTCTAGCTGCTACTGCAGATATACTCATGGCATCTGCCTCTCCCTTATATCCATTTGCAACAAAGACTTTACCTATTGAACCTTTTATATTCAATATTTCTTTAGCTATATTACTACTTGTTTCAAATCTATCTTTTCCACCGATTCTCTTTACATTGAATCCACCCATATTTTCATCTCTTAATTTATTTTCAAGATTGTCACTTATAGAGTTCGTTGATCCAATAATATAGATTTTCTTTGCTATATCTATTCTTAACTGAGTTTCATTTGGAATAATATCCTTGTGTACTAATAGAATTGGAGCTTTTACTACTCCTGCTAAACCACTTGCGCTCAAACCATCAGCTAGCTTATTATTATCAGCATTTACAAGTATTACTGTATCATAGCTACCAATACTTCCCGCAATTGCACTTGCTGTAGCATATCTATCTGATCCCTTTAATCTCTGAATTGAGTCAAAACTTACGGCATTTGAACTTGCAGCAAACCCTGTAAAAAGCATTAAACTCACTGCCAATGATAAAAATTTCTTTTTAAGTTTCATATTTACCTCCTAATTTATTTCTACACTCCTAGTGTAACATTATTTTCTTGATTTTTCATTGAATTTTAATATTAAAAATTTTATTTTTATAATTAAGTAAAAAAAGAGACAACCATGTAAAGGCTGTCTCCTACGAATACTATCTTTCGCACTCTTGATTAGCAACTGTACAAGAAGTCTTGCAAGCAGACTGGCAAGAAGTCTGACATTCGCCACATCCACCCTTTGCTGCACTTTCCTTTAAAGTAGCCTTTGAAAGAGTCTTTATATGCTTCTTTTCCATCTCATATACCCCCATACATATATTTTTGTATATAACATTATACCATATATAGCAAAAAAATAACAGTACTTTCTAATACTTACTTTTTTTACAAAAATAAAGTCAGGACAAAACAATTCATCCTGACTTTATGTGATTTACTTTATTGTTCTATCTTTTCTTCAGCATCTGTTGATACTTCTTCACTAGATGCCTTTTCAACAACTCTTCCTATTGCCCATTTTTCAAATGGTACCTTCGTTCTGCTTGGTCCTAGGTCAAGAACTATTCTATCTTCTTCTACCTTTGCTACTTTTGCGATTACACCGCCTATTGTAACAACAGTATCACCTTTTTCTATAGAATTTCTCATTTCCTTTAACTTTTGATCTTTCTTTTTCTGAGGTCTTATTAAAACAAAGTAGAATACTCCAAATACTACTACCCATAAACCAAGACTCATCATTAATTGTTTCTGTGGCATTTTGACCCTCCTAAATTTTATTTTTTCTATAATTAGTATTATAATGCATATGCCTTATATTTACCATAATATTTTTTATAATAAGTATGTCAATAATCCTATTTTTAAGTTCTTTTTATTTTCATACTTAAAATATTTCTAATCCATTTGAATTATATTTAAAATGTACTAATTAATGTATGTCTTATAGTGAATAATAATTTTTTTATATTATTTGCTTTCACCATAATATTTCTTGTAAAATTCATCTCTAAAGTCAAGAAGTCTATCATCCATAATAGCCTGTCTAACATCTTCCATTAACTTTAAAAGGAATCTTAAATTATGTATTGATAAAAGTCTAGCTCCCAATATTTCATTTGTTTTTATTAGATGTCTGATATATGCCTTTGTATAGTTTCTACAAGTATAACAATCACATTCAGGATCTAGTGTTGTAAAATCTTCAGCATATGTTGCATTTCTTACAACTACCTTTCCTTGGCTTGTCATAGCAGTACCGTTTCTTGCTATTCTAGTAGGAAGAACGCAATCACACATATCTATACCTCTTATGGCTGCCTCTATTAGTATATCTGGTGTACCAACTCCCATTAGGTATCTTGGTTTATTTTCTGGAAGAAGCCCTACTGTATAGTCCAAAACCTCATACATTAATTCCTTAGGCTCTCCAACACTTAGACCGCCTATAGCATATCCTGGAAGATCTATTGCTGTAATTTCTTTAGCCGATTGCTCTCTAAGGTCTTTATACATTCCACCTTGAACTATTCCAAACAATGCCTGATTTTCAGTATTCTTATGTGCATCTTTACATCTTTGAAGCCATCTTGTAGTTCTTTCAAGAGATTTTTTTACGTACTCTCTATCTGCTGGATATGGAGCACACTCATCAAATGCCATCATAATATCAGAACCTAAGGCATTTTGTATTTCCATTGCTTTTTCAGGAGAAAGCATATGCTTAGATCCATCTATATGAGATCTAAACTCAACCCCCTCTTCTGTTATCTTTCTAAGTGGTCCTAGACTAAATACCTGAAAACCTCCACTATCTGTAAGTATTGGTCTATCCCAATGCATAAAGTTATGAAGACCTCCTGCTTTTTTAATCAACTCATGACCAGGTCTAAGATAAAGATGATACGTATTACTTAATATTATCTGTGCATCTATTTCCTTTAATTCTTCTGGTGTCATTGACTTAACTGTAGCCTGAGTTCCTACTGGCATAAAAATTGGAGTGTCTATTACCCCATGTGGTGTATGTAATCTTCCCAGCCTTGCCCCAGACTGTTTACATTTTTTTATTAATTCATATCTTACTGCGTACATATTTTTCCCTTTCTTAATAATTGTCTTTTTTTAATTTTAGTATTTTTAGTATTTTTATTATTCTCTATTATTTAAGAAACATTGCATCTCCAAAGCTAAAGAATCTGTATCTTTCTTTGACTGCCTCTTCATAGGCATTCAGTATATTTTCTCTTGTAGAAAGAGCACTTACAAGCATAATTAAAGTTGACTCTGGAAGATGGAAATTAGTAATAAGATTGTCCATTAATTTAAACTTATACCCTGGGTATATAAATATATCAGTCCAACCGCTAGTAGCCTTCAAAACACCATTGTTATCTGCTGCTGATTCAATAGTTCTACAACTTGTTGTACCTACGCAAATTACCCTCTTTCCATTTTCTTTTGCTCTATTAATTTTATCTGCCGCCTCTTGGCTAACCATGTAATATTCTGAATGCATCTTGTGTTCCAATACATCGTCTACCTTTACTGGTCTAAATGTACCTAGACCCACATGTAGTGTTACAAACGCCTCTTCTACACCCTTGTCTCTAATTTGCTTTAGTAAATCATCTGTAAAGTGTAGTCCTGCCGTTGGGGCAGCTGCAGAGCCATTATGCTTTGAATAAACAGTTTGGTATCTTTCTCTATCTTCTAGTTTTTCTGTAATATATGGTGGAAGTGGCATATTTCCAAGTTCATCTAAAACTTCTTCAAATATTCCTTCATATTCAAATTTCACTATTCTAGCTCCATCATCGCCCATTCCAACTACTTCTGCAATTAACTTTCCATCGCCAAAACTAAACTTTGAGCCAATTTTTGCCCTCTTACCAGGTTTTACAAGTGTTTCCCATGTATCATCTTCGTTTCTCTTTAAAAGGAGAAATTCAATTTTACCACCAGTTTCTACTTTTGAACCTATTAATCTTGCAGGAATTACTCTTGTATCATTTAAAACAAGACAATCCCCTTCTTCTAAATAATCTATAATATCTTTAAATACCTTATGTTCTATTTCACCAGTCTTTTTATCTACTACCATAAGTCTTGAACTAGATCTATCCTTTATTGGAAACTGTGCAATAAGTTCCTCAGGAAGATCATAATTAAAATCACTTGTCTTCATCAATCTACCTCATTTCTATAGCTCTATTACTTTTTTTCTTCATATTTAATGCCAAGGTGTTCATAGGCTCTAGGCATTGCAATTCTACCTCTTGGTGCTCTATTAATAAAACCTAACTGAAGAAGATATGGTTCATATACATCTTCTATAGTATTTCTATCCTCACCTATTGAAGCAGCTAAAGTGTCCAAACCTACAGGTCCCCCATTAAATTTTTCTATTATTGTAAGCAAAAGTTTCTTATCTATAAAATCAAGACCTAAACTATCGACACCTATTAACTCTAGAGCATCTTCTGCAACATCATTAGTTATAGTACCTTCTGCCTTTACTTGGGCGAAGTCTCTAACTCTTTTTAATAATCTATTGGCAATTCTAGGAGTCCCTCTTGATCTCCTTGCTATTTCAACTGCACCTTCATCCATTATACCTGCATTTAATATTCCTGATGATCTTCTTACAATCTCTGCAAGTTCATTTTCCTTGTAATAATCCAATTTGCAAATTACTCCAAACCTATCTCTCAATGGATTAGTTAACATCCCAGCTCTTGTAGTAGCCCCTATAAGAGTAAACTTTGGCAAGTCCAGTCTTATACTTCTAGCTGATGGTCCTTTACCAATTATTATATCCAAACAGTAGTCTTCCATTGCTGGATATAACACTTCTTCAACACTTCTATTTATTCTATGTATTTCATCTATAAATAAAACGTCTCCCTCTTGGAGATTTGTAAGAATTGCAGCAAGGTCTCCTGCTCTTTCTATAGCAGGCCCAGAAGTAATTCTTAAATTAACTCCCATTTCATTAGCAATTATACCAGCAAGAGTTGTTTTACCAAGACCAGGCGGTCCATAAAGAAGTACATGGTCTAAAGCTTCATTTCTATTTTTTGCCGCATCTATAAAAATCCTAAGCTGTTCCTTTGATGTTTCTTGTCCAAGATACTCATCAAGCGTTTTGGGCCTAAGATTGTTTTCTATATCTAAATCTTCTTCTTTCATTGTAGAAGTGATTATACGTTCTTCATCAAACATCGCTGCCTCCTTCTAGTTAAATCAATTATTGAAAGATATTTTTCCACTAAAATTTCATGCTCGTCTTCATTATATATTCTAGTGATTTTTTAATAATATCCTCTAACTCCATTCCTGGCTGCTTTACATACAAAACAGCTTCCTGTGCTTCAGCTTTTGAATATCCTAGTTGCATCAAAGCTTCAACTGCCCCATCTTCATCATTGCTTACTTGAGTTTCTACTGGAGATATAACTTCTCCATCATCTTCAAATGCAATCTTCTTTATCTTGTCCTTTAACTCTAGGACTATCCTTTGAGCAGTCTTTTTACCTACTCCTGGAGCTTTTGAAAGTGCTGCAGTATCATTTGTAGCTATATATCTACTAAGTTCTGCAGGTGTCGCAAAAGAAAGAATAGACATCCCTACCTTTGTACCTATCTTAGAAACTGATGTCAATAGATTAAACATTTCTTCTTCGTCTTTTGAATGAAAACCACAAAGACTTATATCATCATCTCTTACTATCATCTTTGTAAAGACTTTCTTCTCTTCATCTAATTGCATATGAGATATTGTATTTGAAGACGCATTAAGTTTATAACCTATATCATTATTTTCTAAAATAATATAGTCTGCTCCTATTTCAACAACTTTTCCTTTTATATATCCTATCATGTCCCATCCTTTCAAATCACACTGTTTCCATCCTATTTAAAACTATATGAATTTCATTAAATATAGTTGAATTAAAAAAGATAGTCAATCTTTACTTAATAAAGAAACAGTTTCGCCAACTAGTTTTAAAAACTAATCGCTAAATCTTCCCAATTCCTTACCTATTCTATTTGAATGTGCATGACATATTGCAACTGCAAGAGCATCTGCTACGTCATCTGGTTTTGGAACTGAGTTTAATCCTAAGAATGCAGTAACCATCTTTTGTACCTGAGTCTTATCTGCTCTACCATATCCACAAACTCCCTGTTTTACCTGAAGTGGAGTATATGAATATACTGGAACCTTATGATGTGCACAAGAAAGAAGGGTTACCCCTCTAGCCTGTGCGACTGCAATACCTGTTGTAACATTTTTATTGAAAAACAGCTGTTCAATACCTACTTCATCTATATCGTACATATGGAAAAGCTGATTCATTCCTTTATATATAAGTTCAAGCCGCTCTACTATATCCATTCCGGCTGGTGTAGTAATAGCTCCATAATCTATGGTTCTGAACTTACTATTTTTGTATTCTAATACTCCGTAACCTATTATTGCAAGTCCCGGATCTATGCCTAATATTATCATTTATTACCACAATCTTTCTCTTATTTTTACTTCCTTTTATTCCATCATTATATTTTATCATAGATGATATTTTTATACAAACACTTAAAGGAAACAAGCGTTTTAAATTAAATTACTTTTTTCGCAATCCAACTATTTTTTTCATATTAATAATGTTATAATATAATTATATTTTCAATTAATCTCATAAGAAGGAGGATTTTTATGAACGTTGAACAAATAGGAACTCGTTTAACTAATTACAGAAAGAATAATAGTATGACTATTAAAGAATTTTCTCAGTTATCTGGAGTTAGTACAGCTCTTCTAAGCCAATTAGAACGTGGCATGGGAAACCCTAGTTTGAGTGTCTTAAATTCTATAGCTGAAACAATGAGCTTATCTATATCTTCTCTTTTCGAAGATGCTGTCAAGTTAGATAATCTTGTTAAAAGGGTTGCTGACCAACCCGTACTTTCCGATTCCACAAAGGATAATCTTGAATTTCAACTTTTAACTACAAAATCAAGTAAAATAAGTGATGATTTACTTAGAATAATCATCAAGCCACACACAGAAACTCCATATTATCCTTTTGGGAAAAATGAATGCGAAGAAATAGTGCTAGTGGAAAAAGGAACTTTAAGCGTTCATAGTGATAGTGGGGACAGCGTAACCCTAAAAAAAGGAGATACTATGAGATTAGTACCTAAACTTAGATACAAAATCAAAAATACTTCTTCACACAATGCAATTATTTTATATATCGTTAGCAATGCGAAGGATATTTTATAGATTTTAATATAAAATTCACTCCTAACATATTATAATATGTAGGTTTTAAATAGGCTGTAATTAGTCATTAAAAAAAGAGGCTTTTGCCTCTTTTTTTAATAATTTATGATTATTTTATTGTAACATTCAAAATCATATAAGTTAATTTAGTGCTTTCTAAATTAGTCTAATACTATAATTTCTAAATTTCTTCTTCCAAAGTTATTCATGTTTCTAGCTGAATTCATAAATATATCTATCATAGTACCTCTTATTATCCCACCCGTATCATTTGCTATAAATACCTTGTCAAAGTACGGTATATATACTCTCGAACCAAGAGGTATAACTCTAGGATCTACAGCTATTGTCCCCCATCTAGGTCTCTGTCCAGAAGCTGTTATAGTATCTCCTGTATAGGCACTTGCATTTGATATATACTTTTTACCAATTCCAAGAGGGTTTCCACTCTTATCATAATAGATATTTGGATCTTTTTTATCAGAAGAAGTTTTAACATTTTCCTGACTTACTTCTTCTTGTATTTCCTTGTTTAAAGTTCCATCTTCATTAAATAGATATGTCTTATTAGAAATAGTTTGTTTTCCTTTTACCATGTCACCCTTACTATTGAAATAATACCACATTCCATTTAATCTGTTCCAACCCTTCACTTTATTTCCAGATGCATCTATATAATTATATGTTTCTCCATTTTTCTTCCAACCCATATCAACTGTTACTAAAGATCTTTCCTGAGCCTCTATTGTTGTATTTAATGTTTTCGCAGATAGGAATATTGAAGTTGTCATCAATACCGTTGCTGCTACTGCAAATATTTTCTTCATATTACTCTCCTTTTTATTAAAATATTATAATTAATTTCTATGAAACTTTTATTTCATATTTTACAAACTCATTCGTTAAAATAAGTTACAATTTGTAATTTTTATCTTTTACACTTCCCTAGTCTAATATAAAAATTACAAAAATGCAACCTTTTTTTAATATATATTTTTATTGTTACATCCATACTCATTGGTATAACTGGTTTATATCTTTTTTAAAAAATTACATTTTGTTACCATTTTCCAAATTCAGAAAACATTTTCTAGCTCTAAATGCAAGTAAAATTTCATTTATCTATTATTGTCATTTTTTTAATTAATTTTTTCTATATCAATTTTAAAGAACATAAATAATATATACATATATTCTCATGATTTCATTGACATTATATTGATTAAATTATAATATTATATTAAATCATTATTATAAATCGGAGGTGTAATTATGGTATTAACTAAGGCAATTAAGAAAAGAAAAGAAAAAATTCTAAAAGCAAGAAGAAGAGCCAAAGCGGTTAAGATCGCAAAAGTAGCAGCTACCGGTGTTACTCTTGGGGCTATTGGAGGAGTGCTTTTCGCACCAAAGTCAGGAAGAGAAACAAGAAAGGACCTTTCAGAAGGAATATCTGATACAGGTCAAGCAATAAGTGATAAGTCAAAGGAAATAGCAAGTAGAACAAACGATTCACTTCAGGAAACTAAAGATAAAGTTAGTGAATCTAAAGAAAAGATAAAAGAATATTTTGATAAAAAGAAAAATGAAGTAGAAGTATCTATTGAAGATTGTTTTGATGATATAACTCAGAAAAAATTAGAAGATGCAATTGATTCAGATTCTACAATTGAAAATGATGCTGACAAAAAAGAAGAAAAGGAAGATTCGAAAAAAGCTTATAATGAATCTGATAAAAAGAAGAATGAAAATAACAAATCAAAATCTGAAAATAAATCAGGTAAATAAAATATAAGCTAGGGAGAATTTACAATTAAAATGAGTATTACAGTTAATCTTGAAGTTGTTTTATTTGTATTGGTTATTTTGGGATGTATAGCTCTTATATTTCTAATAATTGTGCTTAAGAGACTATCTGCTCTCATGTCAAATATTGATATGCTAATAACTCAAAACACAAATAATGTGGGACTTACTATTGCTAAGCTTCCAGGAATACTTTCAACAGTGGATAGTGTTTTGGATAATGCTAAAGATGTTACAGATGTTGCAGTCGATGTTTCAGCCGATGTATTAACAGCAAAGGAAAAGGTTAAAACCGGACTCCATAATACTGCTGCAGTAGCTAATATAATTAAAACATCATTTAGAAGATAATAAAATAAGTTAAAAATACCATGGTCTAATTAGATCATGGTATTTTTAACTTATTTTATTCTATTTTTTTGTATTATCTTCTCTATGTAGCTCTTCATCTTTCTTTCGCCTTCTTTTTTATCTAATTCCAGTTTATGCATTCTAAATAATAAAGATTCATATGTATAAACTGACATATCATTTATCCATATAATATCCTTTTCATTTATAAAACCATCATCTGCCACTTTTTCTAAAAGAGCTATATTTCTTTTTTCAACTGATGATTCACTAATCATTTTTAAAATTGAATCATTATAATTTTCTACTTGAAGTGGAAAAAGTTCATGATATTCACAAATATATTCTGATACAGTTCTTTCAAGTTCATTAAAAAATACTGTATAAAAGACCTCCGTATTCCTAACTGTGTGTTTTATAAAGCATTCCCATATTTTTATATAATTATCAATAGAATCATTATTTTCATCTATATAGTTTTTTATATCTTCTGAATACTCATTAAATACGAAAAGACATGCAAATATTTTCAAGTGTTCAAGATTTTCAAAATAATTATATATAGTTGCACTGTTTAACTTTGCTCTTTCACCAACTTTTCTTATTGTAATATTATCAAGACCCTCCTCGTCCATAATTGACTTAGCCGCACTGATCAGAGTCTTCATTGTCATTAATTTATATTGACTTAACTTTTTCATATCCAACCTCCGTCCAAATTTATATCTTATATTATACATGAGAATCATTTTTTTAAATAGTTTATTTTTATACTTAAAACTGTAAATCGAAAATTTTCTTAATATCCTACTATCTTCTTAGAAGTCTCTTTCACCTTCATGTAGTCTTTGTTTTGTTATAATATAGAATCATACTGTTAATAAGAATTGCATCCTTAGAAAGCATTTTAGATGCCTTAGAAGCTATTGTATTTTTCAAGCATTAGCTATTATATTCAAAAATACTTACTATTTCAAAACTTTTACTTTCATCATTACATATTTATTATTTATTTTTTTATTAAACTTAAATTTTTCTTACTATTATTAAATACTATCACATACATTTATTATTATTCTATTTATCTTTTAT
Organism: Peptostreptococcus russellii; assembly: GCF_900110295.1. GTDB lineage: Bacteria > Bacillota > Clostridia > Peptostreptococcales > Peptostreptococcaceae > Peptostreptococcus > Peptostreptococcus russellii_A. The sequence continues at coordinate 99,278 of NZ_FODF01000007.1, forward strand.
TAAACATTTTTTTAGATGTATTTTATAATATAACTTTTAAAAGTCTTTTTGTGAAAATCTATTAATACTTTCAAAAACTTTAAATATATATAAAAAGACCTACTGAAATAAAATTTAGGATTCAAAAATAGTTATAAAAACTCCTAAATTTTATTAGTAGGTCTAAAAAACATTAAATAAATTTTTACACATATTTAATATTGCATTTATTTACCTTCTTCAATGGCCCTAATCTCTTCTTCGCCTGTTCTTCCCTCTTTTTTGAGCTTGATAACTTTAATAGCGATAAGAACTAATAATACTATCCCTACATATCCAGTATATGGATATACTGTTCCTACCAAAACATCAAATGGAAGGAAACCACCTATTAAAGCCAGTATAGAAAATATAAGTGAAAGTATCTTAAATCCTTTTGTTCCATCACTATAAAATCTATTTGTACACTGCCATAATAAAGGTGCTGCTGTTGAGAATATACCCAGTATTAGCACTATAGAGAATAACTTCCCAACTATTGGGCTAATTTCATCTGCTAGTACTAAAGTTGGAATACTCTTATTAAATAGTTCTGGAGCATTTGATAATATTGCAAGATACATCATAGCTGCAGCAAGCATTAAAGATACTGCTCCCAAAAGTCCACCGTAATATGCCTCTTTTTTGCTACTAGCTGTAGTTCCAAGTCCTGCAAGGAATCCCATTACAACAAATACATTGAAAGATGCATATAAAACACCTGACATAAATGCATTTGGCGCTGGTTTTTGTATTGGCGCTGTCTTTAAAAATTCAAGAGAGGATGCAAATGTTCCCGCATTTTTAAATAAGCTAATTCCACCAACAAGTATTGTAAATACAATTATTATAGGTCCTATATTACCTAAAACCTTAGACAATTTGTCAACACCAAATGAAACACTAAGATATGATAAGACAATCATACCTATTCTTCCAACATGAGGACTCAAACCGTAGTATTCAGATAAAGTTGCTCCAGAACCTGATATCATAACAACTAATACTGCAAATAAAAATGCTGGAACAAACCAATCTAAAAATTTACCTATTGTTTTACCTGTGTATAATGAAAATATTTTTGTTGAATCTTTAGGTTTTACAAGTCTACCTCTATTTAGTACTTCCATTCCTAAAAACGCAAATAATGCCATCGATACTAAACATGCTATTATTCCTGATAGTCCATAAAAGGAGAAAAACTGCATTATCTCCTGCCCCGTTGCAAATCCAGAACCTATAACTGTTGCAACATAAGATCCTGCATAAACTATCACTTTTCTAAAACTTACTGAATTATCCATCCCTTATTTACCTCTGCCATTCATAATATTACTTTTTACCAACCCTTTATTTCATCAAGTATAGAATCGCTTATTTTCCCTTCACTGTAATCTTTCATTACAGAGTCTAGTATTTCTATAGCTTCATCCATTTGTTCATACTCAATTACTAGTGGTGGCTGTACTCTTAATGTGGATTTATTTAAGAATATTAAAACTAGACCTCTCTTAAATGCTTCATAGCAAATCTTTGCTGTTGCATTAGGATTCTTTTTTCCTGTTTCAGGGTCTATAATATCTACCCCCATACTAAGACCCATTGGTCTTATTTCACCTATAAAGTTATATTTTTTCTTTAATTGTTCAAATTTATCTGTAAGGTATTTACCCTTTTCAACAGATACCTTATTAGCATTCATCCTTTCAAGTATTTCTATATTTTTTAATGCTGCAGCACATACTGTTGCATTTCCTGCAAGAGTAAATAAATGTGCTGGTGCTTCTAGTGAGTCCATTATTTCTGTTCTACCTACTACTGCACCTAGTGGAAGACCACCACCTACAGATTTCCCCATTACATAAAGGTCTGCTTCTACACCATAATTTTCTATACAGAACCACTTACCTGTTCTACAAAGACCAAGCTGTATTTCATCAGATACTAGAAGTATTCCGTGCTTATCACAAATGTCTCTCAATGCCTGAACCCATTCAGTTGGTGGTATTATAAGACCTTGATCACCTGCTATTGGTTCAATAAATATAGCTGCAACTTCATCTGCAGGAAGATATGTTGAAAATGCAAGTTCCATGTCTGCAATACAGTCTTGCCAAGGAGTATTTTTATCTGGATATTTAAAGTGATACATCTCTGGAAGTAACGGACCTATGTTTTTTCTCATATTAAGACTTAAAGCTGATAATGAAATTGATCCATATGTGCTACCGTGATAAGCACCTATCATAGAAATTACCTTTGTTCTACCAGTATATGCTCTTGCTAATTTTATAGCAGAGTCAATTCCTGCTGAGCCAGTTGCACTAAATAAAACCTTCTTATCATCTTTACCTGGCGCCAACTTTGCTAGTTTTTCAGCCAAAAGAATAGGCGGTAATGTGTTAAAATATGCAAAAGTATATTGAGTAATCTTGTCCATCTGCTCTTTAACTGCTTCTGCAATCTCTTTGTTACCATGTCCTAAATTAGCTGAACATGCACTTGATAAAAAATCTATATACTTTTTACCATCATGATCAAATAATAGTGCACCGCACCCACTTTCAAATGCAATTGGCGCATATGCAATCTGTTGAGTAACTGCTATACTCTTATCAGATTTAGCCTGAATTGCATCATTTCTGTAATCACCTAAACTCATATTAATTCCTCCTATTAAAATGTACTTTTTTGTATATTATTTCATGAAATTAAAACAATTTCTTTTTTAAAGTATATATTATGTTATTTATTATGTCAACGTTTTTCCAAATCACAAATAAAGCCTAAAACCACTTATTAAGATTAAGTTTTTAACTTTAAAGGAATTTAACCTTAATTTACTTATTTTATTTATTATATTTAATGTATATATATTTATTAAAATAAAAACACATATATCACCTTTTTTTTATAGTTTTATATTTCGGAAGATTGTGAACTATTAGTTTTTTCCTTATAAATACAATAATTAGTGCCGATTAATGATATAATATATATACATTATATATATGGAGGTATCATTATGTCATTAATAAATAATTCAGTCAATTGGGTGGAAGTAGATTTAGATGCAATTTTATACAATCTAAATGGACTTAGAAAAAAACTTCCAAGTCAAACAAAAGTCTGTATGGTAGTTAAGTCTAATGCATATGGACATGGTTCAGCCAAACTGGCAAAATTTTACGAAGAAAATGGTGTTGATTTTCTTGCCGTTGCGAGAGCAAGAGAAGCTTTTGAAATTAGAAAAGCCGGTGTTACCATCCCTATTTTAAATCTTGGTTACACCAACCTTCCAACAGTTGAAGACTGTATTAAAAACAACGTGTCAATGACAATATTCGACTATGAGTATGCTAAGAAAATAAATGATATTGCAAAGAAAATAAATAGAACTGCAAAAATACATCTTAAAATGGATACAGGCATGTCAAGACTAGGGTATGTTGTATTAGAGGAAGATATAGATCATATTGTTTTAGAAATAGAAAAAATAAGTAAGTTGGAATATATAGAAATTGAGGGTATGTATACTCACTTTGCTACAGCAGATGCTAGAAACAAAGAATTTGAAGAGTTACAAACAGGAAGATTTGCTAAAATGGTAGAAGCTCTTGAGAATAAAGGCTTAAGACCGCCATATGTGCATTCATCTAATAGTGCTGAAATTCTAGATATGGAAGAAAAATACGATATGGTAAGAATGGGAATTGTTCAATATGGACTTTATCCATCTGATGAGGTTTCACGTTCAGTAGACCTTAAACCTGCTATGAGCTTCAAAGCAAAGGTTTCAAATATAAAAATACTTAATCCTGGTACATCAATTAGTTATGGTAGAATATATTTTACTACTGTAAAAGAAAGAATTGCTACTATTACAGTTGGATACGCCGATGGTTTTCTTAGAGGAAGAAGAAATCCATATGTATCTATCAATGGAATAAAATGTCCTATAGTAGGAAGAATTTGTATGGATCAGTGTATGGTTAGAGTTCCTATGGATATGGATATAAAGATCGATGATGATGTACTTATATTTGGAAGTGAACATGTTACAGTAGATGATATAGCGCATGACTGTGACACTATAAACTATGAGGTTTTATGTCAGGTTTCAAGAAGAGTACCTAGAGTTTATATACAAGATGGAAAGATTGTAGACATTGTAGACTATCTACTAGATTAATACGTATTTGAACAATCAAAAATATTATTTTTAAAAGGAGAGTTTTCTCTCCTTTTTTTATTTATTTATAGAACATTTATAAATAATATTAAAACTCAATATATACTCTTGAATTTTGAACTGAAAATATATAAATTTTATATAAATACAGCTAACTACACCAAAGAGCGTTGTCTAGTTATTTTATTTATTATTTCCCTCTTAAAAGTATTTTTAAACTAAAACTTAATTTTATGTACTTATACTCTATTTTTAGCAGTCAAAAAATCTTTTTTTATTATTTTATTCTAATTTAATTAATAATTTTAGGTTGAAATATACTTTAAATAGTAGTAAAATTAATCTTGTAAAAAACTTAATAGAAAGAGGTATAGATTATGGAAATACAAGCAATTAGAGTAAACGCCGATGAACTTACTAGTTTCTGCAAAAGAGCTTTTAAAAAGTACGGTTTTTCAGACAAGGATGCCGATACAATTACAGATGTACTTTTAGCAGCAGACTTATATGGGGTAGATACTCATGGTTCTCAAAGACTTGAAATGTATCGTAAGCAGATACAGAAAGGATTTATCCACGTTGAAAATCAGCCTAAAATAGCTTTTGAAACTCCTATATCTGCAGTAGTAGATGGAAATAGAGCTATGGGACAGGTAGTTGGTAAGTACGCAATGGAAATTGCTATCGAAAAGGCAAAAAAATCGGGAATAGGACTTGTTACAGTTCGTAATTCCAATCACTACGGTATAGCAAGTTACTATAGTAAACTAGCTTGTAATGAAGGACTTATCGGGGTATCTATGACGAACTCATTCCCTGTTGTTGTACCAACATTTGGAAAACATCCAATGATGGGAACAAATCCTATAGCTGTTTCAATACCTGCAGATCCTGTAGATTTCAATTTTGATGTGGCTACTTCTGTAGTTGCTTATGGAAAAGTTGAAGTTAGAAACAAAAAAGGTATAGAACTTCCAGTAGGTTGGGGAATTAATGATGAAGGTAAAGATGCAATAAACCCTATGGACATCATAAATGGTATTGCCTACAGAACTTGTGGACTTCATCCTCTAGGCGGATCTTCAGAATTATTTGGTGGACACAAGGGATTTGGATTTTCACTAATAGTTGAATTCCTTACTGCAATATTATCAAACGGATTTACTTCTAACCATTCTGAAGATGATGGCATAGCAGGTATATGTCATTACTTTATGGCAATAGACCCTAACTTATTCGGTGATGCTGAACAAATTAAATCACATTGGAATACTTACCTTCAAGAAGTTAGAGATTCAGAAAAGGCATATCAGCAAGATAGAATATATATTCATGGTGAAAAGGAAGCAGAAAAACACCAAGATAGATTAGATAATGGTGTACCTATACTACCTAAGACTCTTGAAGAAATGGAAAATCTTGCAAAGCAACTTGATATGGAATTTGGTATAACTCTTCCTGAGTAATACATTTAACTTACAGTATGATTAATATGAATATATAGTTAATTATATATAGTATGCTCTTATAATTAGTTTGGAAAAATATTCTTTACAAGCTTTTATGTATACAATATATGTTATTTAATATAATCAACTTAATATTTCATATATTATCAATATTAACTTAATATTATTTTATAAAAAATAGACAGCTAGTTAGTTTTACCAAAAGCTGTCTATTTTTATATTATTTTTGACAATAAAAAAGGTCTAACACAAATCCTGCGTTAAACCCTAATTTTCTATATTTGAAGCTATTAAGCTAAGTTGCTTTTAGCAACTTCTACTAACTTAGCAAATCCAGCTGGATCAGCTATAGCTAATTCAGAAAGCATCTTTCTGTTTACTTCAATTCCAGCCTTCTTTAGACCGTTCATGAATCTTGAATATGACATGTCGTTCATTCTACATGCTGCATTTATTCTCTGTATCCAAAGCTTTCTGAAGTCTCTCTTCTTCTGCTTTCTTCCTATATATGCGTTATTTAAAGCCTTCATAACGAACTGGTTTGAAGTCTTGAAAAGCTTACTTCTTGATCCCTGGTATCCCTTTGCAAGCTTTATTACCTTTTTATGTCTCTTATGGGCGTTCATTCCCTTTTTTACTCTTGCCATTGTAACTCCTCCTCGATTTTATTTCTTAATTCCTACTTGTATGGTAATAACTGTGCTATTCTCTTAGCATCTCCATCACTTACTAAAGTTGACTTTCTTAAGTTCATCTTAGTCTTTGGTGACTTCTTTGTAAGTATATGAGCTTTATAAGCTTTAGCTCTCTTAAGCTTTCCACTTCCTGTTCTTCTTAATCTCTTTGCTGCACCTCTATGTGTCTTCATCTTTGGCATAACAAAATCCTCCTCTCAATTATTATCTATTTCTTTGGATCTATAACTGTAACCATGTTGTTTCCCTCAAACTTAGGGGGTTTACCTGGTTCTCCAAACTCGCTTAACATGTCAATGAAGTTCATCATTACTTCTCTTCCGATGTCCTTATGACCAAGCTCTCTACCTCTAAATCTAAGTTCAACTTTTACTTTATCTCCCTTTTTAAGGAATTTAATTGCCTGATTAGCCTTAGTCTTTAAATCATTTTCACCGATAGCCGGTCTTAATCTTATTTCCTTGACATTGATTGTCTTTTGCTTTTTCTTTGCTTCTTTTTCCATTCTTGACTGTTCATACTTGAACTTTCCATAGTCCATAATCTTACAAACAGCTGGTTTTGCATTTGGAGAAATCATAGCTAAATCAAGATTCTTACGTCTTGCTAATTCTAAAGCCTGCTTTGAGCTCATTATACCTAACTGTTCTCCAGTTTCTGATATAACTCTGATTTCCTTTGCATTAATTTCTTCGTTGATTAATAATTCCTTACTGATATTAGAGCACCTCTTCTTTCGCTTATAATAAAATAAAAAGACGGATATAAAATCCGCCATAAGTTCCAAAATAAAATAGCAAAACAAAAGCTTTTACTAATTTCACTTTTTAACCCAACTAGCTACGCAAAGTGCTGTTAGGTGAGAACGGATTCTACTTCTTTTCATTACTTTACTAAGTATACAGGGATATTTTTAGATTGTCAAGTTTTTTTTTACTTTTTTTCTATTTTGGAAGTTTAAATATATCTACTTCTTACTAATTGACATATGATACTATTAATAAGATATTATTTCATATCCATCTTCTGTAACTAATAACTGATGCTCCCATTGAGCTGATAAAGAGCCATCTTTTGTATATGATGTCCACCCATTTTGCTTGTCTACATATACCTGTGGCTTACCTATATTTATCATCGGTTCTATTGTAAACACCATTCCAGGAACCATAACCATTCCAGTTCCCTTTCTTGCAGCATGTGAAACAAATGGTTCTTCATGGAATTCATTTCCTATACCATGACCTCCAAACATTGTAACTACTGAGTAACCCTTAGATGTTGCATATTCATATATTGCAGCGCCTATGTCTCCTATATGCCCCCAAGGCTTAACCTGTTCCATCCCCTTTTCAAGGCATTCCTTAGTTACTTCTACTAGCTTCTTAGCTTCTTCAGAAGCTTCTCCTACTATAAACATTCTAGATGCATCTGAAAAATATCCATCCTTTATAGTTGAAACATCTATGTTTATTATATCGCCTTCTTTAAGAATAGCTTTTTTTGAAGGTATACCGTGACAAACTTCATTATTTATAGAAGTACAACAACTTTTTGGAAAGCCTTCATAGTTTAAAGGTGCTGGAATTGCTCCATGCTCTACAGTATAATCATGTACCATATTATCTATATCTTCAGTACTCATTCCAGCCTTGATCTTATCTGATATAAAATCCAATACACCAGTATTTACTACTGCACTTGCCTTTATACCCTCAATCTCTTTTGGAGTCTTTATTATAAATCTATTAGGTACTATATTACCTGCCAACTGTAATTCTCTTAATTTTTCATCTTGTTCCATGTGGCATTTTTTGTACTTTAGTCCGCTTCCACACCAACACTTATCATTTCTATTCAAAACACATTCCTCCTTGTTTTTTTATCTATTTTATCTTTCGTATCTAACTTCGAGTACGAAAGCTATTAAATTTTCCTCTATTTATTATAATACCATAAAACTCTCTTTCATATTCAAAAATTATAAGAATTACTACTTTCTTTTAATGATTTTTATAAATTTAAAATTCTTTCTTTATAGATTCTCTATTATACTAATAAAAAATATATTATTTAAATCATAAAAAAATAATTATATATATGATATAAATGCTTATATTAATATTTTCTCCCAATTCTCGAAGGAAACTTCCTTTAAATTCGCAAGGTGATTTTTATTTTCTATTTTATAAGTTATCTTTTAGCTTCTTTCTCGAAACTTTACTTTTTCTATCTACTATATACTCGTACTTTCTATTCTAAATTTAAATTTTATTTCAATTTAGGAAAACGATTGACAATATAAAAAATAAGTTATATAATGAATATATTAAAGGTTTTGTTTTTCATTTCTTTACCTCAAATTTTGTTAATTGTTATCTTTTTTTGAAAAACAGAACACTGTCAGGACAGTTTGGTAGCTGTCCTTTTTTATTGTAAAAAATATATTTTATATATTCATTGCATATTGTATCGATTCATTTTCTGTATTTGCTATATTGTACCGTTATTTATTGACTTTTATCATTTTAACTACTAAAATTGTATTGTACTAATAATTAAATAATTTTCGGAGGTATTTTTATGAATAATGTAAGTAGTAAATTATCAAAACTTACTCAAACAGCAATACTAGCAGCTCTTTGCTTTATTACATTCACTTTTTTACAGATTAAAATTCCTGTTCCAGGTGGAGATATGACATCTATACATTTTGGTAATGTATTTCTTGTTTTAGCAGCTCTTCTTTTAGGAGGATTTTATGGTGGTCTAGCAGGCGCTATAGGTATGACAATAGCTGACCTTATGGATCCTGTATATATTTTAGTTGCTCCTAAAACTTTTATCTTAAAACTTTGTATAGGACTTATTGTAGGAACAATTGCTCATAAAGTTGCGCATATTAATGAAACAAATGACAAAAAATATATTTTTAAGTGGTCTCTTATCGCTTCAATATGCGGTATGGCATTTAATGTAGTTGCAGATCCTGTTGTTGGATATTTTTACAAGATTTATTTATTAGGTCAGCCACAAGATGCGGCTAAAATTCTTGCAAAAATAAGCGCTGGTGCTACACTTTTCAATGCTATTACGACAGTAATCATTGCTGTAGCTATCTATTCTGCACTAAGACCTATTTTGATTAAGTCTAATCTACTAGTAGACTATGATGCAAAAAAAGTGGCATAGCTTCAAAATTATCAACTAATATAAAATAAAAAACAAGAGACTCATAATTTTGAGCTCTTGTTTTTTGTATTTTGACTTATTATATATGCTAAAGCTAATTACTCTTTAGGTTATTTCATTTTTAAAATATACCCATATCTAAGTTTTATCTATTTTACTTAAAACTCAATGGTATTTTAATTTTACTTTAATATTCTATTTTCTTTTTTATAAAATTTCCACTTCGCATTTCTTCAAATGCTTTTTCAAGACCCCTTCTAGTATCCATAACTACAGGTCCACCCCAATAAATTTCTTCTTTTAAAGGTTCTGAAGCTAATATTAATATATCTGTATCAGTTTTGGCTTTTATTTCCAGATTTCCTTTTTCAGAGAATTTAACGGCTGTTTTTTCCTCTATATATTCAGAATTTATTTCTACATTACCTTGAAGAGTAAAAGCCATTAAAGAGGCTTCAGTAATATCATCTAAAATTATTTCTTTACCCTTTTCTAGATATAAATGATAAAATTTCAAAGGTGAATGCTTTGCCTGAAAAGCATGTATATCCTTGTAATCACCGCTTATTACTCTCAAGTACCCACCATCTAGATCTAGTTGTGGAATATCTTCTTCTCTTATATTATAATATTCTGGATCTGTCATCTTCTCTTTGGCTGGAAGATTCAACCAAATCTGCACACCTAACATTCTATCTGCTGCTGGAATTTCTTCTTCATGGAATATACCAGAACCAGCTGTCATCCACTGTACTGAACCTCCAGTGACTACATCTTCATTTCCTAGACTATCTTTGTGTTTCATTTTTCCTTCTTTTAAAAAAGTTATCGTTTCTATACCTCTATGAGGATGCATAGGAAATCCACCTATATAGTCCTTGGGATCTCTACTATCAAAAGAGTCTAACATCAATATTGGATCAAAACTTTTTGCTGTATTATTTCCTAAGACCCTTACTAAATGAACACCATTTCCATCTACTGCTGCTTTCCCATTTACCTTTTTTAAAACTTTTCTATTTATATCCTTTAACATTTTTCACCTCTTTGCTTTTAAGCGCTACATTTTCTTTAATAGTCTCACTAAAGTTTCTTGTTCATCCTTACTAAGACTTCTATCTATTTCATTGCATATTATTTCTTTATTTTGTGGAAATACTTCATCCATTAATTTACTTCCGTCATCTGTAATCCTAATAATAAACTTTCTTTTATCTAATTTATCTTTTTCCTTTGTTAAAAGTCCCCTCTTTTCAAGGTTTTTTATTATTACAGGAATTGTTCCACTTGAACTAAGTATTTTCTCTTGAATTTCTCCAACACTTAAGGGCCCCTTGTGATAAATTGCCTCTAATACGCCAAATTGTGGTTCGGTTAATCCGTATTTCAAAAATAACTTATTTGATTTTGCTCCTATTTTTTTCCTAGCCCTGCTTATGCCTATAAATATTTTTAATTGCGTTGAGTTCATCTACTCTGCCTATGGTAGTATTATTACTCTCTTACTTATATCTTCTTTTTCTTTTGCTGACGGTTCTGAAAGTATTTCTCCAAAAGGCATCTGTCCTACAAGCTTATAGCTATCTGGAAGGTTATATAGATTTCTAATCATATCATCTATAACAGGGTTGTAGTGCTGAATATTAGCACCTATATTCATTTCTCTAAGACCAGACCAAATTGAAATCTGTAACATTGCAGATGACTGCATTGCCCAATTTGGGAAATTATCAGCATACGGTGGGAACTGTTCCTGTAATCCCTTTACTACTTCATCATCATAAAAATATAGTATAGTACCAAAAGCGTTTTTAAATCCGTCGATCTTTTCTCTTGGAACCTTTCCTTCAAATTCATCGTATATTTTATCCCAAAGTTCCTCTTGCTTTTCTCCTGAAAGAACTACTATTCTTGTACTTTTCATATCAAATGCGTCTGGAACAAGCTCAGTAGCCTCCTTAATAAAATCAAATACTTCCTCTTCACTTACAGGTATTTCTTTCCCTAAATTGTAATATGTTCTTCTCTTTCTTAATGCTTCTATCATTTCTTTTCCTCCTTTTTATCTCTAATTAGAGATATTTATATTTATAAGATACCCACATATTTTTTATAAAAACATATTTGTCAAAAAATATATATTATTTTTAAATTTTCTGCATTTTCATCTATAGCTTTTTACACAAAAAACTCCCCACTATATAATAGTAGGGAGTTTTTTCAAGTTTTTTAAATATATTATAATACTTCTACTTCAACATTTTCTCTTTCTTCTATCTGCTTGCTTATCTTTTCTATGAATGCATCAACGCTCATACTTCCAAGCTCACCTTCATCTCTTGATCTAACAGATATTTCACCACTTTCAAGTTCTTTTTCACCAATTACTAGCATATATGGTATCTTTTCAAGCTGTGCTTCTCTTATCTTGAATCCAACCTTTTCAGTTCTATCATCAAGTTCAACTCTTATACCCTTCTTAAATAACTGATCCATTATCTTATTTGCATGTTCATTATACTTATCTGATACTGATATTACCTTTACCTGACAAGGAGCTAACCATACTGGGAACTTTCCTGCATAGTTTTCTATTAATATACCAATAAATCTTTCTATAGATCCTAGACAAACTCTATGAATCATTACTGGTCTATGTTTTTCTCCATCCTTACCTACATAAGTTGCATCAAATCTCTGAGGTAACTGCATATCTAACTGTATAGTACCGCACTGCCAAGTTCTTCCTAGACAATCCTTTAGGTGGAAGTCTATCTTTGGACCATAGAATGCTCCATCACCTTCATTGATTACATAGTCCATTCCAAGTTCTTCAAGAGCTCCTCTTAGACCATCTTCTGCTACAGCCCATTCTTCATCAGTTCCCATAGAGTCTTCTGGTCTTGTAGACAATTCAACATGATAGCTAAATCCAAACTTAGTATAAACCTTGTCTATTAATTCTATTACACCCTTTATTTCTTCTCTTATCTGTTCTGGAAGCATAAATATATGAGCATCATCCTGAGTAAAGGCTCTAACTCTCATTAAACCATGTAATGCTCCTGAAAGTTCATGTCTATGAACTCTACCTCTTTCTGCAACTCTCATTGGGAAATCTCTATATGAATGTAACTGGCTCTTATAGAATATCATTGAACCTGGGCAGTTCATCGGCTTTATAGCATAATCTTCTTCATCTATCTTTACAGTATACATATTTTCTTTGTAATGATACCAATGTCCTGAAGTTTCCCAAAGTTTCTTGTTTAAAATTATAGGAGTTTCTATTTCTACATATCTACTTTCTCTATGTATTTCTTCCCAATACTTCATTAATGCAGCTTTTAATTCAACACCTCTTGGTAAAAATAGAGGGAATCCTGGTCCTTCTTCTGGAATCATAAATAATCCCAATTCCTTACCTAATTTTCTATGATCTCTCTTCTTAGCTTCTTCAAGCATCTTTAAATGTGCATCTAAATCCTTCTTCTTTTCAAAAGCAGTACCATATACTCTCTGAAGCATCTTATTGTTTTCGTCACCTCTCCAGTAAGCACCTGCTATATTCTGAAGCTTAAACGCCTTTACTTTCTTTGTACTCTGAAGATGTGGTCCACGACATAAGTCTACAAATTCTCCCTGTCTATACATTGAGATCTTCTCATCTTCTGGAAGATCATTTATCATTTCCACCTTGTAATCTTCATTTTTTTCTTCCATCATCTTTAAAGCTTCTTCTCTTGAAACTTCAAATCCTTCAATAGCTAGGTCTTCCTTCACTATTTTCTTCATCTCAGCTTCAATCTTTTCAAGATCTTCTGGTACCAATCTATGATCTAAATCTATATCATAGTAGAATCCATTTTCTATAGCAGGACCTATTGCAAGTTTAGTTTCTGGCCATAATCTCTTTATCGCCTGTGCAAATATATGAGCTGCTGTATGTCTGAAAGCTTCCTTTCCTTCTGCATCTTCAAATTTAAAGAAATTAACCTTACAATCATTTTCTAACTTTTCATTTAGTCCTACTGCTTTTCCATCAATTGATCCAACTAATACACTTCTTGCAAAACCATCACTTATACTTTTTGCTACATCTAATAATGATGATCCTTCTTCAACTTCTATAAAGTTTCCGTCTCTTAATTCAACTTTTATCATTATAATTCCCTCCATTTTTAAAATAAATAAAAAAATCGCCCCAATATAATATATTGGGACGAGTAAATCGCGGTTCCACCCAAGTTGATGCATTGCACCCTCTCGAAGGACTTTAAGGCAGTCAACCGAGTCTTTTCACTCTCGCTACTGGACTCTGCTAAAAGGTAGTTTTCAGATATCTCTTTTCTCGTGAACTTTCAGCCGATGATTCAACTTCTCTTATAGATGAACTATATCTTACTCTTCCTTTGTCAAAGCTTGTAATATTAATGTTGTTTTCATATTATCATATCAGATTTTATTTTGCAAGTAATTTTTTGAAATTTGCTAATATTTTCTGACAATATTCCTCTGTACTTTAATTTATCAAAATATTATCCATATATATTTTCCTTATTTTATACATTACTTATTTACTCCACTATACATATTTCATATCCTAACATTCTATATTTAGAAGTATAATCCCTTTAATTTTTTAACTATAAAAACAATAATTATTTTTCAAAAATAAACATACTCCCATAATCTGTAAGCTTTCTATTTGAAAGTTCCCTTATTTTTTTCCCTTTCTTTTCTACAAATTCTTTTATCCTTATATAATCTGGATGTTCGCTTATCTTTCCAAAAAATAATATTTCTTTTTTAAAAGATGCACTTGCTCCACCTATAAAACCATAATTAAAATCAAATAAATCTATATATCCTGTACTTATCTTGAGTACATCAAGCCCTCTATCTTCTAGACATTTTGCTATACCTTCATCATATGTAATTACAGATTTTTCATCTACTTGACATATTGAACAGTTAGAATATCCTTGCTTTATATTAATTACATTTTCTAGTTCAAGTATTTTATCTACTGTTTTTTCTTTTTCAGAAGTATTTTCTCCCATGTTATTTTTTTTAAAGTTACAACTTATATTTTCCCTAGAATTTTTTTTCATACTTCTGTTATTTTTTATTTTCTCATTTTTAATATATTTGCTATATATTAAACTCTTTATTTCATAGTCTGTATTTTCAAAGTTAGCTATATAGTATTTACCTGTGTAGCAAACATTGTATAAAATATCTCCAGGATATTTCTTAGATAGAGAAGTTTTTCCAGAAATTATATTTCTATTTACACCTAATTTTTGAAATTTTTCCCTGTAATAATTATAAGATTCAGGAGAAACTACTATGTTTTCTCCATCAGTAAACATATTTATATCTACATGTCCTGAAATAGCATCGTATATATTTTTATTACAGTAGGAATCTATTAACTCTAAACCTAAATTTTTAAGATTTCTTCTAGACTCTTTATCCATTCTAAAGTCTATCACTGCTATTTTCTTCTTCATGACACACTCCTTTTAGAAACTTTATATTTTAGAATATAGCATATAAAGTTTGAATTTAAAAGAAAAAATCTCCCTTTTAGATAAAGAGAGATCCTTCTTAATATATTTTATAATATTTGAAATTTGATTTTATAATAATTTTTCAAGACTAAAGTTAAGTTTTTTAGCCAATCCATTCCAAGATAAAGACTCAATATTTAAGCATTTTTCTCTGTCTTTAATTCTTGAATCTATAGCTTTCTCCAATGCAGTCTTTAGCCTATCTCTGAAGCCTTCCAACTCATCTTCATATGGAATAGATACTGACTTCATTTTTGGCAATTCTACATACTCAATAAGACCGCTATTTTTGATTTTATCACCTAGCCAAGCCTCTAATCCATCTACATCTGTAGATATTACATAATTTCCACAAGCCATAGCCTCCAAAAGTACCAAAGGCAAACCTTCATAGTATGATGGCAAAACAAATATATCTGATTTATTAAGTTCATCGCACAATCTATTCTGATCTACTCTGCCTATAAAATCGATTTCATATTTGCAATTATCAGCCGCTTTAATTATATCATTCTTCTCTTTTTCAATACTTCCATCACCAGCAAATACAACTTTTATAGCTTCTTCATCATACTCTAGACTATTAATAGCTTCTATAAAAGGCAATAATCCCTTGCTATAAGAAAGTTTACCGGCATAAGATATTTTTATTGCTCCTTCTTTTTTATATTTTTTATTGTAAAACACAGAGCTATCATATCCACTCCCCAAAACTTCTATTTTGTTGATATCAACTTCATAAATATTTGATATAATCTTTTTTTGTTCTTCATGTAAAGCATATATTCTATCGAGCTTTTTTATATTTTCAAGTATATATTCTTTTTCAAAGTCTATGCTTCTAATTTGTCTTAAACATGTTCCATGGCTTATAGCAACTACCTTTTTATTTGGAAACAACTCTCTAACTATAGAGGTGCAAAAATAAAGATGATGACATACTATAAGGTCTGGATTTAAATATTCTACTGCTTTTTTTATAGAATCTATTATCCCATCTTTCATTTTTTCAGCCATAAGTTCTGACATATCTCTATATCTTGTACTTGAATAAGGCATATTATCGCTCATTCCCGGAACATTAAAATCAATCTTTTCCGAGTTATATATTACAGGAAAAAATTCTACTTTATTATTAAATTTTTCTTTTATTTTTTCAACACTATCGCCAATATCTATTCCTGCAACTAAAGCCTGTTTATCACAAAGCTTTTCCATTCCATTAATAATACCACTCATATATATTCCACTTCCCGTAGAATCAGGTTTCTGAGCACTCACATGCAGAATGTTCATATATTACCTCCAACACATCCCTCTATAAATATAGATTTTTTATCATTTATATAGATTATAAGTAATAAAAAATATTATTTCAACATCTATGCATTATTTGTAACTTCATATAGTATGTTATTGTTTTTTTCTATTATCGCATTCTATATAATCATCTATTTCTATAGACCTTTTTATTAATATTTCTTCTCAAAGATATTCTTTACAAATGTATATATAACACGATATAGACATATTATTTATAAAATTTTATTTTTTACATAATTGTAGGGGATATATCTTTTGATAAGATATATCCCCTACATATTTTTGTGATTGATTAGGCTTTATTAATTTTTATTATTCTACACAATTCATCTGCAAATTCGTCTGTTTTTGAACTTCCACCTAAATCCTCTGTTAAAACTTTTCCTTCTCTAAATACTTCTTTTAAAGATTCCTCTATTAGACTAGCAGCAGTATTTTCTCCTATATATCTAAGCATCATTACTGAAGATTGTATTATAGCAGTTGGATTGGCTATATTCTTTCCTGCTATTTGAGGTGCACTTCCATGAACTGCTTCGAAAACTGCATATTCCTTACCTATATTGGCGCTTGGTATTATCCCTAATCCTCCTACAAGTCCTGCACAAAGATCTGATAGTATATCTCCATATAAATTGGGCATAACCATTACATCAAATTTTTCTGGATTTAGTACTAAATTCATTGCAGCTGCATCTACTATTATGTCATCTGCATATATTTTATTGTCTACACTACTATCATCTTTTTTTTCAATTCCATTTTCCGAACATACTTTATAGAATTCTCTAAGAAATAATCCGTCTGATATTTTCATTATATTTGCCTTATGTACACAAGATAAACGATTATAACTATTATTTTTTGTATAGTCACAAGCAAAATCCACTATTCTATCACTTGCGTCCTTAGTGATAATCTTAATACTCTCACCGGCAAAATCTCCTATCGAATGTTCTATTCCCGAGTAAAGTCCCTCTGTATTCTCTCTTATAATTGTCAGGTCTATATCGCTGTATCTTGATTTTATGCCTTCAAAAGTCTTTATGGGTCTTACATTTGCATATAAATCAAGAGCCTTTCTAAGAGCAACATTTACACTTCTAAATCCCTTGCCAACAGGTGTTGTAACTGGACCTTTTATTGCTATTTTGTTTTTCTTTATACTATCTATCACATAGTCAGGAAGAGGATTTCCATATTTTTCAATGACTTTTTCTCCTGCTTCTACTTCTTCCCATTTAATTTCTACTCCAGTTGCTTCTACAACTTTCTTCATAGCTTTTGTAACTTCTATACCTATTCCATCTCCTGAAATCAATGTTATATTATACATAGATACCTCCAATGATTTTAATTTTAGATCCTTACTTAATTTTACTTTACTTTTTCCTTGATGCTATTTAATTTTCCTCCAGCTAGCAACATATCAATTTCTTTTTTATTGAATTGTGCCTTAACATAAAAATCAAAGTCTTTATCTAAGTCTTTAATTTTAATTCTAGAGTTTTTCAGACCTTCAAAAATATTCTCTATTTTTAACTGATCCATTTGATCTATTTTTTCATAATCATCGGGATTTTCAAACTCCATAGCTAATATTCCACTATTTATCAAATTCGCCTTGTGTATTCTAGCAAAACTCTTTGCTAGAACTGCCTTTATTCCGAGATACAAGGGTACTAAGGCTGCATGTTCTCTAGATGACCCCTGACCATAGTTTTCTCCAGCTACTATAAAGCCACCCTTATTTTCCAATGCTCTACTAGAAAAATCTTCATCAATTGTACTAAAACAGAAATTAGAAAGATATGGTATATTACTTCTATACGGAAGCAATTTAGCATTTGAAGGCATTATATGGTCTGTTGTAATGTTGTCTTCTGTCTTTATAATTACTTTACCTAAAAGACTATCAGATAGCTTAGTATTTAGAGGAAACGGCTTTATATTAGGTCCTCTTACTACCTCAACTTTGAATGAATCTTCTGCAGGACTTATTATCATACTATCATCTATAATAAAACTCTCTGTTGATATATCCTTAAAATCAATATCAAATTCTGCATCTCTCGGATCCATAAGGCAACCGTAAATTGCACTTACAGCAGCTACTTCTGGACTAGATAAATATACTTTAGCTGAGTTTGTACCACTTCTACCATAGAAATTTCTATTGAAAGTTCTAATACTTACTGCATCTGTTCCTGGAGATTGCCCCATACCTATACAAGGTCCACATGAGTTCTCAAGTATTCTAGCACCAGAACTAATAATGTCACCTAAAGCTCCATTTCTAGCAATCATCTCCATTACCTGTCTTGAGCCTGGAGCTATAACTAAGCTAACATTATCTGCTACTTTTCTTCCCTTTAATATTCTAGATACTTTCATAAAATCCTCATATGATGAATTTGTACAACTTCCTATTGCCACTTGATCTATCTTTATTCTTCCTTCTTCTCTACAAGTTTTAATATTATCTGGACTATGTGGTGCTGCTACCATAGGTTCCAATTCTTCAAGGTTTATTTCTATAATCTCATCATAACTTGCATCTTCATCAGCTGATAATTCCTTCCAATCTTCTAGTCTATTTTGTGCTATGAAAAATTCTTTTGTTCTCTCATCACTTGGAAAAATAGATGTAGTAGCTCCTAGTTCAGCTCCCATATTAGTTATAGTAGCTCTTTGAGGAACTGAAAGGTTTTTTACACCTTCACCACCATATTCATATACTTTTCCAACTCCACCTTTTACAGTCTCTCTCTTTAAAATCTCAAGAATAATATCCTTTGAAGAAACCATAGGTGATAATTTTCCATTTAAATTAACTTTTACTACTTTAGGAACTTTAATATAATAGGCTTCACCTGCCATAGCAAGTGCTACATCTAAACCACCAGCTCCTATTGCCAACATAGCTACTCCACCTGCAGTAGGAGTATGGCTATCAGATCCCAAGAGAGTATCTCCTGGAACTGAAAATCTCTCAAGATTAACCTGATGACAAATTCCATTACCCGGTCTTGAAAAATAAATTCCATATTTATTTGCTATTGTCTGTATAAATTTATGGTCATCTGCATTTTCAAATCCCTGCTGTAACATATTATGGTCTACAAATGCCACAGACTTTTTAGTCTTTACCTTGTCGATTCCCATAGCCTCCAATTGAAGATATGCCATAGTTCCTGTAGAATCCTGAGTAAGTGTTCTATCTATTATAATGCCTGCAGTAGTTCCTACTTTTAACTCTCCTTCTATAATATGATTTGATAAAATCTTTTCAACTATATTCTTTCCCAATTCAATCACCTTCTATTACATATTTACAGCTTTAACTGTACTGCTATTTAGACAAGCTATATCTAAATAGTGTATTTTATCAATTTTCCTAATCACTTTTTATTATTTTATTAATTTTCTGATATTTTTATTATTTTTTTATAAATTATCTATTCATCTCTTTTAATGAAATAGCTTCTACAGCTAATTTTAAACTATTCCACTTGATATAGTATTTCCCTTACTATCTACAATATCCTTGTATATAGAAACGATTTCCTTGTCAAATAAAGATCTCTTTAATGTAACAGAAGTACTTCTTACATTTTCAAGAACTAAAGCTGCTGTTTCGTCATCAAGTTCTAAGTCATATTCTCTAAATTTATTTAATATAGCTGCCTTTCCTGAATGTTTTCCTATTACAATTTGTCTTTGTCTACCTACTTCTGCTGGATCAAATGCTTCATAGTTTTTAGGATTTTTTAAAGCTCCATCTGCATGGATACCAGATTCATGCTTAAACATATTGCTTCCAACTATTGCTTTCCATGCTGGAAGTTCTCTACCTGATGCTCTAGAAACATATTCTGAAAGCTCAACAAACTTCTTTGTATCAATATTTGAATCGTATTTAAGTACATGTATAAGAGACATCAATACTTCTTCCAAAGCAGCATTTCCTGCTCTTTCTCCAAGACCGTTAACTGTAACTCCTACATAATTTGCTCCACCTAAAACACCACCTATAGCATTTGCTGTTGCCATACCAAAGTCATTATGAGTATGCATTTCTATATCAAAATCTGTAGCACTATGTATTCTCTCTATTTTATTTCTTATTGTAAATGGATCCATTACTCCAACTGTATCACAAAATCTAAACCTGTCTGCTCCAGCCTCTTTTGCACACTGAATAAACTCTATAAGAAAATCTTCATCTGCTCTTGATGCATCTTCTCCATTTACTGAAACATACAAGCCATTTTTCTTTGCATATTCTGTAGCTGCAACCATTTTTTCAAGAACCCATTCTCTTGATGTTCTCAATTTGTTTTGTATATGTATATCTGAAACTGATATAGAGATTGCTACTGCATCAACACCACAGTCTATACTCTGCTCTATATCACCTATAACTGCTCTATTCCATGCCATAATACTTGATTTTAAATTCTTTTTAACAATTTTTCTTATAGCTTCCTTTTCATCTCCACCCATAGTAGGTATACCTACTTCTAACTGATCTATTCCTAAATCACTAAGCATTTCAGCAATCATTATTTTTTCGCTATTTGCAAATACAACTCCCGCTGTCTGCTCTCCATCTCTCAAAGTAGTATCCACTATCTTTAAATCTTTCCCTCTAATTTTATCAACCACACACATTATACTAACCTCCACATTCCGACTTATGCAAGTCTTTTTTTTTCTCTTTCATTTCCTTGAATATTATTATAATTGTAAAACAATTTTTTTGCAATAGTTTTTTTGATATTTTTGATTTATTTTTTTAAGCTAATTCATTTTAGCTTACTTTTTACAGTATTTATCAAGTATTATAGGTTATTTCTGCAACTTACTTTTTATGTCTTTCATTTGATTTTATTTTTTTGACAATTTCCACAATGGTTAATTTTTTTATGTTTTATGCATGATAACGTTTTTATTATTCTGTTTTTACAGCTTTAGTTGACAATAAAACATTAAAAATAAAAAAAGTTATTTTTTTGTCATTTCAATATTACTGTAAATTTTATTAGCTTATTTAATTTTTATATACAATGTGATTTTATATAATTCAATTTGAATCTTTTATATGATATAATATAAACTCGATTAGATATTTATATTCTTTTATAAAGAAAATTTTTGAAAAGGAGGATGGGCAATCCCGAATTTATGCAACTTATGGACACTGCCCTTAAAAAATATGAATTTTAATGAACTCAATGTCGAAGAAGCAATAGTAAAATCATTGAAAAAAATGGGAATAAAAGAGCCCACATCTGTACAAAAAAAAGTAATTCCAGCTATACTTAACAATAAAAGCATTGTTGCTGAATCAAATACAGGTACAGGAAAAACTTTATCATATCTTATACCTATAATTAATCATATATACTTGGGAAAACTATCTAAAGTTTTAATTCTCGCTCCAACAAGAGAACTTGTTATACAGATTAATTCAGAAGCAGAAAAGATTATTTCAAATTTAGAAAATAGTGAAATTACTACTCTTCCAGTTTATGGTGGAAAAGATATAAAATCGCAAATCAATAAATTGAAAAATAAGGTTAATATTATAATTGCAACACCAGGACGTCTTTTAGACCACTTAAATAGAAAGACAATCGATTTAGCAGATGTTTCTAACGTGGTTATCGATGAAGCTGACCAAATGCTTCTAATGGGCTTTAGGAAAGAGATAGACCATGCACTTCAGGATGTAAAAAAAATAAATCAAATAATGCTTTTATCTGCTACTATTGATCCAAAAGTCAAGAAGTTGGCATATAGATATTCAGATAAAATAGAAATTATAAGTTCAGTAAATGAAAATGAAGTTCCAGAACTTATTGAACAAGAATTTGTATTTACTACTGATAGAAATAAATTTGATGATCTATGTGAAAAAATCAAAGAGGATAATCCTTTTATGGCGATTATCTTTTGCAGAACAAAAGCAAGAGTGGATAATTTAGACCTAAAGTTTGCCCAGGAAGGTTTTAATTGCGAAAAAATACATAGCGACATAAGTCAGGCTAAAAGAGAAAGAATTATAAAAAATTTTAGGGATATGAAAATACAATTTCTTATATCAACTGATCTTGCGTCAAGAGGACTTGATATAGATGGAATTACCCATATATACAATTATGATTTTCCAGAGTCAGAAGAAGACTATATACATAGAATAGGAAGAACAGGAAGAATTGGAAAAGAAGGAAAAGCCAGCTCTTTTATAACAGAAAAAAATATGGAAGTCTATGAAAAAGTAAAGAACTTAAAATAACATTAAAAAGGTTGCCGAATTCGGCAACCTTTTATTTCTATAACCACTAGTGTTTATTAAACTTCAGCAACCCATAATCCGTGAAGATTACAATATTCATAAGCTGCTACAGCCTTATCATCATCTGCTAAAGTAAATTCAGCTACTGGCTTATCACTTGGAAGTAAATCGACTCTCTGAACAGTCTTTTCAGTTACAAGAACGATAAACTTAATTGAATGTTCTGGAGTCATTGGATGCTCTACGCTACCAACCTTTACTACTACCTTATTTCCTGATACTTCTACTACAGGAACATGCTTTTCTCCAGCTGCATCTGTAGAGTTAGCGTCTAGTAACACCATATCCTGTTCACAACATGATAGTGTTCCACCACCGTTAACTACTTTTTCCACTATGTTTCCACATACATTACACTTGTAAAATGATACTTTCTTTGCCATATCATAACCTCCTTAATTAGTTATTAATTTACTCTGAGCTGCATTCATCACAAACACCTCTCAAAATTAAATACATTGAATTAACTTTAAAACCCTTTTTCTCAGATAGCTTGTCTACATAATCTATTTTTTCATCTTCTATATCAAAAATCTTTCCGCACTTTTCACATATAAAGTGGTGATGTTCTTCAGTATTTCCATCAAACCTAACAGGATCGCCTGGAATATTTATTTTCTTAATATACCCATGTTCCTCTAGTTGGGTCAAATTCCTGTAAACAGTTCCTAAACTGAGATTCGGATTACTTTCTTTCAATCTGTCATAAATATTATCAGCTGTTAGGTGTTCATTGCTACTAAGAACAGTCTTTAAAATCAACTCTCTTTGTCTAGAAAATTTCTTCATAACAATACACCCTTTTCAATTTTTCAGCTATTTTAAAGCTCTATATTACTTCCAATTTTCTGCCTTTACTTCAAAGAAAGCCTGTGGATGCTTACATACTGGACATAACTTTGGAGCCTTCTTAGATACATGTATATGTCCACAGTTCTGGCACTTCCATACTACTACATCTTCCTTTTCGAATACTTTACCTTCCTTAAGATTAGCTAATAAAGTTCTATATCTTTCTTCATGAGTCTTTTCTATTGCAGCAACACCCTTGAATAATCTAGCTAATTCAGTAAATCCTTCTTCTTCTGCATCCTTAGCAAATCCTGCATACATGTCAGTCCATTCATAGTTTTCACCTTCAGCAGCAGCTAATAGATTTTCTTCAGTTGTTCCTATTTCTCCACCTTCTAAAGCCTTGAACCATAACTTAGCATGTTCCTTTTCATTATCAGCAGTTTCTAGGAATATATCAGCGATCTGGTTGTATCCTTCCTTTCTTGCCTTTGAAGCAAAGTAAGTATACTTATTTCTTGCCATTGATTCCCCAGCAAAACCTTCCTGTAAATTCTTTTCTGTCTTTGTTCCCTTTAATTCGATACTCATTAAAACATCCTCCTTAGATTTTATTATCAATTTTATTTTAATAATAGTAATCATTACTATTATTCTTAGCATTAATTATAATTGAATTATATTCTTTTGTCAAGATAAATTCTTTTATAAGCCTTTATTTTCAGTATATAAAGCTATATACTGAAAACCACAAAAGCCATCATTATCTTTACATTACATATATACCCTTGCCAATACTTTTAAAACATAAAACGATAATATTTCCTATTATTGAAATTACTTTTTTCTATTGTATACTCTATAAGATACTGTTTTCAAGCTTTATAGAGTATATTATTTTTTAAATAATTTATTTTTATTTTTCGCTTTTTTATAATAAATTTACATTCCCAAAAGTTTTTTTCCTTTTTAAAACAACTTTTTAATAGTTTTTTCTAGCTTTTATTGATTAATATTCATTTTCATTAATCTTTATTAAAATCAAGATCTACTCTATTAGATATTAAACTTAAACTTAAAACTTCTTTTAAACCTTTATTAGTAGTTATATTTATATATATTATTATATACAATTTATTATTGCCACTCTCATTATCAAATCTTCATTCTAATCTATTATTGTTTTATTCATACTCATCTTTAAATTTTATATTCCTATTTATTAATCCTATCTTAATATCATGCTTAGTAAAAAAGGACTGCTAAACAGCAGTCCTGAATTATCAAAATATTATTCTGGAATTATCATTACAGTAGATGTTGTATGTTTCAATACATATGCTGTACAAGAACCTATCATTCTAGTTAATCCCTTTTTTGTAGATTTTGTCATAACTATAATTTGATCGTTCTCATCTTTAGCACGCTTGACTATCTCATCGCCTGCATATCCAAAAGTAAAGTAAAGATTAACATCATATCCATCCATTACTTTTCTAGCTTGTTCTAAAAGTTCTCTTCCAAACTTTTCTGAGCTTTTTATTTCATCACTCATGGAAATACCATCTACAAACACCAATTCTTTGACATTCATAATTGTAATCTCAACATCCTCAGGTTTATAAATATCTTTTATAAAATCTAAAGAATGCATACTTCTCTCGGTTCCATCAATAGGAACTAGTATCTTAGTAGTTTTCATAAACAACACTCCCTCCGCTAAAAAAGCAATCTAATCCTCAAATTTAATCTTTAATTAAACATTACTTAAATTATTATTTAATTATATTATATAACTAAATAACATTTTAGTCAATAAATTGTCTGAATATTATTTTTTCACCTAAAATTTTATTAACTTATATTGCTTTTTCTTTCTTCTTGTTTCCGCTTATTAACAAACCTAAGATTCCACATACTAAAGCTGGAAGTACCCAGTTAAACCCTAGATCTCCACCTGGTAGAGAGTTTACAAAGTTGAATGCAGGAACCTTTGCAGATAATACTGTCATCGCACTTACTATGAAAGCAGCTCCTGTTGAAAGCTTGTAAACAAGATCACTATGAATTTTGTCTTTTACAAATGCAAGTAATATAAGCACTATTGAAGGTGGGTAAACTATTGAAAGTATTGGATTTGCAAACTTAACAAGTCCAGTAACACCCATTGTTGCTACAACAGCTGCAAATACGCATATGAAAAGTACAAACTTTGAGTAGCTTATCTTTTCCTTTGACATCATTGTTAGGTATTCTGCTGTTGCGGATGTAAGACCTATAGATGTAGTTAAACAAGCTAGTGAAACTGCTACTGCAAGTATAGACTTACCTACATTTCCTAGTAGAGCTTCTGTTATATTAACTATTACTTTTGACTGCTGTATGTCAGGACCATACATACTTGAAACTGTAGCTCCTAAGTATGTCAATCCACCATATATAAGACCTAAACCTACACAGGCTATAAGACCAGCTTTAACTAAAACTTTTACCTGTTCCTTAGGTTCAGTATATCCCTTATTCATAAGAGTTAACATTAATACAGAACCAACTGCTATTGAAACGAAACAGTCCATTGTCTGATAACCATCTGCTATACCTCTTTTGAAGATGCCATCTATCATTGGCTCTGAAATCGGTTGTCCTAAAGGACTTATTATTCCTTTTATAATAATTACAGAAAGAGCTATTATAAGGAATGGTGTAAGAACCTGTCCAACTATGTCTATAACTTTTGACGGTCTAACTGTTAAGAAAAATGTCAAAGCAAAGAATATTACGACAACTACTACTATTGGAATATTATTTCCTAATAAAGGTGTGATACCCATTTCATATGTTGTAGCTCCTGTTCTAGGTATTATTATCAATGGTCCAACACACATAATATCTACAAAGCTTAAAATAATTGCAGGAATTCTTCCAATTCTACCAAACAGTTCCATTATCTTTCCCTGACATAAAGCTATCGCTATTACTGCTAATAATGCAAGACCTGCGTCAGAAAATGTAAATCCAGCAAATGCCGTAAACCACTCTGGCCCTGCTATTATCCCTAAATACGGTGGGAATATAAGGTTTCCTGCTCCGAAGAACATTGCAAATAGTGCGAAACCAAATACAAATATATCTTTCGTGCTACTTTTCTTACTCATAATTATTTCTTTCCTCCTTAATTTTTTTTCGTTTGAAACGATAAAAGAATAATTACTATTCATTTTTTTAACTCTTATATCTATTATAAGTTTATATAATAAAGGTGTCAAGATTATTATATTGTATATGCAATGATTTTGTTATTTTCTAGATATTCAATATAACTAAAGTTTTATCTATTTATTTTTTAATATTATTAATCTACACATCTTTTTTTTAGACTTTTTATCTGTTATTACACTAATACACCTCTGATTAGGAAATCCTTTTTTTTAAATATATCTAACTGTTTTTGAAAACGTTGCCCCAACCTCCTCCCTTGTTTTAAACGTTTCTACTTGTTTTTTTGAAATTTTTAATTCATTATTCATTATTTTCTAATTGTTTTATTTTTATCACTTTTTTTGGACTTTTTTTACATTTTTTATGTACATCAGGTGATTTTTAGACCTACTCTAGATTTTTATGTTGATTATTTTATCATTTATTATCGCAATTTCAAGTTAATAAAAAAAGATACCTCATAATTTGGGCTCTATAACATTTAGTGTTGATGGCAATAAAAAATCCATAAACGTCGTAAGACGAAAATGGATAAAATTGCTATCAACACTATTTTTTCAAAAAAAAGATGAACACATACGAAATCCATTGTATAATTTAATCACCACAAAAAAATAAGAATGGATTGATCATATGTGTTCAAATAATAGTATGACAAAAATTTTAGGAATTAGCGATAAAAATTTAAAAATTATAAGCAGTAACTACAAAAATATAAAAGGTATTAGATATATG
>NZ_FODF01000011.1 GCF_900110295.1 Peptostreptococcus russellii
AAAAAATAAATGAAAAAAGTTTAAAAAAAGCTCAAAAAACCTTGCAAAAACTAGATATCTTTGGTAAAATAATATAGTACGCTTGAGAGAGCGATAGTTTTGGGTGGATAAATTCAAAATCGATAAGAAATTAGGAAACACCCGGAACGGTGTATCGGTGTTTGATTTATCTGGCCAGGTAAATAAGATAGAAGGAGGGACAGACATGGCTAAGAATGAAAAGATAAGAATAAGATTAAAATCATATGATCATAAGTTATTAGATTACTCAGCTACTAGAATAGTTGAAACAGCTAAGAAGGCTGGTTCTCAGGTATCAGGTCCAATACCTCTTCCAACAGAGAAGAAGGTTGTGACTATACTAAGAGCTGTACATAAGTATAAAGACTCTAGAGAACAGTTTGAAATAAGAACTCATAAGAGACTTATAGATATAGCTAATCCAACACCAAAGACAGTTGACTCATTAATGAAGCTTGACTTGCCAGCTGGTGTAGATATAGAAATCAAGTTATAAGAAACCGCCTAAGATAGCAATATCTTAGAATGATTGCCCATAAGGGTAATCCGCTGTAAGAAACATAGGAGGTAAACAATGAAGGGAATTTTAGGAAAGAAAATAGGTATGACTCAGGTATTCTCTGCTGATGGTGCAGTAGTACCAGTAACAGTTGTAGAAGCTGGTCCAGTAGTAGTTACTCAGATTAAGACTGAAGAAACTGATGGATATCAGGCAGTACAGGTTGGTTTTGAAGATGTTAAGGAAAAGGCACTTAATAAGCCTAAGATGGGACATCTTGCAAAGTCAGGTGCAAAGAAGAGAAGCCTAAAGGAATTTAGAGTTGACTCAGTAGAAGGATATGAAGTAGGTCAGGAAATAAAGGCTGATGTATTCGCTGAAGGAGACAAGATAGACGTAACTGGTATCTCAAAGGGTAAGGGATTCCAGGGACCAATAAAGAGACATGGACAGAGTAGAGGTCCAGAATCTCATGGTTCAAGATATCACAGAAGACCAGGTTCAATGGGTGCTTGTTCTTATCCAGGTAGAGTATTTAAGAATAAGAAGCTTGCTGGACACATGGGTAGTGTGAAGGTAACAGTAAAGAATCTTGAAGTTGTTAAGGTAGACGCTGATAAGAATCTTTTATTAATAAAGGGCGCTATTCCTGGTGCTAAGGGTTCAACAGTGACTGTTAAGGCAGCACTAGGCTCTAACTAATCACTAAAGGAAAGGAGGAATAATAATGCCAAAGATTAATGTATTAAACGTATCAGGCCAAAACGTTGGTGAAATAGAATTAAACGATTCAATATTTAATATAGAAGTTAACGAACACGTGCTTTATGAGGCAGTTAAGTGTCAGTTAGCAAACAGAAGACAGGGTACTCAGTCAGCTAAGACTAGATCAGAAGTCAGAGGTGGTGGTAGAAAGCCATGGAGACAGAAAGGTACTGGTAGAGCTAGACAGGGTTCTATAAGATCTGTACAGTGGGTAGGCGGTGGAGTTGCATTTGCACCAAAGCCAAGAGATTACAGCTACTCACTACCAAAGAAGGTTAGAAGACTTGCAATGAAGTCTGCTTTAACTTCTAAGGTACAGGGTGAAGAAATAATAGTATTAGATACTTTAAGTTTCGACACTCCAAAGACTAAGGAAATGGTAAATGTTCTAAAGAACGTAAACGCAGCAAAGAAGACTTTAGTAGTAACAGCTGACAATGATGTAAATGTTGTTAAGTCTGTAAGAAATATAGAAGGTGCTAATATATGTCATGTAAGCACACTTAATGTTTATGATATACTAAACTGTGATTCTTTCATAATAACTACAGACGCAGTTAAGAAAGTGGAGGAGGTGTACGCATAATGACAAATCCACATGATATAATAATAAAGCCAGTCGTTACTGAACAGTCAATGGCTGAAATGGCTAATAAGAAATACACTTTTGTTGTTGCAAAGAACGCTAATAAGACAGAAGTAAAGAAAGCAGTAGAAAAGATATTTGACGTTGAAGTAGCAAGTGTAAACACTCTAAACTACGACGGAAAAACAAAGAGAATGGGAAGAACAGTAGGAAAGACTGCTAGCTTCAAGAAAGCAGTTGTTAAGCTTACTGAAGGAAGCAAGGATATAGAATTCTTCACAGAAATGTAATTCGAATTAAGGAGGAAATAAAAATGGCTATTAAAAAGTTTAAACCAACTTCTCCTGCCTTAAGACAGATGACAGTTTTAAAGTCTGATGAAATAACATGCAACCAGCCAGAGAAGTCTCTTCTTGTTAACCTAAAGAAGAATGCTGGTAGAAATGTTCACGGTAAGATAACTGTTCGTCATAAAGGTGGCGGAAATAAGAGAAAATATAGATTAATAGATTTCAAGAGAAATAAAGATGGTATACCTGCTAAGGTTGCTACAATAGAATACGATCCAAATAGAACTGCTAATATAGCACTTCTTCACTATGCAGATGGTGAAAAGAGATATATACTAGCTCCAGTTGGACTAAAGGTTGGAGAAACAGTTCTTTCAGGAAAGGATGCAGATATCAAGCCAGGTAACTGCTTAGAATTAGGACATATGCCAGTTGGTACAACAGTACACAACGTTGAGTTAAAGGCTGGTAAGGGCGGTCAGTTAGTAAGAACTGCTGGAGCTTCTGCACAGCTAATGTCTAAGGAAAATGGAAAGGCTCTTCTAAGATTACCATCAGGTGAAGTTAGATACGTTCCACTAAATGCTAAGGCAACTGTAGGACAGATAGGAAACATAGAGCACGGAAACATAGTAATAGGTAAGGCAGGAAGAAAGAGACACATGGGAATCAGACCTACAGTTAGAGGTTCTGTCATGAACCCTAATGACCATCCACACGGTGGTGGTGAAGGTAGATGTCCGATAGGTATGCCATCACCAGTTACTCCATGGGGTAAACCAGCTCTTGGATATAAGACTAGAAAGAAAAATCAGGCTTCTAATAAGATGATAGTATCTAGAAGAAGTAAGTAATATATTAATAAACTCGGGAAGGAGGAACATTAATGTCAAGATCAACAAAGAAGGGACCTTTTGTCCATGCAGGATTATTAAAGAAGGTTGAAGCTATGAACGCTAGCGGAAACAAGGAAGTGATAAAGACTTGGTCAAGAACTTCTACAATATTCCCACAGTTCGTTGAACATACTATAGCAGTTCATGACGGAAGAAGACATATACCAGTATATATCACAGAAGATATGGTTGGACATAAATTAGGAGAATTCGTACCTACAAGAACTTTTAGAGGTCACAAGGACGATGAGAAATCTTCAAAGAGAAAATAACTAATTGAAGGTGAAAGGAGGATTTTAAATGGAAGCAAAAGCTACAGCTAAATATGTACATATATCTGCTAGAAAAGCTGGACAGGTATGTGACTTAGTTAGAGGAAAAGACGTTAACGAAGCATTGGCTATATTAAAGTTTACATCAAGATATGCATCAGAAGCTATATCAAAGGTAATAAAGTCAGCTGCTGCAAATGCTGAAAATAACCATGAAATGGACGCAGACAAGTTATATATAGCACATATAGTTGCAAATCAGGGGCCTACAATGAAGAGATTCATGCCTAGAGCACAGGGTAGAGCGACTGAAATAAGAAAAAGAACATCTCACATCGAGGTAATAGTAAAAGAGAGAGAAAACTAATAAGAAGGAGGGACACAAATGGGTCAGAAGGTAAATCCACACGGCTTTAGAGTTGGTGTAATCAAAGATTGGGACTCAAGATGGTTCGCGAATGATAGAAAAGAGTTCGGTGAGTTCATAAAAGAAGATCATGATTTAAGAACTTATTTAAAGAAAGAATTATACTCAGCAGGCTTAGCTAAGATCGAAATAGAAAGATCTGCTAATAAGATAAAGATGGACTTACATGTTGCAAAGCCAGGTGTTGTAATAGGTAAGGGAGGAGCTGAAATAGAAGCTCTTAAGGCTAAGTTAGAAAAGATGACTGGTAAGAAGGTTATATTAAACATAATAGAAGTAAGAAACATAGACAGAGACGCTCAGTTAGTAGCTGAAAACATAGCACAGGCAATAGAAAGAAGAATTGCATTCAGAAGAGCTATGAAGCAGGCTGTTGGCAGAACTATGAAATCAGGGGCAAAGGGTATAAAGGTACTTGCATCTGGTAGATTAGGTGGAGCTGAAATGGCTAGAACTGAAGGATATAGTGAAGGTAATGTTCCACTACAGACTTTAAGATCTGATATAGATTACGGTTTCATAGAAGCAAACACTACTTACGGTAAGATAGGTATAAAGGTTTGGATATGTAACGGTGAAGTTCTTCCAGGAAGAAATATCTCTACTGAAAGAGAAGAAAAGAAGGCAGAAAGAAAGAGAGATAACAGAAGAGGAAGAAACAACGATAGAAGAGGAAGAAATAACGATAGAAGAAACAATAACAGAGGTCCTAGAAATTCTAAGAGAGAATCTAAGTAATAGGATTAATTAGTTCGGAAGGAGGAAACAAACTCATGTTAATGCCAAAGAGAGTAAAACGTCGTAGAGTTCACAGAGGTAGATTAACTGGTAAAGCTAATAAGGGTAACAAAGTTACTTACGGAGAATATGGTCTAGTTGCTTTAGAACCAACTTGGATCACAGCTAACCAGATAGAAGCTGCCAGAATAGCGATGACAAGATATATAAAAAGAGGTGGTAAGGTTTGGATAAAGATCTTCCCACATAAGCCAATAACTAGAAAGCCTGCAGAAACTCGTATGGGTGCTGGTAAGGGTGCTCCAGAATATTGGGTAGCAATAGTTAAGCCAGGTAGAGTAATGTTCGAACTAGCTGGTGTCCCAGAAGACAAAGCAAGAGAAGCAATGAGACTTGCTGCACACAAACTACCAATCAAGTGTAAGTTTGTTAAGAAAGAAGATTTAGAGAAGGTAGGTGAATAGGATGAAAGCTAAAGAATTAAGAAACCTAAAAACTGAAGAGTTATTATCAAAATTAGACGAATTCAAGAGTGAATTATTTAGCTTAAGATTCCAATTAGCTACTGGTCAGTTACAGAATACAGCTAGAATTAAGACTGTAAAGAGAGATATAGCAAAGGTTAAGACTGTGCTTACAGAAAGAAAGTTAAACGAAGCTAGAGCTTAATATTGGAAGAAGGAGGCTTTATAGACATGGAAAGAAATAGTAGAAAAGTTAGAGTTGGCCGTGTTGTCAGTGACAAGATGGACAAGACAGTTGTTGTAGCGTGTGAAGATTTCGTAAGACATCCACTATACAACAAGCGTGTAAAGAGAACTAAGAAGTACAAGGCTCATGATGAAATGAACATGTGTAATATAGGTGATAGAGTAAGAATAATGGAAACTAGACCTTTATCTAAGGACAAGAGATTCAGAGTCGTTGAAATAGTAGAAAAGGTAAAATAGTTTTATCAAGAAGGAGGAATTGCGATGATACAGCAGGAAACACGTTTAAAAGTAGCTGATAACTCAGGTGCTAGAGAACTTTTATGCATACGTGTTCTTGGCGGTACTAGAAGAAAGTACGCCAACATAGGTGACGTAATAGTTGCGACAGTTAAAAGTGCAACACCAGGCGGAGTTGTAAAAAAAGGTAAAGTAGTAAAAGCTGTTGTAGTTAGAAGCAAGCAGGGAATGAGACGTGAAGACGGTAGCTATATTTCATTTGATGAAAATGCTGCAGTTATAATAAAGGACGATAAGACACCAGTAGGTACTCGTATATTTGGACCTGTTGCGAGAGAGTTAAGAGACAATGATTATATGAAGATAGTATCTCTTGCTCCAGAAGTACTATAATTAATGGAGGAGGTGCAATAGATCGATGATGCGCGTAAAGAAAGGCGACACTGTAGTAGTTATAGCAGGTAAGGATAAGGGCAAGAAAGGTTTAGTACTAAGCGTTGATGCTAAGAACGATAAGGTTTTAGTTGAAGGTATAAATATAGTAACTAAGCACAATAAGCAGTCTGCTACTAACCCACAGGGCGGAATAACAACAAAGGAAGCTCCTATACATATATCAAATGTAATGCCATTTGACCCAGAAGCAGATAAGGGTGTAAGAGTTAGATACGAAGTTAAAGACGGAAAAAAAGTTAGAGTATCAGCTAAGAGCGGAAAAGAATTATAAGATAAAAACGGTCGAAAGGAGGTAGTATAATGGCTTCAAGATTACAGGAAAAGTATAATAAGGAAGTAGCTCCAGCGTTAATGGAGAAATTTGGATATAAAAATATTATGGAGATACCTAAGCTTGAAAAGATAGTTATAAACATAGGTGCTGGAGATTCTAAGGAAAACTCTAAGGCTTTAGAAAAAGCAATAGAAGAATTAGAAATGATTTCAGGACAGAAACCAGTTATAACAAGAGCTAGAAAGTCAGTAGCGAACTTCAAGTTAAGAGAAGGTATGCCAATAGGAACTAAGGTTACTCTAAGAGGGGATAAGATGTTCTATTTCATGGACAAGCTTGTTTCAGTTTCTCTACCAAGAGTTAGAGACTTTAGAGGTGTTAACCCTAATTCATTCGATGGAAGAGGTAACTATGCTCTAGGAATAAAGGAACAGCTTATATTCCCAGAAATCGAATACGATAAGGTTGACAAGGTAAGAGGTATGGACATAATCTTCGTAACAACTGCAAAGACAGACGAAGAAGCTCGTGAACTAATAAAATTATTAGGAATGCCATTTTCTAAGTAGGTAAAGGAGGGATTCACGTGGCTAGAAAAGCAATAAAGGTTAAGCAGCAGAGAAAGCAGAAATATAAAACTAGAGAATACTCAAGATGTTCAATATGTGGAAGACCACATTCAGTTTTAAAGGACTTCGGTATATGCCGTATATGCTTCAGAGAATTAGCATACAAGGGACAGTTACCAGGAGTAAGAAAAGCAAGTTGGTAAAATTTATATAGATAGATAAATCGGAAGGAGGATTTAAATTATGACAATGACAGATCCAATCGCAGATATGCTTACAAGAGTAAGAAATGCTAATTCTGTAAAGCATGAAACTGTAGATGTTCCTGCTTCTAATATAAAGAAAGAAATCGCTAGAATACTTCTTGAAGAAGGATTCATAAGAGGTTACGATGTAATAGAAGATGGTAAGCAGGGAATAATAAGAATACAGCTTAAGTACGGACAAGAAGGTGAAAGAGTTATCTCAGGATTAAAGAGAATCTCTAAGCCAGGAATGAGAATATATGCAAATTCAGAAGAAATACCAAAGGTATTAAACGGATTAGGTATAGCAATAATATCTACTTCAAATGGTATATTCACTGATAAGCAGGCAAGACAAAATAAAGTTGGTGGAGAAGTAATCTGCTACGTTTGGTAAAATTTCTTATACGCAAGGAGGTGTAATAATGTCAAGAATAGGTTTAAAGCCAATTGAAGTTCCTGCAGGTGTAGATGTTACTATAGCAGATAATAACGTAGTAACTGTAAAAGGACCAAAGGGAACATTAACAGAAGAATTAAGCAATGAAATGATAATAAAGAAGGAAGAGAACACTATAGTAGTTGAAAGACCTACAGAAAACAAGAAGCACAAGAGTCTTCACGGTCTTACTAGAACACTTATAAACAACATGGTAGTAGGTGTATCTGAAGGTTTCGAAAAGAAGCTAGAAGTTAACGGTGTTGGTTATAGATGTCAGAAGCAGGGCAAGAAGTTAGTTATGAATCTTGGATTCTCTCATCCAGTAGAAATGGAAGATCCAGAAGGTATCACTACTGAAGTTCCTAACCAGTTAGAAATAATAGTAAAGGGTGCTGATAAGCAGGCAGTAGGTAACTACGCAGCTAAGATCAGAGCTTGGAGAAAGCCTGAACCATATAAGGGCAAGGGTATTAAGTATGCTGACGAACGTATCATACGTAAGGAAGGTAAGACTGGTAAGAAGTAAAAATTGACGAAAGGAGTGAATACTTATGTTCAAGAAGATAGATAAGAATGCAAACAGAATTGCAAGACATAAGAGAGTAAGAAGAAAAGTAACAGGAACACCTGAAAGACCAAGACTAAGTGTATTCAGAAGTTCTAAGAATATATACGCTCAGATAATAGATGATGTAAACAGAGTAACACTTGTAGCTGCTTCATCACTTGAAGATGCTATAAAGGGCGATGTATCTTACACAGGAAATAAAGAAGCTGCTAGAAAAGTTGGAGAACTAGTAGCAAAGAAAGCCGCTGAAAAGGGTATAACAGAAGTTGTATTCGACAGAGGTGGATATATATACCATGGTAGAGTATTAGAACTAGCTGAAGGTGCAAGAGAAGCTGGTCTTAAGTTCTAATTAAAGAAGGAGGAAGAATATGCTACATAGAAAACCTATAGATGCATCTCAATTCGATATAGAAGAGAGAGTAATTGAAGTTAGACGTGTTGCTAAGGTTGTTAAAGGTGGTAGAAACTTTAGATTCGCCGCTTTAGTAGTTGTTGGAGACGGCAACGGACACGTAGGTATAGGATCTGGTAAAGCAACAGAAGTTCCAGATGCAATAAAGAAGGCAGTAGAAGACGCTAAGAAGAATTTAATAGAAGTACCAAGAGTTGGAACTACATTACCACATCAGGTAACTGGTCACTTTGGTGCTGGAAATATATTACTAATGCCTGCTAGAAAGGGTACAGGAGTCCTAGCTGGTGGTCCAGTCAGAGCCGTACTAGAATTAGCAGGAGTTATGGACGTTAGAGCTAAGTCAACTGGTTCAAACAATCCAAGAAATATGGTTAATGCTACAATAGCTGGTCTTAAGGATCTTAAGACTGCAGAGTCTATTGCTAGATTAAGAGGAAAGAAAGTAGAAGATCTACTTGGATAATAGATAGGAGGGTTCAAAAATGTCTAAAATACAGATAAAGTTAGTTAGAAGCGTTATAGGAACTAATCCTAATCAGAGAAAGACTATAGAAGCTCTTGGTCTTAAGAAGAGAGAAGCAGTAATCGTTAAGGAAGATAACGCTCAAATTAGAGGAATGATCAATAAGGTAAGTCACCTTGTTGAAGTAACAGAAATAGCAGAATAATAGTTTTATTTTAAGAAGGAGGTGCGACAGAGTATGAAGTTACATGAGTTAAAACCTGCCAAGGGTGCTGTAAAGTCAAAGAGAAGACTAGGTAGAGGTACTGCAACTGGACAGGGTAAGACATCTGGTCGTGGTCAGAAAGGTCAGTGGTCAAGATCTGGCGGAGGAGTTAGAGTAGGATTCGAAGGTGGACAGATGCCACTTGCTAGAAGATTACCTAAGAGAGGTTTCACAAACATATTCAAGAAGGAATATTCAATAATAAATGTTGAAACACTAAACAGATTCGAAGCTGGAACAGTTGTTGATGCTGAATTACTAAAGAGCAGTAAGGTAATATCTAAGATAGAAAAAGACGGTATAAAGATATTAGGAAATGGTAACTTAGAAAAGGCTTTAACAGTTAAGGCTGCTAAGTTCACAGGATCTGCAAAGGAAAAAATAGTAAACGCTGGTGGACAAGTAGAAGAAGTTTAATCACTATAATTTCAAAAGGGGTGATTAATATTGATTAAAAAGTTAAAGCAAGCTTTTCAGGTTAAAGAAATAAGAAAGAAGATTATATTCACTTTCTTAATGGTGGTAGTATTCAGAATGGGTACTACAATTCCTGTTCCAGGTATAGATACTTCAATCATCCAAAAGATGGTTGCAAACAACTCTTTACTTGGTCTGTACAATATGTTTTCAGGGGGAGCATTCAGTAACTTTACAATATTTGCTCTAGGAATTGGACCATACATCACTGCATCTATCATCATACAGCTTCTTCAAGCAGGTTTTGAAAGTTTGAAAGAACTTCAAAAATCGGGTGAAGAAGGTAAAAAGAAGATTAGTAAGTATACTAGAATGACGGCTCTTGCTCTTGCTATTATTCAGGCGTTAGGAATAACACTTGGAATAGTAAGAAGTGCGTTAAAAGTAAACAGTCCATTCTTCATTATAACTGTAATCTTAACGTTGGTTGCAGGCAGTATGATGGTTATGTGGTTAGGTGATAGAATAACTGAAAAGGGAATAGGAAACGGAAGTTCCGTTATCATATTCATAGGTATCATTTCAAGATTACCTCTTGATGGTATCGCCATACAGCAAAGAGTTGTAGCTGGACAGCTTCACTGGCCAGAAGTAACTGCTGTAATAGTTGTAATACTTCTTACAATTACAGGCGTAACTTTCATAAGTGAATCTACTAGAAAGATACCTGTTCAGTATGCTAAGCGTGTTGTCGGAAGAAAAATGTATGGTGGCGAAAGTTCACATATACCTATGAAGGTTAACCAATCTGGTGTTATGCCTATCATATTTGCAAGTTCAATACTAGCACTTCCACAGACGATAGCTTTACTTGGTGGACCTAAGGTTCAACAGGCAGTTAACACTTTCTTCAACCTTTCAACTAACAAAGGGTTCTGGACTTATAGATCTATAGAAATAGTACTTATTATACTATTTTCTTACTTCTATAACACAATATCATTCAATACTGAAGATATTACAAAGAACATGAAGAATAGTGGAGGATTTATACCGGGAATTAGGCCTGGTAAACCAACGGAAAAATATTTAAACGGAATACTATCTAAGTTAACTATAGTAGGTGCAGCGTTCTTAGGTATTATGGCATTAATACCAGCGTTGATCACTCATTATATGCAAATACCGGTGAACTTTGGTGGTACATCACTTCTTATCGTAGTCGGTGTTGCATTAGAGCTTAAGAGACAGTTGGAGTCAAATCTTGTAATGAAGAA
The DNA here is from genome assembly GCF_900110295.1 of Peptostreptococcus russellii. Classification (GTDB taxonomy): domain Bacteria; phylum Bacillota; class Clostridia; order Peptostreptococcales; family Peptostreptococcaceae; genus Peptostreptococcus; species Peptostreptococcus russellii_A. The sequence continues at coordinate 10,839 of NZ_FODF01000011.1, forward strand.
TTATCAAGGTTTCCTAAAATAAATTTGGAGATGATAAATATGAAAATAATTTTACTTGGACCTCCTGGTGCAGGGAAAGGTACTCAGGCTGCTAATATAGTAGAAAAGTACAATGTACCTCATATTTCAACAGGAGATATATTTAGAAAGAATATCAAGGAAGGCACAGAGCTAGGAAAGAAAGCTCAGGAATATATTAACCAAGGTAAGTTGGTTCCAGATGAATTAACTTGTGGCTTAGTTGCTTCAAGATTATCTGAACCAGATTGCAAAGACGGTTTTATGTTAGACGGGTTCCCTAGAAATATCTTCCAGGCAGAGTATTTAGATAAGTACTTATCTGAAAACAATGTTGCTCTAGATAAGGTAATAAACATAGAAGTAGATTCTAAGTTGTTAATTGACAGAGCTTGTGGAAGAAGAATATGCAAGACTTGTGGTGCAACATACCACGTTCAATTTAACCCAAGTAAGAAAGAGGGAATCTGTGACGTTTGTGACTCAGCTCTTACTCAGAGACCTGATGACAATGAAGAAACAGTTTCTCATAGAATAGAAATTTATTTATCTGAAACAAAGCCACTAGTTGACTACTACACTAAGAAGGGTGTAATAGCAAATATAAATGGTAATCAAGATATAAGTAAGGTTTTTGAAGATATTAAAGCTGCATTAGCTTAATAAAAAACCAGTGGCTCTTAAATTAATGAACTGATGGACACCCGTCGCAAAAGGACATGGGAAACTTAAGTTGGCCCTGTTTGAAGTCGATAAGGGTTGCTATGAAAGTAACTTTGACAGCTTTTATAGCAAGGTGATATGTTTAGAAAGAGCAATTAACGATAGCTTCACTAACCAGTAGAGGAGGCGTGTTATGCTATCAGAAAATTTAAGTGTTGGTCAATTAGTCAAAGCTTCCTGTGGAAGAGATCAGGGAAAATTATTCTTTATTGTGCAGATTGTAGATGAGGATTATGTCATGATTTCGGACGGAAAAAGCAGGAAGCTAGACAAACCAAAGTTGAAGAAAATAAAGCATTTAAATATACACAAATTTGTGGATGTAAAAATAAAAGAATTGTTGCTAAACGGAGATAATATAACAGATTCTTTAATAAGAGCTGAGATAGATAAGTTAACGTAAGTCTTAACTTGTGAAATGGAGGTTTGGTTAGTTAATGGCCAAAAAAGATGTAATTGAATTAGAAGGTATAGTTTCTGAAACTCTACCAAATGCAATGTTTAAGGTTAAATTAGAGAATGGACATGAAGTTTTATGTCACATTTCAGGAAAGCTAAGAATGAACTTCATAAGAATTCTCGAAGGAGATAAGGTGAATATAGAGCTTTCCCCTTATGATCTTACGAGAGGAAGAATTACTTGGCGTAAGAAGTAGACTTTTTTTAGTCTAAGGAGGGATAAATAATGAAGGTTAGACCATCTGTAAAACCAATATGCGAAAAGTGTAAGGTTATAAAGAGAAAAGGAAAAGTAATGGTTATCTGCGAAAATCCAAAGCATAAGCAGAAGCAGGGTTAAGCGGAAGTAAGATAGAACTCAAGTAATGTAACGTAGGAGGTGCGAATAATATGGCAAGAATAGCTGGTGTAGACTTACCTAGAGAAAAAAGAGCTGAAATAGGCTTAACATATATATATGGTATAGGTAGAGCTACTTCAAATGAAATATTAGCTAAGGCTGGAATCAGTCCAGATGCTAGAATCAAGGATCTTTCTGATGACGAAGTTAACGAACTAAGAAAGATAATAGATGAAGATTACCTAGTTGAAGGTGACTTAAGAAGAGAAATCGCTCTTAACATAAAGAGATTAAAAGATATAAAGTGCTATAGAGGTATAAGACACGGTAAGGGACTACCTCTAAGAGGGCAGAAGACTAAGACTAATGCTAGAACTAGAAAAGGTCCTAGAAAAACTGTATCTCGTAAGAAGAAGTAATAAATACAGTAGTTAAAGGAGGGAAAGAATAATGGCAAAAGGCAAGAAGAAAGTTGTTCAGCGTGTAAGAAGAAGAGAACGTAAGAATATAGAACGTGGACATGCACATATACAGTCTACTTTTAATAATACAATAGTTACATTAACAGATGTACACGGTAATGCATTATCATGGGCATCTTCAGGACAGTTAGGATTCAAGGGATCTAGAAAGGCTACTCCATATGCTTCACAGATGGCAGCTGAAACTGCAGCAAAGGCAGCAATGGAACATGGTCTAAAGACTGTAGAAGTATTCGTGAAGGGACCTGGTTCAGGTAGAGAAGCAGCTATAAGAGCTCTTCAGGCTACAGGACTAGAAGTAACAATGATTAAGGATGTCACTCCAATACCACACAATGGTTGTAGACCACCAAAGAGAAGAAGAGTGTAGTATTTGAGGAGGTATTTCACCCTCAGAGGACCGTATATTTGTATAGGAGGGTTTATCCATGATAGAAATAGAAAAGCCAAAAGTTGATATTGTCGAATTAAGCGAAGATTATAGATATGGAAAATTTGTAGTTGAACCACTTGAAAGAGGTTTTGGTATTACAATAGGTAATGCGATAAGAAGAATACTTCTTTCTTCATTACCAGGAGTTGCAGTATATGCAATTAGAATAGAGGGAGTTCTTCATGAATTCTCTACTGTTCCAGGTGTAAAGGAAGACGTAACTGAAATAATCCTTTCATTAAAGGAATTATCAGCTACAATAGATGATGAAGAACCTAAAGTTTTAAGAATTCAGGCGGAAGGCCCTTGCGAAGTAAAGGGATCTGATATTATATGTCCTCCTGAGGTAGAGATAATCAATAAGGATTTACATATTGCGACTTTAGATGAAGATTCTAAGTTAAATATGGAAATATATGTTAACAAGGGTAGAGGATATATCTCTGCTGAAGAAAACAAGAATGATAGTATGCCAATAGGTGTCCTACCTGTAGATTCTATCTACACTCCAATCGAGAAGGTAAGCTACCATGTTGAAAATACTAGAGTTGGTCAGAGATCAGACTTTGACAAACTTACTCTTGAAGTGATGACAAATGGAAGCATAAATCCACAGGAAGGTATATCTCTAGCTGCTAAGGTTCTTGATGAACACTTGAAGTTATTCATAGATTTAACTGAGCATGTAGGCAATGTTGAAATAATGGTTGAAAAAGAAGAGGACAAGAAAGAAAAAGTCCTTGAAATGACTATAGAAGAACTAGACTTATCAGTTAGATCTTACAACTGTTTAAAGAGAGCTGGAATAAATACAGTTGAAGAATTAGCAAACAAGTCAGAAGAAGATATGATGAAGGTTAGAAACTTAGGTAAGAAGTCTCTAGAAGAAGTTATACAGAAGCTAGAAGAATTAGATCTAAAGTTAAGACCGAATGAAGAATAATAGAGATTGTTATACTATATGATCGAGAAATCATGTAAAGGAGGGAAATAGATGGCAACTTACCGTAAATTAGGACGTGAAACTGCTCACAGAAACTTAATGTTAAGAAATCTTGTGACTGCTTTACTAAGAGAAGGAAGAATAGAAACTACAGTTACTAGAGCGAAAGAAACTAGAAGAATGGCTGAAAAGATGATAACTCTTGCAAAGAGAGGAGATCTTCATGCTAGAAGACAGGTTCTTGCTTACGTTTTAGATGAAACAGTAGTAACTGATTTATTTGAAAACATCGCACCAAAGTATGCTGAAAGAAATGGTGGATACACAAGAATAATGAAGATGGGACCAAGAAGAGGCGATTGCGCAGAAATGGCAATAATCGAATTAGTATAATTGGTAACAGCGTGCTGGTAGGAAACTACCAGCACTTTTTTTATATTTAAAATAGTGTATCCATATTTGCTCTTCATTAGGTTATAATAGTATAAATAGATTATTTTTTTGGAGGATAAGATGAAAGTTCTTTTAAATTTTAGATTTAGCGATGACAAGATGAAAATGCTAGAAGATTTAGCTTGTGAGCTTATATATATACCAGAAAGAGAGATGAAGGATAGAGATGACTTTTATGATGTAGACGTATGGTTTACATATGATGCTTTTAAGTATGTAGAAATGAATAACTTTACAAATTTAAAACTAATTATACTTACAAGTACAGGTTTGGACATGCTTCCTATTGATTATATTTGCAAAAATAATGTAATGGTAGCAAATAATAAATTTGGATATAGCATTCCAATAGCAGAGTCAATAGTAATGTATATTCTACAAGTATTTAAAAATAGTTATCAGTCTTTTAAAAAACAGGAGATGCGTATATGGAATATGGATCTTTCTTGGTTGGAACTGGCAGGTAAGAGAATAGGTTTTTTAGGTACAGGAACTATTTCAAGAGCCGCTTCAAAGAGACTAGAGGCTTTTGATGTAGAGCTTTGGGGAGTAAATACAGATGGAAGAAGTATAGAAGGTTTTTCTAAATGTTTTTCTTTGGATAATAGCGATGAATTCTTTAGAAAGTGTGATGTTATAGTAGGGGTAATGCCTGAAACAGCTAATACAAGCCATATAATCGACTCTGTGAGACTTGAAATGATGAAAGAGTCATCTACACTAATAAATGTAGGCAGAGGTAATTTAATCGATCTAAGAGCATTAGAAAAATATATTGATAAGTTTAGAGGAGTAGTTTTAGATGTAGTAGAAAAAGAACCTTTGGAACTTACAAGTTATCTTTGGGATCAAGAAAATGTTATAATTACAGCTCATAATAGCTGGGTTTCAGATAATAATTGGGAAAGAAGATTTGATAACCTATATAATAATTTAAAGTCTTATATTGAAACTGGAAAAGCTGAAAGTATGATAGAGAATATAAAAAGAGGGTATTAGATAGTATAAATAAAAATACTTGGAATTAAGCAAAAGTTTTGTAGCAAGAAAAATATATTTATGATTAAGTTGATTTAACAAAAAACAATAGCAAATTATATTACAAAGTAGATAAAATAGAAGGGAGAGATTTATGAATATAGAAAAATACATTGAGCTAAAAGATTATGTTTTAGGAAAAAAGAAAGCTGATCTTTGTTTTAAAAACGCATCTGTTTTAATGCTTCATACATCTGAAATTATAAAGGCTGATGTAGCAGTTCACGACGGATATATTGTAGGTGTAGGAAATTATAGTGGCAAGGAAGAAATAGATTGTAGCGGTGTTTTTTTGACACCTGGATTTGTAGATTCACATCTTCACTTTGAGTCTACTATGTCTAGACCTAGAGAATTAGTCTATTATGCATCAAAGTCTGGTACAACTACATTTATTGCAGATCCACATGAAGCAGCAAATGTAAGTGGTATCAAAGGTATAGAATATATTTTAAACGATACAAATGATTCTTATGGTGATGTTTATATAATGCTACCTTCTTGTGTTCCAGCCAAAAAGGGTGAAGACTCTGGAGCAATTTTAGATGCGGAAAGTATGAAGGATATATTGAACAAGGAAAGAATTCTTGGACTTGGAGAAGTAATGGATTGCAAGGCAGTAGTAGATGCTGAAAAATCTATGATGGAAAAACTCTCTTTATTTGATTCTATGCCAAAAGATGGGCATGCTTTGGGAATAAGAGAAAAGGAACTATCTGCTTATATTATGTCTGGGATATTAACAGACCATGAGTGTAGTAGTTATGAAGAAGCTATTTCAAAGGTTAGACAAGGTATGTATGTTCATATAAGAGAAGGTTCTGCTGCTAAAAATTTGAAGAATATAGTAGAAGGAATAGTGAAAAACAAAGTTGATTCCTCGCTATTTAATTTTTGCACAGATGATAAACATATAGAGGATATAATTAGTGAAGGTCATATAAGTAATAATATAAGAAAATCCATAAGTTTAGGAATGGATACTTTAGAAGCATATAAAATTGCAAGTTACAATCCTTCTGTCTGCTATGGATTAAATGATATTGGAATGATAGCAGTAGGCAAAAAAGCCAATATAGTTCTTTTAAATGATTTGGAAAAAGTAGATATTAAAGATGTTTACTATAATGGAAAGAAAGTTGAGTCCTATACTGAAAGAGAAAATGAACTAGCAGAATCTTTAAGAGATACAGTACATATTGATTGGTTTACAAAAGATATGTTGAAGCTAAAAAGCAAGAAAACAGCAATAGCTTTGGTAGATGGGCAGCTTCTTACAAAAAAGATAAATAAAGCTGATGGTATAGGAGTAGAAAATAAGGTAGTAGTAATAGAAAGACATCATAATAAAAGAAAGTATCATAGCTCTAGTTGCTTTAACTTTGGAATAGAAAATGGTTCAATAGCAATAAGTGTATCTCATGATTCTCATAATGTAGTAGCAATAGGAGATAATGATGATGACATTATGAAGTCTATAGAAGCATTAAAAGAAATACATGGTGGGATAGTGCTTGTTTACAAGGGAAAAGTGTTTGAAAGCCTATCGCTATCGATTATGGGGTTAATGTTTGATCAGAGAAGTGAGATAATAAAAGAAAAGCTAGAGAAAATGAAAAACAAGGCTTATAGTATGGGAGTAAATAAGAATATTGATCCTTTTATAACCCTGTCATTTATAGCTCTACCTGTAATACCAGAGATAAGAATTACAACTAATGGTCTTTACAGCGTATTAGAGGATGAATTTTTAGATTAAGATACAATAAAAAATAATAAAAACAGATTTAAAAGTGAATACAATAAAAAATGTTGATGGCAGGTTTGAATATCATTTTAAAAATGATTAAATAAATCTATGCCATCAACATTTTAATATGTCTATAATATATTATGGGATAATATTTCCACAGGGATCTGCAGGTTTTACAAGTGCCATTATAGCTTCAATAACACCTATAATACCAGGGATTCCTGTCCAACAAAATAGTAGATAAACTATACCCATACCTGTTTTTCCAGCATAGAATTTATGGATTCCAAAAGAACCAACAAAAAACGCAAGAAGAACATAGGCAAGTTTATTTACCTCTTTACCATAATAGCTATTGTAGTTAGAACCATTACTACCAAAGTTATTGAATTCGTTAATTACAGTTTCACCGATACTAGAGGATCTTTTACTAATAATAACTTCTGTATCATCTTTAAAAATTTCCACATAATCATTAACCTTAGGATTTGGATAATTAATAGCGCTTCTAGGATATTTTTCAATGTTGCCATTTGGAAGTCCAATGACAACCTCATCATATGTTAATCTAATAATCTTATACATTTTTTTCTCCTAATCACTTTATCAATATTTTAAAACAGTATTTTATAGAAAATAAAATTCTTTTATAAGATGATTATACAATAGTATTGATAATGTAACAAGAAAAGCAATTGAAAATTATATAAATATAATAAAGTGTACATCTTTTATACAGTTTATATATTTGCTCTTGAAAAGTATTATAAATCATACTAAAATATAAGTGTCGGATTAAGATTGTATACTTAATCCCAAGCCTAAACAGATTAAATATAATATAAAGTTGTAAGAAAAACGCAGTTACTTTTGTAGCTGCGTTTTTTAAAATCTTTCAGTGTAATTTTGTTAATATATCTATGTTAGATGTGGTATAATAAGGGCATGGCTCTTGCCATATCATATACATTGTTTATTTTCGAAATGTGTAGAATACATAATAGATAGTATTAAAATTTTTAAGAGGGTTATAGATATTATCATTAAGGGTATTCGAATTAAGAATGTATCTATATTAGCCGTAAAAGATGCCTAAATTTTTAGTGCTATTAGCGGATAATATAGATTTTGTGTATGTAGATTATTAAAAGCGGAGGAAGAAATTAAACTAATGGAAGATATTATTAAAGTGAGGGACTTGGTCTTTGAATATGTGACTGAAGATTCAACTTATCGTGCTGTTGATAATTTCAACCTAAATATTAAAAAGGGTGAATTTGTAGCAGTAATAGGTCATAATGGTTCAGGAAAGTCTACTTTATCAAAGAATTTAAATGCTATACTTATTCCCACAAGTGGGGATATATTAGTAAATGGAATGAATACTAAAGACGAGGAAAAATTATGGGATATAAGGCAAAGTGCTGGAATGGTTTTTCAGAATCCAGATAACCAGATTGTAGCTACTATTGTTGAAGAAGATGTAGCTTTTGGTTGTGAAAATCTTGGAATAGAGCCTTCAGAAATAAGAAAGAGGGTAGATGCTGCACTTAAAAGTGTAGATATGTATGAAATGAGAGACAGACAGCCCCATCTTTTATCAGGAGGTCAAAAGCAAAGAGTAGCAATAGCAGGTATTATTGCTATGAGACCAGATTGTATTATTTTTGATGAGGCAACTGCTATGTTAGACCCTTCAGGAAGAGCTGAAGTTATGAATACAATCAAGAGATTAAACAAAGAATACAATATTACCGTTCTTCACATTACTCACTTTATGGAGGAAGCTGTTGAAGCGGATAGAGTAGTTGTAATGGAAAAGGGAAGAAAGGTATTTGAAGGAACTCCAAGAGAAGTGTTTAATCATGTAGGTGAACTTAAGAGAATAGGTCTTGACGTTCCATATATGACAGAACTATCTCATCTTCTTGCTGAAGAAGGAATAAATATAAAACAGGATATTTTAACTGTGGATGAAATGGTGGGTGAGCTATGTCAATTAAGGTAGAGAACTTAACATATATATATAATGAAGGTTTACCATTTGCACAGAAGGCTTTGGATAATATTACATTTGAAGTGAAAGATGGAGATTTTGTAGGTCTTATAGGACATACAGGTTCTGGAAAATCAACATTAATACAACATTTAAATGGTATTATGAAACCTCATTCAGGAAAAATTTATATTAATGATTTTGATATTACTGATAAGGAACAAAATTTAACGGAAATAAGAAAAAGAGTAGGGATAGTATTTCAATATCCTGAGTATCAGTTATTTGAAGAAACAGTTGCCAAGGACATTGCTTTTGGACCATCCAATTTAGGTCTTAGCCAAGAGGAAATAGATGAAAGAGTAAGAGAGGCAATGAAAGATGTAGGTCTTAGTTATGAAGAATTTGCAGAAAAGTCGCCTTTTGATCTTTCTGGCGGTCAAAAAAGAAGGGTGGCAATAGCAGGTGTAATTGCTATGCATCCAGAGTTACTGATTCTAGATGAACCTACAGCAGGTCTTGATCCAGGCGGTAGAGATGAGATATTTAATCTTATTAAATCACTTCATGCAAATGGAGATATGACTGTAATTCTTTCTTCACATAGCATGGATGATATGGCTAAGCTTGTCAATACCCTTATGGTAATGAACAAGGGAAGGCTTGAGATGATGGGCTCTCCTAGAGAAATATTTAAAGACAATGCAGAGAAATTAAAGGGCATAGGTCTTGATATTCCACAGGTTCTAGAACTTGCTCTAAAGCTTAGAAAAGAAGCAGGTTACAATGTAAGAACGGATGTAATAAATATTTCTGAAATAAAGAATGAGATTGTAAGATGTATAAAAGAAAAAGATTTTATAGAAAGAGAAAAAACTCAAGAGGGGGTGAAGCACGATGCTTAAAGATATTACCCTTGGACAGTTTTATCCAACAAAATCTGTAATACATTCCCTAGATGCTAGAACAAAGCTTTTAGCAACTCTTATTTTTATGGTTTCAATATTTTTGGTCAATCAATTCTGGCCATATGCTGTAATAGTGCTTGCCCTTTTACTTATTACCAAGGCATCAAATATTCCAGTAAAATATGTTTTAAAGGGAGTAAAGCCTCTTAGATGGATTATACTATTTACTTTTGTAATTAATATATTCTTTATAAAAGGCGGAGATGTTTTATGGCAGTTTGGATTTTTAAAGATATGTGAACAAGGTATTAGAACAGCCTTTTTCATGGCTATAAGGCTTGTACTTCTTGTATTAGGAACATCTATACTAACATTGACTACATCGCCTATAGAGCTTACTGACGGCATAGAAAGTGCATGCTCACCACTTAAGAAGATAGGATTTCCTGCACACGAACTTGCAATGATGATGACAATTGCATTGAGATTTATACCTACCCTTCTTGATGAAACAGACAAGATTATGAAGGCACAGATGTCTAGAGGTGCGGACTTTGAAAGCTCAAATATAATAAGTAGAGCTAAAAATATGGTTCCACTATTGATACCACTATTTGTAAGTGCTTTTAGAAGAGCAGATGAATTGGCAATGGCTATGGAAGCTAGATGTTATAGAGGTGGAGATAACAGAACAAAAATGAAGCAAAGTAAGTTGGAAAAGGCAGATTATGTAGCAGACTTTATAGTTTTTGCATTTTTGATATTTGCAATAGTAAGTAGATTTATAAAGATAATATAAATAAACTAATAAATAATAAAAATCAAGTTAGATTAGAATCAAATATAAAAAAGAGCTTCCAAATTTTGGAAGCTTTTTTAGAAAAATAAAAGAACGTATGTTCATAAAAACTTATATATGTTATAATAAAAAGGCAGTTAAAAAGAGGAATTTTTAATATTATATGGGTATTATAAATAGCATATAGAATATTTTTATAGACGAGGTAAATATGAAAAATAAATATTTTTATTCACTTTCAATAGGTGAGATAGGAATCGCAGAAGAAGATGGTTCAATAACGGATATATTTTTTAGAAATTTAAAAAAGATAGAAGGAAATATAAAGGAAACTGCGATAATAAAAATAGCCAGAAAGCAACTAGAAGAGTATTTAAATGGTAAACGCAAGAGTTTTGATCTGAAAATAAAGCCTCAAGGAAGTGAATTTCAAACTAAAGTATGGAATGAACTTTTGAAGATAGACTATGGAACTTGCGTTTCATATGGTTATATTGCAGAAAAAATAGGAAATCCAAAAGCTGCAAGAGCTGTAGGTATGGCAAATAATAAAAATCCAATACTTATAGTGATACCATGTCATAGAGTGATAGCTTCAGATAGGAAGTTAAGAGGCTATGCAGCAGGGCTATCTCTAAAAAAAGAACTTATTGAATTGGAGTACAATAATCGGAATTGTTAAAATAATTCAGTAAATATTGTTGACAAATAATAATTAAGGTTTTAAACTAAATTTAATAGAATTGAATAAAATTCAACTAGTATACATATTTTACGAATCTTGAGCTAATTAAAAAACGTTAATATTGTTTAACTTAGTCTAATAAATAACATATAGGTTTAAATTCATTATAATTATAAAAATAATAAAAAATAAAAGTCTAGAAATAAGTTATTTTCTAGTGTTTTAAGAAAAAATAGCAAAGGTGGAAGAAGAATGATACTAAATATAAAGTCGAAGCTTTCAGAATACGACATAGTAATAGAAGGTGGAATACTTTCATCTGTAGGAGACTATATTTCAAAGATGTTAAAAGAAAAAGCTATGTCGGTAAAAAAAATGTTTATAATAACAGATGAAACAGTGGATAGTCTTTATAGTGAGACTGTAAAAAAGAGTCTTGAAGAAAGTGGATTTGAATTGGCAAAATACGTTATATCTCCTGGTGAAAACTCCAAAAATATACTTACTTTAGCTGGTATTTATTCAGAAATGTCAGATTTAGGAATTACAAGGTCTGATATGATAGTAGCTCTTGGTGGAGGGGTAGTTGGAGACTTGGCTGGATTTGCTGCTTCAACATATTTAAGAGGAATAGAGTATATACAAATTCCAACAACACTTTTAGCTCAAGTAGATAGTAGTATAGGTGGTAAAACAGCTATAGATATTTCACAAGGTAAAAATCTAGTAGGAAGTTTTTATAACCCATCTTTAGTGCTAATAGACAGTTTTGTCTTGGAGACTCTGAATACAAGGGATTTAACAAGTGGGATGGCAGAAGTTATAAAGTATGCTCTTATAAAAGACAAAGAGCTCTATAATATTTTGATGTCCATAGAAAGTAGAAGTCAGTTATTTGAAAGACTTAACGAGATAATATATAGATGTTGTAGTATAAAAAAAGAGTTAGTAGAGGAAGATCCCTTTGATAAAGGGCAAAGAATGCTTCTGAATTTTGGACATACTTTGGGTCACGCAATAGAAACTCACTATAAGTTTAGAAAATACCTGCATGGAGAAGCTGTGGCAATAGGTATGGTTAGAATATCAGAATTAGCAGCTGAAAAAGGTATGATAGATGAATCTATTGTAAAAGATATAAAAAATATACTAGCTAGATTTGGACTAAGCAACAAGGAAGAAGTTGAAAATAAAGAACTTATAAAGTATATAAAAAATGATAAAAAGAGATTTGGAGATAAGTTTAAAATTGTATTAGTTGAAGAAATTGGCAAAGGTATAATAGTTGATACTGGAATAGATTTTTTTGAATAATAAAATTCAATTTTTATAAGATAGAGTAATATTTAAGCTAGAAATTAGAAAACCTAGTTGTATTTTATAATATTTACAACTAGGTTTTTTTAATTTCTATTTTATAGTCCCCGAAGTTAAATTAGAAATAATAAATTTTCTGAAAACCATTGCAGCAATTGCAGGAGGAATAATAGCAATTATTCCACAAGCCGATATCATTCCATATTTTATCATATCTCTAGTCATAAATTCAGACATAACCATTGTCATAGTTCTATTTTCGTATGATGAAAGAAGTATAATTGGTATTATATATTGCTTCCATGCCATTAAGAAAATAATAAGGCTAGTTGTAAGTATTGTAGGAATTGAAAGAGGTAATATTATTTTAAAAAATATTTGTCTTCTATTGAATCCATCCATTGCAGCGGCTTGCCATAATTCCTTTGGCATTTGTTTAAAATAGTTCATCATAATCCAGGTATTTAATGGTAGGGCAGATGAAACATATATAACCGAAGTCCAAAACATACTATCTAAAAGATTCATATTTCGAAATATATTATAGACTGGTATTATTGTTGTAAAAACAGGTATTACAATTGTCAAAAGAAGAAGATTAACAAAAATGTTTTTTCCTCTAAAGTCATATATAGATAAAGCATATCCAGTAATAACTGTAATTGGAACTCCTATAGCAAGTGTTATCGCGGCAATTTTGATACTATTTGAAAGTCCAATAAAAGTTGTTTGATGCTCTTGTGAGCTTAAATCAAAAATTTGTTTATAGTTATCCCATATAATTGTATTAGGAATAAGATTTGTTCCCTGTTTTAACAGGTCACCCTCAGGTGTAATACTAAGTATGAAACACCAAACTATAGGTCCCAATGAAAAAATTATAATAAGAATAACTGTAAGATAGTAAATTAATCCATTTTTACTTTTCAAGTGTTTCACCTCCTAGTATACTTTTTCAACTGTCATATTTTTTACATAAAGGTATCCAAATATTCCAGTAAGAATCATTATAATATATGAAATAGCACTTCCAATTCCAAAATCAAGAAAATTAAATGTATTTGAATAGTTATATACTAAAAGAGTTTGATTTTCAAATTGATAGCCTGAGATAGCTATTACTTCATCAAAAACATTTACAGCAGTTGTGGTTAAATTTATGAGAACTACTCCAAGTGAAGGTATTAAAAGAGGTAGCGTTATTTCTTTAAAAGCTTGCCACTTGTTACTACCTTCTAGGTATATAGAATCATAGTACTCATCAGGTATATTTTGTAAATTTGCAAGTATTACAATAGCTGAAAATGGAACAACTCTCCATATTATTACTATTGAAATTACAAATAAAAACATCCATCTATTATTAATCCATGAAATAGGCTCATTAATTAGATGAAACTTTATTAGAAGCTTGTTTAACAAGCCATATCCTGGAAAAAATATAAACTTCCACATTATACCATTTACAATTGGTGGTAGTGCCCAAGGTACAATTACAATTGCAGTAAGTATTGAGTTAAGTTTTGTTTTTTTATTTAAAACCATTGCTATTATCATACTGATTACAAGACCAATTACAAGTACATAAAGAAGTATAATAGCACTATTAAGAAGAGCACTGTGAAAGTCTTTGCTCAAAAGAACTGTTTTATAATTTTCAAAGCCAATAAATTTTTCTTGATCCGGTTCAGTAAGGTTAAAATGTTTTAGGCTGTATCCGAAAGTTGTAAATATAGGTAAAAATACGGTAAATATAAATATTATAGAGCAAGGCAATAATAAAATAAATGCTGCTATTTTTTTATTTACTTTCAAATAGATGACCCCCTTTTTTAAAAAATTATATGTATAATTATTAAACTGAATTTAGTGTTTGTTTATATGTATTTTATTAAAAATAAGGCTGGCCTATAGCCAGCCTTTGAGTTTATATTTAGTTATTTATTTACTATTGTCTTTTACAATCTGATCAACCTTTTGAACCATTTGATCTGTTGCTTCTTCAGCAGTTAGTTTACCCTGTCCTAATTGATTTATAATATTGAACATTTCTGTACTCATCTTAGTGTAGTATTTAGGAACACCATTAGGGAATGGTGATTCAACCTTCTTAGATTGTTCAATAACAAATTCAGGTGCATCAATTTCTTTATCCTTAATCATTTTTTCAAGTACGCTTGTTCTAGTTGGCATTATATATACAGCCTTATTTAATTTAACCTGAGTTTCAGGCTTGTAGAACCATTCAACAAATTTCTTTGCAGCTTCTTTATTTTTAGAGAATGGTGAAATACCTACAGCTTCTGTAAATGATATAGACTTTGTTGCAATTCCATCTTTACCAGGGAAAGGTATAGCTTTTACCTGACCAACAACTTTTGATTCTTTTTCGTCATTTACACTTGTTACATAAGAAGTAGGACCTTCAAGGAATGCCCCGTTACCATTTTGTATTCCCTTGAATACATCCATACCTGGTGTAGAAACGCTGTTAGGGTCAAGATAACCCTTCTTTAGCATAGTTTCTATAAGTTTAAGAGCATCTAGGGTACTTTCTTTATTTAAAGTTCCATCATCATTAAATACAATTCCATTTCTAGTATAAGCTAAAGTCATGAAAGAAGTAGTTGTTTTTTCTTCAGCTGTTAAAGGGAATAACAGTGGATACTCAACAGATTTTGCATCTTTCATTTTTGCAAATGAATTTTCAAGCTCTGTCCAATTCTTTGGATTTTCAGTTAATCCAGCTTTTTTCATCATTTCTTGATTCATATAAGCAAGTCTCATATCATTAGAATAAGGTACAGCATATATTCCGTCATTAACCTTGAAGTATGCTAAAGAAGGCATATCTTTTTGAACCTCTTCAGGAACATCTAGTTTTTCAAGCCAACCTGCACTTTCGAATTCTCCAACCCAAGACCAATCTACTTCAAAAACATCTGCAGGAGCATTTTTTCCTGTTGACGCTACTGAGACTTTTTTCTTAATATCATCCCAACCAGTTTTTTGAAGATTTACCTTTATACCTGTTTCATCTTTAAACTCTTCAAGCATTTCTTCGCTTGGTGCTCCCCAGTCAGGAATCATTAAAGTGATTTCTTTACCGTCAGATTTTGTTGACTCTCCCGACTCCGCTTCTTCCTTGTTTCCACATCCTGATAGAAGCCCCATAGTCATAACTGCAGCTAATGCAATTGCCGATATTTTTTTAAATTTCATGTTAGCACTCCTTTTTAAAATAATAAAAATTTAATTAATTTTGTTATCTAACACAAATTATATCATAATGTATAATCTTTCACATATAGTATAGCTTTTTAGTATATTTTGATATGTGAATATAGAATAAAACTATAACATCATATTAGAGTATTATAATATAAAATACCTAAAGCATAAAAAAGTAGTAATAATAGTAAATAAAAAAGTTATATATATTGTAAAAAATAATATATGGTATCATATAGTGAAAGGAAGTTTTATTAATGTGGAAATAGATATATTAATGATATATAATGAGTTTATGAAAAAATTATAGGAGATAAAAAATGAAGGGAATTATTTTTAAAAATATTATTAAATCGTATGATAAAAAGAAAAATGTTATAGATAATTTCAATCTTGAAATAAAAGATGGAGAGTTCGTTGTAATGCTTGGTCCTTCCGGCTGTGGAAAATCTACACTTTTAAGAATACTTGCAGGATTGGAAGATATTGATTCAGGTGAAATATATATTGATGATAAAAAAATAAATGATGTAGAAGCCAAAGATAGAAATATTGCTATGGTTTTCCAAAATTATGCACTTTATCCTCATATGACTGTTTATAAAAATATTGCCATAAGCCTTATTTTAAAGAAAACACCTAAAGACATAGTTGAAAAAAGTGTAAAAGAAGTAGCATCAGTTCTTGATATAGAAGATCTACTTGATAGAAAGCCTAGACAACTTTCAGGTGGTCAAATGCAGAGAGTTGCTTTAGCCAGAGCAATGATAAGAAAACCTAAAGTATTTTTAATGGATGAGCCACTTTCAAATCTTGATTCAAAACTTAGAGTACAGACTAGAGCCGAAATAATGAAACTCTATAGAAGTCTTAAAACTACTACAATATATGTAACTCATGATCAAGTTGAAGCAATGACAATGGCAACTACAATAGTTCTTATGAAAGATGGATTAATTCAACAGAAGGGGACACCAGAAGAACTTTATAATAAGCCTTCAAATATTTTTGTTGCTGGCTTTATAGGTGCTCCTCAAATGAACTTTATAAATGCGAAGGCTAATAAGGGGAATATAAATATAGTAAACAACACTTTTAAATATGAAAAAGCAATGAATAAGGATATAATAGTTGGAATAAGACCAGAAGATATTTCAATTGTTTCTGGAAGTGACTTTCAAGTTGAATTAGTTGAAAATCTTGGAAGTGAAAAGTTGATATATTTATCATCAGAAAAATTTAGTGAAATTAAAGAAGTTATAGTAAGATGTGGAGTTGATAATAGAATTTCAATATCCGATAGATGTAATTTAAAAATTAATGAAAAGGGACTTCATGTTTTTGATAGAGAAACAGAAGAAAGAATATAATTAATAAATTAATTTGAATTATTTTTAGAAAAGAGGTATTAGATGAAGCTATATAATAGTACACATAATTTTTTTAGAGGAAATGAAAGTAGTAAAACTCTTGAAAAACTTCTTAAATATAACAATAGTACAGAAATAAATAATATAGAAGTTGTAAGAAATGAGGAGTTTGGTTTTTTTGCAGTGTTTAAATCAGATAGTCAATGCTTTATAAATCTTGAAAATGAGTACGACCTTCCATGGTGGGGATTAGATAGAAGATATAGATTAAAAGTTGAATCTGAGCTAGATATAACTTCTCATTTGATAGCCTATGTAAAAGATGATGATGACATAGAAAAAGCAGACATTATACTAAATGAAAAATCAGGGGAATATCCAAAAGGGGAGGTTCCTATATTTATAGAAGGGAAAATACCAGAAGATTTTAAGGAAGATTCTTTTAAAATAGTAATTAAATTATTTTCTGCCAATGGATACGAGGCAGAGAGACTTGAAGAAAAAAGAACGATTACAGTAAGGGTAATCGATTATAAGTTAGATATGAATATTGAAAAATCTTTTTATTTGGATTTATGGCAGCATCCTTCTTCATGGGCAAGGGTATATAGAGTGGATTATTTTTCAGATCAGCATTTCGATATTATAGAAAAATATATTAAGGAAATGGCAAAATTAGGTCAGAAAGTAATAGACCTTATTGTTTCGGATTTTCCATGGGCAGGTCAGAAGTGTTTTGGAATAAATAAAAATCCTTCTAGATTATATGAATATAATATTGTGTCTGTTAGGAAAAAAGCTGGAAATTTTATATATGATTTTAGAAATATGGATAGATATATAGACCTTTGTATGAAGTACGGTATAAAAGATGAAATAAATATTTTTGGGATTATAGGAAATTGGCATGGTCTAGATTTTGGCTCTCCTATTGAGGAGTATAGAGATCCTATAAGAGTAAAAGTATACGATGAAGATATGGGTATTTATGATTTTATAAGAAATAAAAATGAACTGAAAAAATATATTAGGGCTATATTTGATCACTTGGATAAAAGAGGGCTTTTAGAAATAACCAAGGTAATAGGAGACGAGCCTGGAGCAAATGATTTATTTAAAGTATTCTCAGAGTTTATAGAAGAGGCAAGTGGAAGAAAAATAAACTTTAAGTATGCACTTCATAGTAATTCATTTTTTAGGGAGTATAAGGGGGATATGGATAGTTTTTCAATGAATACACTTTTATTAGCAGATTCAAGTGAGAATGGAAAAGTCATAGGCAAGTTGGGAGAAAATGCGCACAAAATGACATGGTATTCATGCTGTTTCCCTGAAAATTTTAATGTTTTTATTAAGAGTCCACTTATTGAGTCTAGATATATAGGCCCTTATACATATATTTGGAATTTTAAAGGTATGCTTAGATGGGCGTATGGAATATATGTGGAAGATGTGTATAAAGATATTAGGTATAAGCCTGAAAAATGGGCTGCTGGTGATATGTTCTTTATATATCCAGGAAAAAATGGAGAACCACTGCATAGTTTGAGAGAGAAAAATATGCTTTATAGTATTCAAGATTTTAATATTTTTAGAAAACTTGAAAAAGAAGGTGTAGATGTTCAAAAAGAACTTAAAGAGAGGTTGTCTATAAGTGGAAATATAGACAGAGTTGATAACAATGTTCTTCTTGAAGAATATAAAAATATAAATGATTATGAAAAAATAAGAAATGAAATAATAAAGTCAGTTTTGAAATAGTAATAAAGATTTATAATTATAGACAAGAGTATAATGTTTAAAGAAAAATTTTAAAAAGTATCTTTTCTAATAAAAAAGAAAGTATTTAAAAAGTTTAAGTATTAGGAGGAAGTTTATGGATCTAAAAATATTTCCATCTAAATTAGAGGGAAGCATTAAAATACCACCGTCTAAGAGTATTGCTCATAGGGCTATTATATGTGCATCACTTGCAGATGGAAGGAGTGAACTAGATAATATAGCATATTCAGATGATATAAATGCTAGTATTAATGCAATGAAATCCTTAGGAGCAAGTTTTGAGAGAGATGGAAAGAAGTTAATTGTATATGGGAAATCTTCTTCAAAGGTAAATAGTGAAAATATAAAAATAGATTGCTGTGAATCTGGTTCTACAATAAGGTTTTTACTGCCTATACTTACCCTATTTAAGGGTAAGTATAGCATACATACCAAAGGTAGGCTTTTAGATAGACCTATGACACCATATTATGAAATATTTGATAAAGAGGATGTTGAATATAAGAGAGAGGGAAGTGTCTTAGAAATTTTTGTAAAGAAAAGCTTTGAATCTAGCATTTTTAATATGAGAGGGGATATTAGCTCCCAATTTATATCAGGAATGATGTTTATGCTTCCACTACTTAATCATGACAGTGAAATAGTAATATCTGGTAAAATGGAATCTAAGTCTTATGTTGACCTTACGATAGATTGTTTGAATAAGTTTGGTATTACAATAGAAAATAATAATTATAAGTCATTTTATATAAGTGGAAATCAAAGTTATAAGTCTAGAGATTTATATATAGAAGGAGATTATTCTCAGCTGGCTTTTTTTGCAGTAGCTGATGCCTTGGGAAATAAAGTAGAAATTCTGGACATAGAGAAAAATTCTCTACAAGGTGATAAAAAGATATTAGAAATTCTAGAGAGTTTTGGTGCAAAGCTAGAGTTTGGAAAAGATGGGAAAAGTTTAAAAATTATTGAAAGCAAAAAGAAAGCATATAACTTTAATGGAAGTCAGATTCCGGATATAGTACCGATAATTTCTCTATTAGCATCTTTAAGTGAAGGGAAAACAGAAATTAGTGATATTTCAAGATTAAAGATCAAGGAATCAGATAGATTAAAAGCTGTTTATACTGAACTTAGTAAGCTAGGAGCTAGTATTGAAATGGGCGAGGATTTTTTAATTATACAGGGTGTGAAAAGTTTTAAAGGAAAAGTTAAAGTAGATAGCTATAAGGATCATAGAATTGCTATGATGTTGGCAATTGCAGCAACTGTATGTGAAGAAGAAATAGTTTTGCAAAATGCTGAAGTAGTATCGAAGTCATATCCCAATTTTTGGGAAGATTATAGAAAGTTAGGTGGTAAATATGAGTGCTACATGGGGGAAAAATTTTAAAGTAAGTATATTTGGAGAGTCTCATGGAAGTCATATTGGAATAGTAATAGATGGTATTACTCCAGGAGTAAAGATAGATTTTGAAAATATTTTAGAAGAAATGGGAAGACGTGCTCCAGGAAAGAGCAATATTTCAACATCTAGAACAGAAGAAGATTTTCCAGAGATAATAAGTGGATTATTTAATGGTTATACTACAGGAGCTCCACTTACTGCGATTATAAAGAACAAGGATCATAGGTCAAAAGATTATTCCCAATTAAAGGATATAATGAGACCGGGACATGCTGATTATACTTCTAAAATAAAATATAATGCTTATAATGACTATAGAGGTGGTGGACATTTTTCAGGGCGTATAACAGCGCCACTTGTATTTGCTGGAGCTATTGCCAAGCAGATTTTACAAGAAAATGGAATTTATATTGCCTCGCATATTTTAAGCGTAGGAAATATAAAAGATGATAGATTTTCGGAAGGAACTTTATCAAAAGAAGAGTTTGATAAATTAAAGAAAAAGAAACTTGCCCTTTTAAATTCAAATAAAGAGGATGAAATAAGAGAACTGATTTTGAAAACAAAAGAAGAAGGGGATTCTCTAGGTGGTGTAGTAGAATGTGCTGCAATTGGAATAGAGGCAGGCATAGGAGATCCATTTTTTGATTCTGTAGAATCTGTCATATCTTCTATTGTATTTTCAGTGCCTGCTGTCAAAGGCATAGAATTCGGTTTAGGGTTTGATATGTCAAAGATGAAGGGCTCAGAAGCAAATGATGAGTTCTACTTTGATGACAATAAAAATGTAAAAACAAAGACAAACCATAATGGAGGAATTAATGGTGGTATTACTAATGGAATGCCCGTAATATTTAGCGCGGCAATAAAGCCGACATCTTCAATAGCAAAAAAACAAGATACTATAAATATTCGAACTAAGGAAAATACTCAACTAGAGTTAACAGGAAGACATGACCCAATAATAGTACCAAGGGTTATGGTAGTCTTAGAATCTGTAATGGCAATAGCTATACTTGATTTAATATATGGAAGTAGGATATAAAATATAGATTGAAGTGAATCTTAAAAACTACTGAAAAAATATATAATAAGTAAAAATAATTTTAAAGTTTAAAATATAATGGAAAATTATGAAAAATAAATAATATTTTATTGATTATATAGGTATGTCATAGAAAAGCATATAATATATTAATAAAAAATTTAATAAAACGTAAATTTTAGCTTGACGGTATATATAGATGTGTTATTATAAATATAATCAAAATATTTAATTTTTTTGATAAAAGTATGGTTTTAATTAATGAGCAGCCTTATTGACTGCATAATAGAAATTTTGTTTAGGGTTGATTAGGAGAAAAAAATGAAGGTAATAGCAAATTACAGAGAGGAAATTGATTCAATAGATAGAGAACTTATAGCTCTATTTGAAAAAAGAATGGATATGGCACGTCTTGTTGCTGAATATAAAAAAGAAAACGATATGGAGATTTTTCATCAGGCAAGAGAAAGAGAAGTTATAAATAAATGTTTAGAAGATCTTGACAACAAAGAGTATGAACAATATGTTATAGAGTTCATGAAAAAAGTAATGGACTTGTCAAAGAAATTCCAATTTAACTTAATAAAATAGTAAAAAAATGATATTTATAAATCGTAGAATGAATCGGATATTGTAAAAATCCTACTTTTAATGTATTATTTAATTAGGATTTCGATATAGTCGAATTGAGCTGTTACGAAAAAGGTCTTACTAGCCGTTATGGCTAGTTTTTTTGCTAAAAATGGAGCTGTTGCAAAGAATAATTGCGCAGCTCTTTAGTTGCTTATACAAAAATAAAAAATTAAAAGTTTTAAAATTTTTATTGAGTGAAAGAGAAGTTAATAATATAATGTATAGGAGTGGAAAATTTTTAGTAAAAAATTAATCGATCTGCCTACTGACAGTCGATATAAACAGGAGGCAAATATGTTTAAAGATAATGTTGAAAATATAATAGATTCCGAAGAAACGGACCTTAGAAAACTTCAACTAGTCATTTTGGAAATAATGAAGGTAATTGATGAAATGTGTAGAGCAAACAATATAGAATACTGGATAGATTCTGGAACTCTTCTGGGTTCAGTAAGGCATGGAGGATTTATACCTTGGGATGACGATTGTGATATTTGTATGAAAAGAGAAGATTATGAGAAGTTTGAAAAAATAGCAGGTACAAATCTTCCTGAAGGGCTTTTTTATGATAGTAAGTATACAGTAAACAGATGTCAAAAAGAGGTCAATATACAGCCATCCTTTGCCAAGATATATTATTTGGGACATTTTAAAGGGTATGAAAGAGCATCAGGTGAGAAATGCATGGGAACATTTGTGGATATATTTCCATGTGATTCAGTAAATGAAAAAATGCTCAATAAAAAATGGTGCAAAGCACTTAATAGAATAAGTTATTTTAGAAAGACAAGACCTAGTAAATTTAGGGATCACATTAAGCTATTTTTACAGAATATTAAAGTTGAAAATATATGGATTGATTACTGTAAAAGAGCTAAGGAAAAAAAATTAACAGATAGTATCGTATATGGAGTAGACACACCTTTTATGGACAATAGATGGCGACATAGAAATGAAGTTGTGTTTCCTCTAAAGGAATATGATTTTGAAGGTTACAAATTCTATGGTCCTAGTGACTATGATACATACTTGAAGAAGTATTATGGGGACTATATGAGTTTTCCACCCGAGGAAGAAAGAGTACCCCATATTATTGATTTAGAATTATAGATAGGAGAGAAAAATGTCAAAAACTGCAAAAACTACGCTTGTTTTGATGCTAGTAACAATATTTTCAAAGATAATTGGTCTTATTAGAGAAACTGTTATGGCTGCAAGCTATGGTACTAGTATGTATAAGGCGGTATACGATATTGCAAACAATATACCTATTGTAATATTTGCTATAGTCGGAACTGCATTAGCAACAAGTTATATACCGGTTTTTAATAGAGTTGAAAAGGAAAGAGGAAAAGATGGAGCTATAGAATTTACAAATTCTATAATAAATATTGTAATTATAATATGTCTTTTACTTTCATTGTTGGGAATAGTATTTGCAAAGCCTTTAGTAAAAATATTTGCAATAGGTTATGAAGGTGAAGCCTTGAAATTGGCAGTTAACTTTACAAGAATACTTCTTCCTACAATAATATTTGTTGGAGTTGCAAATATACTGACTTCTTTTTTACAGGTAAAAGGAAAGTTTGTTATTCCTGGTCTTGTGGGTGTTCCATATAATATTATAATTATAGCCTCTATACTAATAAGTAAAAATACAACTATATTTGTACTTGTAATAGGTACATTTTTTGCGATATTATCAAAGACATTATTTATGGTTTTTGAAGCAAGAAGGCAGGGATTAAGATATAGACCAAAATTTAATATAAAGGATGATGCTATAAAAGAAATGGTAAATTTAATATTGCCAGTTCTTATAGGAGTCGGTGCATCTCAGATAAACTCAACGATAGATAAGAGTTTGGCAACAACTCTTGGATTCAACGTGGTATCTTCGTTTGGTTATGCTACAAAGCTTTATGAATTTGTTCAGGCTTTATTTATAACTTCTATTTTAGCAGTAGTATATCCAATGCTTGCAAAATATACAGCCTTTGAAAAAATGGATGAATTTAATAATTCATTGAGAAAGACAATAAATATAGTAATAGTAGCACTTGTGCCTATTGTAATTGGAGCTTGTGTTCTTTCTAGTCCAATAGTTAGAGTTTTATTCCAAAGAAGAAGTTTTACAACAAGTGATACAGCAGTAACTGCTAATATATTAATGTTTTATACAGTAGGTTTACTTGCTTTTGCAATAAGAGATGTTATTACCAGAGGGTTCTATTCAATGCATGATAGTAAAACACCAATGACTAATAGTATTATAGCCATATTCTTTAATATAGCCTTAAATTTAATATTAATAAAACCACTAGGTTATAAGGGTTTGGCTCTTGCTACAGCGGTTTCTGCATATATAGGATTGTTCCTGTTTGTAAGAAGTTTAAAAAAGAAAGCAGGAGATTTTGGTCTAAAAAATATAGGAATAGTGAGTATAAAAGCACTTTTTTCTGCGGCTATAATGGGAGTATGCTCATACTTTAGTTATAGATTTTCAATAGCTTTTATAGGAGAAAGTTTTTTAGGTGCACTAATATCACTAGCATTAGCAGTTATGATAGGAGCAATTGTGTATTGTGTGATAATGTATGTGCTTAGAGTAGATGAATTTAATGAAGTTATATTCATGGTTAAAGGTGGAATAACAAAAAAATTATCATTTATAAAAAGAAAATAGAATATTTGATACTCTTCTGTTAAAATTAGCAGAAGAGTATTTTTTATATAAATTTGTAGTTTTATAGAAAAAATCTATTTCAAAAAATATTTTTT
>NZ_FODF01000008.1 GCF_900110295.1 Peptostreptococcus russellii
TGGAATATAAGTAATTTGAGCATCTATAACCATATATCTAATACCTTTTATATTTTTGTAGTCACTGCTTATAATTTTTAAATTTTTATCGCTAATTCCTAAAATTTTTGTTATACTATTATTTGAACACATATGATTAATCCTTTCTTATTTTTTTGTGGTGATTAAATTATACAATGGATTTCGTATGTGTTCATCTTTTTTTTGAAAAAATAGTGTTGATAGCAATTTTATCCATTTTCGTCTTACGACGTTTATGGATTATTTATTGCCATCAACACTAAATATTATAGAGCCTTTTATATTGCATATAATTATAATATATTAAAAAATATATGAAGCTCCCTTGAATTGTTTATTTTTTTTTAATATGGTATAATTTACTTATAAACATAACAAATATATTTCGTTTAACTTGTGAAAATTATTATAGTAAGGAGAAATAGTTAACATGGAAAAAATGTACTACGATATAGATTTTGAGAAAGTACCAAAACATATAGCAATTATTATGGACGGTAATGGAAGATGGGCGAAATCTAGAATGATGCCTAGAACTTATGGTCATAAAGCGGGAGTTGAAACTATAAGAAAGGTAGTAGAAGAGGCACAGAGACTAGGGATTAAGTATCTTACACTATATGCCTTTTCAACTGAAAATTGGAAAAGACCAAAAGATGAAGTTTCTGCTCTAATGAAGCTTTTAGTTACTTATCTTAGAAAAGAACTTGCAGAACTTGACAAAAATGGTGTAAAGATAAACACAATTGGTAATATTTCAAAGTTACCTCAAGTATGCGTTGAAGAACTTGAAAAGTCTAAAGAAAAAACAAAAGATAATAAGTCATTGGTTCTTACTCTAGCACTTAATTATGGTGGAAGAGCAGATATAATTGATGCTGTAAAGAACATATGCGCAGCTGTGCAAAGTTCAAAATTAGATATAAATAGTATTGATGACGACTTATTCTCAAAATATTTAGATACAAAGGATATAATAGATCCAGATCTAGTTATAAGAACAAGTGGAGAACAGAGATTAAGTAATTTTCTTCTTTGGGAAGTTGCTTATTCTGAATTTTATTATACAGACATACACTGGCCAGACTTTGATGAAGAAGAACTTCAAAAAGCAGTATACTATTACCAAAAACGTGATAGAAGATTCGGTGGTGTAAAATAGGAGGTAATTATGAAAAAAAGATTTATTTCGGCAATGATAATGCTTCCACTACTAATACTTTTAATAGTAAGGGGAGTTCCTCTTTATGTTGGCGGAGCAATTTTGATGTTGATAGCCTTACACGAATTTTATTCAGCCTTTGAAAATATAGACTATCACCCGATAAAAATTTTAGGCTATGCCTATGCAATATTTGTATTTTTTGCCAATTTATATGGATTTACAACAGAGGCATATTCCTTTGGACTATTTCTTGTTTTTATAATATCTATATTATTTGTACTTGCACAAAAGTCAGATGTTATCGATATATGCTTAACTTTTTGCGGGATTTTTTATATATGTATGTGTTTCAACTATATTATAATGACTGTAAACAATATAAATAATGGAAAAATATTTGTGTGGCTAATATTTATAATTTCATTTGCTACAGATATTTTTGCTTATTTGGTTGGTAAAAGGTTTGGTAAAAACAAATTAATACCGAGTGTCAGTCCTAATAAAACAGTAGAAGGAAGTCTAGGTGGCATAGCTGCTAGTGTAATTTTCAGTGTAATATTCGGTATCGCTTTTAAACTACCGATAATGGTTATGATACTTGTTTCATTAGTGGGAAGTATAGTTGCTCAAATGGGAGATCTAATAGCTTCTTCAATAAAAAGATATGTCGGTATTAAAGATTTCGGCAAAATAATTCCAGGACATGGTGGAGTATTGGATAGATTTGATAGTGTACTTTTGGTATCACCATATGTATATTTAGTTTTGGTGTATTTTATAAAGTAATATCTAAAAAATACAAATGAGAGAAATTTTAAATATAAAAAAGCAGAAGTAAATTTACTTCTGCTTTTTTGTGTTAAAGTTTATTTATTTCTTCTACTAGCTCATCGACAATTTTATCTTGTGGGACTCTCCTTACAATTTCACCATTTTTAAATAGCAATCCTATACCATCTCCACCAGCTATCCCTATATCGGCTTCACGAGCCTCTCCAGGTCCATTAACAGCACATCCCATTATGGCTACTGTAATATCTTTTTCTATATTTTCAATTCTTTCTTCTACTTTACCAGCAAGTTCAATTAGATTTATTTGACATCTTCCACAAGTAGGGCATGATACTATTTTGATTTTATCATTAAGTAGCCCAATGCTTCTAAGTATTTCTTTTCCGACCTTTACTTCTTCAGTAGGATCACCTGTAAGTGAAATTCTGATTGTATCACCGATACCATCTACAAGAAGTGAACCAACACCGATAGAAGATTTAATAGTTCCCTTCTTTACACCACCAGCTTCTGTTATACCTAGATGAAGAGGATAGTCTACCTTTTTTGACATAAGTCTATAGGCTTCTATCGATTTTCTAATATCTGAGTTCTTTAATGAAATTACAATATCAAAAAATCCTAAATTTTCTAGTATTCTAACATGCTTCATTGCAGACTCTACCATTGCTTCTGGAGTTGGACCAGAGAATTTTTCAAGAAGTTCCTTTTCAAGTGAGCCTCCATTTACACCAATTCTAATTGGAATATTATTTTTTTTGCAAGCTTCGACTACCTGTCTAGTTCTATCTTCACTACCGATATTTCCAGGATTTATTCTAATACCATCTACTCCTTGCTCAATAGCTTCAAGTGCAAGTCTATAATCAAAATGAATATCTGCTACCAATGGTATAGAAATAGATTTTTTTATAGTGGAAATATTTTTAGCAGCTGTCATGTCTGGAACTGCAATTCTTACAATATCGCAATCAGCAGCTTCTAATTTTTTAATTTGTTCAATAGTTGCTTTAGCATCCCTTGTATCTGTATTAGTCATTGACTGTACTGAAATAGGTGCATCTCCACCTATAAATATATCACCAAGTTTTATCTTTCTTGTCTTTCTTCTTTCGTAACTCATAATTTACTCCTTCATATATTTAAATATATCTTCTTAATTTAATTTATTATAAACATTTATAAAAATGCTATCTATTATATATTGTACAGTTAAAAAGCATTGAATAAAAATACTTTAATTAATCTTTACATAAATTTATAGATGTATAGGATATACCCATACATCTATAAAAAATATCTAGCTATTTAAAAATTTTAGCTAAAAAAATATTCTCAAAATATCCTTATACGTTATAAAAAGCATGAAAGCTAGTAAAACAAATAGACCAGCTCCATTAATATAACCTTCAACTTTAGAAGGTAATTTTTTTCCACCTCTTAAAAATTCGATGAAAAGAACCAATATTCTCCAACCATCTAGAGCTGGAATAGGTAAAAGGTTAAATATACCGATATTTAAGCTTATTAAGGCTGTAAAGTATACTAGATTTAGGAAACCTGTACTTGCAGCTGTAGAAACCATTTTTATAACTCCAACAGGTCCTGAAAGCGAGTTCATTACATTTCCTGATAATTGTCCAGTAACAAGTTGCCATAAAAAGTTCAACATAGTCTTTGAAATATCGTATGTTGTATATATTGCATGAGGTATTACCTTAAGCAAGTTTCTTTCGTATTTAGGTTGTATACCTATCATGTATTTTCCAGACATTTTTTCTGGTTTAACTACTTTTTCTAATTCTTTTCCGTTTCTTTCAATAGTAATATCGAGCTTTTTACCATTGCTATCTACTATTGTTTTTGTTAACTCATTAAAGCTATTTATTTTGTTTCCATCTATATCAACAATTTTATCTCCTGCTTTTATTCCTGCAACTGCTGATGGTGATTTAGGTAGTACTTTTTCAAAAGTAGTACCTGGAGTACCTAGTATGGCAAAAAACGGTATAAAAAGAATTATACATAATAGTATGTTTGCAAGTGGACCAGCTACAATAGATAGGAATCTTTCTTTTATAGATTTCTTCTCAAAAGAGTTAGGGTCATCAGAATCTTCATCTTCCCCTTCCATTGCTACATATCCTCCTATTGGAAAAAGTCTTACATTGTAGACAATTCCATCTTTTTCAAAACCGAATAGCTTAGGTCCCATACCGATTGAAAACTCATGTATAGTAACACCTGCACGTTTTGCAAAGTAAAAGTGTCCAAGTTCGTGTATAAATACTATGAAACCAAACACCAGTATTGCTGCTATTATATTCATATATTCACTCCTTTTTATAAATCCCCAAGGGGTAATAAGTTTTATTATAATCTATATATCTTAGAAAAAGCTAAATTAACAACTTTTGTATAAGAATAGAAATTATTTTAAAGTTTTTTTAATAAAATCCCTTGTCCATTTGTCTGTATTTAAAATATCTTCAAGACTAGGATCTTCTATAAATTGATGTTTGTCAATTGCAAGTTTAATATACTTAGGTATATCATAAAAACCTATTTCATCATTTAAAAACATTTGAACAAGAATCTCATTTGCTGCATTTAGTACAGTACAGTCAGTACCACCATGTTTTAAAGAATCATATGCAAGTTTTAGACAAGGGAAGATTTCCATGTCTGCTTTTTCAAAAGTTAGACTCGCTATTTCAAATAAATCAAGTCTTTCAAAAGAAGATTCTATTCTCTTAGGGTAGGTAAGAGCATACTGTATTGGGACTCTCATATCAGGACAACCAAGTTGTGCCATTACAGTAGAGTCCTGAAATTGAACCATAGAATGAATGATACTTTGTGGATGAACATGTACTATAATATCATCAGCATCAACATCAAAAAGCCATTTTGCCTCTATTACTTCAAGTCCCTTATTCATAAGAGTAGATGAATCAATAGTTATTTTTTGTCCCATAGTCCAGTTTGGATGCTTTAGAGCATCATTTTTGCTTACATTTTCCAATTCAGCTCTTTTCTTACCTCTAAAAGGACCACCTGAAGCAGTAAGAAGTATTTTGTCTATCTTATTGCCATTTTCTCCATTTAAACACTGGAATATAGCACTGTGTTCACTATCAACTGGTATTATTGAAGCATTGTGTTTCTTTGCTTCGCTCATTACTATTTTCCCAGCAGTAACAAGAGTTTCCTTGTTTGCAAGAGCAATAGTAGTAGAATTCTTTATAGCTTGTATTGTAGGAACAAGACCTATCATACCTACTACTGCAGTAATTAGGGTATCAATTGTTTTTGAAGAAGATATTTTTACTAGACCGTCAAGTCCAGTATGAACTTCAAAATCATAGCCAAAATCTTCTTTTTTATTAAGAAAGTCTTTGTATGTTTCTTCGTTGAAGATAGTTACTATACTTGGCTTAAATTCATGTATTTGTTCAGATAAAAGTTCTATATTTTTATTTGTACTAATACCTTCTATTTTAAACATTTCTGGATTTTTTCTAACTACATCAAGGGTCTGAGTTCCTATAGAACCTGTAGAACCAAGAATAGAAATTACTTTTTTATTTATACTCAAATTTTTCACATCCTATCATAATAAATATTACCTTATTGATTATATCATAAAAACATAAAAAATTCTTAAGTTAAAGCCATTAATAAAGATATATCAATAAAAGAAATGATATAGAGAATACTTTAAAAGAAAAATAAAAAAAAATAAAAAAAATTTTATAAAAAGTTTATAGATAAGATAAATAAAGGCATTCGTAAAAATTAAGTTTAGCTATAAGGTAAAAAAAAGTTTATTAAAACGCTAAACTTATTGCCGTCAGACTGTTGACACTTGTATTTTAAGGTTGTATATTAGTGTTGAAGATTGAAGGGAGTGGTAGGGTGTTTGAAATAAGTAAGAATAAAAGGAAAATAGACCAGACAGAGTACACTGAAAGTAGAAATGTCGATTATATAAAAAATACCAGTAGATTTTTAAATATATCTCCCAGAAACTACTTGAAGACAATGAAGGATATGAGTTCAAAAAAATCTATGATACCTATGATGCTGATAAGTATCATGGATAGAAATAATAAGATAATGATGACTTTGGATGAAATATCTGAAATAATGGATTATCCAAAAACGAGTTTGTCTGTTTTATTTGGTGAGCTTAGAAAAAATGAGTTTATGATAAAGGAAAGAAACGGTGTATATATGATAAATCCCTTGATTTCATATAAGGGTTCTAAATATGAAAGAGATAAACTTGTTGAAGAGTACAATGCTATAAAAAATAAAAATAATAGAGAAAGAGGGTATTGATATGGCTTTTAGATTTGACAGAGAGATAATGAAGTGGTTTGATTCATTTTTCGAGGATCAGATTGATATATTCAACGTAAATAACTTTCTTTGCTCAAT
Organism: Peptostreptococcus russellii; assembly: GCF_900110295.1. Classification (GTDB taxonomy): domain Bacteria; phylum Bacillota; class Clostridia; order Peptostreptococcales; family Peptostreptococcaceae; genus Peptostreptococcus; species Peptostreptococcus russellii_A. The sequence continues at coordinate 6,422 of NZ_FODF01000008.1, forward strand.
GCAGGAGTTTGATCCTCAGAAAAGAACAGATAACTTAATAATTTTGGAGAAGGAAAACTCTGATTATTGGAGATTAGAATTTTCAATTCCTGAAAACTATGTAATTAAGTTAAGAAAGAATGTACATCCATTTTTTGGGGAGTACATATACGATCAGATATCCATTTATAGTGATGATAGGATATATGATTTTGTTAATCAATATATAGTTAAAATACTAAATAATGTTGTTAACTATACATACCATCCAATTGATAGAATTTACTATATGGATTTTAATGATGAGTTTATTAGAAAGTGTAAGTATTTACAGATTGGCGAAAAGAGAGTAATAGATGAAGATTTGTACTTGACACCTTTATCAAATAAGAATTTCGATTTTTATAATTTTGCAAAGACTTTCAAATTGAATCTAAGTTTTGATCCTAAAAAAGGTGAAGACCTTTTAGATAGTATACTTGATTTAAGAAAATCAATAATTATATCAGAGTAAAATTTATTAGTCAGAAGACAAACATTGTTTAAAGTAGGAAAATAATTTATAAAAATAATAGGTAAGCTTGATAAAAAATTTATTTAAAATAGATATTTCTAAGCGTGAAATATAAAAATATATAAATAAAGAAGGGATGTGCTATATATGAATGTAGAAAAAATGACTTTAAGAGTTCAAAATGCTCTTAATGATGGTTTTGCAGAAGCGGTAAAGAATCACAATCAACAGGTGGATGTTATACATCTATTATATGCACTTGTAAATCAAGAGGACGGTTTGATACCTAATATAATAGATAAGATGAATATAAGCGTAGATGCTTTGAAAAATAGTTTAGAAAATGAAATGAAAAAACTTCCTAGAGTGACAGGAGATGGAGCTAGTTCACAGGGAGTTACAGCTACTAGAAAGATAAATGAAGTGTTACTAAAGGCAGAAAAGATTTCAGAGGATTTCAAAGATTCTTATATAAGTGTTGAACATGTAATGCTTGCTATATTCGATATTGAAAAGGATAGCAATATAGGAAGAATATTTAATCAGTTTGGATTGACTAAACAAGAATTTTTAAATGTACTTACATCTGTAAGAGGAAATCAAAGAGTTGACACTCAGGATCCTGAAGGAACTTATGATGCACTTGCAAAATATGGTACTAATCTTGTTAAGTTAGCGCAAGACAATAAGTTAGATCCTGTAATAGGAAGAGATGAGGAAATAAGAAGAACAGTTAGAATTCTATCCAGAAGAACAAAAAACAACCCTGTTCTTATAGGTGAGCCAGGTGTTGGTAAGACAGCTATAATTGAGGGGCTTGCTCAAAGAATTGTCAAGGGCGATGTTCCAGAGGGATTGAAAAATAAAATAATTTTCTCTCTTGATATGGGGGCTTTAATTGCAGGAGCTAAGTATAGAGGAGAGTTTGAAGAAAGATTAAAGGCTGTACTAAAAGAAGTATCAAGTTCAGATGGAAAGATAATTCTTTTTATAGATGAAATACACAATATAGTTGGTGCAGGTAAAACAGAAGGATCTATGGACGCAGGAAACTTAATTAAACCTATGCTTGCTAGAGGTGAGTTAAACTGTATTGGCGCAACAACATTTGATGAATATAGAAAATATATAGAAAAGGATAAGGCTCTTGAAAGAAGATTCCAGCCAGTAATAGTAGAAGAACCTACTGTAGAAGATACTATATCAATACTAAGAGGTTTGAAGGAGAGATTTGAAATACATCATGGTATTAGAATACATGACAATGCTTTAGTTGCTGCAGCAAAGTTGTCAGATAGATATATATCAGACAGATATCTTCCTGACAAGGCTATTGACCTTATAGACGAAGCTGGAGCAATGATAAGAAGTGAAATAGATTCTCTTCCTACTGGATTGGATATAGTAAGAAGAAAGTTATTTACATTGGAAATTGAAAGAGAAGCCTTATTAAAGGAAAATGATGAAAAATCTAAGGCAAGACTAGAAGAACTTGAGGCAGAACTTGCAGATTTGAAGGAAGAAAATGACGAATTAACAGCAAGATATGAGTCAGAAAAAAGCAAGATAATGGATATAAAGATGCTAAAAGAAAAGCTAGATGATGCAAAGGGCAGAGCTGAAAGATATGAAAGAGAATATGACTTCAACAAGGCTGCCGAAGTAAAATATGGTGAGATTCCAGCTTTAGAAGAACAAATTAAAAAGTATGAAGAAAAGATGTCAAAGCATGAAAATGAAAATACACTATTGAAAGAAGAAGTAACTGAAAATGAAGTTGCTGATATTGTTTCAAAGTGGACAGGAATACCAGTTACAAAGCTTGTAGAATCTGAAAAGCATAAACTTTTACAATTAGAAGATAAGCTTCATGAGAGGGTAATAGGACAGGATGAGGCTGTAAAGGCAGTATCTGATGCTATTATAAGATCAAGAGCAGGTCTTGGAGATATGAACAAGCCTATTGGATCATTTATATTCTTGGGACCAACTGGAGTAGGTAAGACAGAACTTGCTAAGACTTTGGCTAGAGAATTATTTGATAGCGAAGATAATATGATAAGAATAGATATGTCTGAATATATGGAAAAACACAGTGTGTCTAGACTTGTAGGACCACCTCCAGGATATGTTGGCTATGAAGAAGGTGGACAGCTTACTGAAGCTGTAAGAAGACAGCCGTATTCAGTAATACTATTTGATGAAATCGAAAAAGCTCATAGTGATGTATTTAATATGTTCCTTCAGATTCTTGATGATGGTAGATTAACAGACAATAAGGGTAAGACAGTAGACTTTAGAAATACTCTTATTATAATGACTTCTAATATAGGTAGTGAAGTTCTACTTGAAGCTAAGGGAGACATAAATGAAGAAGTAACATCAAAGATCAATGAGATGATGAGATTAAGATTTAAACCAGAATTCCTTAACAGAGTAGACGACATAATAATGTTTAAGCCTCTTCAGAAGGAAGAAATTAAGAAGATAATAGATATCTTCATGAGAAAGGTAATAGACAGACTTGCTGAAAAGAACATATCTCTTGAAATCACAGATGAAGCAAAGGATATGATTGTGGATATCGGATACGATTCAGTATACGGTGCAAGACCACTAAAGAGATATATAAGCAATACTCTTGAAACTCAGATAGCAAAGAGAATTATTGCAGGGAATATCTCAGATGGGGATAGCTTAAAGATAGTTTGTGAAGATGGTCAAATTGTAATTAAATAGTTTGAAAATGAAAAACTGGTGGTAAATACCACCAGTTTTTTTTGTAACAATATATAAAAATGCAAAAAAATAAATGACTATCAAAAAAACTTATTGAAATAGCAGTAGAAAACTAATATATTATTAATTAAAAATCTATATCCTCCTTAACTTAATAAATATTAAAAATTCTTTTAAATATTCTATAGTAAGAAAAATTATCCTTTTATACATATATTTAAATTTTGAAATATGAATCAAAAAAGTAACTTATCTTAATAATAAGATAAATAAAAAAGAAAAAATATTTTTATTTTAACAAAAAAACATAGAAAAAGTTGTCTTTTTTATGAGATCGCAATGATAAAAAAATAACAAAAAAGTATAAATTTTAAATTTTATTTGAGAAGTATTTTATGAAAACCTTATTTTCAAATGTTTCGTAATTATCTTAAAAAAAAATTAAAAATATAAAAAACATATATATTATTGAAAAAACAAGTAATTTATTAAAAAACTTTTGTAAAATCAAATAAATAAAAAAATAAATACGTTTACACAATAAAAAAAGCTAAAATGACTTATTTGTTATAAAAAAGTCTAATTTAAAGAATTGTTTGACAATACTGAAAACTATAGGTATACTTAATATTGAAAATTTATTATATTAGAAAAGGAGGCGTTCTTAATGAATATCAGATTTAAGGATATCGTAGTAATCGGGTTTGCACTGTTCGCAATGTTTTTTGGAGCTGGGAACCTGATTTTCCCTCCGTATCTAGGTGTAACATCAGGAACTAAGTGGTTTATAGGATTCATAGCATTTTTATTTGCAGACGGCGGTCTAGCACTACTTGGAGTTGTAGCACTTACGAGAACCGGTGGGGATATGAAACAATTATTTACCAGAGCAGGTAAAGCAATAGGAATTATAATAGGTACACTAATGATTTTATGTATTGGACCTTTTTTAGCTATTCCTAGAACAGCTGCAACAACTTTTGAAATAGGTATAAAACCTTTGGCAGGAGCAGCCATAAATCCAGTAATTTTTGCAATAATATTTTTTATAGTAGTATTTGTTCTTACAATTAGACCTTCTAAGGTTGTAGATATAGTAGGGGCTTTTCTTACTCCAGCACTCATAATATGTTTAGCAGTTCTCATAATTAAAGGAATTGTGAACCCAATAGACCAACCAATAAATAGAGTTTTAGTAGATAATGTATTTGTAAGCGGCATAAATGATGGCTATCAAACAATGGACGCTATGGCTGCCTGTATATTTGCAGGAGTAATCATAGCCTCGGTGACTCAAAAGGGTTATACAGACAAAAACTCTATGGCAAAGGCTACAATTTTAGCTGGAATAGTGGCTGTAATTGGTTTAGCACTTGTCTATGGTGGTTTGACTTATTTAGGAGCAACAGTTTCTTCTCAATTTGATGCCAATGTTGAAAGAACAAGTTTAGTTGTATTTATTACACAGTCTATTCTTGGGCATCCTGGAAAGGTAATATTGGCGATAATAGTTACACTTGCATGTTTGACAACAGCTATAGGTCTTACATCTTCATGTGGAAACTATTTTAGAGATTTGACAAATGGAAAAATAAAATATGAACTCACAGTAGTTGCAGTATGTGTGTTTTCAGCAGTAGTATCAGTATTTGGTGTAGATCAGATAATAAAAATAGCGGCACCAGTGCTAGGCATGATATATCCAGCAGTAGTTACATATATATTCTTGGGTCTTGCAAATGACAAGATAAAAAATAATAATGTATTCAGACTTGCTATTTGGGTGGCATTAACACTAGGAGTAATTTCAGTATTACCAAGTATACCAACATTTTCAAAGTTCCAATCAATTGTAAGCTTTGTAGATATGATGAATACTTGGCCTGGAGGAAGTTTTGGATTCTTCTGGTTAATACCAGTAATAATTGCAGGACTAATAGGAAAGTTTATACCTTGTAGAAGCTGTAGATAGAATTTAAAATAAAAATTAAATTTAAAGTGTAAAAAAGATTAAATACGATTAATAAGTTTTCAAAATAGGCGGCGGTTTTACCGTCGTCTTTTATTGATTAAAAGATAAAAGTATATTATAATATGCCTTAGGTGGAGGTATTGACTATGGCTAAAAAAAAGAAAAAGATCAAGAAGAAAAAAGAAAAAGCATACTATGAAAAGGAACTAAGAAAAGATAAGATAGTTGAAAAAAATATGAAAAAAAATAACATGTTTACAAATACAACATTTATGATCTGCATTGGATTTTTGATTATAATGTATTCAAGATATGTTGTTATGGAACTATCATCAAGGCTAGTCTTCATATTTGGGCTTGGTGTAATGGGTTATGGAGTATTTAATTATATTAAAATTCATAAAGGTAAAATTGAAAATAGTAAAGGTAAAAAAGAATACTCAAAAGGTAACTTAATCATAGACTATATAATGCTTTTAGTTATTTTAGCTGGTATTATTTACAACGCTTTTATGCTAATAAAAGGGAATATTTAGAAAAAAATATATTTTTTCTATTGACAAATATTAATATACGATATATCATTAATACATAACAATTTTAAATCTCTTATCGAGAGAGGCGGAGGGACTGGCCCTATGAAGCCCGGCAACCTGAGAAATCAAGGTGCTAATTCCAGCAGCTTAGGCTGAAAGATGAGTAGAAATTCCTGTGTCTGGGTTTATTTACTCAGACATTTTTTAGTATACAGGAAAGAAAGGGGAAAAAGATGATAGAAATCAAAGAAGTAAGCAAGTCATATGGAAGTAACAAAGTTCTTTCAGATGTCAACTTTACAATTAACGAAGGCGAAATATTTGGAATAATCGGACATAGTGGAGCAGGAAAATCTACGCTTTTAAGATGTATCAATAGATTAGAAACTTTCGATTCAGGTGAAATAATCGTTAAGGGTAAGAAGGTAAAAGATTTAAATAATGAGCAGTTAAGAGAATTGAGAAAAAATCTAGGAATGATATTTCAGCACTTTTCACTTCTTGAAAGAAAAACGGTATTTGAAAATGTAGCACTTCCCATGGAGTGTCACGGATACAGTAAGGATGAAATAAATAAAAGAGTAACTGAGCTTCTAGATTTGGTAGGAATATTAGAAAAGAAGGATTCTAGACCTAAAAATTTAAGTGGAGGTCAGAAGCAGAGAGTAGCAATTGCAAGGGCTCTTACAATGAATCCATCTGTTTTATTATGTGATGAGGCTACTTCAGCTTTAGATCCTAAAACAACAAGTGCTATATTATCTCTTTTACAAGAAATAAATAGCAAACTTGGAATTACTATTATAGTAGTTACACATCAGATGGAAGTAATTAAGCAGATATGCACAAGAACAGCAATAATGGATGCAGGTAAGGTTTTGGAAATTGGAGAAACTGAAGAAATTTTCCTAAACAGCCCACCAGCACTCAGAAAGCTTCTTGGTGAAGATAATATAGTTTTACCAGAAGGTTTAAACATAAAACTTTTATTTACAAATGATAGATCAAACGATGCAATAATCACAGGAATGGCTAGAGAATTGAATATAGATGTATCTATAATATTCGGAAAGCTTGAAAAATTCAGAGAAGATGTGTTGGGATCTTTAATAATTAATATTCCAGAGGGGCATATAGAAGATGTAGTAGCTTATCTTGATAAGCATGGAATGAGATGGCAGGAGGTAAAAAATGAGCTTTAGTGATTTTATGACAAATTTATTTCCAGCAGCTATGATTCAGACCTTATATATGATAGTAGTTCCTACTATCATAGCAACAGCCATAGGTTTTGTTATAGCAGTAATTCTGGTAGTAACAAAAGATGGAGGCTTGAAACCAAATAAAAATATAAATAGGATATTAGGACTTATAGTTAATATATTAAGAAGTTTTCCATTTATTATACTTATAGTGGCAATGATACCAATTACAAGAGCAATAGTAGGAACAAGTATTGGAGAAACAGCTGCTATAGTACCTATTACAGTGGGTTCAGCACCGTTTATAGCAAGATTAATAGAAAATGCTCTTGATGAAGTAGACAAAGGATTAATAGAGGCAGCAAAGTCATTTGGTGCAACAAATTCACAAATTATATTCAAGGTAATGCTAAAAGAAGCTACACCTGCAATTGTGACAGGAGTTACTTTATCGATCATATCAATACTTGGATATACGGCAATGGCAGGTGCTGTAGGAGCAGGTGGATTGGGTAATGTAGCTTTGATGTATGGTTACCAGCAATTTGATAAAAATGTAATGGCATATACTGTAATTGCATTAGTTATAATAGTTCAAATAATTCAGAGCTTAGGAGACTTTTTATATAGAAAGTTAAAGTAATAAAATATAGGGAAATTTAATTTTAAACATAGAAAGACTTTCTTTACTTGAGACAAGGCAAGTTTAGAATAAAAAAATTTCAAAGAAATACTGTTATTAAGAGGAAATAATAACAGTACTTCTTTAAAATATACAGAAAATTCATATTAGAGTTATCTGACAGAAAATTACATTTATTGGAGGTATTATTTATGAAGGCAAGAAAATTATTAACATTGGCAGCAGTTGCTGTATTATCATTAGGTTTAGTGGCATGTGGATCTAACAAAGAAGAAAAGAGCGCAGGAGATGATAAGACTATAGTTATAGGTGCATCAGCAAATCCTCATGCAGAGATTTTAAATAATGCAGTTAAACCTGCTCTTGAAAAAGAAGGTTATAAACTTGATGTAAAGGTATTTAATGATTATGTGTTACCTAATAAGGGACTATCAGAAAAATCACTAGATGCTAACTACTATCAGCACGTTCCTTATTTAGAAGAATACAATAAGAAGAATAATACTGATCTTGAGTATACAGTAAAGGTTCACTTAGAGCCAATGGGAATATACTCAGATAAGATTAAGAACCTAAGCGAATTAAAGGATGGAGCAGTAGTAGCAGTTCCAAACGATCCTACTAATGAATCTAGAGCATTAGAGTTATTAGCAAAAGAAGATATAATAAAGGTAGCAGATAAGAAGTTATTAACAAAAAATGATATTACAGAAAATCCAAAGAAGATAGAAATTAAGGAATTAGCAGCAGAGCAGTTACCGACAGCTTTAAAGGATGTAGATATAGCAGTAATAAATTCTAACTATGCTTTACAGGCGAAATTGAACCCTACAAAAGATGCAATAGCATTAGAATCTAAGGATTCTCCATATGCAAATGTAATAGCAGTGAGACCAGATAATAAAGATTCAGAAAAGATTAAGGCTTTAAACAAGGCAATTACTTCTCCAGAGGTTAAGAAATATATAGAAGATACTTATAAGGGTGCGATAATACCATCATTCTAGAGTAAGATGTTTTTTATAAAAGTTATAGACTGAGTAGTAGTATGGTAGTATGTAAGAATTTATTTTAATCTAAAGTTCAGTAGTATATTATAAGTTAGTATTTTAATAGATCTATTTTTTAGATATATTAAATAAAAAGCTCATGTGAAAACATGAGCTTTTTATAGTTAGAAGCTTAATTTTTAGTGTATTATCAATAAGTAAATATATTAGTTAAATATTGATTTAAAGAAAGCGACAATCTTGTCTATTATGCTAGGACTTTGATTCTCTTGTGTAGAATCTGAATTACCAGCAAGTTTTTCAGCACTATCTACACCTGATGCAGTTGTACTTACAACAGCGTCATTTGACAGTTTAGAGTCATCAAACTGACTGAAAAATTGATTTGCTTCTTTGTTGTTTTTTATAAAAGATTTAGCTTTATTGAAAATACCATCAATATCGATTTTTTCTCCAGCTTCCTTTAAATTGTATCCAACATTTGCACTTATATTATCAAGTGTATCTTTCATATCTTTGTAGTTGTAATTCTGATTTCCAATGTCCTTTAAAAGATTGACAATAACATTAATGTCTCCTGTATTTAAAGTAACATTGTACTTGTTTGCAACATCCTGAACAGTTTTTTCAATCTGCTGAGGATCTTTCATATCTTTTTGAATAACTTCCTTCTTAGCATCATTTATAATACCAGAAGCCTTATCTTTACCCACTTCTTCAGCAAGGTTACCAGTAGTAACAAGCTCCTTATTTGCAAGCTGTTTCTTTTCTTCAGTAAGATTTTCTCCTGAAGACTTTTCAAATGCAACGATTATACCTGTTAAAGCACCAGTACCACTTACAGGGAATGGAGCAGCAGCTACTACATTTGCATTTTCAACACCAGCTGTAGCAAGTGTTGAAGCAATCATAGAGCTTGTAACCCAAGTGATGTTAGATGTTTTGACATTTATACCACCACTTCCTGTAGGAACAACATATGATGAAGACATTGTAACGTGTCCTAATTGTGCTTCAGGGGCAACTCCTGAAAGGTACTTTCTTTCCTGTTGGTTATTAACATAAATTATATTGGGGTTATTTTCATCAACACCAAAGTAATTTAGAATCTCCTGTTTCTGCTGTTTATTAAGATTTGCACCTAACGTAATTACTTCTCCAGTAGAGTCAGCATGCGAAGAAATTGACATTGCAAACATCATTACTAAAGACATTAAGAATGAAAGTATTCTTTTACTCTTTTTCATATTCTACCTCCAAAAAATCTGAATACTAATTATACATAGAGTATACATCCAAGATTATACTAAATTTCTTAATTTATCCTTAGCAGTAATAAATATTAAATTTTCAAATATCAGAAAATCGAAACAAAGGCAGCTATTTACTTTATATTTTGCAAATGGTATAATGTTATCATAGAAAAATAATACAAATCGGAGGTATTTGCAATGTCAAAAATGGATGTCAAAAAAAGAGTCATAGATTATTTAATAAAAGAATTAAAAGTTCCTGAAAATATGATAGAAGAAGATGTAGCTCTATCAGAATACGAAGAAGGTATAGAAGGAACAATGGATATTACGATAGTAGTAGAAGATAGTGAAGATTGTTTAGTACCTCTAATGGTAATTCAGTGTATAGATGATGACAAGGAATTAAATGAAGAGGAAGCTGAAAAGTATATGGATATTCTTGAAACTATTGATTCAGCAACAAATGTTGGAAGAATGATTCTTACAAATGGAGATCAGATGATGTATGCTGATTGGAATGGAACAGAACTAGATGAAGATGATGTTTTACCTACATATGAAGAAATGGTTAAGGATTTCAAGGATACAGAAAAGGAATATATGGAATATCTTGAAGAATATCCAGATCATGTTTGTGATGAAAACTGTGATCACGAACACTAGGTATCAGCATATAAATAGAAAGATAAATTTAGAGTTTATTTTGATAAATAAGATATGGCAGGTGAATTTTCACTTGCCATATGTTTTATAGAGATTAAAAAGATTTAAGAAGAACTTTTTATAATTGATACATTTTATAATTGATACACTTGAAAAAATAAAAATATTTTAATTTGAAATTTACTTTATAAAAAAGCAGTGATATAATGTTAATGTGAAAAGTTCAAAATAGGAGGTATTACTATGTCAAAAGAATTAGTAAAAGAAGCAGTGATAAGATATTTGGTAAAAGAGCTTGAAGTACCAGAGGAAATGATAGAAATAGATACTCCACTTTCAGTTTATGAGGATGGAGAAGAGGGAGAAATAGATATTACAGTTCTTTTGGAAGATGGGGAAGATGCAGTTGTACCTCTAATGGTAGTTCAGTGTCTAGATGATGAAAGAGAAATGAGTGAAGCTGTTATAGAAAAGCAGATTCAAGTTTTAGAGCATATAGATAATGTAACCAATGTGGGAAGAATAATACTTACAAATGGTGAGGAAATGATGTATGCTGATTGGGGTGCTACTGATCCAGATAATGAAGGTGAGATACCAACATATAGTCAGATGGTAAAAACTTTTCAGGAAGTACAAAATAAGCAATAAACTAAATTAAAACTATACTAAAAACTCCAATAGATTTCTATTGGAGTTTTTGTGTTAAAAGTATTTTTATAATTTATAGATATTTTAATTATCATCATCTTCGTAAAATTTATACAGAGCCTGTATACCTAAATCGCCGTAGCCCTTGCTTTCAAGCTCTTCATAATTTTTAAGCACATTTTCAAGTATAGGTAGATTTGCGTCATTTTCCTTTGCTTCTTTTAAAGCAATTTTCATATCTTTTACAAAGTGCTTAACAAAGAAACCAGCTTCAAAATCTTCATCTAATATTTCAGGTGCCATATTGTCCATTTGGAAGCTTGCAGCTGCACCAGAACTAATAGTGATTAATGTTTTATTTTCATCTAGACCAACCTTATTTGCGTAATACAAGGCTTCGCATACTCCTGATATGTTAGCAGATATTGCTATTTGATTAGCCATCTTTGTATGTTGTCCAAAAGAAACTGGACCCTCATGAATAATAGTTTTGCCAATGCATTCAAATATAGGATAGCATTTATCGAAATCTGCTCGGTTTGCACCAACCATAATAGTCAAGCTAGCATCTTTTGCCTTGATGTCACTTCCTGATACGGGAGCATCAAGAAAGTGCAAGCCTCTTTTTTTAGCTTCATTAGATATTTCTAATGTAAGATCAGGATCTGTAGTAGTCATATCAATAAGATAAGATTCTTCTTGGGCATTTTTAATAATTCCGTTATCAGCAAGGTAGACATCCCTTACATCTTTTGGGAATCCTAGCATAGTTATAATTATTTTTGAGTTTGAAATGCACTCAATGACACTATCACAGTATATAGCACCTAAATCTATAAGATCAAGCGCCTTTTCCTTAGTTCTAGTATAAAAATACACCTCAACATTATTCTTTAAAAAATTCTTTATCATTTCTTTACCCATAACTCCGGCACCAATAAATGCAATCTTTTGCATAAAAACACCTCCATATAAGTATTCAGAATAGTTAATTATTCTTATATTGATTGTAACACTTTTTAAAATAAATAACCATAGCGATGATTGATTTAAAAATTGTATTTTGGTATACTTTGTATTATTGGAGGTTGTGATGAACAAAAGAAATAGTAGCAAATTAATGATAGATGCCAGTATATTGACTTCAATATTTATAGTATTGACCTTGATATCGAATGGGCTTGGATTGGGATTTTTAGGATACTATGACTTTCTTGTGCCAGTATTTTTTGCAATTATGTTTGTAAAGACAAATTGGAAATATAGTGCTCTAAGTGTAGTCGTATCTGCAGTGGTGCTTTTATTTGTATTAGGTAATCCTATAAGTCCAATAATGGTTATTCAGGGTGCTTTTTTAGGAATTGCTGTAGGAGTAGCTCTTACAAAGTTTGATTGTATAGGAGATGAAATTGTATTTACATCAGTTGTAAGTTTATTTATATTATTTATTTTTGATTTTATACTGAGGGCTTTTACAAATGTATCCATAGTATCAAATTTTGGTGAGTTTTCAAAAGAAATGGCTCAAGTAATAAATACAGCTATAGAAATAGTTGGAGAAAAGGGTACTAATAAAGAAGCTATATCATTTTTGGAAAGTTATAAGTCCATGATAGGATCAGATTTTATAAAGCAAGTATTTTATTTTAATTTTGGGTTAATGTCATTTGGAAATGGATTTATAGTGTATTTTTTAAGCCTTATTTTAATTAAAAAGCTTAAACTGACGATAAAGGAACACTCATATAAGCTTAATTTAGTGTCTTCCTTAAAGAAAAATATAAGATTGATTTTTTCTGGAAGAAAGTCTTTTATGGCTATGATAATCTATATTTTATTAGCAGAAATATTAAAAGCAATTAAATTTGAGACTGGCTTGTCTTATTTAGATGGTATAATTTATTCATTAGAATATATTTTTATGATTTTCACTTTTAAAGATGCTGTTGTAATAGTAGAGAATAAGATGATAGCAGAAAGTGGCAGCCTAAAAACTGTTAGATTATATAGGGTTTTTATGATTATAGCCTTGCTAGTTAATGCAAAATTAATGTATGCAGCTGCAATTATAAACTATATAATTAATGACAAAGATGGAAAGTATAGAAATCTTTTTAGAAAAGCTTTAGAAAATAATTTATCCCAATAAACAGTGCCTAGGCACTGTTTTTATTTTTAAATAAAATTGATAAATAAAACTAGTAGGAGAAAGAATTTAATATTTACTTTGAGATGTATTAAATTAAAAATATATCATGAAAATAATGAACTTCTATTGACTTGTTAAAAAATAATATATATAATAGTTACTGTAAGTAGCTACTATTTTAATGGAGGTAATATGGAAAAAATTTATGGAATACTAAAAAAATATGGATTTTCAGAATCTGAAATAAAAGTATATACAACACTTCTTAGTTATGGACCTCTTAATGGATATGAAGCATCAAAAAAATCATCTGTTGCAAGGTCAAAAGTTTATGGTATCCTTGCAAATCTTGAAAATAAGGGACTTGTTTTAAGTGCTTCAGGAGAAAAATCTACGACTTATAAGGCTGAGAGACCAGAAAAAATAATTGTTCTTTTAAAAGAGGGCGTACACAATGATTGTGATCTATTAGAAGATTTATTTAAAAAATATAAAGAGCCTGTAGATGATGAAGCTATATGGAATATTACAGAGAGTGGAACGGTTATGTATAAATTAAAGGAGCTAATAAAGTCTGCCCAAAAGGATATATACCTTCAAATATGGCAGGAAGAATTAAATGACGAAATAGAGAAGCTTCTTTTAAAAAGAGAAAGTGAAGGCATAAATGTTAAGATGGTTCTTTATGATTCTGATAAAAAATATACATCAAAATTAAAGTATGTTTATAAGCATGGTTTTGAAGAAGAAAAAATAAATGAACTTTCAAGAAGATGGATAAACATTGTGGTTGACAATGATACAATGCTTTATGGCTCAAAGAAAAATAATATTGATGTAAGTGGTATCTACACTAAGAATAAGAGTATGGTATTTTTTGCAAATGAATATATTAGACATGATATATATTGCCTAAAAATGATTGAAATAGTTGAAGAAATAGATATGGGAAATGAAAAAATAAAAAATATTAGAGATATTTAATATATTAAAATAAGGAGGAAGTTTATGGTAGTTTCGTTAACAAAAGAGGAAATGCAAGATGTAGTTTCAATTGAAGACATAATATTGGCTAATGAAGAGGCTCTAAAAATATATTCAGAAGGTGGAGCAGTTATACCGCTAAGATTAAACGTAAATGTAGAGGCTAATAATGGTCAAAGCTTGTATATGCCAGGATATGCAAAAAACAGTGAAATAGAAGCACTTGGTGCAAAGATAGTAACTGTATATCCAGACAATCCTAAAAAATACAATGTTCCAGCAGTTCCTGCTACAATGATTCTTCAAAATCCTAAAACAGGAGAAGTAAGTTGTATTATGGACGGTACTTATTTAACTCAACTTAGAACAGGTGCCTTGTCTGGACTAGCAAGTAAATACTTGGCTAGAAAAGATTCAAGTGTTCTTTTACAGGTTGGTGTAGGTGGACAGGCTGAAACACAAGTAGATGCTGTTTTAAGCGTTAGAGATATAAAGAAAGTCTATGTATCTTGTAGATCTTTAGAAAAAGCCCTTGAATTTTCTAAGTTTATGGAAGAAAAGTATAAGAATAAGGTAGAATTTATAGCAGTAGATGATGCAAATAAACATGTGGCTGAAGCAGATATAATTACTCTTGTTACAACTTCAAATGAAGCAGTAATAGATGGTGAATTAGTTAAAGAAGGGACTCATATAAATAGCGTTGGCTCATATACACCGATTATGCAGGAAACACCAGTTGAAGTTCTTAAAAAGTCATCAAAAATATATTTTGATACATATGAAGGTGTTATTGAGGAGTCTGGGGATGTTATTATACCTATTAAAAATGGTGAGTTTTCAAAGGAAAATATAACAGGAGAAATAGGAGAACTTCTTTTAGGAAAGAAAAAAGCAAGAGAAAATGATTCAGAGATAACTTGGTTTAAAACAACTGGATCAGCAGTTCTAGATATAGTTGCAGGAGAAGTAATTTATAGAAAATATAAAGAAAAAAATAACAAGTAATAATAAATAAAAAAGTCGGACAGCATTATTGCTTTCCGACTTTTTGCTTATAAACTTATACTAAAGTTTTAAATTGGTATCCTAATTCCTTATAGTGCTTTATTATTTTATCTAAAGCCTTTACAGTTTCTTCCTTGCCATATGTGTCATGCATTAATAGTACAATCAGATTTTTACCTTCTCCAGATTTTACAGCTTCTTGATAAAGTTGTTCTGCATTCTTCTTTGGACCCTCTGCATCTCCGTTAAGGGCATTCCAATCCATAGAAGCCATATCATGCTTTATAAGGTATTCATTAAGTGGTTCTGTTTTTTTCCATGAAATCTGACCACCTGGACATCTTATAACTCTTGTTGAGAAGTTTTCCATTCCTAAAGATTTTTTAATTAATTCTTCATTCTTATTAAAATCAGAAGTAAAGTTGTTGATATTTAAAACTCTGCCTGGGTATAGGTAGGCATAATCATGTGAATACGAATGATTTCCTATAGCCATACCATCATTATAAAGTTGTTTCAAAATGGCAGGCGCTCCATCTATTTTCAATGATTTACCAATTACAAAGAATGTTCCTTTGACATTGTTTTCATTCAATACCTTAATAACATTTGGAGTATTTGTTAAAGAAGGACCGTCATCAAATGTAAGGAAAATTTCTTTCTTCCCACCATTGTCATAGTCATAAGTGTTAAGTGCATTCCATACTTTTTGGGAGTCCACACCATACATTTCTTTGTATTTTTGTTTTTGACCAACTACAGGCTGATTTTTTTCCTTTTCTTCAACGTCCTTTGCCAATTGTTCTTTTTGGGCTTTCTGATTCTGTAAAGCCTGCTGTTCTTCCTTATATGCAAGACCAATTTTTACGCCCCCTGCAACACAGGCGATGATTATAACAAAAAGCAATATTTTCTTAAAAGAAAAACCTGAAGCTTTCTTTCTTGAATTATTTCTCTTTGATCTCTTTTTACTTTTCATAATAACCTCCTCTCAAATTATATTCTACTATAAAACTACTAATAATAAAACATCAAAATTGTAAACAATATATTATAAAACGAGTCATTTGGTTAAAATTTTGATACAATATATTTAATAAGTTACAAAATGAACACATAAAGAAAATAAAAGTAATAGATAGTATATTTAAAAGCTATATACCCTTAAATACCCAAAGAAGTAATTTTTAAATAAAATAACTTCTATAAAATCAATTTAATTTGTATAAAAATATAATAAAGGGGTATTCTTATATAATATAAGACTATTGCGAACGGTTAAAAGGAGGTAAAGATGAAAAGATTTAAGTGTAAGGAATGTGGTTATATACATATAGGTGATGAAGCACCAACTACATGTCCTGTTTGTGGATTCGATGCTGAAGTATTTTATGAAATGGAGGACTCTTCTAGCTCAGAAAATAGTGGATATATTGAAATGTTGGATGATGCAGGAAATAATACTGTTAAACTTTTAAGACAGAAGTTTGATTATCTTACTGAGTTGGCAGCTGTTTCACTATCTATGTCAAAACAAGCAAAGGAAGAATCAAAAGAAGAATCTGAGATTTTTTCAGAAGTAGCAAGAAATTTATTAGATGAATCTTCTGTAGCTGCTATGATGCTTGGTGAATTCTTGGAATTTAATACTGAGTCTAACAAGGAAAACCTTGAGAGAAAAATTGAAAAAGCAATCGAGAAAAATACGGAAATGATAAAATCTTTTGAAGAAGATGGAATAGATGAACATATAGCCACTTTAGAAAAGGAAAACAATAGATATATAGAGATTTTAGAAAAATTGAAATAGATATAGTATTTTAGAATAATAAATAGTATTAGGTTCAAAAGACCTGCTACGCAGGTCTTTTGAAAAATTAAAATATATTTTTTAAAATATACTTTTAATCAGAATAGACTAGCTTTCCTGAGCAAATAGTATATTTAACTTTTCCGTAAAGTTCTTTGCCAACAAAAGGTGAGTTGGAAGACTTTGATTTAAAGTTTTTAACCTGGAATTTCTCATCGGGATTAAATATACAAATGTCTGCAATATTTCCTTCTGAAATATCACCTCTATTGAGTTTGTAATATTTTGAAGGATTTATTGTTAATTTTTCCAACGCCTCCATAATAGTAAGATGATCTTTCTTTACCAGTTCACTTATTGTAAGAGCTAGTGCTGTTTCAAGTCCTATTATTCCACTAGGCGCTTTTTTAAACTCAACATTTTTTTCATAATCAGCATGTGGAGCATGATCAGTTGCTATTATTTCAATTGTATTTTCCTTTAATCCATGTATGATTCTTTGTCTGTCGCTTTCTGTTCTTAAAGGTGGATTCATTTTAGCAAGAGTTCCATGTTCCAAAATAGCATCTTCAGTAAGTGTAAAGTGATGTGGAGTTACTTCTGCAATAATATTACCCCCCATTAATTTAATTTGTTTAATTATTTCAACAGAATTCTTAGAACTGATATGTTGAATATCTATAGTAGCTCCAGTTTCCAAAGCAAGCATACAGTCTCTAGCAACCATTACGTCTTCAGATACTCTAGGTGCACCTGCAAGCCCCATTGCTTCTGATACCTTGCCATCGTTAATACCGTGGCAAGAAATTAGCTTGTTATCCTCTTCGTGAAGAGCGATAATTGCACCTAATTTTTTAGCTTCAAGCATTGCATCTCTAAGTAGGGAAGTGTTCATTACAGGGACACCA
Organism: Peptostreptococcus russellii; assembly: GCF_900110295.1. Classification (GTDB taxonomy): domain Bacteria; phylum Bacillota; class Clostridia; order Peptostreptococcales; family Peptostreptococcaceae; genus Peptostreptococcus; species Peptostreptococcus russellii_A. The sequence continues at coordinate 24,446 of NZ_FODF01000008.1, forward strand.
TCATTAGTAAAGCCTGCAGCCCCATTTTCAAATAGTGTTTTCATATCTACTAACTCTTCTTTGAAATCATATGTAAGAGCAGCTTCCTGAAAGACATTGATACAAGCTGATTTTGCTTTTTCTTGTACATATTTCAAAGAGTCGACTGAATCTATTTTAGGATTTGTATTCGCCATCAATATTACTGAAGTATATCCACCTGCAGCTGCAGCTTTAGCTCCAGATAAAATATCTTCTTTATGAGTAAAACCTGGATCTCTAAAATGTACATGAATATCTATTAGACCAGGAGAAACTATATACCCTGAAGCATCTATTTCCTCAATATTTTTATCATTTATCATATTTTTTTCTATTTTCTTTATTTTTCCGTCTATAATCAATAGATCAGAAATTACATCCATTGAATTGGCTGGATTTATAATTCGTCCATTTCTTATTAAAAGTGAATTTTTCATTTTCCAGTAGAGTACTTTAGTACTCTAATCTCCTTTCTTTTTATTATAGTGTTTTTGTATCAAAGTATTTGAATTTCTATAAAAAAAAGATTAATTCATATGAATTAATCTTTTAAGTTTTTACTTATATATAATTTTTATAGGATCAACTTTTGATGCTTTGTATGCAGGAACTAGTCCAAAAATAATACCTGTTAGTATTATTGTGACTACTGCATAAACAAAGCTGTTGAAACTAGGTATAGGTTTAAATGGCATTATTCCTCTTGAATAGATTGTAACAGCATATCCAACTATTACACCTAAAATACCACCAATAGAAGTAATGAACACAGATTCTATAAGGAATTGGAATAGTATAGTTTTTGGTTTAGCACCTAAAGCTCTTCTTATACCTATTTCCTTATTTCTTTCCATTACTGAAACATACATTATATTCATTATTCCGACTCCACCTACAATCATAGCAACTACAGTTATGACTTTTACAAATTTATCGATTCCCTTTGTAAAAGCTTCAGTAGACTTCTGAATTGTGCTTTGATCTTGCATCTTATATTCACCATTTATTCCTGGATGCAACTCATTAAGAGTTTCCTTTACAGAATCAGCAACTTTATTCATGTTGTGACCTTCTTTAACAGTTACTACCATAGTATTTATAGCACCACTTTTCACATTAGCACCTGTTAAAATATCATATGCCTCTTGAGGTATAACAGAAAAAGGTTCTTCTACATCGAAAGGTCCAGATTTCTTGAATTTTTTATCGACCTTATCATAGGTTACATTTGAGTCAGAAATTCCAACAACTTCAAAAGTTAAGTTAGAAACTGTTACACCCTTTCCGATGGGATCTTGTTTGTCTTCATCTGATTCAAATAAGTCTTTAGCAGCATCACTGGTAAGCACGATAACTCTTTGTCCTGCATCACTTTCATTTAGGGCACGTCCCTTTATAATCTTATAATGTGCACCTTCAGGTGTTTTTATAGCTGTATTAGTAGACTTATCGAAAAAAGAAACTCCAGATGAATAAGAGTTTTCTGTTGAACCAGGCATAAGCTCCGGAAATTTCTTAGAAGCCTCAACCTTTTCAACTCCCTCAATAGAGCTGATTTCCTGAACATCAGATCTCAGAAAAGGAGCTAAAAGAACCTGATTAGCACCTAATTGCTTGTCACTAGGTTCAAAATAAAATATCTCAGTTCTTGGTGCTATAGTTTGGAACGTACTCTTAAATAGAGCAGACATACCATTACCAACAGCACTTACGAATACAACAGAAGTAATACCAATTATTATCCATATAAATGCTATCACAAGTCTTAATTTGTGACCCTTTAAATTTGCAAGGGAATTTTTTATTAATGCAACCATAAATTAAACCCCCTTTACAAAACAGCCGTCTTTTAGAGAAACAACCCTTGTAGCATACTTTGTCATATCATGGTCATGAGTAACCATGATAATAGTAGTACCATTTTTATTCAACTCAGTAAGTAAGGCCATAATATTTTCGCCAGTTTCACTGTCGAGAGCACCTGTAGGCTCATCTGCAAATATAATCTCTGGATTGTTTACTAAGGCACGAGCTATTGCTATTCTTTGCTGCTGACCACCAGATAGATGGTTAGGGTAGCTATTAGCCTTTTCTTTCAAGCCGACCTCTTCTAAACGCTTATTAACTAATTCCATTCTTTTATTCTTATCTTTCATACCAGAGTAGATAAGAGGTATTTCTATATTTTCAGCAACTGTAAGTGTGTCTATAAGATTAAACTGCTGAAAAACAAAACCAGCATAATGAGCTCTATACTCAGATCTCTTATTTTCACTTAAGTTACTAATATCTTTGCCGTCAAAGTAATACTTTCCGCTATCAAGCTTGTCGAGAAAACCTAAAATGTTAAGCATGGTAGTTTTACCACTTCCAGACTTACCCATTATCATAAGAAATTCTCCATACTCAACTTTTAAATTTAAATCTTTTAGCACATGAATTTTTTCTTTCCCTACTTTATAATATTTATTCACATTATCTAAAATAATCTGCATATTGTTTACCCTCTTATGTGTGTCCATTAATTATCGGACTTTTCTTTAGAAGAGTCTTTGGATTTGTCCTTATCTCCTTGCTGGGGGATAGGGTCTCCATCTTTCATTTTTTTAGTAGGGTTTTTAACGATAACATCATCTTGCTTTAAATCGCCTGTAACTATAGCGTATTGTCCACTTTCTGAAAGTATTTCAACATTAACTTTCTTTAAATAACCTTCTGTTTCCACAAATACATAGACTTCATTACCATCATTAATAATTGCTTCTGAAGGGACCTTATGTTTATCTGTATTTACTTCTATTACTGACTGTGCATGATATCCATCAACTATACCTTCTTGAGTATCAAGAGAGAATACTATGTTGTAGAAAGAAATTGATTCAGAAGAATTTGCATCTCCGCCAGCAGCACTTGCTTGTGGAGCAGAAGAGGCAATAGGTCTATCTGATATATAACTTACTCTTCCTTTTACAGTGTCTCCAGTTGAAAGGATAGTTATATCAGCAGTCATATCATTTTTTATTTTTGATAAATCTTGTTCGCTTATTTGACCGTTCATTACATAATCAGTAGTTTGAACTGTCATGAGAATATTTGAATCCGATGTTTGATTCTGGTTATTATTTAAATATACCTTTCCATCAAACGGTGCTTTGACCTTTGTATAAGCCTTAGCATTAGCAGCAGAAAGACTGGTATTTAGTGTAGCAATCTGTCCGTTTATAGCAGTTATAGCTGGGTCATCTGATTTAAGTCCCTTTTTCTCAGATATTAAGTTTTTAAGCTGAGTTTTGATGCTTGCTATTTCTTCTATAGCAGCTTCATCTTTTACTATATATAGCACGTCATCTTTTTTAACACTTTGACCGTTACTAACTCTAATATCAGGAGTGACTCCATTTGCAGGACCCATTATATCCTTGCTTTGCTTTGGTACTATAAGACCATTAATAAATATTTTTTCGTTCTCTGGGATTGTGTAAGTGTGTATAGCATTTTGTTCTTCTTCATGCTGTTTATTGCTTATTACAATTCCGCTTGCCACAATTACAATAACTGCAACTATAGCGATACCCAAATAAATTTGTATTTTTTTGTCAGATTTAATTTTACTTAAACCATTATTAATCTTTTCCTTAAAAGACATGCCAACCTCCTATATGTTAATTTTTGACTTTACTCAAAAACATCTAAATTTCAATATAAACATAACTTAATTTTACATTAAAATAAGAATAATTGCAATAATATTTAATGAAATGGATAAAATAGTTAGAATAAATACCAAAAAATATTTTTTAGAAAGAAAAACTTTTTTAAAGCACAAAATATAATATTTTGTGCTTTAAATCGAGTTATTCATCTTTTGTTTCTATCTTATTTTCTTCATAACTTATCCAGTCTGAGAAGCTACCAGGGTAGATTTTATAAGGTCTATCTATTATATCAAGAGCTAGTGCATTGACCATAAGAGATATTCCTGATCCACAGTATACTATAATCTCCTTATCAGCTTCTATATCTGAAAAGTGATCCTTTAATGATTCAACAGATTTGAAAGAAGATTTAAAGTTTGAATCAGACATTTTTTCAGTATCTAAAACATCCATAAAAAAGTATGATTTAGCACTAGGGATATGTCCTGCCACATTATCGACAGGTTCTTCAAGGCCTAAATATCTATTTTTTGCTCTTGAATCTATCAAAACGGTATTTTCATCATAAAGCTTTGATTTTACATAATCCATATCTACAATAAAACTATTATCTATATTTATATCTAGTTTACTTTTTTCAAAATTAGCTGTGTTTATTTTATTTTCAACTTTGCCACCATGATTTTTATATGATAGCAAACCACCATCTAGGGCATAAACATTATAAAGCCCTAAATTATTAAGCTGAAAAACAAGTCTAGCAGCTCCCTGCATATCTCCATCATCATAAGCTATTACAATTGTATCATTTGTAATAGCAAAACTTTCTAAAATTTCCTTTAAATCCTTGTGGTTTTTAAAAGGATGTCTCCCGCCATGCTTCATTTTAGGATCTGCAAGTTGATTTTCTAAGTCAATCAAATAGGCTCCCTTAATGTGCCCCTTTTTATATGAATCAGGACCATAATTTTTGTCCATCAAATCGAATCTACAATCCAAAATAATATAATCTTTGCCAGAATTAACAATATCGAAAAGTTCATTTACATTAATTAGTCTCTTCATGTTTAATCACTCCTTGTATAAATATCATATAATATAAAATTCAAGCTCCTAAATACACATATAATAGAGTAAATCATAGTACTTTTAAAATACAAATATTACGGTATAAATATTACGGTATATAAAGGAAGATTTTTTATATTATATTATAATAAGTATATCACAAGATATTATAATAAGTATACCACAAGGCTAAATTCATGTATATGTACATTTGGAAGAGCGTAGTATATTATTATAATGTAGGTTTTTAAAAAAGTATTAAAACTAACAAAAATAGAGAGGTTTTTATCTTCATTTTATATATAGTAAATAAAATTAGTTTGTAAATATTTAAGTGGTAAATGTTGTTAAGAAAACAGTTTTTGCAAGTGATAGCAAGTCTTTCATAAATGCGAGTAATAAACAAAAAGTTTTTTTAAACAAAACAAATAAAATAAAAATAAAAAAATAAGAAAAAGATAGTGTTTATTTTTTGACTATCTTTTTTGATAATAGTTTTTTAAAATAGAAACATGCTTTAATATAGAATAATTAAATAAAGTAAAATAAAAAATAAAGATATTTTACTTTTTTTAAAAAAAGGAACTTTAAAAAAATCTTTCGCAAAACTTAGAGAAAATTAGAATTTTTTTAAAAATAATTTAATAAATATCTATAAATTACTTTCGATTTGGTGTATAATAATACCAATCATATTATTTTAGTAGTGTTTAAAAAATCAAATGATTAATATTTCTATTCATTGATATAATGATATCAAAATTACGGCCATTCTGAAGTAGTGTGATTATATTATTTTATTGTAATAAGGTACAAGGGGGATATAGTGATGAGCTATAAGATAGTTGAAAAGAAGCAACTTAATGAAGTTGTTTACTTAATGGACATTGAAGCTCCTAGAGTTGCTAAGTCAGCAAATCCAGGTCAGTTCATTATTGTTATTATCGACGAAAAGGGCGAAAGAATTCCATTAACAATTGCAGATTACGACTTGGAAAGAGGTACAGTTAGTATTGTATTCCAGGTTGTAGGTGATTCAAGCAAGAAGTTAAGCAAGCTTGAAGTAGGAGAAAGTGTAGCAGATTTTGTTGGACCGCTAGGACAACCAAGTGATTTTATTCACGAAGATGTTGAAGAACTAAAGAAAAAGAAAATAATCTTTATCGCTGGTGGTGTAGGAGCTGCTCCAGTTTATCCACAGGTTAAGTGGATGCATGAACACGGTGTAGATGTAGATGTTATAATAGGTGCTAGAAGTAAGGATATCGTTATCTTTGAAGATAAGATGAGAACTGTAGCTAAAAATGTTTATATGTGTACTGATGATGGAACTTACGGATTCCATGGAAATGTAACTATGTTATTAGATGACTTAGTACAGAATCAAGGGAAGGAATATGATGAAGCAATCGTTATCGGTCCTATGATAATGATGAAGTTCGCTTGTATGGCAACTAAGAAGCTTAATATACCTACAACAGTAAGTTTAAACACTATAATGGTTGACGGTACAGGAATGTGCGGTGCTTGTCGTGTTAGAATAGGTGATGAAATCAAGTTTGCTTGCGTAGACGGTCCAGAATTTGATGGATGGAAAGTAGACTTTGATGAAGCTATGAGCAGACAGAGAATGTTTAAAACTGAAGAAGGAAGAAAAGCATTAAGAAAGCAGGATGGAAAGACACATTCTAGTCCTGATTGTAAGATAGGAGGTGCTCACTAATGGCATCAAAGACAAAAGTACCAGTAAGAGAACAAGATCCAAAGGTAAGAGCAACAAATTTTGAAGAAGTTTGTTATGGATATAATGAAGAGGAAGCTATGCAGGAAGCACAAAGATGTCTTAACTGCAAGAATCCAAGATGTGTACAAGGATGTCCTGTAAGTATAAATATACCTGATTTTATCAATGAAGTAAAAAATGGTAATTTTGAAGAAGCTGCTAAAATAATAGCAAAGAGTAGTTCACTGCCAGCTGTTTGCGGTCGTGTGTGCCCACAGGAATCTCAGTGTGAAGGTAAGTGTGTTCTTGGAATAAAGGGTGAACCAGTATCAATTGGTAAGCTTGAAAGATTTGTAGCTGACTGGTCAAGAAAACATAAAATAGATTTAAGTGGAAATATAGAAAAGAACGGAATAAAAGTTGCAATAATAGGTTCTGGACCATCAGGACTAGCTTGTGCAGGAGACCTTGCCAAGCTAGGATATGATGTTACTATCTTCGAAGCTTTCCATAAGGCAGGTGGAGTTTTAACATACGGAATACCAGAATTCAGACTACCTAAATCAGAAGTAGTTGATTATGAAGTAAACTCAATCAAGGATTTAGGAGTAAAGATAGAAACAAATGTAGTTGTAGGTAGAACTATTACTATAGAAGAAATGTTTGAAGATGAAGGCTTTAAGGCAGTGTTTATAGGTTCTGGTGCAGGTTTACCATCATTTATGGGGATACCAGGAGAAAATGCTAATGGAGTTTTATCTGCAAATGAATTCTTAACAAGAGTAAACCTTATGAAAGCATATAGAGATGACTACGATACTCCTATTAGAGTAGGAAATAAGGTAGCAGTAGTAGGTGGAGGAAACGTTGCAATGGATGCAGCAAGAACTGCTCTACGTCTTGGTGCTGAATCTCATATAGTATATAGAAGAAGTGAAGAAGAACTTCCAGCTAGAGTTGAAGAAGTTCATCACGCTAAAGAAGAAGGAATCCAGTTTGACCTTTTAACAAATCCTAAAGAAATACACGTTGACGAAAATGGAAATGTTTGCGGAATGACTTGTGTGAGAATGGAATTAGGTGAACCTGATGCTTCTGGAAGAAGAAGACCAGTTGAAATAGAAGGTTCTGACTTTGATCTAGATGTTGACATGGTAATAATGTCATTGGGTACAAAGCCAAACCCACTAATAGCATCTACTACAGATGGTCTTGATATCAATAAGAGAAGATGCATCGTTGCTGATGAAGATGGATTAACTTCATTAGAAGGTGTATATGCTGGTGGAGATACAGTTACAGGTGCAGCAACAGTTATATCAGCTATGGGAGCAGGTAGAACAGCAGCTGCTGCTATGGATAAGTATTTAAGAGAAAAATATTTATAAAACTATAACAATAATATAAGTATATAGTATATTTTTAAGGGGGCGTTTTGCCCCCTTAATAAAAATTCTTTTAATATCGCAATTGGGCAATTATTAGGTATTTGTTTAATTACGATATTAAAAGACTAAGGAAAAAATAGCATTTTTTAATTGTTTGCTTGATTTAAAGTCATATGATATAATAAAAAGGTAAATAATGGATTTATATTTTACTTTTAGAATATACACCTTTATAGGAGGTTAATATGAATAGGAAAATTTTTTCGGTTATAGTTTTAGTATGCGCTATAACACTTTCAGGCTGTGGCTTTACTGAATCAAGTGAGCTTATGACAGGGGCTAGAAAGTTCATTGAAAATGGCGAGTATGATAAGGCTATGACAAATTTATCAAAGGTTTTAGATGAGGATGAATCGAATTCAGAGGCGAGGGGAATGTACTACCAGGCCATGAAGTTAAAAAAGGCAAAAAAGTGTAATGATAGAAAAGACTATGAGCAGGAAATCAAGGAATTGCAAGATCTTTTAAATGATAATTCAGGTTCTGCCAAGGTTAGAAGTCAGGCTGAAGAAATGCTTGCAAAAGCTCAAGAGTCTTTAAAGAATCAAAACAGAGCTACTATAACAAGAAAAGAAAATGCTAAAAAGTCAGCAGAAGAAAATAAAAATAATTATAGAAGTGGGACAACATATAATTCTGGCATATATAGTCAAAGAAAATATGACTATGGATATAAGCAATATGATACTAAAGAAAGTAATGATAAATCCGATGTAGGCGGAACACAGAGTAATTCTGGAAATAATTACAATAACAATGGTAACAACAATCAGAATTATACTGGAAGTGGATCTGCTCAAGGGCAAAATAATACAGCTACTGGCAATCAGTCTAATACTGGAAGCAATCAGGGACAAACAACACCAAATACTGGTGGGACTCATCAAAGTCAGTCGCAAGGTCAAGGACAAACACAGGGAGCTGGTAATTAATCAAATAGCTCTTTAAAAATTGAATTGTATTTTAGAAAGCTATTTCGACAAGAAATAGCTTTTTGTTAGGAGAAAAAATGAGAATAAATAAATTTATAGCAAGATCAGGTGTTGCATCAAGAAGAAAAGCAGAAGAATATATAGAAGAAGGTAGAATTAAAGTCAATGGTTCGGTTATGAAAGAATTGTCATATCAAGTAGATATTGAAAATGATTTGGTTGAATTTGATGGTCAAAGAATAAGTGTAGAAGATGAAAAGAAAGTCTACATACTTTTAAACAAACCCGCTGGATATATTACAACAGCTAAAGAACAATTCGACAGACCGAGCGTTATGGATCTAATCTCTGGCGTCAAAGAACGTGTGTATCCAGTAGGTAGACTTGACTATGAAACAAGTGGACTACTTTTAATGACAAATGATGGGGATCTTACATATAAGTTGACTCATCCAAGTCATGAATTTAAAAAGACATATATAGCTTCAGTAAGAGGCATACCTAATGAAAGTGAAATAAAACGCTTTGAAAGTGGCTTGGCAATAGAGAATTATGTAACAGCAAATGCTGAATTAAAAGTTATGAAAATAAATAAAGAAAAAAACTATTCTGTATGTAAGGCTGTAATACATGAAGGTCATAATAGACAGGTAAGAAAGATGTTTGAAGCAATTGATCATCCAGTAATGAATCTTAAGAGAGTCGCTTTGGGTAAGATAAATGTTAAGGGAATAGAGGTTGGTAAGTACAGAAAACTCACAGAAAGTGAATTGAAGTATTTAAAAAATTGTTAGGGGAGTAAAATGGAAATATTTAATAATGTCAACAGTATTTTTAAAATGATTGTGTCGGAAAAACTTAAATATGGTGATAGAGCGGTAGATGCAACTGTAGGTAATGGAAATGATATAGAGTTTATTTTGAAAAAAGTTGGAAAAGAAGGTTTTGTATATGGATTTGATATTCAGAAAATAGCCATAGATAATACCCAAAAAAGACTTTCAAAAAATAAAGACTTAGACAATTTTAAATTAATACATGATGGTCATGAAAATATAGATAGATATGTTAATGAAAAAATTGATCTTGCAGTCTTTAATTTAGGATATCTTCCCAAGGCTGATCACAGTCTTATTACAAGAGCCAGTAGCACTATAGAATCTATAGAAAAACTAAAAAAAATACTCAAAGAAGAGGGAGTTATAGTAATTTCTGCATATCTAGGTCATGAAGGTGGAATGGATGAGTATTTAAAGATTTTAGAGTACACAAAAAACATTAATCAAAGGGAGTTTAACGTAATGAAAATTGAGTTTATTAATCAAGTTAATAATCCTCCTAAAATGATTTTAATTGAAAGAAGACATATTAAATAAATAGAGCTAGTTGAGAGCTAGTTATATGTAAAAAAGTATATTCAAGTTATAAAATTGTAAAAAAAATATCAATAAAAAATAAAATAAGGTATTTTAAATAAAAAAAGCTATTGATACAGTTAAAAGATTGAAATTATAGGCATCATGAGTTATAATGTAGTAGTAATATTAAGTAGTATACGTACGAGGAGACTTATTATGAATGAAGATGTAAATATAAATGAAAAAGATGGATTAATGGCCATAATGAACGAAAAGTATAAAACAATGAGCAAGGGCCAGAAATTACTTGCCAGATATACTATGGAAAACTACCCCAAGGTTGCGTTTATGACTGCATCAAAGCTTGGCGAAACTGTTGGAGTGAGTGAATCTACTGTTGTAAGATTCGCTAACGCACTTGGTTTTTCAGGATATCCCAAATTCCAAGACGCTCTTCAAGAATTGATAAAAACTAAATTAACAACTGTTGAAAGAGTTGAAATGGCAAATAGAGATTATTCATCAGATTCTAAAATTCTGGAAAATGTTTTAAAGACAGATATAGACAACATAAAAGAAACGATGGATAGTCTTGAACAGAAATCATATGAAGATGCAATAAACCTTATGATTTCTGCAAAAAAGGTATATGTAATGGGTCTTAGAAGTTCTATTTATGTAGCCAAGTATTTGGGTTACTATTTGAACTATATCCTTGATGACGTAGTAATTATAAGAATGGATATGGGTGAACCTATTGAACAGATGATGAAACTTGGACCGGGAGATGTTTTGATAGCAATTAGCTTCCCGAGATATTCAAGAAAAACTATTCAGGTTGCCAGATTCGCAAAAAATAGAGGTGCAAAGGTTATTGCTCTTACAGATAGCAATAATGCCCCAACTGCTAAAATATCAGATGTAGTTGTGACAGTTAGAAACAATATGGTTTCCTTTGTAGACTCTCTTGTACCTGCATTTAGCGTAGCAAATGCTTTGGTTATAGGAGTAGCAATGAGAGAGAAGGAAGATATAATGTCATACTTCAATCAATTAGAAGCTATTTGGGAAAAATTTGAGATATATGAATAGGAAAACAGTAACCTGGTATGATACTTCATATTAGGTTACTTTACTTTTTAGTGTTTGAAATAAAAATAATATAATATAAATAAATAGATTTTGGAGGAAATATGAATACATACTATTTAGTTAGACACGGTCAGACTGTTTGGAATACTCTAGGACAGACTCAGGGGCATGGAAACTCTCCTTTAACTGAGCTTGGAATACAGCAGGCAAAGGATCTTGCAGAAGCACTGAAGGAGTATCCAATAGATATTATATATTGTAGTGATCTTGGTAGAGCTGTTGAAACAGCGGAAATTATAGGCAAGGAATTGAATATTGAAATACACCCAACAGAATCTCTAAGAGAGATGGGATTTGGAGTATGGGAAGGTATGCCATTAAGAGAAATTGAGAAGATATATCCTGAATCATTTAAGATGTGGAGAAATGAACCTGAAAAGGTACAGATAGAAGGTGGAGAAACACTTGATATGATAAAGCAAAGACAGGATAAACTAATAGAAGAATTAAATGAAAAGTATAAAAATAAGCACATACTTTTGGTATCGCATTCTGTCACTGTAAGAGTAATGCTTTTGAGTTTTTTAGAATCTCACGTGAGAAATATATACAGAATTAAGCAGGATAATACAGCTCTAAATATAGTAGAGTATAGAAACTATGGCCCAGTAATTATGAAGATGAATGATACTAGACATCTTAAGAAAGATAAGACTAAAGGCGTTAATAAAAGTATGAGTGCACTTGAATAGGTGGAAAAAAATGAATGAAAAGTTTGATATATTGGTTATAGGAGGCGGCCCAGCAGGAATAATGGCCGCCTTAACAGCGAAAAGACTAAATAAAGATAAAAAAGTTTGTATAGTTGAAGCTAGTGATAGAATTGGCAAAAAGCTTAGAATTACAGGTGGTGGAAGATGTAATTTTACAAATAACAAAGACATCTCTTGTTTTTTTGAAAATACAGTGAGAAATGAAAAATTTCTATATTCGGCATTATATACTTTCTCTAATGAAGATATGAAAGCATTTGTAAAAGCATTAGGGTTAGAATATATTGTTGAAAATAATAATGATGACAAGATATATCTTAAAAGTGGAAATTCTATGGAACTTATTAAGGCTCTAGAAAAAGAATTAGAGAAAAATGATGTAAGAGTTTTTCTAAATAGCAAGGTTAAAAATATAGAATTTGAAGGAAATAGCAAAAAGATATATTTAGAAAACAGTTGTCTTGAAAGTGAAAAAATAATAATATCTACTGGTGGAAAGAGCTACCCACAAACTGGATCAGACGGTAGTCTTTTTAAGATATTAGAAAAAAACTCATATAAAATAGTTGAAACAGTATCAGCTTTATCACCTATTGAAATAAGAGAAAAATTCTTAAGAGAGATAGCTGGAATTTCATTAGAAAAAATAGATATTTATATCTATGAGAAATACTCTAAGAAAAAGAGAGCTAAAAAAATTATTAATGGAGATATAATTTTCACACACAAAGGAATAGGAGGACCAGCAGCTTTAAAATCATCTTCTTATATAAATAGAGACTTAGCTTCTTTTTATATAGAAGCAGATTTTATTCCCAATATGGATGCTGATGAAATTTACGAGCAGGCTAAGTTGTATCCTAAAAAAACTGTATTTAACAATTTGAAAGATATTTTGCCAAATAATTTTTTAAAACTTGTCCTTAAAAGAGCGGAGTCTTTATCTGAAAGCAAGTTTGATTTTTTTGAAGATCAAAGTGCAAATATGTCTAAAAAAGAAATTGAATATGTAGTTGAACTTCTGAAAAAATCTAAAATGACTCCAAAGGCATTATGTGAAATAGAAAAAGCTACGGTAACATCTGGTGGAGTAAGTGTTTCTGATATTGACTCTAGTACTATGGAATCAAAAATTCATAAAGGTGTTTACTTTGCAGGAGAACTAATAGACGTTGACGCACTGACTGGTGGTTACAATCTACAGATAGCCTTTTCAACGGGATATTTGGCGGCTTTAAATATCTGATATGTATAAAGACATGAGTTTTTAATTAAGGCTAATTATAGAAAATAAATATACAATGTATATAGCAGAGAATTTTTCAAAAAATGAACTTAAAAAAGAAATAAAGGAGTAAGAAATGATCAATCTTGTAATAGCTATAGATGGTCCTGCAGGAGCAGGTAAAAGTACCATTTCTAAAAAAATATCTAAGAAACTTGGAATTAATTATATCGATACAGGGGCTATGTACAGAGCGGTTACATATAAGTGCCTTGAAAAAGGAGTCGATGTTCTTAATGAAAAAAAAGTAATAGAAATATGTGAAGAATCAGATGTAGACTTCATAGATAATAGAATTTATCTTGATGGAAAGTGTATTGATAAAGAGATAAGAATGCAAAAAGTAAGTGCAAATGTTTCTAATGTTGCTAAAATAGCTAGAGTAAGAGAAATAATGGTTAAAAAGCAGAGAGAAATAGGTCAGAAAAGTGATGTTATTTTAGACGGAAGAGATGTAGGAACTTGTATTTTTCCAGATACAAAGTATAAATTTTATTTAAATGCTTCTCCTGAAGAAAGGGGAAGAAGAAGATATTTAGAACTTAAAGAAAAGGGAGAAAATGTAGTCTTAGAAGAAATAATAAAAGATATAGAAAGAAGAGATTATATAGATTCTACAAGAGAAGTAGCTCCATTGACAAAGGCAAAGGATGCTATTGAAGTAGATTCTACTAATATGACTATAGATGAGGTTGTAGACTATATAGTAAAAAAAGTAAAAGAAAGTTAAATTAAGGTGATTAAATGGGTTTTTATAATTTTATATGCGGTCTGTTAAGATTTTTATCTAAAATATTTTACAGAGTTGAAATTACAGGTCAAGAAAATATACCAAGTAGTGGGAATGTCATAATAGTTGCAAACCATAAAAGTTTTCTAGATCCTGTTTTTATGATGATTGCAGTAAGAAATAGAAGAATAATACCAGTTGCAAAGAAAGAATTATTTGATGTACCAATTTTAAAGCATATCCTGAAGAAATTGGAAGTTATACCTATTGACAGGGCAAATCCTGGTCTATCCACAATAAGAGAAATATTAAAGCAAATAAAAAGTGGAAGAATTTTGGGAATATTTCCAGAAGGAACAAGAAGTTCTATGGACAAATTTTTACCTGCAAAGCCAGGTGTAGGATTGTTCGCTGCAAAAACTAAGTCTCAAATAATACCTATGAGCATAGTAACAAAATATAGGGTATTTTCAAAAGTTAAAATTGTAATTGGAGAAGCTGTAGATATGACAAGTTACTATGAAAGAAAAATTGGCAAGGAAGACTATGCTGAAATGGCACAAACTATGATGGATGCAGTAGAGGTCAACTACGAAGAAAATAAAGATGGAATACTATAGCTCTAAAATATATTATTGTAAAAAAATAAAATAACAATTACTAACTAGGTTAAAATCTGTATATAATATAAAAATAAAGTTTTATAAGGTTCAAAAGTTAGTATTTGGGTAATAATAGAACTATAATTAAATTTTAAAATTGTAAAATTTAAAATTAAAATATGATACGAAAGGAAGATGTATGAAAGAAGTATTAATAGCAGAAAATGCCGGTTTTTGCTTCGGCGTAAAGAGAGCTATGAATATGGCTCAAAAGGAACTTGAAGAAAAAAAGGATATTTCTGTCTATGCATTAGGACCATTAATACATAATAAGCAAGCTGTAGAAAAATATGAAAACATGGGACTAATAACAATAGATAAAATAGATGATGTAAATCAAAACTTAGAGTCAGAAATGATTATAAGATCTCACGGTGTTCCAAAAATAACATATGATGAAGCTGAGTCAAAAAGTATAGATATAGTTGATACAACTTGTCCATTTGTAAAAAAGATTCATTATATAGTAAGCAAAGGTGAAGAAGAAAACAAAAGTATAATTCTTTTAGGTGATAGCAACCATCCTGAAGTTATTGGAATCAATGGATGGTGCAAGGATAAGGCAATAATATTTAAAGAATTAGAAGAAGTGAAAGACTATGACTTTGATAAAACAAAGGAATATTTAGTAGTTTCTCAAACAACTATGAATGAGAAAAACTTTGATAATATTATTGAGTATTTAGAAACACTAGGATTAAAACTTAGTGTCAAAAATACTATATGTTCAGCTACAAGAGTTAGACAGCAAGCTGCAAGAGAGCTTTCTCAAAAAGTAGATGTAATGGTAGTAATAGGTGGTAAGCATAGTTCTAATACTCAAAAGCTAGTCAAGATATGTAGCGAAATTGTGGATACAATATCTATAGAAACAAAAGAAGATATGAAAGATGTAGATTTTAGTGGCTATAATAAAATTGGTGTAACAGCAGGAGCTTCTACACCGGATTGGATAATAGAAGAAGCAATTGAGTTTTTAAAAACTTGCTAGTATAAGTACTCAAATTTCTGAGGAGGTGATTTGATTGAATCAAAACAATAATCTAAATAACAATGGAAACAATGGCAATAACAATGATCGTAAGCCAAACCCTAATTTTTTCTGGTTTTACGGTGTGCTTTTAATAGCGATTATATTGCTTAATGGAACTTTTATTCCCAATATGGAAAAGAAAAGAGCTACAGAGGTTGAATATAGCACTTTTATAGAAATGTTGGAAAAACGAGAAGTAGGAGATGTTACAATTGACGACAAGAAGATACTTTTCACAGGTAAGGGAAAAGAAGATAAGAAGAACTTCGTAACAGGTGTTATGAATGACCCAGACCTTGTAAAAGAACTTGAAAAATCAGGTGCGAATTATAAGCAAGAAATACCATCTGAAAACTCTCCTATAATGTACTTTATATTGACTTGGGTATTCCCATTCTTCCTATTCTATATGATAGGCAGATTCTTAATGAGGAATATGGGTAAGAAAATGGGTGGTCCAGGAGGCATGATGTCTTTTGGAAAGAGCAATGCCAAGCCATATGTTCAATCAACAGGAGTTAATTTTGATGATGTTGCAGGACAGGATGAAGCAAAGGAAGCTTTAAGTGAAATAGTGGACTATCTTCACAATCCAGAAAAATACAAGTCTATAGGTGCTAAGATGCCTAAGGGAGCTCTATTAGTAGGACCTCCAGGAACAGGTAAAACACTTCTTGCAAAGGCTGTTGCAGGAGAAGCCTCTGTACCATTTTTCTCAATTTCAGGATCAGAGTTCGTTGAGATGTTTGTAGGTATGGGTGCTTCAAGAGTAAGAGATTTATTCAAGCAAGCAAAGGAAAAGGCACCGAGTATAGTATTTATAGATGAAATTGATGCTATAGGTAAAAAGAGAGATTCAAACTTTGGTGGAAATGATGAAAGAGAACAGACTCTTAACCAGCTACTAAGTGAAATGGATGGTTTTGAAAATGAAATAGGAGTAGTAATACTTGCTGCTACAAATAGACCTGAATCTTTGGATAAGGCTCTTTTAAGACCAGGAAGATTTGACAGAAGAGTACCTGTTGAACTACCTGATGTAAAGGGTAGAGAATCAATACTGAGGGTTCATGCTAAAGATGTAAAGACTGCATCTAATATAGACTATAATCAAGTAGCAAGAGCTACATCAGGAGCATCTGGTGCAGAGCTTGCAAATATTGTAAATGAAGCAGCACTTAGAGCAGTTAGAATGAAGAGACATGTTGTTACTCAAGAGGATTTAGAAGAATCAGTTGAAACAGTAATAGCAGGTTATCAGAGAAAGGGCGCAGTAATTAGCGAAGAAGAAAAGAAGATAATTGCATACCATGAGGTAGGTCATGCCCTAGTTGCAGCAACAGGAAAGCATTCTGCTCCTGTACACAAGATTACAATAATACCTAGAACTTCAGGAGCTCTTGGATATACAATGCAGGTAGATGAAGTTGAAAAGGTACTGATGTCTAAAAACGAAGCTTTAGATAAGATTACTACTTATACAGGTGGTAGAGCTGCTGAAGAAGTAATATTTAATATAAAGACTTCAGGGGCATCAAATGACATTGAAATGGCTACAAAGATAGCAAGAGCAATGGTAACAAGATTTGGAATGGATGATGATTTTGGAATGGTAGCTCTTGAAACAGTAAATAATGCCTATCTTGGAGGAGATTCTTCACTTGCATGCTCTCCTGAGACATCTACAATAATAGATAAGGCAGTAGTCAAAATTATTGGAGAATGCCATGGTAAGGCTATAACTATATTAAATGAAAATATAGACAAGCTTCATGAAATAGCTAAATACTTATTAAAGAATGAAACAATTACTGGTGAGGAGTTTATGGATATATTAGATAATAAGTATGAAATAACACCTAGACCAATAACTGAAGTAAAAGAAGATGAAACAGCAGGTGGTAAAGAAGATGAAGTTGTTCGATAAGAAAACAAATGAAGAAAAAAAGAAGATAAATAATAATATAAAGATTTCTGAAAAAGAATTTGTAGGAAAAAACTTTGAATACTATGAGCCTCTTTTCAAGGACTTTGAAAAAAATGGAAAAAAAAGAACTTTTAACCTTCCATCTTTATTCATAGCACCTTATTGGTATATTTATAGAAAGATGACCTTTACTGGAGCTTTTATAATTGGTATCCAAGTTATTCTGGCAACTTTAGCATATTTTTTAAGGACACCTTTATGGATAGGAGTTTATATAGCGTCTTTTTTAATATACTTGAGAACAGCATTTTATGGAAATTACGATTATTATAAAAGAATACAGGATCTAAAGAAGGATTCAAATAACATTGATGATAAATTTAAGGATCGATTCCTTAAAGACAAATCAGGTGTAGATGTATATATGACTGTTTGTTGGATAGTAGGTTCAATAATTATATATGCATTTGCGCTGTTTATGTAAGGAGATATAAATGGCAAAATTATATTTTTACTATGGAGTGATGGGAAGCTCTAAGACTGCAAATGCCCTTATGGTGCATTATAACTATCATGAAAGGGGCAAGAAAGCATTATTGGTAAAGCCGGATGTGGATTTAAGAGATGGAAAACATATTTTGAAATCCAGAATAGGTCTTGAACACCAGTGTGAGTTGATGTCTAATTTCATTGCTTACAGTCAAGATGAAATAAAGAAGTATGACTGTATAATTGTAGATGAAATACAATTTGCTACAAAAGAGCAAGTTGACTTCCTATCTGATATAGTTGACAAGCTTTCGATACCGGTTATGTGTTATGGTCTAAGGGCTGATTTTAAGAATCAGCTGTTCGAAGGCTCTGAGAGGCTGATAACAATAGCAGATGAAATAAAAGAGGTTAAGACAGTTTGTTGGTGCGGTGCAAAAGCAACTTGCAATGCTAGGTATAATGAAAATGGTATTGTAAGAGAAGGAGAGCAAATAGAACTAGGTGCTGATGACAAGTATATAGCTTTATGTAGAAAGCATTACAAAGAAGGAAACTTTGGAGAGTAATAAAAAAGAAATGGCTATTTAGCCATTTCTTTTTTTATAGTATAACACATCTAAAATAAAATTTTTAGAAAATAAATAGATAACTTGGATTGGAATTAATTTAACAAAAAATAAATGTAACTACAATAATAAAGTGTAGTATTATTGGAAAAATAAATACTATATAAAAAGTATTGTTAAGCATGACTACTTGTGATAGAATAAATAGTTGGAAAGTTAATTAAATAGGAGGAATGGGTAATGAAGGAAATAATATACAATCCACAAGGTGTATGCTGTAAGGAACTTCAGATAACACTAACAGATGATAACAAAATTGAAAACTTAAAGTTTGTAGGAGGATGTCCTGGAAATACAGAAGGAATAAGTTCTCTAGCTAAGGGACAGGACGCTTCAGAGGTAGCTTCTAGATTAGAGCATATAACATGTGGTAATAAGACTACATCATGTCCTGCGCAGCTTTCAATAGCTTTAAAGAAGGCTTTATCAGAAGAATTAATATAGTCATATAAAAATGTATTCTTTTACTTAATTCAAAAGTAGGAGGATACATTTTTTATTTAAATCGATTAATAAAAACTAAATATAGATAATATTAAAAAAAGAAACATTGTATTTAAAATAAAAATATGTTATTATTAAAATAGTTAGGTGGAATAAATTAAGCCTATATTTATATTTTCATGTTAAAATTAAGATAAATAATTATCAAAAATAAAGATATAATATTTCATATTTATATAATAGATATGAAGTAAAGATATATTTTAAATTCTATAATATTTCAGAAGTGGAGGGAGAGTTATGAATGGTGCAAGCAGAGCCTATCCAACAATTTTAAAGAAAACAGAAAGTGGTTACAGCGTATTTGTTCCAGATTTAAACATTGAAAAAGAGGGGAGAGATATAGCGAGTGCGTTGTCTATAGTCAAAGAGTCTATTAAAAAAATGGTTTTAAAATGCAACAAAGAAGGAATAAAGATCCCCTACCCGCATTCTAAAAAGTTTGAACATAATAAAGATGATATATTGACCTTGGTTGAGATTAATTTTAAAGATTTAATGAGCTAAACTGCATTATTTATAATAGAAGATTGAAAAGTAACAATCGATTAGTATTTTAATATATTAGTATAATATTTTAGCTTTAATTGTTTAAAAAATAGCAAAACACTTGATGATTTATTTATCAAGTGTTTTTTATATAATTAAAATTAAAAAGCATAAAAAACAGTGGTTGATGCTAGAAAAGCTATATTATTATATAATATGTATATTTTTCTTGATAAAAATAATCATAATTCAAAAGATTCATTAGATATTATTGATTTATTTTATATTAACTATATATAATTAAAAAGATATATTAATTAGTATAAAAGTCTTTAAATAATGCTTTTTAAAAGGTATAATGTTAATTAAGAATTAATTTAAGGAGGAGCTATGAATTATTTTTATCTTCTTGTGTTGATAGCTATTTATTTCTGCTTTAGTCATGATAGCAAGAAAGTGAAGGAAGAGCTTAAAAACACAAGAAAAGAACTCGATGAGCTGGCTAGGAGTACTGGAAATCCAGAAAAAAGTCCATATTATATTGAGCCTGAAGTAAAAAAGAATCTAGTTGCATTGATCTCTAGTGGAGAAAAAGTTAGGGCAGTTAAAATATTAAAGAATATGAAAAAACTTGACCTTGTAGAAGCAAAAATGATAGCAGATTCCTTAGAAGAGAATCAATCAGGTGAAAATTTTTAGGAAATAAGTCTAATAATATAGTAACAAAATAATAATTGTCAATTGAACCCGGCATCAATAGGTGTCGGGGAATTTTATTTATTTTAAAGATTCTAATTGGTTAAAAATATTATATTATGGATATATAAGTAATAAAAGAACTTTTATAATGAAAAAATTTTATATAAATATATTTCTAAATAGGAGGACTTAAGTGGAGAAAAAATCAATCTTAGAAAAGAATACTCTTAAAGCAATATTGTCGGTAATTATGTTAATCGTAGTAGCAATTGCAGTATCTAATGGTAATATACAAAGTAATCAAAAGATGAAGTTAACAACTGTAAGAGGTTATATTGAAGCTATAAGTGATAATGATTTGGCTGCCTCAAAAAAATATGTATTAAAAGATGTCGATTATAGAAAGTTTAATCTTTTAAATGCTGGTGAGGAAAACATTTCTGTAAGATATATAAAATTTATTTCCATGGAAAAAGTTAAGAAGTTTAAGCCGAAAAAAATATACCTAAAAGATGGTAAGAGCAAACTCTACCTAAAGGGGAGTATTGTAAAGGTAAGCTATATAATAAAATATAAAAACTCAGAAAAGGATCAAGAAAAAAAGGAAAAAATATTCACTATGGTAAAGACTATAAATAGCAGCTATAAAATAGTAAATATTGAAAATCTATAAAAATTCATTTAATTAAAAAACAACTTCATTAGGAATTGAATATAGCTATTGATGTAAATTATATAAAAATGTTTATAAATTTTATAATACTAAAAATAAATTCAAAAACTATGGATTTATTAAGGTTTCTGTTATAAGATACTCTATAATTTAATAAAGGAGGAAACAGTAATGAGATTAAAAGATAAGGTTATATTAGTCACATCTTCTACTAGAGGAATAGGTTATGCGATTGTTTCAGCTTGTGCAGCTGAAGGGGCAATAGTTTATATGGCTGCTAGAAATGAAGAAAGAGCAAATGCAAGAATTGCAGAGTTTACAGAAAAGGGATATACAGTAAAGTTTGTATACAATGATGCTACTAAACCTGAAACTTTTAAAACTATGATAGACGAAGTAGTTGAAAAAGAGGGTAAAATAGATGTTTTAGTAAACAACTTTGGTACATCAGATCCTAAGAAAGATCTTGATATAGAACATACAAAAGTGGATGATTTCTTAAAGTTTGTAGATCTAAATATTGCAAGTGTATTTATAGCTTCGCAAGCTGCAATTCATCACATGAAGGAAAACGGTGGCGGAAGTATAATAAATATATCATCAATAGGTGGAATAGTTCCAGATATATCTCAGATTGCTTATGGAACTAGTAAGGCAGGTATAATACATATGTCAAAGATGATAGCAGTTCAGGAAGCTAGAAACAATATTCGTTGTAATGTAGTTGCTCCAGGAATGACTGCCACAGATGGAGTGAAGGATAACTTAAATGAAAATTTCCAGAATATGTTTTTAAAGAATACACCTATTAAGCGTATGGCAGAACCAGAGGAAATAGCTCAAGCTGTTGTTTACTTTGCTACAGATGCAGCAGCATACACAACAGGTCAAGTAATGGCAGTAGCAGGTGGATTTGGTCTTGCTACACCGATATTTGGTGACTTATCAGAATCATTGACAAGTAGATAATATTAAAAGTGTATCAGTATCAGAAACTTAATTAGTATAAATAAAATTAATAATAAAATTTTGGTATATAAATTGTATAAAAGACCAGCTAAAAAAAGCTGGTCTTTTTAAGTTTATCCTTTAATTACATCTTCCATGCTAAATAGTCCATTTTTTTGATTTTTAAGATATTTAATTCCTCTTAGAGCTCCTTTTGCAAATGATGCATCAGTTAATGCCTGATGACTTAATGTTAAAACATCATCTTCACCTGCGAAAATAACATCGTGGTCGCTTATTATATTTCCACCTCTTACTGAGTGGAATCCAACTTCTTCTTTTTTTCTTTTTTGTAGTACTGAATCTCTGCCGTATTGTGGATATAGTTCTGGTCTTGCTTCCTTCATAGAATCAAATAACATTTTTGCTGTTCCACTAGGAGCATCTTCTTTTCTATTATGATGCTTTTCGATAATTTCTATATCGAATTCTTTTAATTCCTTTGCCATTTTCTTTAATATTCCCAGCATAATGTTTATACCAAAACCGGTATTGTGAGATAAAAGAATAGGAATATTCTTTGAAGCTTCCTCAACCTTTTTTTCATCATCTTCATTAAGCCCAGTAGTACCTATAACTACAGGAACATTGTTTTTTACAGCATAATCAAGCATAGATTCTATATTATCTCTATGAGAGAAGTCTATTATGCCTTCGCATTTCATATCTACAGCTTCAAAATTTTTAAAAACTCTTATTCCATCTTTTGTATCATTTTCTTTGGCAGATCTTGATACACCAAAAGCAATTTCGCAACCGCTATCTTCATTAACAGCTTTGATAACTGATTTTCCAACCTTACCATAATAACCAACTATTGCAATTTTCATGTTAACCTCCAGATCTATAATAATATTAAATAATAATAATTCTATTAACATTATTATAGCATAGTATAAAAATTTAACATAGGATTTGATATTGCTATTTTAAAATATTTATAGTTTTATCTTGAAATAAAAAAAGATAATTATTCCGAAAACATGGATTTAGGGAATAATTAATAAAATAAGGTTTATTAAGTTTCTTGTAAGTAATAGTTCAAAGTGATATAATCAAATTATAATATACAAAAAGGGGAGCTCGGAAGGGCTGAGAGTAGCGAAAGCTTTACCCATAACCTGATTTGGATAACGCCAACGTAGGGAAATCTTATGACGTGTATGTCAGTATTTTAAGATTGTGTGCTTTGGCACACTTTTTTTATTTTTAGGAGGTATTATGAGTAATATAAAAAAATTAACATTAGCAGGATTATTTTGTGCATTGGCAGTAGCTGGTAGCTTCATATCTATTCCTGTGCTAGGAAGTAGGTGTGCACCAGTTCAACATATGGTAAATGTAATAGCGGCAATAATTTTGGGACCTTGGATTGGGCTTGCTATAGCCTTTTTTTCATCTTTGCTTAGAAATATGATGGGGCTCGGTTCGATTTTAGCTTTTCCAGGAAGTATGTTTGGCGTGTTTATTGCAGGAGTTTTATATAGAAATACTAAAAGTATACTGACTGCTTGTATAGGTGAGGCTTTTGGAACAGGAATAATAGGTGGTCTTTGTGCCTATCCAATAGCAGTATTATTTATGGGGAAGAATGCAGCTGAACTAGGATACTTTGTATATGTAACTCCGTTTTTAATATCTACTGTTGTGGGATCAACAATAGGAGGGCTTGTAGTATTTTCTCTTGCAAAATCTAAAGCACTAAATTGGGGAAGTGTATAAGGACGATAGTGTAAATAGAATTTATAAAAAATAGAAATAGAAGGATTTAAAGAATATAGAAATATTATTTATAAATAAAAAAGCCATAACACTAAGTTTTAGTGTTATGGCTTTTAAAGTTCATATAAAAACAATATGAGTTTTTAATTAACAATTGATTAAACTTTGATAACCTTTCTATATATTAAATATTAAAAAAATAGACAAGGTCAAAATTTATTATTTTACTTTGAATATGTTACTGCAGTATATGAAACATAACTGTTGTTATTGTATCCATATGTAATACCAAGTGTAAGAGTTCCGTAATTGTTTTTAGAAGCACTTTCTATTGAATTCAATGGTATTATATAGGAATCACCATCTTGTTCAAGATGAATACCACCAGATATTTTAAATTCACGTCCTGTATTAGAAAGTGTAAACTGAGTATCATAAATATCCAATTTCGGATTCTTTACAGAGATAATATTCTTATCCTTATCATAGAAAGTAACACTTACTCTAGGCGATTTCGAAAAATCAATATTTGGAATATCACCATCTGTTTGACCTGAAGTTTTTTCTATAATTTTCATTCTATCATTTTTTACAAATTTTTCAAACTGCTGTCTACTGAAAGTTCGAACAATAGCATCTCTTTTATCGTTTTCGATATTTAAATCCGAATATGTGTCAGTATTTGTGATGTTACGATTCTCTTCAGAAGTCGGTATAAATGCCTTGTCTAAAAACATGGCTCCTGCAAGCACTATAATAGCAACTGTTATTAATGCAATTAAAGATTTTTTTATCATAATTCTTCTCCTGAATAATATATTAATACTAAAAGAAATACATATTTAAAAACATTAGATTTATTTTTAAAAAAGTTTTCCTAAAGGAAATTTGACTTTTAATTATAAATCAATTCTCTTTATTATATCATATAGATTTATCAATAACCATATAAATAGCAAAATTTCTTTTAACGCTAGGTTATAAATTTATATTTTTTATAAAAATTACTAATTTTGCTTATTTTTATAAATTTATTTTTGCATATAAGTATAATACATATAATGATACAAATAATACATCTTTTAGAAAATTTGATAAAAGATATAACTGTTTTTTTAAATAATAAAGCTAAATAAAACTCCTACAGTTGCACTTATGACTATTATCTTTATTATGTTTACTTTTTTTGACATAAATAAGATTCCACCAATTATAAAGCCAATAACACCAATGTATTTAATTCCCTCAGGAGAAAAAATAGAGGATTTAAACATATCAATGGCAGCTATTAATATAAGACCAGGTATTGCAGGCTTTAGACCTTTTAAAGCTCTATCAAGTAAGGTAATCTTCTTTCCTCTAAATAAAAAATAGCCTAAAAGTAGCATCAGTATGCAGGAAGGTGTAACTTCTGCAATAGTTGCCACAATAGCCCCAGGTACAGAAGCTACTTTAGTACCTATAAATGTAGCAGAATTGATTCCTATTGGACCAGGCGTAATCTGAGAAAGAGAAACAAGGTCTGTAAGCTCTTTTATTGTAAGCCATTTCATGTCATTTACAACATACCTTTGAATAAGCGGTAAAACTGCATAACCACCACCAAATGCAAAGGCTCCTATTTTTAAAAAAGTAATATAAAGAAGTAAAAGCTTGTTTATCATTTTATTTTATCCTCCTCAACAAGTGAAAATACAATCAAGCCAATCATACCAGATAGCAATATAATATATATTGTATTTATGTTAGTAAAATATGCTGCAGAAAAAGCACTAAACATTAGTATCGATCCAAAAATTTTATGTTTTACAAGAGCTTTTTTTGCCATTTGGAAAACTGTAATAAACAAGACTGCACTTATTGCACCACTCATACATCCTAGAGCAGCCTTTACAATGCTATTTTTAGAAATAGTATTGTAAACATAGTACATAATCGAAATAATAATTAGACAAGGTAAAACAGAAGCCAAAAGGCATACGAGAGCACCCTTCCAACCGATTAATCTGTAACCTGTAAGAATAGAAGTATTTATAGCCATGGGTCCTGGACCTGATTGTGCGATTGCCACAATATCAAGCATTTCGTCATCATCTATTAATTTTTTTTTATTTACAAATTCATCGCGTATAACAGGTACAATAGTATAGCCACCACCAAAAGTAAACATATTTATTTTAAAGAATGTTATAAAAAGTGACTTATAACTTATTTTCTTAGAATCCATAATATCACCCCTTAAATTTAAGAATATAAATATAATTAAATTATATCACAAGAAGGGAAGTTTTATTAGAAGTTGACAAAAATGAAAATAGCTAGAATCGTAAAGTAATAAATTTGTACTATTTACTATGTAATTTATATAATATATTAATTGTTGATATATAGTTAAGTAAGAAATGAAAACTAAAGCAAGTACAGTAGAATCAATGCTTTTAACTAGATGTAACATTATTTGCCTATACTTTATAAACTGTGGTATAATAATATACGTGTAATTATGTTTATTTAAGTATTGAAGGGGTGAATCAGATGTCACAAAATCCAAAAATGGATTACTTGAAAGGAAATTTCTATGAAAAAATAGGAAAATCCGAGTTGGCAGTAGGCAAATTTGTCGAAGCAGCCGAGGCGGGATATGACAGAGCTCAGCTAATTTTGGGACAGTTGTATGATAGTGCAGGTGAACTAGAAAAAGCTGAAAACTGGTATAAATCGGCCTTTAATAGTGGTGTTGATTTCGCAGCTTTTAATCTTGGTAATATGTACTATAATAATGAAATATATGACACTTCGCTATATTGGTATGAAAAAGCAGCAGAAAAGGGAATATTAGCTGCTAAAAACAATATGGGCGTAATTTACTACATACTAGAAGACTATCAAATGTCTGAAAAAGTTTTAAAAGAAGCAGCAAGTGAAGGTTTTGCAAAATCTTATTTCAACTTAGGACTATTAAATAGTGAACTTGATGTAGAAGATGTATCGGAAGAAATGTATAGAAAAGGTGCTGAACTAAACGATGAAGATGCTATATACAATATGGCAGTAATTGAAATGGATAGAGGCAACTATGTAGAATCTATGGATTTATACAAGAAATTAGTAAAAAAGAAACATATAAATGCTTGTATAAACTTAGGTATACTTTATGAGTTATCTAGTGATTCTACAGAAGCTGAAAAAGCCTATATAGTAGCAGCTGATGAAGGTAATGTTACAGCACAGTATAGATTAGGGTATCTACTTGATAAAAAAAATAAAACTGCAGATGCAATACATTATTATGAACTTGCTATTGCACAGAATCATTCTCTTGCAAAATACAGATTAGCAAATATATATAATAGAAATAATGATACAGATAATGCCAGAATTTATTACAAAATGGCAGCGGATGACGGAATAAGTGAAGCAAAAAATAACTTAGCTGGAATTTATTTCGAGGAGAAAAATTATAAAGAAGCAGGAAAGTATTTTGATGAAGCTATAAATCAAGGTTGTGTAAATGCAGCTGAGAACATGGGAGATCTGTGTAGGGCTTTAAAAGACTATGACAAGGCTATTTATTATTACAAAGTCGCACCTGATAGTGTCACATGTCAAATTAAGATTGCGAATTTATATGAGAGAAAATCTAATTTAGATAATATGCTATACTGGTATAGAAAAGCAGCTGACTCAGGAGATATAGAATCTGCTTTTAAAGTAGCAACTTTATTTGAAAGAACTGGCAGGGAAAAAGAGGCTTTAAGATATTATAAAATAGCGTCAGAAAGCGACCACGATTTAGCTAAACTGTATCTTGCAAGACTGTTATTCAATCAAGGCGATTATGAGGAAACAAAAAAATACCTTATAAAACCTGCAGAATTAGGGAATGTATATGCATTGAATACTCTAGGTATATTGTACGATAACTTTTTAAATGAGCCTAAAAAGGCTAGAGAGTATTATGAAAAGGCTATTGAAAAAGGATGCACAGAATCAATGTATAACCTTGCTCAGCTTTTATTTAGAAGTTATGAGTTTGAAAAGGCGGAAAGTTACCTTAAAATGGGAACAGAAAAGGGCAATAAGAGATGTGAATACTTCCTTGCGGCTTTTTATTTTAGAAAGTCTATGGACATGTTCAAATCTTTGGCAAATTTAAATTATGAGAATTCGGCTGAATTAGTTCATGATGTAAAGCATTTAAATTTTATAGACGATCACTTACTTTTAACAGATTTTGATATAAGTCCTATGAAATTCAAGGGATTTGAGGAAAATATAGAACCACTTTATATATTGGATATAGATGAAGATATTACAAAGTATTTTGAAGGACGTGAAAATTGGATGGCTTTAGATCAGGGGGAAGTCGAAAATATAGACGTATAAGCGCTTAAAAACAAAGGGGTGATGCTATTGATAAGATATTATAAGTCAATAAACCTTGAGTTGGAAAAACTTGATAATTATGAAAAGGGATGCTGGGTGAATTTAACAGAACCCACTTCCAATGAACTTGAGGATATCAGTCAGTTGCTAAACCTCGATATAGATGTTTTAACAGCAGCATTAGACGATGAGGAAAGTTCAAGAATTGAGTCTGATGATGATTACACATTGATACTGATAGATATTCCATTTGATATGTCAGATTCAAAATCTTCAAGTTATATAACAGTGCCATTGGCAATAATACTTTGCAATGATGGAATTGTAACTGTTTGTTCAAAACAGGTTAGAATTTTAAATGACTTTATAGTTGGACATGTTAAAGATTTTTATACATTTATGAGAACCCGATTTATTTTACAGATTCTATACAGAAATGCTACATATTATTTACTTTATCTGAGAAGAATTAATAAAACTACAAATCTTATAGAAAAAGAGATTTATCAGTCAATGAAGAATAAAGAGCTTTTACAGCTTTTACAGTTAGAGAAATCCTTGGTATATTTCTCTACTTCTTTGACTGCCAATGAGGCTACTTTAGATAGATTATTAAAGCTTAATATTATAAAACACTATGAAGAAGATGAGGATTTGCTAGAGGATGTTATTATAGAAAATAAACAGGCTCTTCAGATGGCTAGAATATATGGGGATATATTAAGTCGAATAATGGATGCTTTTAGTGCGATAATAAGTAATAATCAGAATAATGTAATGACATATCTTACAATAGTGACAATTATAATGGCGGTGCCTACGATATTGTCAGGCTTCTGGGGGATGAACGTTCCAGGTATTCCATTTGAGAAAAGTCCTGGAGGATTCTGGATGGTTGTAGTAGTATCAGTTGTGCTTTGTACTCTATCTACAATCTATCTTATTAGAAAGAAATTCTTGTAGGTGATTTTGAGATGAAAGAGTCAATTATTGAAAAAATGCTTAGAATAGAAACATCTAAGTCGGAAACTAGGATGGATAGAATCAAGCATTATAACAGATACGAGCCAACTCCATATTCTGCATTAGAAAAACTCTTTAAACATTATGAAATCAATGATAAAGATTTTTTTGTAGACTTCGGTTCAGGTAAAGGAAGATTTTCTTTTTTTGTGAATTACTTTTTTAATTCAGGATGTACAAGTGTCGAGATAGTAGAAGAGTTTCACAAAAAAGCATTAAAAAATTATGATAGCTATATAAAAAGAAATCCTAAAGCAGTAGGAAGACTTTTTTATGTGAATAATTATGCTGAAAAATATGAAATTAGCAAATTTGAAAATAAGTTTTATTTTTTCAATCCATTTTCAGTGAATATTTTTATAGGAATTGTAAATAAAATAATTAAGTCTGTAGAGTTGAACAATAGAGAAGTGGACATTATTCTATATTATCCATCTATGGATTACATAGCCTTCCTAGAGAGGAAAACAGCATTTCAGCATGTAATGGACATTTCTTTAGATGAAAGTGATAGGGATCCAAGAGAGAAGTTTGCAATTTATAGATTTGGCGAAAGAAACAATAGATTAGAAGATGAATGTGTAATTAATATTGATATAAAAACAATAATATATCAAGAAAATATTATATGTAAAAATAAAAAATAAAAAGCGGTCTGTCTTTAATTAGGCAGACGGCTTTTTTATTATAAATAGATTTTATATTTTGATTAAAAGGAATTTTTTAATTAAGTAGTTATAAATATCCATTAATAGATTATAAATAAATTTCGCATAAAAAACACCGCACTGCTTCGCAGTGCGGATATATTATATATTATTATTCTACAATAGCTCTACTTGCCATAGATCTGTTGTATTTTATTCTATCCTGTTCATTAAGAACTTTCTTTCTTAATCTTATAGAATCTGGAGTTACTTCAACAAGTTCATCGTCATCTATAAATTCAAGAGATTCTTCAAGTGTGAAGATTTTAGGTGGAGCAAGCTTGATAGCATCATCTGAACCAGATGCTCTAACGTTACTCATCTTCTTATTCTTTGTAGGATTAACAACCATATCTTCTTTTCTAGAGTTCATACCGATTATCATACCTTCGTAAACATCTACACCTGGATCAACAAATAGAGTACCTCTTGAAGAAAGTGCATTTAGGGCATAACCCATAGTTTTACCAGGACTCTGAGAAATTAGAACACCATTTAATCTTGAAGGTATCTCACCCTTATATTCTTCAAATCTCTCAAATGAAGATAATAAAGTACCTTCACCTCTAGTAACATTTATAAATTCACTTCTATATCCTAGAAGACCTCTAGTAGGAACAAGGAATTCAATCTTAACGTATCCACCGTCAACTATTTCCATTGATTCCATCATACCTTTTCTAGTGTTTAGCTCGCTTATAACAGTTCCTGAATAGCTTTCAGGGCAGTTTACAATAACTCTTTCTATTGGTTCAACTGTCTTTCCTTCTTCATTCTTATGCATAAGAACTTGTGGCTTAGATACACCTAATTCATATCCTTCACGTCTCATATTTTCTATTAATATAGAAAGGTGAAGTTCACCACGTCCACTTACCTTATATCCGTCTGTAGTATCTAGAGGTTCAACTCTTAAACCTACATTTACTTCTAATTCTTTTTCTAGTCTGTCTCTT
Organism: Peptostreptococcus russellii; assembly: GCF_900110295.1. GTDB lineage: Bacteria > Bacillota > Clostridia > Peptostreptococcales > Peptostreptococcaceae > Peptostreptococcus > Peptostreptococcus russellii_A. The sequence continues at coordinate 55,439 of NZ_FODF01000008.1, forward strand.
ATATGTCTAGTAGTAACAAACTTTCCGCTTCTACCTACAAATGGAGAATCATTTACCATGAAGTTCATTGATAGAGTAGGTTCTTCTATAAGTATAGCTCCAAGTGGAAGATTCTGACCTTCAGCACATATTGTTTCACCTATTTCTATATCAGGAATACCTGCAAGAACAACTATTTCACCACTTTCAGCTTCATCAACTTGAACTTGATTAAGACCTTCGTATACAGAAATTCTTGAAATCTTACCTCTTCTTGGTTCCTTACCTTCGGAGCAAATATTTATCTGTTCTGATGATTTTAGTTTACCTTTAAACACTCTACCTATTCCAAGTCTACCGATATAATCATCGTATGCAAGTGCAGATATCTGAACTTGAAGTGATTCATCATCATAATCTGGATAAGCATCAACATGATTTATGATTGTTTCGAATAAAGGACTTAAATCCTTTCCTTCGTCATCTAATTCCAACTTGGCAATACCTTCCTTGGCAATACCGTACACGATAGGGAAGTCACACTGTTCATCATTTGCATTTAACTCAACGAATAAGTCAAATACTTCGTTTACAACTTCTTCAGCTCTTTGATCTTTTTTGTCAATTTTATTTATAAATAAAATAGGCTTTAACCCCTGTTCTAATGACTTTTGAAGAACAAATCTTGTCTGAGGCATAGGACCTTCTGTAGCATCAACAAGAAGTAAAACTGTGTCTACTGTCTTTAGTACACGCTCAACTTCAGAAGAGAAGTCACTATGTCCAGGAGTATCAACTATATTAATTTTATAATCTCCGTGTCTTATAGAACAGTTCTTAGAGTATATTGTAATACCTCTTTCTTGCTCAATGTCATCACTATCCATTATACGTTCTCTGATGACTTCATTATCTCTAAAAACACCACTCTGGTTAAGAAATGCATCTACTAGAGTGGATTTACCCGCATCAACATGGGCAATAACTGCAATGTTAATTATATTACGCTTATTTGTCACTTAAATCGCTCCTTTAAAAATCTAAAATCTAATATCAAAGATGTAATAATACATCTTGTAATTATTTATAACAACTTTTATATTATAACAAATAATAGAAGTATTGTATACACGTATTTCTCTTGAAATCGTTTTATTTTAAAGAATTTTATCAAAAATAGGGTATATAATCAATAGGCATTATTATTTTTTTGAAGTTTGCAGATTAATCATATGAAGAGTATAGTCAATCTAATCTGTAGAAAGATAGTGTGGTTTTATATTGAAAAATTAAATATTAGGTGTATAATAATTACTATATGATAAATGTTTTCAGAAAATGTAAATGAAGCTAGGAAACATTAGTATACTTAAGATTTTTTTAAAAGTCAAAGGATTGATTTATCAAATTGAAAAAATCATCTTAAAATTATTAAAATAACATTATAATAGAAGAAAGGAAAGATTATGAGTAAAAATATTAAAACAATAGATTTTAAAATCGAAGGAATGAGTTGTGCAGCTTGTTCAAAATCGGCAGAGCGATCTCTTAAAAAAACAAATGGAGTTAGTTCTGCATCAGTAAATATTGCAACTGAAAAGGCGATAGTTGAATATGATCCATCTATTTGTGGTTTTGAAGATTTAAAGCATTCAGTAGAAAAGGTAGGTTTTCATATAGCAGAGGAGGAGAAAAAAACTCTTCAAAAAGATGATAATACAAAGAGACAATTTCTAGTGGCAGCTATATTTGCTCTTTTAGTCTTTATTATATCAATGGGACCAATGGTAGGATTAAAACTTCCTAATATCATATCTCCCACACACAATCCTCAAAACTATTCTTTACTACAATTACTTTTAACGATACCTGTTCTAATAGCAGGTAGAAAGTTTTATATTAATGGGTATAAGGCTATTTTTAATTTAGGACCGAATATGGATTCTCTTGTAGCAGTATCTACAACAGCTGCAGTTTTGTATAGTTTAATCAACACATTTAGAATGTTGTTTGATAGTGAGTTTCTTGCAAAAATAATTGAGCTTCATGCACATGTTCCTATTTATTATGAAAGTGCAACTATGATTATAGCACTTATAATGTTAGGTAAAACTTTGGAGGCTAGAAGTAAAAGCAAGACTTCAGAGGCAATTAAATCTCTTATGGAGTTACAAGCCAAGACTGCTATTTTAGAGATAGATGGAAAAGAAAAAGAAGTTAGCATAGAAGATGTAAAAAAGGGAGATACTATAATAGTAAAGCCTGGGAAAAAAATACCAGTAGATGGAAAAATTATATATGGGAATACATCCATAGACGAATCAATGCTAACTGGCGAGAGTATTCCAGTTGAAAAGTCAGTAGGAGATGCAGTTACAGGGTCAAGTATAAATAAAAACGGATATATTAAGTTTAAGGCAGAAAAAGTAGGTAAGGATACGACTTTATATCAAATTATTAAATTAGTAGAAGATGCTCAAAATAAAAAAGCAGAAATTGCAAATCTTGCAGATGTAGTTTCAGGGATCTTTGTTCCAATTGTAATGACTATTGCTATAGTATCAGCTTTCCTTTGGCACTTTGTAGGTCATGCTGATTTTGAATTTACTTTGACAATATTTATTTCAGTTCTTGTAATAGCTTGTCCATGTGCTCTTGGACTTGCAACACCGACTGCAATAATGGTAGGTACTGGTAAGGGAGCAGAAAATGGAATATTGATAAAGGGAGGAGATTCACTTGAATCTGCTCACAAAGTAACTACTATAGCATTTGATAAGACAGGTACTATTACAAATGGAAAAGCTGTAGTTACAGATTTGCATATAGTAGAAGAAAGTTTTAAAGAAAGTGAAATAATAAAGCTTATAGCCTCTGCAGAATCTGGATCAGAGCATCCTTTGGCAGAAGCGATAACCTTATTTGCTAAAAATAAAAATATTGAAATAGAAAAAGCAATAGATTTTAAGAGTTACACAGGCATGGGTATTGAGGCAACTGTAGATACTCGTAAGGTTTTGCTTGGTAATAAAAAATTTATGGAAAGCATTGATGCAAAAGTAGATGAAAAGTCTGAGAATATATCACAAGAATATGCGAAAATGGGAAAGACTCCGATGTATATAGCAATAGATAATAAGTTTATAGCTATTATAGCAGTTGCAGATACAATAAAAGACAGTAGTATAGAAACTATAAAGAAGCTACATGAATTAGGTATTAAAGTAGCAATGATTACAGGTGACAATAAAAACACAGCAGCGGCAATAGCAAATCAAGTTGGTATAGATATAGTTAAGTCAGAGGTTCTTCCATCAGAGAAGTCAAATACAATTAAGGAATTACAGGAAAAGGGAGAATTTGTAGCTATGGTTGGAGATGGTATTAATGATTCTCCTGCTCTTGCACAAGCTGATCTTGGAATTGCAATAGGTAATGGTACAGATGTTGCAATAGAATCTGCAGATATTGTTTTGATGAGAGATAACTTGATGGACGTAGCAAATGCAATTAAATTGAGTAAAGAAACTATAAGAAACATAAAACAAAACTTAGCTTGGGCTTTTGGATATAATATTATAGGTATTCCTTTTGCAGCTGGAGTATTATATATATTTGGTGGACCTCTTTTGAATCCAATGATAGCAGCTGCGGCAATGAGTCTTTCGTCTGTAAGTGTTGTTTCAAATGCATTGAGATTAAGAAAGTTTAAACCATATGACAGCAAGCAAGAAGAAAGTAAGAAAGAAAGTAAGTAAGGAGAATATATTATAAAAAGATATAGTAAAAGATTTTGAACTTACATTTCAAATAAGTGTATTTTAAATAGAGTTTATTAAAAGATTGAGCACTAAATAAAAAGTATACAAAAAGGACAGTTTATGGTAAAAATACCTTTAAACTGTCCTTTATATTTTTACAATAAAATAGTTAGTTTAAATCATTCGATATATTACGAATAATACATGTGAATAAAAGGGTGTATTGTTCGTATAATATATAGATTTTTGTCAATGATTTAAAAGTACATTCATTTAAAGAAAACACATAAACGTTCGATAAAGTGAATAAGCACTTGAATTTAATATGAAAATGCTTTTATTCAACATCAATTACTGACTTTGATGAAAGACCTTCATTTTTAAAGGCATTAATGAATTCTTGGTGTACTGGATGGTCTATATAATCCTTTAACATATAGTCATTTCCTAAGTCAACAAATAAAATAATATCCATATTAGCTTCATTCTCTAGACAATTCACCTTGAATTCATAGTTTTTGATAACATTACACTCCTTTTCAAGTTTATCGTACGTACCAGTGAGAATTTTAGAAAGTTTTTCGTAATTTTTGTTTCTTTCAAATTTAAATAATACAATGTGTTTCATGTAATACCTCCATATAAATAATCTGTTTCTTTAATTATACACTAAATAAAGAAAAAAATACATACATTTTTTCTTAAAAAAATAAAATTGTTCAATGGAAAATTAAATTGCCCCAATTTGAATTCTATGTTATAATCATTCGTATAAATGATGAAGTTGTTAAAAATTCAAGAGAAAAGGAGAATTTATAATGAACCGATATGATATTTTGATCATTGAGGATGATAAAAATACTCAAGAGATTATAGAAGAATCCTTAAAGACTAGAGATTTTTTTGTAGATTCGGTATCGGATGGACTAGAAGGTATTCAAAAGTTTAAAGAGAAAAAATATGATCTTGTTCTTTTAAATATATCAATGCCAAATCTTGATGGTTTTACAGTTTGTAAAATGATAAGGAAGATGTCCGAGGTACCAATAGTGTTTATATCATCAAAAAATGACGAAGCGACACAAATAAAGGGATATGATTGTGGTTGTGACGATTTTATTGTAAAGCCATTTTCATTTAATGTACTAGCAAAAAAAATTGAAGCAATTTTAAAGAGAACATCTAAATTAATTGATTCTGATACGCTTGAATTTGAAGATATGGTACTTGGACTTAGAACTTATTCGGTTACAATCTCTGGAGAGTCTGTAGAGCTTACTTTAAAGGAATTTTATATTTTGAAGATGCTCATTGAAAAATATCCACAGGTAATCACAAGAGAAAATCTTCTTGACAATATATGGGGTTATGATTTTTATGGGGATACTAGAATAATAGATGCTCATATCAAGAATATAAGAAAAAAAATAAAGTTACCATATATTAAAACAGTAAAAGGTATAGGATATACTCTTGATAAAAAGTAAATATTTTAGCAATTTTAATATGTTATAAGTGGCAACGTAAAGACGTGGCTATTATATATAAATTTATAAATTTTATTTAAATAATGGAGGTTTTAAATGAATTCAAATCAGGAATTAAGCGGTATTCAAAAAGCATTTCCTCTTCTAGCCGAGAAAAATGTAAATATGAAGAGAGAAATAGTTGCCGGAATTACTACATTCTTAACAATGGCGTATATAATTGCGGTAAATCCAACAACACTTTCAGCAACAGGTATGAATGCAGGTGCATTAGTTACAGGTACTTGTCTTGCAGCAGCTTTAGGTTGTTTTATTATGGGATTTATTGCAAATCTTCCTTTTGCACTTGCATCAGGTATGGGACTAAATGCATTCTTTGCATATACAGTTGTGCTTAAGGGCGGTGTTCCTTGGGAGGTTGCTTTAACAGCAGTTTTTGTAGAAGGTATAATTTTCCTTTTACTTACTTTATTTAAAGTTCGTGAAGCGGTAGTAAACTCAATTCCACTTAACATGAAACATGCTGTTACAGCAGGTATAGGTATATTTATAGCGTTTATAGGATTAAAGGGATGTGGACTTGTAGTAGCAAACGAAGCAACACTTGTTAGTATGGGAAGTATGACACCAACAGTTTTATTTGCATTTATAGGATTATTAGTAATAGGTGTTATGGATAAAAAAGGATTAAAGGGTGCAATTCTTGCTGGTATAGCAGTTTCTTCAATTCTTGCTTGGATATATGCTTCAATGAATCCTGAAGCTGCGGCAAAGTTAGGAATATTTCTTCCAGATGGTATATTTAAATATGAATCAATTAAACCTATTGCAGGTAAGGTTGACTTTGAATTTCTTGCACATCCAAAGGATATAGGAAACTTCTTCGTAATAGTATGTACTTTCTTATTTGTAGACTTCTTTGATACAGTTGGTACATTAGTAGGAGTTTGTTCAAAGGCAGATATGCTTGATGAACAGGGTAGAGTTCCTAATGTTGGTAGAGCTCTTTTAGCTGACTCTATAGCAACTACTTTTGGTGCTTTACTTGGTGTTTCAACAGTTACTACATATGTTGAATCTTCAACAGGTGTTATAGCTGGTGGTAGAACTGGATATACTGCAATTACAGTAGGTATATTATTCCTTATAGCTATGTTTTTCTCACCAATATTTATAGCAATACCTGCATGTGCAACTGCACCTGCACTTATATATGTTGGATATCTTATGATAAGCTCAATTCACGAGATAGATATTCACAACATAACAGAAGGACTTCCAGCATTTATAACAGTTGTAAGTATGGCTCTTACATACAGTATAGGTGATGGACTTACAATAGGTATACTTTCATATGTTATAATAAACCTTATTTACAATCTATTTGCAAAGAAGGAAGACAGAGAACCAGTATCTATGGTAATGATTGTTCTTGCAATTTTATTCTTAATAAAGTTGTTAATGTTATAAAAGAAAAATTAATAAATCGCGTATTTTGGCAAAAAGCCTTGAAACTTACGTGGAATTTAGTTACTATATAATTAGTAGTGAAATTGGACTATTGTGATCAAGATCAATAGTCCTTTTTTAACGCTATAGGTAAAGAATTCCTTAAATTTAATATTTAAGGAATAGTTGATAATAGATATTTTTAAATAGCTAGTAATATTGCTTAGTGGATATAGTTTAAGCGATATAGTTGATTAAAAATCTTTCATGCAGAGGATATGCAGATTAATAAGTATAAATTAAAAAGTAGTGCGTCAGGCGTGAAAAATTAAAAGAAATAAAATGAGAAAGGAAATATGCTAATGTTACAGGTAACAGATGTAGGTTTAAGATTTGGTGATAAAGAATTATACAAAGATGTAAACCTAAAATTTACAAAAGGAAACTGCTACGGAATAATCGGAGCTAATGGTGCTGGAAAGAGTACATTTTTAAAAATACTATCAGGAGAAATAGAGCCAAATACTGGTGTAGTTTCAATAACTGATAAGGAAAGAATGTCAGTTCTTAAGCAGGACCATTTCGAATATGATGACTTTAATCTAATAGATGTAGTTATTATGGGGCACGAAAGACTATGGCAAATAATGAAAGAAAAAGATGCTATATATATGAAGGAAGATTTCAGTGATGAAGACGGAATCAAGGCTGCAGAACTTGAAGGAGAATTTGCAGAACTTGATGGTTGGGATGCTGAAACAAATGCAGAAAAGATCTTAATGGGATTGGGAATAGAGAAGGAACACCATTATTCACTAATGAATGAATTGTCTGGTGGAGATAAGGTAAAAGTTCTTCTTGCACAGGCATTATTTGGTAATCCTGAAATTCTTTTACTTGACGAGCCTACTAATCATTTAGATTATGCTTCAATAAAGTGGCTTAATGAATTTATAATGGGATTAGATGACACTATTGTAATTGTTGTATCACATGATAGACATTTCTTAAATACAATATGTACTCACATAGTCGATGTAGACTTTGGTAAGATTCAATTATATACTGGTAACTATGATTTCTGGTATGAATCAAGTCAGCTAGCTCTTCAGCTTATGAAGGATCAGAATAAAAAGACTGAAGAAAAGGTAGCACAGTTAAAGGAATTTATTGCGAGATTTAGTTCTAATGCCTCTAAAGCAAAGCAGGCTACTTCTAGAAAGAAACAGCTTGAAAAATTAAATGTTGAAGAAATACAGCCTTCAAGAAGAAAGTATCCATATGTTGCTTTCAAACCAGAAAGAGAAATAGGAAATGAAGTTCTTGAAGTTACAAATCTTACAAAAGTAGTAGATGGTGAAAAAGTTCTTGATAATGTAAGTTTCAGATTAAATAATGATGATAAGGTTGTTTTCATGGGTGATGATATGGCAGCAACAGCTTTATTTGAAATATTATCAGGAAGAGATACAGATTATGAAGGCGAATTTAAGTGGGGAGTTACAACTTCACAAAATTATATGCCTAAAAATTATAATGAGTACTTTGATGGATGTGATCTTTCATTAGTAGATTGGTTAAGACAATACTCTGAAGAAAAGATAGAAAGTTATATAAGAGGTTTCCTTGGAAGAATGCTTTTCAGTGGAGATGAAGCTCTTAAAAAGGCAAGTGTATTAAGCGGGGGAGAAAAGGTTAGATGTATGCTTTCAAAGATGATGTTATCTAATGCAAATGTACTTCTTATGGATGACCCTACAAATCATCTTGATCTTGAATCTATAACTTCTGTGAATAAATCATTAGAAGACTTTACAGGAGTAATATTATTTACTTCTCATGATCATCAATTTATATCTTCTATAGCAAATAGAATAATATTTATAGGAGATAATGGTATATTAGATAGAAAGATGAACTTTGATGATTTCATCGAAAGTGCTGATATACAGGGTCTATTAAAGAAAATAGTTCAGGCTTAGTATATAAATAGAATAATAAAAGAGAGGTTAAAACCTCTCTTTTTGATTATAGCAAATAGAATCTATTAAAGAATGCTTATAAGATAGATATAGATATATAGTATCATAATTGAATTTATGATACCAATATAAATCTTTATTTAAAAGCTTTTAAAAGAAATCTTTAGCAGTAAAGTTTTTAAAAATTTTATAATCTAAAACTCTATAAATATATGACTATAAGTTACGATTATAAAGTGATAGGATATCAGATTAGAAAAAAGTTTTTTTAATAATTACATCTGTTTTATAACTTTTATATATGGTATAATAAAAAGTATCACAAGTCATTACTTTTGAAACTATGTAAAAGTTAGTACATAACTTTAAAAATCATGTAGTGACACTAATGGATACAATTAATGAACACAAGAACTGGAGGTGAAGCTTATGATTTATGGTTATTGTCGAGCAACTACACCAAAGCAGATAGAGCAAGGCTATTTGGAAGATCAAAAAAATAGAATTCAAGAAAGATACTTTGACAGTATCATTTATAATGAAAAAACTTTAGATATGAATATAAAACCTGAGTTTGAAAAGCTTATGGACGAAATACAATCGGGGGATACTTTAGTAGTAACGAGTCTTGATAGATTTGCAAAATCAATAGAGGATGCTTGTAAAATAGTAAAAGAACTTAGGGAGAAGAATGTAGATCTTCATATTCTTAATATAGGACTTATAGATAATTCAATTTTAGGAAATGTCATTTATGATACCTTTGCTGCAATTAGCGAATTTGACAAAGCACTTCTTGTTGAAAGAATTCAAACTGGAAAAAATAAAGCTAAAAAATCAAGTGGTTTTAGAGAAGGAAGACCTAAAAAGTATTCTCAAGAAACTATAGATGAAGCACTTAATATGCTTAACTCATATTCATATAGAAAAGTAGAAGAAATGACGGGTATTTCCAAAAGTACTTTAATAAGAGCTAAAAAGGCAAAAAAAATTAATAATGATTAATAGTGTAATTTTAGAGGACTGGAATGAATATTTTAGTCCTTTATTTTTAAATATAGAGGTGATTTTATGGTGGACTTTGATGTTTTGTTTGGAGAATATGTTCCTTCTTTGATAGGGGCTGACAATGTAATACATGCATCTGTAGTTGTTCCAATAATATATATAGATGGAGTATGTAACTTTATTTTTGAAGTAAGATCCAAAAAGTTGCGACATCAACCTGGAGAAATATCTTTTCCTGGAGGTAAAATAGAAAGTGGAGAGAGGGCAAAAGATGCAGCTATAAGAGAGTTTTGCGAAGAATTGATGTGTAGTGAAGATAAACTTAGAATAGTATCTGAAATAGACACCTATCTTTCTCCTACAAGAGCTTTGATACATTGTTTTCTTGCAGAAGTAGATAATAGCATTGATTTAAATGTAAAAAATGATGAAGTAGATTCTATTTTCTGTGTCCCATTAAAATATTTTCTTGAAACAGTTCCAGAAGAATATACAAATAAAGTAACAGTTATGCCAGACGATGATTTTCCATACAATAGAATGAGTATACCACAAGCTTATAAATGGGGAACTCCAAGTTATCCAGTATATTTTTATGAATATGAAAACAAATTAATATGGGGGATAACTGCAAATATAGCTAGAAATTTTGTTAAAAAATTAAATTCTATGTTATAATAGGCTTGGTATAAAAATTAAACAAATAGGGGAGCTTTTGCTGAGAGGAATTTTTTCGACCCTTAAACCCATTGGATAATGCCAGTGTAGGAATTTATATGTCTCACACTTGTGGGGCATTTTATTTTATAACAAAAAAGAATAGGAGATGATATAATGGTTATAGCAGATATAGCTGTAATGCCGCTAAGACCTTATGGAAGTGAGGAAGAAATGTACAAGGTCGTAGATGCTTGTATAGAACTAATAGAAAAAAGCGGACTAAAAAGTGAACTAGGTGCTAATAGCACTACAGTAGAAGGAGAACTAGATGATGTTTTTGAGCTTTGCAAAAAGGTTCATCAACTTCCATTTGAATTGGGCTGTGAGAGAGTAATTACTATATTCAGAGTTGACCAGAAAAAGGGTGGAATTACTATAGATGAAAAACTTAAGAATCACAAGTAGGATAAAAGATAGTCTTTACCCTATAGCTACATTTTTTTCGATTCTTATAATATGGCAGATTTCTGTAACGGCTATGAAGGTTCCTTCGTATTTAATCCCAACTCCACTAGATATCATAAAGGAGTTTCAATCGGATTGGAAGGTTCTTTTAATGCATAGCAAGGTAACCCTAACTGAAACTATTATTGGTTTATCTATTTCAGTGGCAATAGCACTTATTATAGGAACAATTATGGATTTTATACCGATTGTAAAAAAGTGTTTATATCCTTTAATGTATATAACACAGATGATTCCTACTATTACAATAGCACCGCTTCTTGTAATATGGTTTGGTTTTGGAATAAAATCAAAAGTTTTATGTGTAGTCCTTACGTGTTTCTTTCCAATATTAATTAACTTTACAGATGGTATAGATGGAATTGACAGAGATTATCTTAATCTTTTTAAGATAATGAAAGCAAGCAAGGTGAAAACCTTTATTCATCTTAAATTCCCAATGTCATTGGATAAACTATTTACAGGACTTACGATTTCTTCTACATACGCATTTGTTGCAGCAACAGTTGCTGAATGGCTAGGAGGAAGTGCTGGTCTTGGAGTGTATATGGTAAGAGCAAAAAGTTCATACGCATTGGATAAAGTTTTTGCATGTACTATACTGGTAGTGGCGTTTAGTTTGATTTTTGTAGTATTTATAAAAGTGCTTAAAAAGTTACTTTTGAAAAAATATTAGTTATAAAAATAAATATGTGTAATATTTCGAGGAGGAAAAAATGAAGATAAAAAAGATGTTATCATTAGCTTTAGTAGGAGTCCTGAGCATTTCATTATTATCAGGGTGTACAGGCGATAAGGAGGAGGCATCAGAAAAGGCTCCTGAAAAGCTTCAGAAAGTTACTTTGATGCTAGATTATACTCCGAATACTAATCATACAGGAATATATGTAGCAAAAGAAAAGGGATATTATAAAAAGCAAGGTTTAGATGTTGAAATAGTACAACCTTCTGATGGTGATTCAGCTACACTTGTTGCAAGTGGAAAGGCTGATTTTGGTGTAAGTTATCAGGAAGACGTTACTTATGCTCTTACAAGAGAAAAGGATCCGCTTCCTATAACAGCAATAGCCGCAATAATACAGCATAATACTTCAGGATTTGCTTCACCAGAATCAAAGAATATAAAAACTCCTAAGGATTTTGAAGGAAAGACATATGGTGGATGGGGATCTCCATCTGAAGAAGCAATAATTAAGCTTGCAATGGAAAAAAACGGAGCTGACTTTAACAAGCTAAAGAGAGTAGATATTGGGCAAGATGATTTTTTTGCAGCGACTAAGAAAAATATTGATTTAGCTTGGATATTTGAAGGTTGGGATGGTGTTAAGGCTAAGGAAATTAATGAACCTATAAATTATATACCAGTTAAGGATATAGATCCTGCACTTGATTATTACACACCAATTATTATAACAAGTGACAAGCTAATAAAGGATGATCCAGAGTTAGTTAAGAAGTTCATGAAAGCAACTGCGGAAGGATATAATTTTGCAATAGAACATCCAAAGGAATCTGCTGAGATTTTAATGAAGGAAGTACCAGAGCTGGATAAGAATCTTGTAATACCAAGTCAGGAATTTTTATCTACTCAGTATAAGGCAGATGCTCCAAGATGGGGTGAAATGAAGGCTTCTGTATGGGAAAACTATGCTAAGTTCATGAAGGATAATGGATTAATAAAGAAAGATCTAAATATAAAAGAGGCATTTACGAATGAATTCTTACCAGAACAGAAATAAACTGGAATTAAAAAATATATGTAAGAAATATGGAGATACTGAAATATTAAAAGACATAAATATAAGCTTGAAAGAAGGGGAACTAGTTTCTTTGCTAGGCCCTTCTGGATGCGGTAAAAGTACTGTTTTTAATATTATAACTGGACTTACAGAATATGAATCAGGAGAGCTTTCAAAAGACGGAGAGATAAGCTATATGTATCAAAAGGATCTTCTTCTTCCTTACAAGAGCATATTAGATAATGTAGCACTCCCCCTTCAAATAAAGGGAGTTAAGAAGAAAACTGCAAGGGAAGAGTTGAGACCGTATTTTAAAAGTTTCGATCTTGAAGGCTATGAAGATAGCTATCCACATGAACTATCAGGTGGAATGAAGCAGAGAGCCAACTTTTTAAGAACTTTTGTATATTCTAATGACATAATGCTTCTAGATGAACCCTTTGGGGCATTGGACTCTATAACAAAAATGTCATTGCAAAAATGGTTTTTAGATATAAGAAAGAAAGTAAATTCAACTATACTTTTAATTACTCATGATATCGAAGAAGCCATAATGTTGTCAGATAGAATATATGTTTTATCTAGTAAGCCAGCATCAGTAAAAAAAGAATTTAATCTTGTAAAAGATATTAATAAAAAAGATATATTGGAAAAAGAAAAATTAAAAGAAGAAATAATTGAACTACTTAAATAGTTAAAAAGCAACCCTTATGTTATGATGGGTTGCTTTTTTATTTCAAAGAACTATGTTAAAAATATAGTAATTATTTTCTAATTACAATTTATAGCAGAGAGTATAGGCATATATAAAAATAAATAAATCTTCAAGTATCGATGATTAGAAGAAAAGTTTAAGGTGAGTATCTTTAATTAATAAAAAATAATATTTATAATTAAATTAAAATTTGTAAAAAATATCAGAATATATTTAAAAAAATGATTAATAAGACTAATAAAGATTATAGTGTTAGCAAAGCATATCTCAATGTACAATATTACAATATATAAATATATTAAGTTAAATAAGAAATTAAAATGTATAAATATTGCTATATTGCAATATGTCTATATATTCAAAAACAAAAACATCAATATGTTTTAAAAAAATAGGAAATCAGCTTGAAAGTTCAATTTTAAAATGTTATAATTTAATCATAAAAGCTAGATAAATATTATAATATAGAAATTAATAAAATTAATTACTTAATGTTTTGCTACATGTTATTCAACTTGAATTGATCAGATTTATATTATGTTTGTTAAAATTGGGGGGAAGGTTGATGAAAGTTAGTAAAAATATTGTAAAGGTTTTGACCTTAACGCTTGCCATGACTTCTGTGCTTGTATTTGGAAACTGTGTAAATGCAGATTCAAGTACTTCAATAATACGGGGAAAAGGAAGAGTGGAAACTTCTATTGAGTCTTCTAAGTTAGTTGATTCAAAGATAATGGTAGTTGCCAGTGCCTATTCGTTTGCAGACTCATTAAGTGCTTATAATATTGCCAGCGGTCATAATGCTAAGCTGATTTTAGTAAGTAACAACACAGATTTAACAGGCTTGTTAGACGATGTTAAGCCTGAAAAAGTGTATTTAATTGGCGGAGAGGCCTCACTGGGAGGTCACGTTGTAGACAATATTCGTAATAGTGTGTCAAATGTTGTGAGAATTTCTGGGAATAACAGATATGAGACTAATGAAAAAACTCTTAAAGAGGCTAATTATACCAAAGTAGGGGTGGCAGATGGAAGAAACTATCCAGATGCTTTAGCAGCCTCAAGTCTTTTGAAAAATAAGGGTTTAGGACTTCAATTAGTAGATGGTTCAAAGCCATATAAGGTGAAAAGAGAAGTCGTATATACTTATGGCGGAGAGAATTCTGTTAAACAAAATGGCGGGAAAAGACTGGCTGGAGACAATAGATACGCGACTAGTGAAGTAATTAATAAGGAACTGGGTGATGGTGTTGAAAAAGTAGCTCTTACAACAGGGGAGAACTATGCCGATGCCTTATCAGCTATTAATCTAGTCAACTCTGGGGGAAAGGTATCTTTGATGCTAGTTAAGGATTTAAGTCCTAATCAGGAACGATATTTATCGAATATACAATCTAAGTATATAATAGGTGGACAATTATCTAATGAAACAATATCAGAAATAGAAAAAGCAAGAAATTTTAAAGGAAGTATACTTTTAAAAGGAGCAAGAACAAATTATAAGTGTGTTTTTATTGATATATCTGGAGCACATTTAAGAAATTCTGAATTTGAAGTTTACAATAATAATTTAAAAGAAATAGAAAGTAATTTACCGAGTGGGTACAAACTTGTATCAGACGTAAATCAAATTAAAAATCTAAAATCTGATAACACTCTAAATAAAATTTATGTAGCAAAAAAAGATATTATAGTATTAAATAATCAAGATGAATACAATAGATATATATTCAATGGTTTAAAAAATGGCTTAGAAACAGGCGAAGTAGTTGTAACTAATTCTATAAGACCGAATAGTAATCTTGAAAGAATAGTAGATGGAATGGGATTTACTATGAAACAAAAATTAATCGAAGGTCATGATCAATTTAATAAAATGAGTATTAAGATGTCAGTTAGACAGGAGTATTATACAAAAGAAAAGTATGATAAAGACGAATATGCTAGAAATATGGAAAAAGTAGCGACTTTAATAGATAACTCTGGAGTTAGAAATCTTAAAAGCGATAGAGAAAAGGCAGTAAGGTTTGCTCAATATCTAAAGGTTAAATATCCATATAATAAAGACGTACACGATCATATAAGAGCAAGAAGTCCATATTCAATAACAAAGTACCAAACTGGAGTATGTGAAGCTTTTACATATACTTACAATCAAGCGATGTTATTATTAGGAATACCTGCATACCAGATAGAGGGAACAGATATAGATGGTGTAGGTCATATGGAAACTATGATATATTGTGATGGACAGTGGGAAGTATTTAATGTTTCTGGCTATACAAACTGGTGTGAGATGGATCATAATGACTTATCACAAATTTCAGAAAGCGACATTGAAAAGAAAATGTTAGTTGTTGAAAATGATCCATATTCTGAGGGATTAATAGATAGAGTTGATCAAGATTTATCATCTTTATATAAACTTTAGTAGTATCTATTATAGAAAGCAAGGCTCATATACAAAATACAAAAAAATTATAAAAATAAAACGGATATTTGAAAGTATGCACTATCTAAACTAATTTATAGAGTAAAGATAGCACATATCAAAGTTTCCGTTTTATTTTTTTGCCTTATTAATTTTTTCAATAGATTGATTTCTTATTAAAGTTCTTAATTCAATCATATATTTGGAAAATTCAACTTTATCATTAGCATAGGTAAGGTTAAAATCATATTCTTCTGGGGTCCATGTAGACAAATCAGATAGATTGTGTTGTATTACAGCTTCTATTCCGTCTATTGCCTTATATATTTTAGATTCAATAGTCTCTCTTTCAATCATCTCTGTATATAGCTCTTTCAATTCTAGTCTATATTCACTAGGAAGGCTTTCTAGCCAGTCAAATAACAGGTCTTCTTCTAATTTATCTTGATTTTTTGACTTTTCAAATGCTGGAATATCACCTATAAAGCATTCTCCTAAATCGTGGATAATACACATTTTTATAACTTTATCTATATCTGCTTCTGGAAATTCATCTTTCATAAAAAAGGCGATTAAAGTCATCATCCAACTGTGTTCTGCTACACTTTCATGTCTACCACTAGATGTATAACAATGACGAGTGGTGTTTTTAAGTTTTTCAGCTAAACTTACTATTTCAAGTAGTTTTTTGGCTTTCATAAAGTTATCCTCCAAAATTTTAATTATATATAATAGTTTAAACCAAAGACAAGTATAAAAGCAAGTTCTAAACATAGCAAAGTGATTTAGTTTGCCCTTATATGGTATAATATAATATCGAGATAAACTATACGGAGGTAGAGGATGAACATAGATAAAGACAAGCTTTCTCCTATGATGAGGAAGTATTTAGAAACAAAGGAAGAGTACGAGGATTGTATTTTGTTTTATAGATTAGGTGATTTCTATGAAATGTTTTTTGATGATGCCCTTTTAGCTTCCAAAGTACTTAATATTACATTGACAGGAAAAGCATGCGGTTTGGAAGAAAGAGCACCTATGTGTGGAGTTCCTTTCCATTCTGCATCTTCATATATAACTACATTAATAGAGGCAGGCTACAAGGTTGCAATAGGCGAACAAGTAGAAGATCCTGCAACTGCAAAAGGAATTGTAAAGAGAGAAGTTGTAAAGATAGTAACGCCAGGAACATTATTAGATGACGATTCTTTAGAAAAGTCTCAAAACAACTATCTTATGAGTGTCTACTTTAAAGAAAATGATGCTGCAATTACATATGTGGACATTAGTACAGGAGAACTTAATGTAACAAAGATAAAGAAAGAAAAAGTAAAAGATGAAATAGCAAAAGTTTCTCCCGCAGAAATTATTTCTAATGACGAAATATTTATAGATGATATAAAAAGCCTTTGTGAAATGGCAAATATATTTAGAAATGAAAACTTTAATAATAGACTACTTGATACAAAGGTACTCCACGATATTTTTCAAGACGACTATCTTGAGAAAAAAGATATTTTAGGAGATGAGTTGTTAGAGAAATCAATATCCATATGTTTAAACTATATAAAAGAAACTCAAATGTTGAATTCTACTAATATAAATAGTATAAGTGTTTATAATTCTAGTGATTATATGACGCTAGATATGTTTACAAGAGTGAACTTGGAACTTACAAAAACTATGAGAGGCTCAAAGAAAAAAGGCTCTCTTTTACAGGTATTAGACAGTACGTCTACTCCAATGGGAGCGAGAATGTTGAGAAAGTTTATAGAACAACCTCTTACAAATAAGAAAAAAATAGATTATAGACTTGAGATAACTGATGCTATAAAAAATGATTTTATATTAAGAGAAGAGCTGAAGGACAGACTATCTAATATATTTGACTTAGAGAGAATTTGTGCAAAAATTGCTTATGATAGAGTTTCTCCAAAGGATCTTATAAACTTAAAAAATAGTATAAATATGATTCCGCCTGTTTTGGAAACTATAAAAAATTCTAGTTCAGAAATTCTTGTGAATTTTACAGAAACTATTGATCCCTTAGTTGATATTTATCAAGTAATAGAAGAGGCTATCTTGGAAGAACCATCATTAAATCTAAAGGATGGTAATATAATAAAGAGTGAATATAGTGAAGAACTTTCAGAGCTTAGAAATATTTCTCAAAACGGTGCATCTATGATAAAAGAAATAGAGCTTAGAGAAAAGGAAAAAACTGGGGCAAAAGCTCTTAAGATAGGATATAATAAAGTATTTGGATATTATATCGAAATTACTAAGGCAGCTCTTCTTCAAGCCAAGCTAGATGAAAGCTATATAAGAAAGCAAACTCTTGTCAATGCAGAAAGATTTATAACACCGGAATTAAAAGAAATAGAAGATAAGATAATAAATGCTGAAGAAAAAATAAAGAATTTAGAATATGAAATGTTCAAAGAAATAAGAACAATTATATATAATAATATAGAAAGAATACAAAGAGTTGCAGCTATAATAGCAGAATTAGATGTTTATCTTTCAAATGCTATTGTAGCAGGTAAAAATAATTATGTTAAACCTAAAATAAATACAGAAGGTGTACTAAAGATAAAAGATGGTAGACATCCAGTTATAGAACAGATAATGGGTTCAGAAAATTTTATATCAAATGATACTGAAATTACAGAAGACAATATAATTAATATTATTACAGGACCTAATATGTCGGGTAAGTCAACATATATGAGACAGACAGCACTAATAGCTCTTATGGCTCATATAGGAAGCTTTATACCAGCAAGTGATGCAGACATACCAATACTAGATAGGATTTTTACAAGAGTAGGAGCAAGTGATGATCTGTCACAGGGACAGTCTACATTTATGGTAGAAATGGATGAAGTAAGCCATATTTTAAGAAATGCTAGCAAGAATAGTTTAATAATTTTAGATGAAGTTGGAAGAGGGACAAGTACATATGATGGTATTTCTCTTGCATGGTCTATAGTTGAATATATACATGATAAAATAGGTGCTAAAACTCTATTTGCAACACACTATCACGAATTGACTGAGTTAGAGGGAAAATATGACACCATAAAAAATTACTCTATAGAAGTTAAAGAAGATGGAGAAAATATAGTTTTCTTAAGAAAGATAGTTCAGTCTGCAGCAGATAGAAGTTATGGTATTTATGTAGCAAGGCTTGCAAAGCTTCCTGATGAAGTTTTAGATAGAGCAGACTCCATACTTACAGAGCTAGAAAAAAATCATATATCAAACTCATCTAGCATAAGTAATTCAAAGCAAGAGAAAAAGTCGCATCTTCTAGAAAATAAAAAAGAAGCTGATAGAATAGAAAGTTTGAAAAAATCTATAAGAAAAGAAATAGAAGAAGATATTAGAAAAGAAGTAATTAAAGAATTTGAGAAAAAAGAAGAAAAAAATAAAGAAATAGATAAATTTGAAGATAGCAATAAAAAGAAATCTACAAAAGCAAAGAAGAAAGCTGAAGTAAATGAAATGCAGATAAGTTTTGAAGAAATTTGTTCAGATGGAAACAAAGAATATAAAGAGTTTGTA
Source organism: Peptostreptococcus russellii (assembly GCF_900110295.1). Taxonomy (GTDB): domain Bacteria; phylum Bacillota; class Clostridia; order Peptostreptococcales; family Peptostreptococcaceae; genus Peptostreptococcus; species Peptostreptococcus russellii_A. The sequence goes on from NZ_FODF01000008.1 coordinate 74,742, forward strand.
GAAGAAATACTTTCTATAGATATGATGAACTCAACTCCACTGGATATTATGAACGAAATGTATGCTTTGCAGAAAAAGGCAAAGGAAATATCTAGTAATTAATTGAATTAAGGAGGATATATGCCGAAAATTAATGTTTTAGATGATAGTACTATAAATAAAATAGCAGCAGGTGAAGTAATAGAAAGACCTTCATCTATTATAAAAGAGCTTGTAGAAAACTCAATAGATGCAGGAGCTGATTTTATAACTGTAGAAATAGAAAATGGTGGGAAAGATTTAATAAAAATAATAGATAATGGATGTGGAATTGAGCATGACGATATAAATAAGGCTTTTATGAGACATGCAACTAGTAAAATTTCAAGAGCTGAAGATCTTTATGATCTTCACTCTCTTGGATTTAGAGGTGAGGCACTAGCCTCTATAGCAGCTGTCTCTAAATTAGAGATGATAACAAAAACAAAAGATGCTCTTTTAGCGACAAAGATAATACTAGAAGGCGGAAAAATCAGTTTAAAAGAAGCTATAGCTGCAAATTCTGGAACTCAAATAAGTGTTCAATCTTTATTTTTTAATACACCAGCAAGAAGAAAATTTTTAAAATCCAATCAATCTGAAGCTTTAGCTATAACCAATCTTATGAATAAATTAGCTATAGGTAATCCTCAAGTAAGGTTTAAGTATATAAACAATAAAAAAACTGTATTTGAAACTCTTGGAGATGGAAGTCTTTTTAACTTGATTAGACTAATCTATGGTAAAGATGTAAGTAGCAATGTTATAAAACTAGATTATGAATCTACATATTTTAAAATACAGGGTTATATTGCTAACAATAATGTGTATCGTTCAAATAGAAATTTACAACATATTTTTATAAATGGCAGATATGTGAAAAGCAATAACATAATGAATGTAATAAATGAGTCTTATAAGGCAATTATACCTATAAATAAGTTCCCAATATATTTTATAAATATAATAGTGGATCCTGGAACAATAGATGTAAATATACATCCTAATAAATTAGAGGTTAAATTTAATAAGGAAAATGAGATTTTATCAGAATTACAAGATTATATAAGGGGAGTTTTGTTGAAAAATAGTCTTATAGGCAAGTATAATAAGTCAGAAAGCGGGCTTTATAGTCCAAGCTCGAAGGCTGCAAGCTTTAATAGTTTTAGCTATAGTGGTGTAGACGAAAAGATAAATACTTTAGTAACCCCTAAAAAGGAAGTTAATGAACTTTGTAAGGAAGAAAGCCTTATAGAAACAAAGAATACTAAAAATATAAATAGCAGTACTGAAAATCATATAAAAAATGATCTTTTAAATGAAGAAGTAAAAGGGCAAATAGAGAATTTATCCGAAATAAAAAGCAATAGTTTTACAAGTCTTTCTGATTATGAAAATAAAATCCAAAAAGAAGAATTGTTTGATAAAGACAATTCTGAGTTATTTACAGATTTTGATTTAGAAAATCAAACAAAGAAACTTGTTAATTTAAATGGTCAAGTTGAGAAAGATATAAAAGAATCTTCAGAAGAAGTAGAACAGTTAGCTTTTATTAAAGAGGAAGCTGCTAAAAATACTGATTTTGAAAATCTTAAATTTACGGGAATTGCTTTTGATACTTATGTTCTTTTTACAAAAGGCGATGATATGATAATGATGGACCAGCATGCTGCACATGAAAGAATAAGATTTGAACTATATATGGAAAAATTCAAAAGTAATACCTTAAGTATACAAATGCTTATGGAGCCGATTATTATGGAGTTATCTCCAAGTGATATGGCAATTACAGTAAAAAACATTGATCTTTTTGAAAGATTTGGGTTTATAATCGAAGAGTTTGGTCATAGAAATATTAGTATAAGGGGGGTTCCAAATACGTTTGGCAATCCTGAAAGTCAGAGATTTATTTATGAAATTATAGATAATATAGAAAAAATAGGCAGTATTTATGATACTAAATATGATGAAATTGCTGAAATTGCATGTAAATCAGCTATTAAAGCAAATGATAAAATTAGTTATCAAGAAGCAGTAGAACTTGTAAATCAACTTAAAGAATGCGACAATCCATATACTTGTCCGCATGGAAGACCTATAATGGTAAAGATGACAAAATACGATATTGAAAAGATGTTTAAGAGAAAAATGTAAACAGTACTATAAATAAGAAAAATGTTTAAATAGCTTATATATTTATAAATTAAGAAGAAAAGCTGCTATTTTAATATAGATAAATATATCCAATATACATATTAATTTTAGCTAAAAATATATTGTTTTTATGAAATTTGGCAAATGGATTGTAAAAGTTTAAAAATGTAGTAAAATATAAAAGTGGAGATATATAAGAAAGGATGGTGATAATATGAATAAGATACCGGTTCTTATATTAACAGGACCTACTGCTGTTGGAAAAACAAAGTTGTCAGTAGAGCTTGCAAAGGCACTGGATGGTGAAATTATTTCAGCGGATTCTATGCAGATATATAGGCATATGGATATAGGAAGTGCCAAAGTAAGAGAAGATGAAATGTCAGGTGTAAAGCACTATATGATAGATATTATCGATCCAGATGAAGAATTTTCAGTTTCTGATTTTAAAGAGCAATCTGAAAGATTAATTGAAGAAATACATAATAGAGGTCATTTGCCTATAATAACAGGTGGTACAGGTCTTTATTTAAATGCGCTTATATATGATATGGATTTTGGAAATTCTAATTCTGATGAAAAGTTAAGAGAAGATCTGTATGCACTGTATGATGAAAATGGGAAAGAATATATGCATAATATGCTTAAAGAACTTTCTCCAGAATCAGCAGAGAGAATACATCCCAATAATGTTAAAAGGGTTATCAGAGCCATTGAAATATACAAACTTGGCGGAGAATTAGGGGACTTTTCAAAAGACCTTAGATTAAACGATAAAATAGATGCTAAGATAGTAATATTAAATAGAGATAGAAAGATTTTATATGAAAGAATAAATTTAAGAGTTGATCTTATGTTTGAAGATGGACTATTAGATGAAGTAAGCAAGTTAAAAGATATGGGATATACTCAAGATATGGTTTCAATGAAGGGTATAGGGTACAAGGAAGTACTTGATTACTTTGATGGAAAAGCAGATTTAGAAACTACAAAAGATATTATTAAACAGAGTTCAAGAAAATATGCTAAAAGACAGTTAACTTGGTTTAGAAAGTATAAAGATGCTCTTTGTATAGATTTAGATGAAATAACAGATATTGAAGAAGAAATAAAATTAATAAAAGAATATATAGCAAAGTAATTGCTTTGTTATTGATAAATTAAGCTTATAGGAAAACCTATAAGTCTTAATTTTGTCAAAATAAATAGAAAATCGGCAAATATTATTTATACATATAAATAAAGTAAATTCCTAAGTATTACATTGTATTTTTATATTTGATGTATTGTTTAGGAATTTTAGACATGCAAAAATAAAGTTAAAGCCGAAATAAAGATAAAAGGGGATAAAAATGCTTAAAGAAACAGAAGAATTATTATTGAAAAATTACGGAATAGATAGGAATATATTTGAACTTTCTAAGGAAGTAGATCGGGATATACAGCCTCAGTTTAATAAGATGAGGGAGATAAGAGAGTATAATCAGCTTAAGGTTTTAAATGCAATGCAGGAAGCTCAATTAAGTGACAATCACTTTAACTGGACTACTGGATATGGCTATAATGACTTAGGTAGAGAAAAAGTTGAAGAGATATATGCAAGGGTATTTCACACAGAAGATGCTTTAGTAAGACCTCAGATAGTAAATGGTACTCACGCTCTTTCTCTTACTATACAGGGAATTGTGAGACCTGGAGATGAGATTCTTTCAATTACATCTGCACCTTATGATACTCTTCAGGGAGTAATAGGTATTAGAGAAGAAGTAGGATGTCTTAAAGAGTTTGGAGTAACTTATAAACAGGTAGAATTTTTAGAAGATGGAAATATAGATCTTGAAGGAGCTAAAGCTGCTATTAATGAAAAAACTAAACTTGTTATACTTCAGAGATCAAAGGGTTATGCATGGAGAAAATCACTAAGTATCAAAGATATTGAAGAAGCAATAAAGGCAGTAAAATCAGTAAGAGAAGATTTAATTGTAATGGTAGATAATTGCTATGGTGAATTTCTTGAAACAAAAGAACCTACAGATGTAGGAGCAGATGTAATCGCTGGATCTTTAATTAAAAATCCAGGAGGTGGTCTAGCTCTTGCAGGAGGATATATTGTAGGTAAAAAGGAATTAGTAGAATTAATTTCATATAGACTTACTTCACCAGGTATTGGTAAGGAATGTGGTTTAATGTTTGGTACAACAAGAAACATATTACAGGGCTTGTTCCAAGCTCCGTATGTAGTTTCTCAAGCTGTTATGGGAGCAGTATTTTGTGCTAGATTGTATGAAAAATTAGGATATAAGGTAAATCCAAAGTACGATGATGAAAGAAGTGACATTATACAGATAGTTCAGCTTCATGGTGCAGAAGAAGTTATTAAATTCTGTGAGGGAGTACAGGCAGCAGCGCCAGTGGATTCATTCGTTACACCTATTCCATGGGCTATGCCGGGATATGATGATGAGGTAATAATGGCTGCAGGTGCCTTTGTTCAAGGTTCTTCAATAGAACTTAGTGCAGATGCTCCTATAAGAGAACCATATAATGTATACTTCCAAGGTGGTATGACATATGATCACTCTAAGATGGGTTCTTTAAAAGCACTTGAAAGAATGGGAATACTTGACAAAGAGTAAATTATGAATTTAATTATAGCTTTAATTATTAATTAATATATAAAAAGCCGATTAACAAATAATCGGCTTTTTATTGATTTATATGGTTTTAAAATTTTATAACTCAATCGGATTTATTATTATTCCAATACTTGCAAGGTATTTCTTTAAACCATCTAAAGATATGGTAACCATTTTGTGATTAACATTAGGATGGAAATTTAAATCCTCTCCATTCATTACATTTTTATCTAAATAAAAAGTAACTTGTTTTTCTGTATCATTAATCAGAGAAAATGGATTTACAGATCCTGGAGTAAGATTAAGTACCTTCATAAGTCTTTCTGGTGATGCAAAAGATAGTCTAGTAGAGCCAATTTTGTCTCTTACATCTTTGATATCAACCTCTGCAGTATCTTCTGCAGTTATAAGGTAATACTTATTTCCTTTTGCATTTCTTAGAAATAAGTTTTTACAGTGTATACCATGAGTTCTATCTTTAATAGACTCTAACTCAGCAGCCGTAAAAACTGGATCGTGTTCGATAACAGAGTATTCGATACCAAGTTCATCGAGCTTATCATAAACTTTTTGTTCATTTTCTAAAATTTCCATGTATTGCCTCCTATAAATTAATTAATAATTACTTTGTTAAATTTTACTTATAATGAAATTATAACATATTGCATTATAAGATACAATGAAGAAAATTAACTCTAAACCACATAAAAAGCTATGTATTTTTATCGAAATAGAGAAAAATAGTATATATTATAAGATAAAATTTAGTAAATACTTTTGAAAAAATGTTGGATAAATAACAGTTTTTTCTAAGAATATACAACTATTATAGCTAAAAGTCTACTTTGACTATAAAGTTCTAATTTTTGGGTAAAAATATATATATGTATTATAAGATAGTAAAAAACAGATTTTAGGGATCTGTAAAATAATGCTATAATCAAGCAAGAACAAATCTATGCAAAATTATAAGTGTAAAAATGAAAGATTTAAAAATAAACTTGCAAAATATCTATAAGTAGTGTGTTTATTCAAAATATACACACATTGCTAATAAGATGGCAAAATCAAAGGGATATATTTTTGCATAAAACTATATATAGTATTGATAACTGGTCTTTTTATATTAAGAGCCACTATATGTGTAAAAGTTTAAAATAAATTTTTTATTTTTTTTTGAAGTTATTTTTCTTATGTATTTTAAGGTCTAAAAAGGGATATATCTTTAATACTATATGTTCATATAATATTGATACCATATAGATTAAGTTTTTAGGTTTTGTCAAATGAAAAATTGGAAAAAACGCTCTTGTTTTATTCTAGAAAATAACGTATACTTAATAGCGTAGAGACACAACATATTGTATTGAGAGATGAAAAATCTTCTATATATTGTGTAGTGCTTCATAATAGTTGACAACACATACCATGGGCATTTTGATGGTATCTAAGCGTAAAATAGCTGTAAGAGTGTTTTCATTTATTATGAATTATTAACATGTAAAAAATAAGATTTATTTTTACAAAAAAAGTTAAAATATCAATATAAAAACAAAAATGAATATGCTTTCAAAAAATATGCAATTATTAACTTTTATAAAAAATTTGAAAGCAGCCATAAGTATTTAAGAAAGCGAGTGAGTATTAATGTATGTAATCAAAAGAGATGGAACTTCTGTTCCTTTTGACAGGTCTAAAATAAGAATAGCAGTAGAGAAGGCTATGAAAAATGGGAGTGGTCTTTATCATCCAGACATAGCAGATGCTGTTTCAAGAGATTGCGAAAGTCACTTTTTAGAGCTAAATGAAACACCTACAATATATAAAATAGAAGGATATGTTTACGATAGACTAATTCACTATGATCATAGTGAAACAGCTAGAGCATATGAAGGTTATAGAGCTGTTCAGCAGTTTAAAAGACAAGTAAATACTACTGACGAATCAATTATGAAACTAATGAGAAAATCAAATGAAGACATAATGATGGAAAATTCTAACAAGAACGCTGTAATATGTTCTACACAGAGAGACTTAATTGCAGGGGAAGTATCTAAGGACATTGCTAGAAGAAAGTTAATACCACCACATATAGTTCAAGCTCATGATGAAGGTGCTATACACTGGCATGATATGGACTATACACTACAGCCTATATTTAACTGCTGTTTAATAAATATACAAGATATGTTAGATAACGGTACAGTAATAAATGAAAAAATGGTAGAAAGCCCAAAGTCATTTTCTACTGCATGTACTGTAACTACTCAGATAATGGCTCAGGTAGCAAGTAATCAGTATGGTGGACAGAGTATCACTATCAAGCATCTTGCCCCTTATCTAAGAAGAACAAAAGAAAAGTTTTATAAACTATACTTTGAGAAATATAATGATGAAAAATTAGCTGAAGAAATATCTGAAGACATGATGTTCAAAGATTTAAAAGACGGTGTTCAGACAATAAGATATCAGCTATCTACTTTAATGACAACTAATGGTCAAGCACCATTTGCAACTATATATCTTGAAATTGAAGAAGGTAGTGAATATGAAAGAGAAATGGCACTTATTTGCGAAGAAATGATACGCCAGAGACTAGAGGGAATGAAAAACTATAAGGGACAAAATGTCGGAGAGGCATTTCCTAAGTTAGTTTACCTATTAGATGAAAATAATTGTCTAGAAGGTGGAAAGTATGACTATATAACAAAGTTAGCCGCAGAGTGTACTGCTAAGAGATTAGTTCCAGACTATCAGAGTGCAAAGATAATGAGACAGAACTATGCAGGATGTACATTCCCACCTATGGGCTGTAGATCACACCTTTCACCTTGGAAGGACGAAAACGGAAACTACAAGTGGTATGGAAGATTCAATCAGGGGGTTGTATCTTTAAATCTTCCTCAGATAGCTATTTTATCAGATGGTAAAATGGGACAGTTCTGGAATATATTTGATCAAAGGCTAGAATTGTGTAAGGAAGCACTTTTATGCAGACATAATATGCTAAAAGGAACTTTATCAGATGTATCTCCTATACACTGGCAACACGGAGCTATATCAAGATTAAATAAGGGTGAAAAAATAGACAAGCTTCTAATGGACGGTTACTCAACTTTATCTCTTGGTTATGTAGGTATTTATGAAATGGTGTACTCAATGCTTGGAGTGAGCCACACAACTCCTGAAGGACAGAAATTTGCAATGGATGTAATGCAGCATATGAAAGATGCCTGTGATAGATGGAGAACAGAAACAGGACTTGGATTTAGTTTATACGGAACTCCAGCAGAATCACTTGTATATAGATTCTGTAGAATAGATAAAGCAAGATTTGGAGAAATAGAAGGTGTAACAGATAAACTTTATTATACAAATTCATATCATGTAAATGTATGTGAAGAAATAGATGCCTTCAGTAAACTTAAGTTTGAAGCTCCTTTCCATGGTATATCTACTGGTGGTTGTATATCATATATAGAAGTACCTGATATGAGTAAGAATCTAGACGCAGTAGAACAGATAATTAACTTTATATACCATAATATTCAGTACGCTGAAATAAATACTAAGCCAGACGTATGCTACTCTTGTGGATATACAGGTGAAATACAGTTAGATGAAAATCTTGAATGGTATTGTCCTTCATGTGGAAATAGAAATCCAGATGAAATGCAGGTTATGAGACGTACTTGTGGATATATTGGAACTAATTTCTGGAACAAGGGACGTACTCAGGAAATAGGAGATAGAGTACTTCACTTATAAAAACGATTAAAAAACATAGAACAATATAGCGAATAGAAAAACAAAAACTTAAAAGAACAAAGAAAATTTAACAAAAAGGGTACAGAGTTTAATAACGAGGTACCCTTTTTACATATGAAAAATACCATGCCTGCTAAAAGTATTACTATAAATATTATTTGAAATTAATATAAATGAAAAAAAATCTTAAAAAGACATGGTATAATCTAGAAAGATGCGTTTAACTTGCTGCTTTTAGCAAAAAGAGTGTTGACATATAATTAAAAGGTATAAAAATCAGATAAAAATTTTATCCGATTTTAACTTAGGGGGATTTAGATGAGATATAGTAAAATAAGAAAATATGATGTTACAAATGGTCCAGGAGTAAGAACTACTATTTTTGTTTCAGGTTGTACTCATAACTGTGAAGATTGTTTTAACAAAGAACTTCAGGATTTTGAACATGGCGATTTGTGGACTGATAAAACAGAAGATGAATTTGTAAAGTATGTTTCCAATCCAATGGTTGTTGGAATAAATGTTCTTGGTGGAGAGCCACTACAACAGACTATGGACGACAGTTTGGTAAAGCTTCTTAAAAGAATAAAAAAAGAATTTCCAGAAAAAACTATCTGGTTATGGACAGGAGATTTATTTGAAGAAGCTATGGAAAATGATAAAAAGAAAAAGATTATAGAGTATGTAGACGTATTAATAGATGGACCATTTAAAAAAGAACTGAGAAATATTAAATTGAAATACAGAGGATCTGAAAACCAGAGAGTAATAGATGTTCAGGAAACACTTAAAAAAGGTGAGATAGTAAATTATAAAGTAAAAGAAAATGTATAAATATAAATTGTTTTATAGTAGAGATAGAAGTAATTATTTTATCTCTACTATTTTTTTGATTTTATAAAAACTTTCTAAGAATACTTTGCTAACAAAACTATTTCTGTGAAGCGATTTATTTTTAATTTGTTTTTTAAATATATGATTAAAAATAATATGTAAAATATATTTTTATAGAATATATTAATCAAAACTCTATAATCCTTGTAAGCTCTAGATTATAAAGGCTTATCTAAATGAAATCTTAATTAGAACTTAATAAAAACATATTTTAAAATATAAAAATAGAGGTTGACATATTTTTTCTTAGGTATTATAATCCAATTAGAATATTTTGATACTCAAAATAAAAAGGAGAGGATTTTATGGATATAGATTTTATAAATGAATTAGCAGTTATATTAAATGACAAGAATATACAAGAACTTGAGTATAGTTCTTGTAATGAAAGAATTAGATTGGTAAAGAATATTGAAGTAAAAGCTCATGAAAATGAAAAACATTTTAAGGGTCAAAGTGATTCTAATGATAAGGTGGATATTGCTTCAGTAAATGCTATAGAAAATAAAAATGAAGAAGTGGATTTTAGTTTAAAGAAAGATTTAGATATAGGTCTAGATACAGAAAAAATAACAGCAAATATGATAGGAACTTTTTATAGAAAACCAGCCCCTGATGAAGAAGAGTTTGTCAAAGTAGGAAGCAAGGTCAAAAAGGGTGATGTCATAGGAATTATAGAGTCAATGAAATTATTAAATGAGATGAAGTCTCCCTTTGATTGTGAAATAAAGAAGGTTTTAGCTGATGATGAGGAAGTAGTTGAGTTTGGACAGGCTCTATTTGAAGTGAAGGTGATTTAGTTGCCGAATAAAATAAAAAAAGTGTTGATAGCCAATAGAGGCGAAATAGCTGTAAGAATAATTAGAAGCTTAAAAGATATGGGAATAAAGAGCGTGGCTGTATTTTCAGAAGTAGATAGGGAGTCCCTTCATACTAGAATTGCTGATGAGTGTATATGTGTTGGTCCTAAAAATGCAAAAGAAAGTTATTTAAATAAAATACAAATTATTAATGCAGCAATTGTTACTGGTGCAGATGCAATTCATCCTGGTTTTGGATTTTTAGCAGAAGATCCTGAATTTGCTAAGCTGTGTGAAATATATAATATAAAATTTATAGGTCCAAGCAGTAAGGTAATAGGACTTATGGGCAATAAAGATGTATCTAAAAAGATGATGCAAAGTATAGATATTCCAGTTGTTCCTGGAAGCGATGGGATTGTGGAAACAGTTGCTTTGGCAAAGGAAATTTCAAGAAAAATCGGCTACCCAGTAATTGTGAAAGCAAGATCTGGTGGTGGCGGAAAAGGAATGAGAATTATAAATTCCGAAGATGAGTTGGAAAATAGTTTTAAAGCTGCTAAAAAAGAAGCTGAAAACGCATTTGGTGATGGAGCTTTGTATATTGAAAAATATATTGTAAAACCGAGACACATTGAAGTTCAAATTTTGGCAGATGAGTTTGGAAATGTTATTCATTTAGGTGCTAGAGATTGCTCTATTCAGATGAATCATCAAAAGGTAATTGAAGAAGCTCCTCCAACTGCTATTTCAAAAGAAATAATGGATAAACTTTATGAGATATCTATAAAAGCCGCTAAATATGTAGGATATAGCAATGTTGGTACAATTGAATATTTGGTGTCTGAAAACAATGAAGTATTCTTTATGGAAATGAATACTAGAATTCAGGTAGAACATCCAGTAACAGAAATGGTAACAGGTATTGATATAGTAAAGGAGCAAATAAATATTGCTTCAAAAAAGAAGTTATCTTACAAACAGGATGATATAAAAATAGAAGGTTGTGCAATAGAATGTAGAATAAATGCATATGACTCTGATAGAAACTTCATTCCTAGTGTAGGAAAAATTGATTGCTTGAATATTCCTGGAGGATATGGAGTAAGGGTAGACAGTTCTATATACCAAGGTTATGATATTTCACCTTTTTACGATTCAATGTTGGCTAAGGTAATTTGCTTTGGTAAAACAAGGGAAGAGGCTATTAATATAATGGACAGAGCCTTAGATGAATTTATAGTTGAGGGTGTAAAAACAAATATTAAGTTTAACAAAATGATAATGAACGACATTGACTATATTCAAAATAATTATTCTACTTCATTTTTAGAAGATAAGGTGAGAAGAGAAGGAGAATAGTGATTATATGATATTAGAGCATTTTAAAAGAAAAAAATATAAACCTGTAGAAACGATAAATATACAAGCAGATATGTTGACCAAGTGTCCAGAATGTGGAAGTATGATACTAAAAAATGATGTATCAAAAAGTTTTAAAATCTGTCCCTCTTGTGATAAGTATTTGAAAATGACTGCCAAAGAGAGAATAAAAAGTTTATTAGATAGTGAAAGCTTTGTTGAATATTTTAAAGAAAAGAAAATTAGAGATCCTCTTGATTTTCCAGAATATAAAGATAAGCAGAATCTTCTCAGAAAAACTACTGGAAATGATGAAGCAGTAGTTTGCGGTATAGGTAAAATAGAAGGTCATAAAGTTGTAATTGCAGTTATGGATCCCTATTTTATGATGGGAAGTATGGGGAGTACAGTAGGAGAAAAAATAACTAAAAGTATAGAATTATCTATAAAGAAAAAGTTGCCTTTAATTATATTTACTGCATCAGGTGGAGCTAGAATGCAAGAAGGAATGTATTCTCTAATGCAGATGGCAAAGACATCTCAAGCTATTGCCAAACAAAAAGAGAAAGATTTGTTATACATTTCTGTGATGACAGATCCTACTACTGGTGGAGTAAGTGCAAGTTTTGCTAATCTTGGAGATATTATTATTGCAGAAAAAGGTGCATTAATTGGATTTGCAGGGCAAAGAGTAATCAAGCAGGTTACAGGTACAAACTTACCTGAAGGATTTCAAAGAGCAGAATTTTTATTAGAACATGGATTGATAGATATGATAGTAAAAAGAGATGAACTTAAAGAAACTTTGAGCAATATATTGAAAATCCATAATAGGCAGAAAAAGGGTGGGAAATAATATGAAAGCAATGGATAAAGTTAGAGCATCGAGACATCCTCAAAGACTAAAAGCTAAGGATTATATTGAATATATGTGTGAGCCTTTTATAGAACTTCATGGAGATAGGTTATATTCTGATGATGATACTATAATTGCTGGTATTGCTATGATAGATGAGTATTCTGTAATGGTTATTGCTCAACAAAAAGATAGAAACTTTGGAATGCCAAATCCAGAAGGATATAGAAAGGCTCTTAGACTTGCCAAATATGCAGAAAAGTATAAATTCCCCTTGATAACACTTATAGATACTCCAGGAGCAGGCTGTGGCATAGAGGCAGAAGAAAGAGGACAGTCTGTAGCAATTGCAAACTGTTTATTAGAGTTTGCTAATCTACAAATTCCTACATTATCAATTGTGATAGGTGAAGGAGGCAGTGGTGGGGCTTTGGCTTTAGGAGTAACAGATGAAATATGGATGTTAGAAAATAGTGTGTATTCTATTTTATCACCAGAAGGATTTTCTAGTATTCTTTGGAAGGACCCAAGTAGAAAAGAAGAAGCAGCAGAATTAATGAGAATGACTAGCCATGATTTACTTGAGGATGGCTTTATAGACAAGATAATTAAAGAAGATGGTGGACAAATATACCACTTGAAAATTGAAATTTTAAAATATTTGGAAAAATATTCTTCGCTTTCTGCAAGCAAATATATAAAGAAAAGATATGATAAATACAGAAGAATCTTAGGCTAGTGGAGGTGAATGAATTGGATGATAAGTTAAACTATGAAAATAGTAGAAAAATAATTAATGATATAATAGTTGAGCTTTTTAAAAATATTTTAACTATAGAAGAAAGGTCTTTGAGAAACAGAGGTATAAGAGATCTTTCAATGACTGAAATACATACAATTGAAGCTATTGGTAAAGGTAGCTACAAAACTATGTCAGAAATTGCAGAAGCACTTAATATTACAATGGGAACACTGACTATAAGTATTAATAGACTGGAAAGTAAAGACTATGTTTATAGAAGTAAAGATCCTAATGATAGGAGAGTAGTCTTGGCAAGTTTGACAAAAAAAGGAGAATTAGTTGATAAAATACACAAAAACTTCCATGATGAAATGATTGATCATGTAATGGTTGATTTAAAATTAGATGAGGATCAGGCTTTAATTAACGCTTTAAAAAATATCAATGAATTTTTCCTAAAAGAATATGGAGGTAAAAATGTCTATTAAAATAATATCAATAGGTTCATATGTTGCAGGAAAAGTTTTAGACAATCATATGTTATCTGAAATGGTAGATACAAACAATCAATGGATAGTAGAAAGGACAGGAATAGAAACTAGATATATTGCTGAAGATATAACTACAGAAGAACTTGCCTATAATAGTTGTAAAAATGCACTTGATAAAATAGATATCGATATAAATGAGGTGGGTTTGTTAATTAGCTCTACTATTTCAAACGATACAGTAGTTCCATCATCATCTTTTACAATATCAGGGAAACTAGGTATTGAAAGTGCAGTATGTTTTGACTTAAATGCAGCTTGTAGTGGATTTGTATATTCTTTGGCAGTTGCAAAGTCTTTTATGGAATCTACAAATATAAAGTATGCCATATTAGTAGGTGCAGAGAGACTATCTAAATATGTTGATTGGAAAGATAGATCTACCTGTATATTATTCGGTGATGGAGCAGGTTGTACAATTTTAGAAAATACTTGCTATGAAAAGAATTTAAATAAGCGAGATAACAAAGTTAATGAAGAAGACAATATTTCAGATAAAAAGTTAGCCTTAGAACTTATAGATAGTGTATTAGGTGGCAAATATGATCAAAATAGATATCTAACTATTAGTTCAAAATTAAGCCCGAAAGATAGCGATAGCTTTATTAGAATGAATGGTAGACAGATATATAAATTTGCTACAGAAATAGGTGTGAAAGTTATAGAGGAATTGTTATTAAAAAACAATATTGATAAAAAAGATGTATGTTTGATAATACCACACCAATCAAATCAAAGAATAATAGAAACACTAGCGATTAAAAGTAAAATAGAAATTGAAAAATGGTTTGTAAACTTGGAAAAGTATGGAAATACTTCGTCTGCAAGTGTTCCTATAGCCCTTGATGAAGCTTTGGGGAAATTTGATTTTCAAAGTAATAAAGGAAAATATATTATTATATTGGCTTTTGGTGGCGGTTTAAGCTACGGAGCGTCTTTGTTGAAAATTAATTAGCTATTAAAAATAGATGGCTATATTAATAAATATTTATTTATAAAAAACTTAGAAAAGAGGTAATAAAATGTTAGAAAAAATCAAAGAAATATTAGCAGAACAGTTAGATGTTGAATTAGAGGAAGTAAAAGATAATAGTGATATTCAGGAAGATCTAGGAGCAGATTCTCTAGATGTTATGGATATAATGACTGAAATTGAAGCAGAGTTTGATATAGAAGTAGAAGATGAGGAAATTGAAAATCTTAGAACTCCCGCAAAAATTGAAGAATATTTAAAGAGAAAGTAAAGAGCTTTCAAAAGATAAGGAGTATGATATGGGAAAAATAGAGAATAATGATATATGTGATTTGTTAGGTATTGAGTATCCTATTTTTCAAGGAGGGATGGCATGGGTATCAGATGCCGATTTAGCTGCAGCAGTTTCAAATGCAGGTGGATTAGGAATAATTGCTGCAGGAAATGCTCCAAAAGAATGGATCGTTGAAGAGATAAGAAAGGCAAAAGCCAAAACTAACAAACCTTTTGCAGTAAATGTAATGCTATTAAGTCCCTTTGTAGAGGATATTGTAGATGCAGTAATAGAAGAAAAAGTAGAAATAGTAGTTACTGGTGCAGGTAATCCTGGTAAGTATTTTAAAAAACTAAACGAACATGGTGTAAAAATAATACCAGTAGTACCTTCTGTGGCTCAGGCTATAAGAATGGAAAGAAATGATGGAGTAGTTGCACTAATAGCTGAAGGTGCTGAAGCTGGAGGTCATATAGGTGTAACAAATACTATGTCTTTAATTCCTCAAATTGTAGATGCAGTAAATATTCCTGTAATAGCAGCAGGTGGTATTGCTGATGGAAGAGGGATGGCAGCAAGTTTTTGCTTGGGTGCATCTGCTGTTCAAGTTGGAACTAGATTTCTAGTTGCAGATGAATGTAATGCAGCAGATTCATATAAAGAAAAAGTTCTTAAGGCAAAAGATACAGCTACAATGGTAACAGGCAACTCAACAGGTCATCCAGTTAGAGTAATAAAAAATAAATTCGCAAAAAAGTTTAAAAAAATGGAAGATGAAAATGCAGACATAGAGAAACTTGAAGCTTTCAGTTCAGGTAGCCTAAGACGAGCAGTAGTAGAAGGAGATATAGATAATGGTTCTATAATGGCAGGACAAATTGCAGGGCTAGTGAAAGAAAGAAAGTCTTGTAAGGCTATTATAGAAGATCTAATAAATATGTATGAAAGGACGGTTATATCAATCAATGACTAAAAAAGTTGCCCTTCTTTTTCCTGGTCAAGGATCTCAGTATGAGGGCATAGGAAAGGATATAATCAACTCTAATCTAGAAATAGCTAATATATATAAGAAGTTGGACATACTGACAGATATGGAGACTGCTCAAATAATATTAGATGCCAAAAAAGAAGATTTATCTAAAACAAGATATGCACAATTAGCAATTTTTTTAGATAGTGTATTATTGTGCGATGAGTTTATGAATAGATATGGTGAGCATATTGAAGTAGTAAGCTCAACAGGATTAAGTCTAGGAGAATACTCAGCAATTTGTTCAAGTGGAGTATTTGATATTGAAGAAGGTATCAATCTAATAAAAGAAAGAGGTAAAATAATGGAAACAGCCGCTTCAGGAAAAGGTGGAATGTTGGCAGTAATGAAATCTGATTTTAAAACTGTTTCCAATATAATATTAGAAGTTAAAAAAGAAAACAAGGGAGTAATCGATATTTGTAATCTAAACTCTCCAGCACAGATAGTTGTAGGTGGAGAGTTTAATCTTCTTGAAAAGTTTAAAGAAAAGTGTCTAGAAAGTAAAATAAAGTCTATAATAGACTTAGATGTAGAAGGACCTTTTCATACAGAAGTTTTAAAAGAAGCCTCTGTTGAATTTGCTAAAATTCTTGATAAAATTCAATATAAAAAGCCTAGATATAAGGTGTATTCAAATTATGATGCTAAAGAGTATTTAGAAATTATTGAGTTTTCGTCAAAATTACAAAAACAGATGTATTCGCCAGTATATTTTGAAAAAATAATTAGAAACATGCTTGAAGATGGAGTAAATGATTTTATCGAAATAGGACCAGGTAGAACTTTAAAAAGCTTTGTTAAAAAAATTGATCGTAAAGCTAATGTTTATAATATCCAAAATATAGAAGATATAGAAAACTATCAGCTATAAATTACACGATAATTTGTAAAGGAGTTCATAAGGAGGATTTATGAATAAGTTAGAAAATAAAAAAATTGCCTTTGTAACAGGCGGTTCAAGAGGCATAGGTAGAGCAATAGTAGAAAAATTAGGCAAAGATGGATTTATAGTTGGTTTTAACTATGTTAATTCAGAAGAAAAAGCCAATGAATTTGTGTCAGAACTAAAGTCAAATGGAATTGATGCTTTTTGTCTTAAATTTGATGTTGGTGATTACAAAGAAACAGAAAGTGCTATTTCAAAAATTCAAAATGAAATAGGAATTATAGATGTTTTGGTTAATAATGCAGGTATAACAAAAGATAAGTTGTTTATTAGAATGAAAGAAAATGATTTTGAGGATGTAATAGATATAAATCTTAAAGGCACATTTAATTGCACTAAACAAGTTGCAAGTAAAATGATGAGACAAAAAAATGGTAGAATAATAAATATATCGTCAATATCTGCAATAGTTGGAAATCCAGGTCAAGTAAATTATTCAGCATCAAAAGCTGGAGTTATAGGTCTTACTAGAACCTTGGCAGCTGAGCTTGGATCTTATGGTGTAACTGTAAATGCAATTGCACCAGGTTTTATAAAGACTGATATGACAGATGTTTTATCAGACAATATAAAAGAAAAAATTATTAATTCGATACCACTTAAATCTATTGGTTATCCAGAAGATATTGCAAATGCTGTTTCATTTCTTGTAGGTGATTCAGGAAGATATATAACTGGACAAGTTATAAGTATAGATGGTGGTTTATCTGCAATATAGAGAGGATGTTTATGAGTAGAAGAGTAGTAATTACTGGTGCTGGAGTAATATCTCCAGTAGGAAATAATGTTGAAGATTTTATAGAAAATATTATTAAATGTAAAAATGGAATAGACTATATAAGCCTATTTGACAACTCTCAATATAAAACTAAACTAGCAGCAGAAGTGAAAAATTTCAATCCCAAAGATTATGGAGTAGATGCTTCCAAAAAGAAGGACAGATTTGTCCAATTTGCAATAGCTGCATCAAAAGAAGCATTGAGAAACAGCGAACTTGTAATAGATGAAAGCAATAAACACAGAACAGGTATAGTAATGGGAAGTGGAATAGGTGGACTAGCTACCATACAAAGTGAATTTGAAAAATTTATGAATAAGGGACCTAAGAAAGTTTCTTCTCACTTTATACCGAAGGCTATTATAAATATGGCTGCAGGTCATCTTTCAATAGAGCTTGGAACTAGAGGGGTATGTACATCTAGTGTTACTGCATGTGCAACAGGTACAGATTCTATAGGTCATGCATATAGACTAATAAAAGATGGATATCAGGATCTAGTATTTGCAGGAGGATGTGAAGCAAGTGTATGTGATTTGGGAATAGCAGGTTTTGAGGCTATGTCAGCTTTGAGCTTTTCAGATGACATTAAAAGAGCTTCAATTCCTTTTGACAAAGATAGAAATGGATTTGTTATGGGAGAAGGAGCAGCAGTACTGCTTTTAGAGTCTTTAGATTCAGCCATTGAAAGAAATGCAAATATAATTTGTGAAGTAGTAGGTTTTGGTCAATCAAGTGATGCATATCATATTACAGCACCTAGGCCAGATGCAGAAGGTGCAATGTATTCTATGAAATATGCAATTGAAGAGGCAGGTATAGAAGTAGAAGATGTAGATTATATTAATGCACATGGCACAAGTACTCAAATGAATGACTCAATTGAAACAGAAGCTATCAAAAAATTATTCAAAGAGCATAGCTATAATCTAGCAATTTCCTCTACAAAAAGTATGACTGGTCATATGCTAGGTGCAGCTGGTGCTATAGAAGCTTTGATTTGCTGCTATGCTTTAAATAGATCTTTTATACCAGCTACAATAAATTATAAAGAAAAAGACAGTGATTGTGATTTAGATTATGTAGTTGAAGGAACTAGATATAAAGATATCAAGTATTCTCTATCTAATTCACTAGGATTTGGTGGTCATAATTCATCTTTATTATTTAAAAAATTTGAATAAACACTATTTTCCCTAATGATAAAATTTTAAAAAACGTTATTGCTTTTTAAAAACTTTAAAGGCTATTTGATAATGTATACAAAAAATATTATATTAGTGATTTTAGTTTTATGGAATATGAAGGAGTAGAAATGCTTAATATAGAAGAAATTAAAAAGATAATACCACATAGGTATCCATTTTTACTAATAGATAATGTTGTAGATATGGAAATAGGAAAGAGCTGTCATGCCGTAAAGTGCATAACTGCTACAGAACCTTGGTTTCAGGGCCATTTTCCAGAGTACAATGTAATGCCAGGAGTTTTGTTAATAGAGGCTATGGCACAAGCAGGTGCAGTTTCTATCTTGTCTATTGAGGAAAATAAGGGTAAAATTGCATTTTTTTCAGGAATAAAGAATGCTAAGTTTAGAAAAGAAGTTCGTCCAGGAGATAAGATTGATATTTTTGTAAATATAATAAAAATGAGGAAGCAGTTTGGAGTTGGAGAGGGAAAGATATACTCCGATGGAGAATTGTGTGTTGAAGGAGAAATTAGCTTCTTTCTTGGAGAATAATATGTATATTTCAGACAGCGGAGTACAGAACAATATATTTTGTACTCCGCTATCTTTTGTATTCGCGGTTTAGAAGTTTAAAAAAATTCAATTCTCCAAGCCTTGAAAAAACTAGAGTTTTAAAAAAATAGAAAAAAATACACAAAATTATGTATTACAAATACATAATTTTGTGTATAATATTAAAAATAGGGATTAAGAAATACAGTTTTAAAAATTCATATTTAAATTGGAGGATATTATGATTACATTTTTAATCGGACTTGCGATTTTGTTAATTGGCGGAATACTTTACGGTAGATTCGTTGAAAAAATCTTCGGTCCAGATGACAGACCAACTCCAGCCGTAGAAATCAATGACGGAGTTGACTATGTACCTATGAAAGAACGTAAAAACGCACTTATTGAATTACTAAATATTGCAGGAACAGGACCAATTCTTGGACCGATACAGGGAATTCTTTTTGGACCAATTGCATTTATATTAATACCTATTGGATGTGTACTAGGTGGTGCTGTACACGATTATTTAACTGGAATGATATCTATTAGAAGCGGTGGAAAGCAGATGCCCGCACTTATTCAAGATCATCTTGGTTCAAAGGTTTACAAAGTATACAATATATTCGTTATATTCTTAATGATACTTGTCGGTGCAGTATTTATATATACACCAGGAGATCTTATAGTAGGTAGTCTTTTAAAGCAGCAGTCAGTTGTAAATAACCCTGTTGTTTGGCTTGTTTACGGATGTATTTTTGCTTACTATCTAGCGGCCACATTATTTCCTATAGATAAAATAATAGGAAAAATCTATCCTATATTTGGTATAATACTTTTATTATCAGCTGTTGGTATTTTCTTTGGATTATTTGTAAGAGGATATCACTTAACTAATTTAAGTTCTACAAATTGGATGGGTGTTCACCCAAATAAAGTACCTCTATTACCAGTATTCTTTGTAACAGTTGCTTGTGGTATAGTTTCTGGATTCCATTCAACTCAGGCTACTTTGATAGGTAGATCTGTTTCAAATGAAAAAGAAGGTAGAAAGACTTTCTATGATATGATGATATTAGAAGGTTTTATTGCTATGATATGGGCTGCAGCTGCAATGGGAATATACAACAAAGGTGTTGCTCCACAACTTGTAGGTAAGCCACAAGTAATTGGTATAGTAGCATATGATATGCTTGGTAAGATTGGTGGACTAATAGCTGTTCTTGGTATTATAGTTCTTCCTATAACTTCAGGAGATACATCTTTACGTGCAGCAAGATTGATGATTGCAGATGCAATTGGATACGATCAATCTAAACCTGCAAATAGAATAAAGCTATCTATCTGTATATTTCTACCAGTGGCGCTTATACTTGTATTTGCAAAACTTTCTCCAGAAGGTTTTAATATATTATGGCAGTATTTTGCATGGGCAAATCAGACGATAGCAATATTTGCATTTGCTATGATTACTCTTTATCTATATAAGTTAAAGAAACCATATATGATTACATTAATACCTGGTATGTTCTATGCATATGTAATATCAGCATACTTATTAGGAGCTAAGATTGGATTCAATCTTCCACAGAATACAGCAAATGTAATTGGAGTTATATTTGCTCTAATATACGCAATCGCCATTATAAGAACTGGGAAAAAGGCTCTAGAAAATAAAGAAAGATTAGCATAAAAAATTAAACTGTTTATTTCATATAAATAATTCCTATATAATAAATTTTGTTATATAAATATATAGCATTGAGAATAATTATAACTTTTGCTTGTTATAGCAAGGGTTATAATTATTTTTTTATAATTTAGAATCGGGTTATTCAACAAAATTATCAGAACTTAATAAATTTTGTTGAAATTGCCTTTACAATATGTTATATTAGAGGAGTAAAAAAATTCACTTAGAAAATTCTTTAAAATACAAATTTAATAATGCAAGATACAGCATAGTATAGGCTATTAATACATATCCTAATACTGTTTTTAATATATAAATTTCAAGAAATAAAATATCAAAAGTTAAAAAAATAACCATTGTAGTAATTCTCAATCTCTTAGATAATAAAGCAAGAAATTGCTTATTATAAATTATAAGATTAATGGAGGTTTTTATCAATTATGGAAAAAAGTATAAGAAAAGGTTTTCCAAAGGCTTTTTGGCTGTGTAGTTGTTCAGAAATTTTTGAGCGTCTGTCTTATTATTTAGGTAGATCACTTATTCTGATATTTATAACTACAGCAGTTGTGAATGGTGGTTTAGGCTTGTCTGACAAAGTAGGAGCAAATATGCAAGCCAATTTAACTGCATTTTCATATTTAGGTTCTATATTTGGCGCTGTGATAGTAGATAGGTTTATAGGTGCTAAATATACAACTCCAGTTGGCATGGTAATAACAGGTATAGGTTATTATATGGGTGCTATAGCAACTGGAATAGGGCAGATATATCTTATGATACTTCTTGTAAGTGTCGGTCTTGGTCTATTTAAAAACGGACCATTGCTTGGTCGTATTATCACAGACAAAGAACAAATGGACTCTGCTTTTTCAATTAGATATACATTAGTAAATGTAGGAGCTCTAATAGGGACTTTTGCAGTTGGTATCCTATACAAGGATGTTTTTGCTAAAAACGGAGTATATGGTTTTGCTCCATGTTTTAAGCTCGCAGCTCTTGTAATGATAATAGGAGCTATTTACTATGCAACTATTTGTTGGAAAGCTATGGGAAAAGTCGGTACACGTCCGTTTAAGATGGAAAAAACTAAAGAAGAATTAGAATTAGAAAAAGAAGAAGCTTTCAAGAATAAAGACAATAGACCTCTTACTACAAGGGAAAAGAAAAGAATCGGTGCAATTATACTTGCTTCAATTTTTTCAATAATTTTCTGGATATTCTGGTATCTTGCATATCTACCAGTATACTATTACTGGTCAGAAAACATGAACTGGGTAATAGCTGGTTATCAGATTCCTGCTACTTGGTTTGATGCAGCAAATTCACTGTTCTGTGTTATACTAGGACCAACAATGGCAGTTCTTTGGATGAAGCTTGCTGAAAGACCACAGGGTGACATGAGTTTATTTAGAAAAACTGGTATAGGAATAGGAATTATAGGTGTAGGATATATATTCTATGCAATGATAGATATTATGCGTCACGGAGCAAAGGCAAGTGTGCTTTGGTTGATAGTATTTGCACTACTTCTTACTTTAGGAGAAATGTTCTTCTCACCACTGGGCTCATCATTTATAAGTAAATATTCTCCAAGTAAGTATCTTGGTTTAATGATGTCAATGTGGGGAATTGCAGTATTTATATCAGCTAAACTATATGGATACGCATATGGTTATCTATTTGCTGGTAAGTTTAAATTTACTACAGCTTGCTTTATAGTTGCAGCAATAGCTTTTGCATCAGCAATACTCTTATTTTTACTAGATAAACGATTGTCTTCATTGGTTGAGGATTAGAAAATATTTAAGTTAATGGAGGTTTTTTATGAAAGTTTCAGAAAGAGTTGATGTACTTAGAAAGAAAATGGCAGAAAAGAACATAGACGTATATGTTGTTCCATCTGCTGATTATCATCAGAGTGAGTATGTTGGAGAACATTTTAAATCAAGAGAATTTATTACTGGATTTACAGGTTCTGCAGGTACAGCAGTATTTACAAAGGACGAAGCAGGGATGTGGACTGATGGAAGATACTTTATACAGGCTGAAATGCAGATGAAGGGAACTGGAGTAGAACTAAGAAAAATGGGTGAACCAGGAGTTCCAACTGTAACAGAATACATAGAAAGTGTCCTTCCTGAAGGTGGTACTATCGGATTTGACGGTAGAGTAGTATCTGTTGGTGAAGGTGAAGAATACGATGGAATAATAAATAGAAAGAACGGTAAAATTTCATATGAAAACGACTTTATCGCTGAAATATGGACAGATAGACCTCCTCTTTCTCAAGAACCAATATTCTATCTTGAAGAAAAATATACAGGAGAATCTACAGCTCATAAGCTTAAAAGAGTAAGAGAAGTAATGGCTAAAAATGGAGCAAATGCTCATATTATAGCTACTCTTGACGATTCAGGTTGGCTATTTAACATAAGAGGAAATGACGTTGAATTCTTCCCTCTAATATTATGTTATTCAATGGTTCTTGAAGATAAGGCTATACTTTACATAGAAGAATCAAAGGTAAGTGATGAAATAAAGGCAATTCTTGCAAAGGACAATGTAGAATTAAGACCTTACAATGATATATATGAAGATGTTAAGGAATTTGGAAAGGGAGACACAATACTTATAGACCCTAGAAGACTTAACTATGCCCTATATAACAACATCTCAAAGGATGTTAAGGTAGTGGAAGAAATGAACCCTACAGTTTTATTTAAGGCAATGAAGAATGAAGTAGAAATAGAAAACATAAAGAAGGCTGAAGTTATGGACTCTATAACACATGCTAAATTTATGTATTGGTTAAAGAATGATGCCCTTAAGGAAGGTGCAACAGAAATGAGCGCAAGTGATAAGCTTGAATCATTGAGAAAAGAACATCCAAGTTACAAGTGGCAGTCTTTTGCTCCAATAAGCTCATATGGTGAACATGCAGCTATGTGTCAC
>NZ_FODF01000031.1 GCF_900110295.1 Peptostreptococcus russellii
ACAGACTGCAGGAGAAGAAGCAATAAATAAAGTAGCAAATCCACAGACAGCACTGGAAAAAGCACAGACTGAAGCAGAAGCTGCAATAAATGCTGCAGCAGAAAAAAAGATAGATGAAATAAAAGGTGTACAAGGAGCAAGTGAAGAAGATATAACTGCAGCAGAAGAAAAAGTAAAAGCTGCACAGTCTACAGCAATAGAAGCGATTAAAAAAGCAGAAAATCCACAAGGAGTAACAGAAGCACAGACTGCAGGAGAAGAAGCAATAAATAAAGTAGCAAATCCACAGACAGCACCTGTAGAAGGAAATACATCAGGAGGTAGTTCATCATCAGGTGGCGGCGGTGGAGGAGGATCTTACACTCCAGCAAGCAAGGTTACTTCAGATAGAATAGCTGGATCAAATAGATTCGACACTGCAGTTAAGGTTTCACAGTCTGCATATCCAGATGGAGCAAAGACTGTAATACTAGCAAACGGAGAAAAGTTCTCAGATGTACTTGCAGCAATGCCTTATGGAAAGACTATAAAGGCTCCAATACTATACACTAACTTCGATAATATTCCAGATGAAACATTAAAGGAATTAAAGAGATTAGGTGTAGAAAAGGTAATTTTAGTAGGTGGAGAAAAGAGTATATCACTAGATGAACAGAAGACATTAGAAGGCAAGGGTTACAAGATAGATAGAATAAACGGTGTGGATAGATATGAAACATCTAAGCTTATAGCAGAAAGAATGAAGGCTGCTGGAGCTAAGGGAATTAACGATGTTATAATCGCAAGTGGACAGGTATTCCCAGATGCACTTTCAATATCTCCATTAGCTGTTGAAAATGAAATACCAATACTTCTAACAAGTAAGGATACATTATCTGAATACACAATTAAGTCATTAGATAATGTGAAGGATGGAAAGATTTATATCACAGGTGGTGTAAATTCAGTATCTAACTCTGTAGAATCTAAGCTTAAGGAATACACTAAGCAGAAGATAACAAGATTTGCAGGAGCTGATAGATATGAAACTTCACAGATAATAGCTAAGTCATTAAGACCAAATGCAACTACATCAGTATTTGCAAGTGGTGAATTATTCTCAGACGCACTAGTTGCAGGAGAATTAGTAAGTAAAGACAATGCACCATTAATGTTGGTAAAGAAGAACAACTTACCAAGCAGTATTTCAAGCTATGTAAAGGATTCTAAGATAACAAACAATGTTATAGTAGGTGGAGTAAATACTGTATCAGATAGTGTTGTTTCTAAGATAGAAGAATTAGAAAACAGATAAAGATTACAATTATATTTATATATGTATAATCTTATAATAAAAGGCGTGTCATTTTTGGCACGTCTTTTTAAATGTAAGTTATATAATCTATTAATCTCAATTCTCTTTTAGTACTTTATTTTTCTAAATGTTAATTCAAATTTTTTCTGATATAATAAAAAAATTTATGGTATAACGATTTTTTATTGAATAGCAATACTTTTTGATGTATAATCTATTGGATAAGATAAACCGAAACGATTGTCGTTTTGAAATTTATTTTAGATTATATATTTCTAATTGATTAACCATAACAAAAGTTGTAAAAATAAGAAGAAAAAGAAAAAACTGAAAATTACAAAAAAGTGTCTTGACAGAAGTGGAAAGTAGTAATAGAATTGAGTTAGATAGTAAATGTCATTATTTTAGATAATATAAGAAAGGAGCTATTATGAAGGTAAGAGAGATTAAAGTAAAAGTCTATCTATTAAAAGACATATCTTCCATTGATGTAACAAGTGAGATAAGCAAATTTATAGATAGTGCCTTGGGAAAGGATGAAAGGTGGAAGAAGTTCCACGAAGATATAGGTTATAAAATGTATAATTTCAATCAATTTTGGCCTATTGAAAAAGATAAGATCTATAAGAAAGGAGCTTTGTATGTTTTTAATATTAGAACTGTAAATGATGAACTTTCGGAAAATGTTTTCTCAAATCTTAATAATCATTCGACAGATTCTATAAAGGGAATTGTTACAGAATCTAGAATAATTCCTAAAAAATTAATTGAAAAAATATATAATATTACACCAGTTATTTTAAAAACAGAAAATGGATATTGGAAAGAGTGTATTTCATTAGATGAATTTGAAAGAAGGATATTTGAAAATCTAGTTAAAAAATATAATGATTACTCAAAAAATAAAATTGATGAAGATTTTAAACTTTATAATTCAATTACATTTTTAAATAAGAAACCTATAAAGAGTCATTATAAAGAAATTTCTTTATTGGGAGATAAGTTATCTCTAGAGATTTCTGAAGATGAAATGGCTCAGAAAATAGCATATTTTTCCTTAGGTGTTGGAATAGGAGAGATGAACAGTAGGGGCTATGGATATTGCAACTATAGATGGTATTAAAAAGGAGGTGAAGTCATGCTAAAAGATTGTCTGGAAATTTTTAAAGAATTTAAAGGTGATGATGATAGTGTTATTTTAGATAGTTATATACTGGCAGATGGAGACTATATCATAGTAAGGAAAGACGGTTCTTTAGATCATAGCTTTATAAAATTTGATAAAAAAAGTAAAACAGTAGAAAATAAACCGATTAACTATGATGAGTTATGCTTCTTTGACTATAATAGTAAACTTATTGATATGAACAAGCCTATTGATGGGAAGAAAGTTATACATTCGAATAACTATTTAAGTTTTTTTATAAAGCAAGAGAATCTTCATAGTGGAAAGTTAACAGAGAAAGTAATCAATAACTATTATGAAATACTGTCAAATCCTGAAATCAAGTATACAAAAGCTTCTGAAAAAATAATGTATGAAAAAGTAAGAGAAAAGTTAGGTGATGTAGATCAAAGTGAATTGGAAAAATCAAAGTCATGGATATTGGAAAATATATTAAATATCAATGAAGAAAATATTATAAAAGATAGAGTAAATGATCAAAAGATTACTCTTAGTGGTGGCAAAGTATATCTTAAAATTTTCTTTGAAGCAGATAAAGAGAAATATATAAGAGAAAATCAGAGATATTTGCTAATGAAATTGTATAATAACAACAACTACAGTGTTGAAGTAGACGGCAATATTTTGGGATTGCCGAATGACAACATGGGTTTAAATTCAAAAAAAATATTCTTAGAACATAAAAATCAAAAAAATACGGTACCGTATTTGATAGAGTCCGAAGAAGCTCTTTTACAAAAATCCTTCTTCGATTATTTAATGAACCAAGTAAGCGCAGGAAAGAATATTATCTACTTGGATAATAATGATAATGCCGTTGATGAAAAGTTAATAGTAGCTAGTAAAAGTGGCGAAGCTCCAGAAAATGGATTTTCAGGATATATATTAAATCTAGTATTAATTAAAAGAAAAACAGGAGAAGAAGCAGGAATTTTTTATCAGGACATTATTAATGAATACAATAACAAATTAAAAAAAGAATTCCATTATAAAAACCATACTGGGAATATAGGCTTAGATGAAGTTTTTGGAAAAGTCAACGAAAAGAAAATCATTCAAAGTGAATTAAATGAAATTATGTTTTTTAAATTTCTTATAAATAATTACTTTGAAGATGAAGGTGATATTAAACTTGCGGGAGATTTTGATAAGAGTAATTTCAAAAATTATATTATACTATCAAGAAATTCAATTTTTCAATGGCTTTACAATGATGATGAAAGGGGGATGAAAAGAGTTGTAAATACTATTTTCCCCAAAATCGTAAAGTATTCGATAGACAATGGATATATCAAAAAGGCAATATATCAATTTAATATGTATCTGTCTTTTAAAGAGTATTTTGAAGGAGATGAAGATATGAGTACAGACTATATTTCAATAGAAAAAGAACTAGATCAAAAAATAAATAATAAAGCTGAAAAAATAATAAAAAGTGATGAAGAATATTATTTTGCAATAGGTCAGCTAGTTAACTTTTATATATCTTTAAATAAATCAAAGGATAAAAAACATTCTCTAGCAAATCCATTTTTAAATGCAAAAAATGATTCAATGATAAAGGATAGACTACTTAGATTCTTTAAAAAATATAATTATGATTTATCTACAAGTGGAGCTAGATTTAATAATTTGTACGGAATGATTGCTGTATATGAAGCAAAAGGAAAAGTAAATCAGGATGCTATAATAGCAGGATATTTGAGAGATAATATTATATATAAGAAAAAAAGTATTGAAGATAATGCAGATTTAAATGAAGAAAAGGATTTATAGGAGGTAAAGTAAAATGGAAAAAAGAGTATACGGAGTGTTAGGAATATCATCAATGATGGCTAACTGGAATGCAGATTTCACAGGATATCCAAAGTCTATGTCAGACGGTACAGTTTATGGAAGTGATAAAGCTCTTAAGTACACTATGAAAAAAATGTGGGAAAATGAAGGCGAAAAGGTTTTATATATCAAGAGTCTTAGAATATCAGATAAAACTAATACGATAGTACCAAGATCTTTAAAAGAAAGATATGAACAAATATTTGAAGTAGAAGATTTAAAGAAAGAAAAAGATGCAGATAAGGTATTGAAAAATCTATTTTCTGCAGTAGATGTTAAAAATTTTGGAGCAACATTTGCAGAAGAAGGAAGCAATATTTCCATTACAGGTGCAGTTCAGTTTGGACAAGGTATCAATAAGTATGAAGAAACTGTTGCAGAGGAGCAGCAAATATTATCTCCATTTAGAGATTCAAAGGTAAAACCTTCAAAAAATAATGAATCTTCATCTGATGAAGCTAAAAATTCAACATTAGGTACGAAAATAACAAGTGATGAAGCTCATTATTTCTATCCGTTTGTAGTAAATTCTTTGGCATATAAAGGTTATGAAGAAATGAAAGATGCTAATGGAGATGCTATTACAGAAGGTTATACTGATGCAGATTATGAGAACTTCAAGAGAACAGCTCTGGTATCAGCAACAGCATTTGCAACAAATGCAAAAGAAGGATGCGAAAATGAATTTGCATTGTTCGTAGAAACAGATAAGGAATTATACTTACCAAATTTAAGTGAGTATATTTATTTTGAAAAAGGCGATGAAAAAAATATAATAGATATATCTGCTTGTTCAGCTATATTAGAAGATATAAAAGATAAAATAAAGAGTGTTGAAGTTTATTATAATCCTTATACAACAGAACTTAGAACAGGAGAATTTTCAGGTAAGATTCTAAATATAATAACTCAAAAAGAGGTGTAGATATGATAGAGGCTTTAAAGTTTACTCTTAGTGGAAAAAATGCCTTTTTCAAGAAACCAGATGTAAACACTTACTTATACTTTACTTATGGTCATATACATAAGGTGGCATTGTTGGGGATGTTAGGTGCTATTGTTGGATATGATGGATATGGTCAGAAAAAATGGACAAAGACTAAAAAAGATGAGTATATTGAAGAATACCCAGAGTTTTACGAAAAATTAAAAGACTTAAAAGTTTCAATTACGCCATCAAAAGGATGTGAATATATAGCTAAAAAAGTGCATACCTTTAATAACTCAGTAGGATATGCTTCAAAGGAAACAGGTGGAAACTTAATAGTTAAAGAGCAGTGGCTAGAAGATCCATCTTGGGATATATATATTATCTTAGATACTGATGAGGCAAAAAATATAGCAGAATATATATTAAATAGGAAAACGATATATACACCATACCTTGGTAAAAATGATCATTTAGCTGATATATCGTCTCCTGAAAAAATAGAGATAGAAAAGAAAAGTTTTATAGGTGATAGTATTTCTATAAAATCTTTATATCCTAAAGATATTGGAAAAATAGATTTAGAAGGAACTGAGGACTTGGAAGAAGAATATTCAATTAGTTTTTTCAAATATGAAGAAAGACTTCCCCTATCATTAGATGGAAAGTTAAATAAATATGAGACAGTATCACTTGTTTTTACAAATATGTTAATAGAAATAAAGAATGATGAAAGTTTATTTGATTCAAAAGATGGTGTCCTTGCTTTTTATTAAAATATAATTGGGCTGCCCTTTGAGGCAGCCTTATTTATAGGAGGAAAAATGAAAGTAGAAAAATATTTTGTAGATATTAAGAATATAATAGTTAATAGTGACGATTATTATGCACATAGAATAGATGGTAATAGTCAAGCAGAAAAAGAAAAATTAATAGAACATCTAGAAAGATGCGAAAAATATTTTATTAGAATTTTTGAAGAAAAAGAAATATCAGATGTCGTAGAAAAATTTGAAAAAATATTCTTTAAAACTCCAGAAGAAAATAAATATTATGATAAAGAAGTTGAATTTTTTAGATTAGCTTTATTTAATATAATAACTTTTCATGATATTGGCAAGATTAATCCTTTATTTCAAAGTGAAAAAATGAAAAATCCAAAATTTGCCAAAGAAAAAAAGCCAGATGAAACATTAAAATCTTATCATTCAGAACTTTCCTCTATAATTTATATAGATTACTTTGAAAGTTTATTGGATTCATATGAATTAGAAAAAGAAATAAAAAAATTAATGAGGATATTTATTTTGATGTTTTCCTTTATAATATCAAGACATCATAGCTATTTATCAAACCTAAAGGAATATACAAGTAAATTTAATGAAGCAAGTCCAGATAAAAAGAATCTGAAGATAGAGGCAGAAAAAAAATTACTTGAAGAATTACTTGAAAATAAAATATATGTGAAAAACATCGAAGGAAGTAAATTCAATGACGAAATAAAAGTAATATATGGGAATATTTTTTTAGATCGTTATACAGTAAGATTAAAAGAATTTAACGCATCTATTGAAATATATACTTTGTCAAGATTAATGTATTCTATGCTTGTAGCAAGTGATTATTATGCAACAACTGAGTACATGAATGAGTTAGAAATTCAGGACTTAGGAAATATAAAGTATTTTGATGAAATATATGGAAGTTATAAAAATGGTGATATCTACAAGGCTATAAATAACTACAGAAATAATAGAGTAGATGTAAAAGAAGTTGGAAAAGAAGGAATAAACATTCTCAGAAGTGAACTATTTATTGATGCAGAAGATGAACTAAATAAAAACAAAGAAAAAAATATATTTTATTTAGAAGCACCTACAGGAAGTGGTAAGAGTAATACAGCCATGAATCTTAGCTTCAAGCTAATAGAAAATGATAAAAAATTAAATAAGATATTTTATATTTATCCTTTTAACACTCTTGTAGAGCAAAATTTAGAGTCGATAAACAAAATATTTGAGGGAAAAGAAAATGTAATGTCTCAAGTAGCTGTGGTAAATTCCTTATTTAAATTGAAGAGCGATAAAAATTATGATGGAGATAGCAATGAAAAGCTATATGAAAGCAAAAGAGATATTGTAACCCTTTTAGATAGGCAGTTTTTAAATTACCCAATTATTTTATCTACTCATGTTATGTTATTTAAAACATTATTTGGAAATAAAAAAGAAGATGCATTTGCCTTTCACCAACTATGCAACTCTGTAATAGTATTAGATGAAATACAAAGTTACAAAATAACGATATGGTCAGAAATTATAAGATTTTTAGAGGCTATGTCTCAGATGATGAATATAAAAATAATTATAATGTCTGCAACTTTGCCTAAACTAGATATGTTATTAGGGGAAAATACGAAGAACAATAGTGAAAATCTAATTAAAAATAGAGAAAAATATTTCGAACATACAGTATTTAAAGATAGGGTCATAGCAGATTACAGTTTATTATCAGAAAATGAAGATATTGAAGAAAAGTTAATTGAAAAAATATTAGAGTATAAAGATAAAAAGGTTCTGATAGAATTTATAACTAAAAAATCTGCGGAAGAATTTTATAATAAACTAAAAGATTTAGGTAAACTAGAGGATACAAAGCTTATTTTAATAACTGGAAATACTAGTTTATCCGATAGAAAAAAATTGATTAAATATATAAATAATGAAGAAAAAATAATAGTAGTGGCAACACAAGTAATTGAAGCTGGTGTAGACATTGATATGGATGTAGGATTTAAGAGCATATCTAAGCTGGATAGCGAAGAACAGCTAATGGGAAGAATTAATAGATCCTCTAAAAAAGAGAATTCAAAAGTATATTTCTTTGATTATGGAGATTCAAAGAATGTTTATAAGAATGATATAAGAGTTAATAAGGAATTTACTTTATATTTAGATAGTATGAAAGAAATTTTATCTAATAAGAAGTTTGGTAAATACTATGAAGATATTTCTAGATATTTGTATAAAGAAGGAAATAGAAGAAACGATGAAAATATAGATTTATTTTTTTATGATTTAGTTGGCAATCTAAATATGGAAAAAGTTTCGGACAGAATGGAACTTATAGATGATAATGTAGAAAAAGTAAGCTTATTTTTATCCAGAGAAATAGAATTATCAAATGGAGATAGTTTAGTAGGAAATCAAGTATGGCAAGAGTATAAAAAATTGCTAGAAGATAATGAAATGCCATATTCAACAAAAAAAGTAAAACTTCATAATATAAGGACTGAAATGAATGAATTT
>NZ_FODF01000023.1 GCF_900110295.1 Peptostreptococcus russellii
AGAAATAGTACTCCAAAGTATGTGTATTTTAACGTATCTATTCTAGAAATAAAAGAAAAGTAAATCCAAGATATGTGTTTTAATATATATCTGAAATATACAGAAATCAATGCTTAGAGAAATAGTACTCCAAAGTATGTGTATTTAATAGCTAATATTTAAAATATTATATTTGAGTTTATCTAGCTAGTAGGATTGTTCTTGTAATATAATTAGAAAATTTAAAGAATTGAATTTGTAAGCATCATTGTTATAATAAAGTTGCATATTTTAAACTATTGTATAAGTTTATTTTTTTAGATCTAAAATTAAATTTTTTTGTTTTTTATTTTTGTAAAAATGTACTGTGTTATATAGTCTTATTGTAGTTGAGTTGTATTTTTAATAATTATAAAAATAACAATTTCATGTAAAATAGGTATAATAAAAATTGTTTTTTAAGGCTTTTAGTCTATAAAAAAATGAAAGTTACTTAAAAAGAGTTGCAAATTTACAGATAAAAGCCGATTGTTATTAGAAAAAAATAAAGAATTCATTATTTTATAATTTATTTCACTAAAGATATTCAAAATAAAGTCATATTGAGATATAATAGATACACTAAGTAAAAGAATAAAGTGGAGGGTAATATATGCTTAAAAAGTTTAACAAAGTGCTAGTAGCCAACAGAGGCGAAATAGCGATTAGAATTTTTAGAGCCTGTGCGGAACTGCAGATAAGAAGCGTTGGTATCTACAGTGAAGAAGATAAGTATGGGTTATTTAGAACAAAAGCAGATGAGTCTTATCTTATAGGCGAAGGAAAGGGACCAGTAGATGCATATCTTGATATAGATGGTATAATATCTCTTGCAAAAAGAAAGAAAGTAGATGCAATACATCCTGGATATGGATTTTTGTCTGAAAATGCTGAATTTGCAAGAAAATGTGAAGAAAATGGAATTACTTTTATAGGACCAAGTTCTGATATAATGGAGCAATTAGGTGACAAGATTAATTCAAAACTTGTTGCACATGCAGCTGACGTTCCTACTATACCAGGAGTTGAAAGATCTTTAAAGACTATTAAAGAAGCTCGTGAAGTTGCTAAAGAAATTGGTTATCCAGTAATGGTAAAGGCTTCTAATGGTGGTGGCGGAAGAGGTATGAGAATTGTTCGCCATGAGAAAGATCTTGAAGTAGAATTTGAAAATGCAAGAAGTGAATCAAGAAAGGCATTTGGTGAAGACCTTATATTTATAGAAAAGTATATTGAAGATCCTAAGCATATAGAAGTGCAGGTTTTAGGTGATAAGTACGGAAATATTGTTCATTTATATGAAAGAGATTGCTCTGTTCAGAGAAGACATCAGAAGATTATAGAGCACGCACCTGCATTTTCTCTTCCAGAAGAAATAAGAGCTAAAATATGTGATGATGCCGTTAAGATAGCTAAGCATGTTGGTTATTCAAGTGCAGGTACTCTTGAATTTCTAGTTGATAAACATGGAAATCACTATTTTATAGAAATGAACACTAGAGTTCAGGTTGAACATACTGTTACTGAACAGGTTACAGGAATAGATATAGTTCAGAGTCAGATACTTATAGCAGAAGGACACAAACTAAGTGATCCAGAAATAGATATCAAGGGGCAGGAAGATATTACTGTAAGAGGATATGCTATACAGTGTAGAATAACAACAGAAGATCCTAAGAAGAATTTTATGCCAGATACAGGTAAGATACAGGTTTATAGATCTGGTTCAGGTGCTGGTATAAGACTAGATGGTGGTAATGGATTTACTGGAGCTACAATTAGTCCATATTATGACTCTTTACTTGTAAAAACTATAGCATATGATAGAACTTTTGAAGGTACTATTAGAAAGATGGTAAGATCAATAAAAGAGATGAGAGTTAGAGGAGTTAAGACTAATGTAGGATTTTTAGTTAATGTTCTCCTTGACCCTAAGTTTATAGCAGGTGAATGTAGTACAAACTTTATTGACGAAAATCCACAGTTATTTGATATAGTTGAAAGTAAAGATAGAGGAACTAAGATACTAAAATTCGTAGGAGATGTAGTTGTCAATGAAAATAAGTGTAAGAGCAGAAAATCTTTCGACGCTATATATGAACCTAGAATTAGAGAAGTTAAGCAGGTAGAAGGAAGCAGGGATAAGCTTTTAAGACTTGGTAAGGAAGCCTACATTGAAGATATTAGAAATGAAAAGAAGCTTTTATTTACAGATACTACAATGAGAGATGCTCATCAGTCACTTCTTGCTACAAGATTTAGAACTTATGATTTGATGAATATAGCTGAAGCAACTGAGCATTATCAGAAGGATATGTTCTCACTTGAAATGTGGGGTGGAGCTACTTTTGACGTTGCATACAGATTCCTAAAGGAATCTCCATGGATAAGACTTCAGGAACTAAGAGAAGCTATTCCAAGTATCAATTTCCAGATGCTACTAAGAGCTTCTAATGCAGTAGGATACAAAAACTATCCAGATAATGTAATTAAGGCTTTCATAAAGGAAAGTGCAGATTCTGGAATAGATGTATTTAGAATATTCGACTCACTTAACTGGGTTGAAAATATGAAACAGTCAATAGCAGTTGCTCAGGAAACAGGAAAGATCGTTGAGTCTGCAATGTGTTATACAGGAGATGTTCTTGATCATGACAAGTCAAAGTATACAATAGATTACTATGTAAATATGGCTAGAGAACTTGAAGCAGCTGGTTCAGATATTATAGGAATAAAGGATATGGCGGGACTATTAAAGCCATATGCAGCGTATGAACTTATAAAGGCGTTGAAGGAAAATGTTAAGGCACCGATACATCTTCATACACACGATACAAGTGGTAATGGTGTAGCTACTCTGTTAATGGCCTCAGAAGCTGGTGTAGATATAGTGGATGCAGCTCTTGAATCAATGGCTGGAATCACATCACAACCATCTTTAAATGCTGTTATAGAAGCGTTAAAACACACAAAGAGAGACCCAGAAATTGATACTTTTGGTTATAATGAACTAGGTAAGTATTACAGGGATCTAAGAAAAGTTTACTATAAGTTTGAAAGTGATCTTAAAAATTCAAATGCTGAAATATACGGATTTGAAATTCCAGGAGGTCAGTATACAAACCTTAAACCACAGGCAGATAGTTTAGGTCTAGTAAACAGATTTGAAGAAGTTAAGGAAAATTACAAGAAGGCAAATAATATCGTTGGAGATATAATAAAGGTTACTCCATCTTCTAAGGTAGTAGGTGACCTTGCAATATTTATGACTAAGAATAATCTTACAGAAGAAAACATTATAGAAGAAGGAAAGAATCTGTCATTCCCAGATTCTTTAGTAGACTACTGTAAGGGTATGATAGGACAGCCTATGGGCGGTGTTCCTAAGGAATTACAGGAAGTTGTTTTAAAGGGAGAAGAAGCTATTACAGTAAGACCAGGTTCACTGCTTCCAGATGAAGATTTTGATGCAATTAGAGAACATCTACAGACTTCTTTAGGAATAAAGGAGCCTTCAAACAAGCAACTTATAAGCTATGCTTTATATCCAAAGGTATTCGATGATTATATTAGTCACTTCAAGGAATATCGTGATGTAAGTAAGCTTGAAAGTGATGTATTCTTCTATGGATTAAATATCGGTCAAGAGTTTGAAGTTGAAATAGAAGAAGGTAAGGTACTTACAATTAAGCTTGCAGATATAGGTGAAGCAAAAGAAGACGGTATGAGAACTCTTACATTTGAACTTAACGGAATGATGAGAGATGTTGAAATTATGGATAGAAACTATGCAGGTAAGGTCGTAAATGTTGAAAAGGCAGATATGAATGATCCTAACCAAATAGGTGCAAGTATACCAGGTAAGGTTGCTAAGATTCTTGTAAAAGAAGGCGACGTAGTTGAAGAAAATCAGCCATTAATAGTAATCGAAGCTATGAAGATGGAAACTAATATCGTTGCCAAGGCAGCAGGTAAGGTTAAATCTATTAAGGTTGCCAACAATGATATGGTTATAGACAAGCAATTACTAATACAGCTTGAAATAAATGAGTAAGCTTTATTCAGTAATTAGTTTGATAAATTTATTAAAATAATTTAAAAGGGATTTAGACAATATAAAATAATATTTTACTGTTGAATAAGAAGGTGCTTAGGCATCTTCTTATTCTTTTTATAGAGCGAATAATATACTTTTTAAAAGGTATTTATAGGGCTATAAGACAATGTAAATTAGGGAAAAAATATTTTACTTTTATAAATATCTAAAAAAATATGCTAATCCAAGATAAGATTGACTTTTTTGACAATTAAGTTTATAATGAAAATCAAATAGAGGAAATTTTTTGAATTTTCCAGTTTTCTTGGTTGGATTTGAAAACTTTGTTAAAAATAATTAAAAAAGATATGTATTTCTAAGAGTTAGAAGTATAGTATATAGTTAAATCCAATAATAAAATAAAGGTAGGTGCTCATATGAAAGTCTATAATAGTGAAAAGATAAGAAATATTGCAGTTTTAGGACACAGTGGTTGCGGTAAGACTAATCTATTAGAAACTATCGCTCATGTTGCAAACGTTAACAAGATTCCTAAGTTAAGTAGTAATAATGTGCAGATGACTTATAGCATGAGTCTAATGCCTGTTGAGTACGAAGGTTATAAATTTAATTTTATAGATACTCCAGGTTATACAGATTTTACAGGCGATATAATTTCAGCTTTATCTGCTAGTGATGCAGCTATAATAGTAATTGACGCTACCGACCCTATGCAAGTAGGAACTGAAAAAGCCCTTGAGCTGACAGAAGGTATTCCTAAGATAATGTTTATCAATAAAATCGATAACGAAAAGGCAAGATATAAGGACGTTATTGAAATGTTAGATGCTAAGTTTGAAAATAAAATTGTTCCGATGATTTCTCCGGAATTTAAGGATGGAAAATTTGTAAAGCTACATAATGTATTTGAGGATTATGATGGTCTAAATGAAGAATTTAGAGAACAGGCAGAAAAAGCATATAATGCATTGATGGAATTAATTGCAGAAACAGATGACAATTATCTTGAAAAATTCTTTGAAGGTGAAGAGCTTACACAGGAAGAAAAGAGAAATGGTATCACAATAGGAATTAAAAGAGGAGATATTATACCTGTAATTTCAGGTTCTACAATTAATAACATAGGAACAAAGGAGATACTGGATTCACTTGAAAATTATATAGATCCATCTTATGTAGAAGAAGATGCTCCATTTAATGGAATGGTATTTAAGACTTTCATAGACCCATTTGTTGGTAAAATTTCATATATAAAGATTACTCAAGGTCAGATATCTAAAGATACTGAGCTTATAAATATAAGAACAGGAAATAAGTGTAGGATAGCCAATGTATATACTATAAGAGGTGGAGAGCTTATTGAATTAGAAAAGGCATATGCAGGAGATATAATTGTAGTTACAAAGGTTCCTGAGATAGCTACTGGAGATAAGCTTTCAAAGAATCAAGAATTTGAAGCTGATATAGAAATTGTATTCCCTAAACCACAGATATACTATGCAATTACACCTAAAAATAAAAAAGACGAGGAGAAAATGGCAAGTACAGTGATCAAGCTTGTTGGAGAAGATCCAACTTTAGATTACTATAGAAATAATGAAACTAGACAAGCTTTAATAGGAGGACAGGGAGATCTTCATATTAGAAATCTTCTTGATAAGATGAAGGACAAGTTTGGTCTAGATGTAGATCTTCATGATATAAAGGTTGCATACAGAGAGACAATAAAAGGTAAATCTGATGTAGAAGGAAAACATAAGAAACAGTCAGGGGGTCATGGACAGTATGGTCACGTTAAAATTAGATTC
The DNA here is from genome assembly GCF_900110295.1 of Peptostreptococcus russellii. Classification (GTDB taxonomy): domain Bacteria; phylum Bacillota; class Clostridia; order Peptostreptococcales; family Peptostreptococcaceae; genus Peptostreptococcus; species Peptostreptococcus russellii_A. The sequence continues at coordinate 5,884 of NZ_FODF01000023.1, forward strand.
TCAAGAAGTGAAGACGATTTTGAGTTTAGTGAAGAATTGTTTGGTGGTTCTGTTCCTAAGTCATATGTACCAGCAGTAGAGAAGGGATTAAAAGACTCTATGGAAAAGGGAGTTTTAGCAGGATATCCAGTAACTCATATAAAGGCTGTTTTATATGATGGTTCTTATCACGATGTAGACTCTTCAGAAATGGCATTTAAGATGGCATCTTCAATAGCTTTCAAAAAGGGAATGGAATTGGCAGAGCCAGTCTTACTTGAACCGATAATGAAGATGACAATTACAGTTCCTGAAGAATATATGGGAGATGTAATGGGTGATTTGAATAAGAGAAGAGGAAGAATATTAGGTATGGAATCTAATGGAAAGGGCAAGCAGATAATAGAAGCTCTTGCTCCACAAGGTGAGATATTTAAATATGCAATAGACTTGAAAGCTATGACTCAAGGAAGAGGTATATTTGAAAGTGAATTTGAAAGTTATGAAGAAGTACCAGCTTCTTATCAAGAAAAGATTATAAAAGAAGCTATAAAAAATGATGAAGATAAGTAGTATTTGTATAACATAAAGTTATTTTTTAGAAGCCTTATACTGGAAGGTCAAAATAGAAAAAGATGAATTCCTAAAAGACTTCATTGTATTAGAAAGCAGCCGAATTTCGGCTGCTTTTGATTTGTTTGTATTTTCAGAATACTGTAAATAAGAGTAGAAAAATATATTCAAAAGCTATAATATATAGTTATAAACTATAATAGGAAATTGGTGAAAAGATTGATATTAAAAGCTTGAAGAAAAATAATAAGAAAACATTTAAGAAAGAATTTGCCAGAAAAAATGTTTGAATTGTCTTAATAATGTCAAATAATTTTAATATAGATGATTAAGATGTGATATAATATAAAGTGTATAACTTTATAGATTTATAAAAAATAGCTGCTCCAAATTTAATATATTTAAATATAAAAGCAGATGAAAGCATGGATTTTGCATTGGAGGGTTTATTATGAGATTTAATAGATATACAAAAAGAGTAAATAAAATATTTGAAATAGCAGATAATTTCTCTTCAAAAAATGGATATGAGATTACAGGAAGTGGTCAGATTCTATGGGCTATGTTAGACCTTGAAGATGGTGTAGCGTATACAGTTTTAAATAATATGGGACTTAAAAAAGAAGATATAGAAGATGAATTAAGGTCAATATTGATGGATAGTAAATATGCTCCCAAGGAAGAAGCAGTGGAAAATAGAGGAATAAGCCCAAGAATGAAAGATATACTTGGAAATGCAGCTAGAATAGCTAATAATTATCATACGAACTTTATTACTTCAGAACATTTACTTCTTGCTATTACTGAGGAAGATGATTGTGTAGCAAATATCATATTAAATAGAAAAAATATAGACATATCTACTCTAAAGAGTCTTGTTTTTGAAAAAGAGAATAAGAAAGAAAAGCAATTAAGAACATATATTGCAAATGAGGCAGAAGAGAAGCTTAGTTCAGAAGAACTCCCAATGCTTAATAAGTATGGAATCAATATGATAAAGTATGTAGTTGAAAATAATGTAGATCCCCTTTTAGGAAGAAATGAAGAAATAAATAGAATAATGCAGATTTTGAATAGAAGAAAAAAGAATAATCCAATGTTGATTGGTGAGCCAGGTGTTGGAAAAACTGCTATTGTAGAAGGTATAGCTAGGGGTATAGCCCTTATGGAAAACAGCAAGGAAGAGCTTTTTCATCAGAAGATGTATTCAATAGAAGTTGGATCTTTGGTGGCGGGTACAAAATACAGAGGCGAATTTGAAGAGAGGCTTCAGGGAATTATAGATGAAATATCATCCAGTGGAAGTAGAGTATTATTATTTATAGATGAAATACATACTCTTGTGGGAGCAGGCTCAACAGGTGAAAATGGAAGCATAAATGCCGCAGATATTTTGAAGCCAGCTTTAAGCAGAGGAGATATACAAATTATAGGGGCTACAACTATGGATGAATATAGAAAGTACATAGAAAAAGACCCAGCTTTAGAAAGAAGATTTCAAATTGTCCAAGTAGCAGAGCCAGATAGGGATACAAGTATATATATTTTAAAAGGTATTAGAGACAAATACGAGGATTATCATGGAGTAAAGATAACTGATGAGGCAATTGAAAAGGCAGTGGATCTTTCGATAAGGTATGTCGCAGATAGGCAACTTCCAGATAAGGCAATAGATTTGATAGATAAATCTTGCTCTAGAGTAAAATTAAAGGTAAGATTTATTCCTAGTAATATTAATGAGCTAGAAGATCTTGAATCGAGGCTTGAGAAAGAGCTTGCTCAAGTAATAGCAGAGGAAAATTTTGAAGAGGCATTAAATATTCAAGCACAGAAAAAAGATTTGATGAAAAGTATAGAAAGAGAAAGAATACTTTGGAACAAGCAAATGTATAACAAGAATATAGTTAATGGTGAGGTTGTTGCGGAGATAGTTGAGATGTGGACAGGTATTCCTATAAATAAAATAATGGAAGAAGAAGCTGAAAAATTGCTAAATCTAGAAAATGTCTTACGCGAAACAATAGTCGGTCAAGATCATGCAGAAAAAGTAATTGCAAGAGCTATAAGAAGATCTAGAACAGGGATACAAGACCCTAATAGACCTATTGGTTCATTCTTATTTGTTGGACCACCTGGTGTTGGAAAAACTGAACTTTCAAAGGTAATAGCAGAAGCTATGTTTGAAGGCGAAGAAAACTTTATAAGGCTAGATATGTCAGAGTATATGGAAAAACATTCAGTTTCAAAGATTATAGGTTCTCCTCCAGGATATGTAGGTCATGAAGATGGAGGATACCTTACAGAAAAAGTTAGATTTCATCCATATTCTGTAGTACTTTTTGACGAAATGGAAAAGGCACACAAAGATGTATCTAATGTTCTTCTTCAGATTTTAGATGAGGGCATTCTTACGGATTCTAAGGGAAGAACTGTAGATTTCAAAAATACAATTGTGATTATGACTTCAAATATAGGATATAAAACTATTAGTGAGAATAATGTGGGTTTTGCAACTTCAAAAGCAGCCATTACAGAAGAGGATTTAGATAGAGAAGACAAAAGGATTAGAGAAAGAACTTTAAATGATGTTCAATCCTATTTTTCACAGGAACTTCTAAATAGAATAGATGAAATAGTTGTATTTAGGAATTTAAGAAAGACAGATTTTGAAAAAATTGTAGTAATTCTATCAAAATCATTAATCGATAGAGCAAAAAGTATAGGAATAGAATTAGAAATAAGTGAATCAGTCTATAAATATATAGCAGACTATGCAGCTGAAATTAATCAGGGAGCAAGGCTGGTAAAAAGAATTATACAACATAGACTTACAAATAAAATGAGTGAAGCTATTTTAAAGAAAACTATAGGCATTGGAGATAGGGTACTTGCCTATGTTTCAGATGGAGAGATAGACTTCAAAAAGTATTAAGGTTAATTTAAGGGGGTGTTGTTAAAATTCATGGCAAAGGTTAAGACTAAGTATGTGTGTCAGAACTGTGGATATGTAAATCCCAAGTGGTTAGGCAAATGCCCTGAATGTTTACAGTGGAATACATTTTTGGAAGAAGTAGAAGAAAAAAAGACAGGTAAAAATCAATCAATATCTTCCATTTCAAAAAATTCTGCAAAGGTTACAAAAATAAACTCTATATCAACTGATAGAGAGGAAAGATTTTCAACAAATATATCTGAACTTGATAGAGTTCTAGGAAGTGGTGTTATTCCAGGTTCTCTTATACTGGTAGGTGGAGATCCGGGAATAGGAAAGTCAACTCTTCTATTACAGGTTTCAAATAACATAGCAGAATCAGGAAGAAAAGTTCTATATGTTTCAGGAGAAGAAAATGAAAATCAGATAAAATTAAGGGCTAAAAGGTTAAATGCCAATTCTGAAAATCTGTACATATATACAGAGAATAACCTTGCAGCAATTGAGTTGGTAGCTTTGGAAATGAAACCTGCAGTAATAATAGTAGATTCTATTCAAACTGTAGTTGATCCAGAAATAAATTCTGCACCGGGAACGGTAAGCCAGATTAAAGAATCGACATCAAAGTTTATGAAACTTTCCAAAGGGAATAGAATAACTACATTTATAGTGGGGCACGTTACAAAGGAAGGTGCTCTTGCAGGACCGAGAGTTTTAGAACATATGGTTGATACAGTACTTTATTTTGAGGGAGAAAGGTACAATACCTACAGAATTTTAAGAGCCGTAAAAAATAGATTTGGATCTACAAATGAGCTAGGGGTATTTGAAATGAAGAGCGATGGTTTGTGTGAATTAGTCAATCCATCAAAAGTTCTTATATCAGAAAAGCCTAAAGACGTATCTGGCTCTGTAATAGTATCAACATTAGAAGGAACAAGGTCAATGCTTTTAGAACTTCAGGCACTGCTAGCTCCTACAAATTTTGGATATCCTAGAAGAACTACAACAGGAGTAGACAATAATAGAGTTGCCCTAATACTTGCGGTTCTTGAGAAAGTTGTAGGTATGCAAATACAGAATCAAGATGTATTTGTAAATATTGTAGGTGGCTTAAAGACAAATGAACCTTCTATGGACTTGGGGATAGCATTGGCAATAGCATCTAGTTTTAAAAATAGACCAGTAGATGCAAATGTTGCTGTCACTGGTGAAATAGGTCTTACTGGAGAAGTTAGAACTGTAAGTTTTATAGAAAAAAGAATTATCGAGTGTGAAAAACTTGGATTTAAAAAGATGATAATTCCCGCAGGAAACTACATCGATGAATTTAAGAAAGATTATAAGATAGAAGTAGTGGCAGTAAGGAATTTAAGACAGGCAATAGATGAAGTTTTAGGAGGGTAAAAAATGGGCATTCTTGATATATTTGAGCATGAAGAATGGAATGACATTCTCAAATTAACTTCGCCTGGAGCTCCTTTAAGAAAAGGGCTTGATAATGTTTTGATGGCTGGAACAGGAGGACTTATTGTAATAGGAGATAATGAAGAAATTTTATCTCTAGTAGACGGTGGCTTTGAACTTAATGCAGAATATACTCCTTCATCTTTATATGAGTTATCAAAGATGGATGGAGCAATAGTTTTAGATGAGAATATTGAGAAAATAAGATTTGCTAATACACAACTTATGCCCAAAAAAGATGTTTCAACAACAGAAACAGGGACAAGACATAGAACAGCAGAGAGAGTTGCGAAACAAACGGGAGCAACGGTAATAGCAATATCTCAGAGAAGGTCTATTATTACAGTTTACAAAGGAAGTAAAAAGTATGTAGTGGAAGATACTACTACTTTGTTTTCAAAAGCAAATCAAGCATTTCAAACGCTGGAGAAGGCAAAGTTATCTCAGGAACAAGCAGTGCTTAATCTAAATGCACTGGAGTTTGCTGATATGGTTACAATCTATGATGTTGTATTTGCAATGTCTAAGGTTGAAATGGTTCTAAGAGTAACAAATACAATGGAAATGTATCTATTAGCTCTTGGAGAAGAAGGATTTCTAATTAGAAATCAGTATGAACAATTGATAGGAAGAACGAAGGACGAACAGGACTTTATAATTAATGATTACGTTTTAGATGATTTAAGTAAGGAAACGTTCAAGAAAAAGTTGAGCAGTCTTTCTAATGAAGAACTAGTTGATTTAACAAAGATAGCTAAGATAATGGGATTTTCTGGATATAATGAGAATCTTGACAAACCTACATCTCCTAGGGGATATAGACTTCTTAGTAAAATACATAAATTACCACAAGGAATTATATATAATCTTATAGAATATTTTGGTAGCTTTCAGGCTATTTTATCAGCATCAATAGAGGAACTTGATGAAGTCGAGGGAATAGGTGAAATTAGAGCTACGTATATTAGAAATGGACTTATAAAAATGAAGAAACTAGCTGTCTTAGATAGGCTAATTTAATTGGAAGGCAGGGAAAAAGTATGTTAAAGAAAATAAGGAGATTCTTTTTCGCTTTATTAGGTTTTGCTATAACTGCAACCCTTTATATATCTTTAATGAAGCCATTTGAAATACTTCAATTTGGCAATAAGGTATACGGGTATGGAGTAGGTATAGGAATAGGAGCAGTAGCTGGTCTTATATTATTTATTGCAGAACCAAGAATAAGTGAAAAGATGAAAAATCTCGGAAAGAAGTTTGACAAGGAAATTTCGAGATATTCACAGGTTGATATTATATTAGGTTCAATAGGACTTTTGATAGGTTTTTTAATAGCATTCCTTATAAGCAGTCAGCTTGAAAAGGTGTATGTTATTGGACCAGTACTTTCTATAATCGCCTACATAGTGCTAGGTCTTATAGGAGTTAGAATTGGAATTAGAAGTAAAGATGAAATAGTAGGCTTATTGAAATTTAAGACAGCAGGTGAAAAGAAAGAAAGGGACGCAGAAAAGTCCAAGCAGGTAAAAAAAAGTATACCACCTAAGGTTTTGGATACATCAGTAATTATAGATGGAAGAATAGCAGATATATGCAGAACAGGTTTTCTTGAAGGAAAATTGGTTGTACCACAGTTTGTACTTGATGAGCTAAGACATATTGCAGATTCAGCAGATGATCTAAAAAGAGTAAGAGGAAGAAGAGGTTTAGATATATTAAACACTATTCAAGAAGATGGTCATATAGAAGTTGAAGTTACAAATCAAGATTTTGCAAATATAGCAGAGGTAGATATAAAACTTTTAAAGCTGGCATCAGTATTAAACGGTAAGGTAGTAACCAATGACTACAATCTTAATAAGGTTGCTCAGGTAAGAGGAGTAGAGGTACTGAATATAAATGAACTTGCAAATGCAGTTAAGCCTATTGCCATACCTGGAGAAGAAATGGTAGTAACAATTGTCAAAGAAGGAAAAGAAAATCAGCAGGGTATTGCATATCTTGATGATGGAACAATGATAGTTGTAGAAAATGGTAAGAATAATATAGGAGAAACTAAGACTGTAGTAGTAACATCAATTCTTCAGACACCAGCAGGAAGAATGATATTTGCAAAAATAAAGTAGACATTTAGTGAACATAAGGAAATGTATATTAGCGGCAGCATACTAGCATGGTAGGAATTATTGACGATTATTTTATTTTTATTTATTGGACTTATTTAGATAGATCCTAGATTCACAGCAATGGATATTTATATTTGCAATAAATTTGTTACTGATAGGACTCTTTTTTAAATTGAAATCTATAAGATTAAGTTAAGAATTGACTTTCAGTATGCTTTAAATAATATTGCCAAATAGTTTTTAGCTATTACTGATTTTACTGTATAGGATAAATGAATTTGTTTAATGTTTTACTATTGACAATTTAAATTAAATATTATATTATGTCATTATACTTTAAATATAAGCGATGATGAAGGAATAGTAGCTTGAAAAGATATTACAGAGAAGAATCGGTGCTGAGAGATTCTATATCAAATCTTGTGAACCAGCCTTTTAGCATGAGGGGTTAATAACTCTCACGGTTGAGAACCGTTATATTCTATCGAGCGAGCTATTTTATTAGCTAATAAGAGTGGTACCGCGGAAACTAACAGCCTTTCGTCTCTTTTGGAGATGAAGGGCTTTTTTTAATTCAGTTTTCCAATTCACAGATTTAATTTCTATGAATTTAAAAAGCTTTCAGTCCTTCAAGGCTGTTTAAAATATATTTAAGGTCAATGTCGTGAAAATATCGAATATTGAAATTTTGCATGACAAGAAGGTAACAAAGATTTAGGAGGAATTAGAAATGGCGAAAAATAATAAGCAATTTGTTGAAGAAATCACACCAATGGAAGATGATTTTGCTCAGTGGTATACTGATGTAATAACAAAGACAGAACTAGTTGATTATGCACCAATAAAGGGATTTATGGTAATTAGACCATATGGATTTGCATTATGGGAAAAGATAAGAGATTATGCTGATGACCTATTTAAAAAGGGTGGACACAAGAATGTATACTTCCCAATGTTAATACCAGAAAGTCTTTTAAATAAAGAAGCAGATCACGTTGAAGGTTTTGCTCCAGAAGTTGCTTGGGTTACTCAGGGTGGAAACAAGGTTTTAGAAGAAAGACTTGCAGTAAGACCTACTTCTGAAACAATAATATGTACAATGTACTCTAAGTGGTTAACATCTTATAGACAGCTTCCATTTCTATACAATCAGTGGAACTCAGTTGTAAGATGGGAAAAGACTACTAGACCATTCTTAAGAACATCTGAATTCTTATGGCAGGAAGGTCATACAATTCATGAAACAAAGGAAGAAGCTATGAAGGAAACTTTACAGCAGCTTGAAGTTTATAGATTAGTTGCTGAAGATTTAATGGCTATGCCAGTAATAGTTGGTCAGAAGTCTGAAAGTGAAAAGTTTGCTGGTGCAGATGCTACATACACAATAGAAGCTATGATGCATGACGGTAAGGCTCTTCAGTCTGGTACATCTCACTTCTTAGGACAGCATTTTACAAAGGCATTTGATATTACTTACTCAGACAGAGAAGGAAACCTTGCTCATCCATACCATACTTCTTGGGGTATATCTACTAGACTAATAGGTGGATTAATAATGGTTCACTCTGATAATAGAGGTCTTGTATTACCTCCAAAGATGGCACCAATACAGGTAGTTATCGTTCCAATAGCTGCAAATAAGGGCGGAGTAATGGAAGTAGTAGATAAGATAGCAGAAGAAATGAAGGCAAAGGGAATAGTAGTAGATGTAGATGATAGAGATAACTACAGCCCAGGATACAAGTTCAATGACTCTGAAATGAAGGGTATACCAGTAAGAATAGAAATAGGACCAAAGGATATAGAAAAGAATCAGGCTCTTGCATTTAGAAGAGATGAGCTTACAAAGGATGCTATCTCTCTTGACGGTATAGCTGAAACAGTTGAAAATCTTCTTGAAGATATACAGACAAATATGTTCAATAAGGCTAAGAAGTACAGAGATGAAAGAACTTATGTAGCTAAGAATATGGATGAATTTGTAGACATAGTAGAAAACAAACGTGGATTCGCTAAGGTTATGTGGAAGAACAACGCTGAAAACGAAGCTAAGATAAAAGAATTAACTGGTGCAACTATAAGAGTTATACCATTTGAACAGGAAGATCTAGGAGACACTTGTTTCTACAGTGGAGAAAAAGCAGATAATATGGTTATATTTGCTAAGGCATATTAAAAATCATATAAATATAGAGAAAAAGCAGCCATTAGGAGCGGTCAGATAGGGATTTATAATTCCTGAAAAATTCGGCATAGTCGTAGATTTGCGGCTATGCCGTTTTTTCGTTTATTTTGGTAAGTCGATAGCACCAATGCAGTTATAGAAAATTTGAATCCGCTGGGTTCTGCGGCCATCTACCTTTTCAGCCTTGAATACTATAATTTTGTCAATGAACTCTCGAATAATCTCTGCATCCAATTCTGTAATTTCTGTGTACTTTTTAACCAGTGCCAAAAAACGGTCGGTATTTAGAGACTGTTCATTTGCTGTATCAATAGTATGTTTTAATTTGGTTATCCTTTCTTCCAGTACCTTCTGCTCGGCTTCATATTCAGCCGACATCTTGTAAAAACGCTCTTCGGGAATTTTGCCCATCACATTGTCTTCATATAGCTTTCGAATGATTTTGTCTATGTCAGCAATGCGAGTCTGTGCTTGTTCGTATTCCTTTTGACTTTGGCGGAGTTCTTTGGCAAGTTCCTTTTCTGAATTATTCATTACTATACGGATGAATTCCTGTTCATGGTCTTTGGCAAAGGAGGTTACACGTCTTAAGTCTTCTAGCAAAAGCTGTTCCACTACAACATTGCGTATCTGATGTGAACTGCACATACCCTTTTTCTTGCGGTAAGTCGCACAAACGAAATATTCCTTATCGTGTGTCCATCCCTTGCCTCTAACCTGATACAGCTTTGCCCCACAGTCGGCACAAAACATTATGCCAGAAAGCATTCCCATTTCACCTAATCGCGATGGTCTTCGCTTGCCATCTCTGATTTTCTGCACTGTTTCCCAAGTGCCCTCATCAATAATTGCTTCATGGGTATTTTTGAAAACCAGCCAATCTTCTGGATTGTTCAATATCTTGACTTTGCTCTTATATGACTTTTTAGAAGTCTTGAAATTCACTGTGTGGCCTAGATATTCCATTTTAGCCAGAATATCTGCTACGGTACGAGCTGACCAAGCATATGGGTTTTCAGGTGGTCTTGCTGGAGTGTTAATACCCATTTTGCGAAGATGAACCGTAGGTGTATCAATGCATCGATTTTCAAGTTGCTTTGCTATCTGCGTGGGTCCAAAGCCAGCCATGCACAGTCGGAAAATATCTCTGACCACTTCGGCGGCTTTCTCATCTATAATCCAGTGCAACTTATCTTCAGGGGCTTTAATATAACCGTAAGGTGGATTGGTGCAGAGCGGCTTACCGGACTGTCCCTTGGATTTGAACACAGCACGGATTTTCTTGCTAGTATCTTTAGCGTACCATTCATTAATAATATTAAGAAACGGTGTAAAGTCACTGTCTGCTTGGTTTGCACTATCAATACCGTTGTTAATAGCAATGAATCGTACATCTGCTTCAGGAAACATAATCTCGGTATAATATCCTACTTTAAGGTAATCCCTGCCGAAGCGGGACATATCCTTAATGATAATCGTTCCAATTCTACCGGACTCTACATCTGCAATCATGCGGTTAAAGCCTGGTCTATCAAAAGTTGTACCGCTGACCCCATCATCAACATAAAATTCGATGTTGAGAAAACCGTTGTCCTCAGCATATTTCTTTAGAATTGCCTTCTGGTTTACTATACTGTTGCTGTCTCCTGCAAGCTCATCATCACGGGAAAGCCTGCAGTAAAGAGCAGTAATTTTTGCTTCTTCAAATGCTAATGTTGATTTACGTATAGTGCTAAATGTTGACTGTCTATTCATTTTTATCCTCCATTTCCGACAGTCTTCAAGCGGTTTAGCACTATGTATATTACCGTACTACCTTGAAGAAGTCGAGTTGATTTCCGTGGGTTTATATGAACTATCAGATAACTTTGAAAGGTTTTTTGCGTTGACTGTAATCAGTCGTTTCAGCTTGGAATATGCACTTTCCTTTGCTGAATCACTTACTCGTGATTCCACCACATAGACCGTACCTCCGATATCGGATTTGGTTGTGCGGCTGTTACTTTGATTTTCCATATCGTGACCTCCTGTCCGATGTTTTGATGGAACTGGCACTGAGCCGAATT
>NZ_FODF01000018.1 GCF_900110295.1 Peptostreptococcus russellii
TCTGTACTAGAATTACAAGCATAAAGAAATAGTGAAGAAAAGAACACTATAGATGCAATAATTATATTTTTTATTTTCATATTATCTCCTTAATAAGCTGATTTTTATTTTTGTATTTTAACTATATGTTGATTTTATATTATAATATAACAAAGGTAAAGTTAATTTTGATAAGTGGTTTAAAAATTTGATAAAAGGAGATTTTATAAGGTTATAATATTATAAATAAAAAACAACGCATCTAATTAAAATAACTGATGCGCTGTTTAAAATAAGAAATGTTAAATATATTTATGTTAATAAAATAAATAGAGCTGTAAATAGCAGTTATGCTAAATATCTAAATTTTATTTTATAAAAAATTAGCAAATACAGATGCTACTCCAACTGTTAAAACACCTGTTACAGCAAGTGATAAACTGCTGATTGCACCTTCTAATTCACCTATTTCCATTGCCTTTGCAGTTCCAAGAGCATGAGAAGATGAACCATAGGCTACACCCTTTGCTATTGGGTGTTTTATATTAAATTTATCTAAGATAAACTCACCTACAACATTACCCAATATACCTGTAATAATTATAACTGCAATTGTAATGGATACAATTCCTTGTAATTCTTGGGAAACGCCCATTCCAATGGCAACTGTAATTGATTTAGGAAGAAGGGTAACATAATCTTGGTGATTAAGTTTAAATGCAATTGAAAGTACAAGTATCGTTACTGCGCTGGATAGCATACCTGAAATTATACCTGCCATAATCGCAAGCCAGTTGTCCTTCAAATGTTGTAATTCTTCATATAGAGGAATTGCAAGGCAAACTGTTGCTGGAGTAAGGAAAAAGCTAATGTATTTTGCTCCATTGTTGTATGAATTAAAATCGATTTTAAATATGACCAAAATAGCTATGATTGCGACTATTGAAATTAATAATGGATTTACAAGCGGATGCTTGTACTTCTTTTTTAAAAGTTCTCCGATATAAAAAGTTACCATAGTAATGGCAGCTCCAAAGAAAACGGAGTTGACTAACTGTTCCTTCATTTCTTGAAAAAAACCTCCTAGTTATAAAAAAATAAATTATCTATCCTTGTTTATAATGGTTTCTGTAAACTTACCTGAAACGATCATTACAATGATTGTAGATATAAATGTAATTACCACGACTGGTAATATAATTGGGCTTAGTTTGTCCCATGCAGTTATAAGCCCAACACCTGCAGGAATAAACATAATAGGCATTGTCTGAATCAACATTTTTCCAACATCTTTTACCTTATCGAGAGGCAAGAGCTTTGTTGATAGGGCAATTAGCATTATAATTAGTCCATAAATACTTGCTGGAATAGGTAGTGGAATAATCTGATTCAAAGCTTCACCCATGAAAGTTATTACAATAATTATTGCAAACTGTTTTAAATATTTCATAAAATCTCCTTGTTTTTAATATATTCATAAAAATAATAAATTAATTTTAAAAACCAAATTCCTAACATTCTTTGCTAGAAACATCTTTATTATAGCAGAAAAAAAATAATATACAAGTATTTTTGCGTACACAACTATTATAGTAAACAGTTTCCTAAAAAATAAAAAATATAAAAAGTATATTGTATACAGAATTTACTAAATGAAAATTTAAAAAAAGTTTTAATATTATATATTCTTTTTAGAAAAAACTTTAGTAAAAACGGAATAATTAAAGTAAATAAAATTAATGAGATTTTTATTTTTTTTATACAGATTAAGCGAAAGTATAAATAAAATTTATACTTTAAAAAGAAAAAAACAATATAAATTATATAAAAAATGAAAGAAAAAAATCATTTGTTTAGTATATATCTTGCAAGAATTATAATTAATATACAAAAAATAAAAAATAAAAAGAGTGTAAAAAAATATATTAATCTCTAAAAAAATAAATTTATAGAAGCTGTATATTATTCAATTTCTAAAGAATATATTAAGATTTTTGGAACAATATAGAAGATAGAAGAGTATTTATTTTAAATATGTATTTTTAGTAGTATAATACATATAAGTTTCAGAAAAGAATAAGGAGGTGGTCGCTATAATTGCTATTTTAAAAGACTATTTTGCTTTTATGAAGCAGTTTTCAAAGAATATAAAGATGTTTATGAAGTATCAGATTATAACAAAGGGTATTCTTTCACTTATTATAATACCAGGTTATGGTTTTTTAAGTGGCTATCTTGTAAAACGTGACGGTGGAACGATGTTTACTAATGGTGATATTTTAAAATTTATGATGACTCCAGCGGGTGCGGCATTTATGCTGTTTTTGTTTGTTGTAATAGTTTTGGAGATGGTAATGGAAATAGGTGGATATATTACTATTAGTTGTAAAATAGAAGGTGGATACGGAGAATCTAGCTATTGGGAAATATTAAAATACAATATTAATCTTTTGCCAAGAATGGCATCAGTAGGTGGAATAATTATTTTATTATATATAGGTTTTATGGCACCTATGACAGGTATTGGATTTCAACTTAGTTTTTTAAAGGGTTTTTCCACACCTAATTTTATAAAAAGTGTAATAGATCAGAATCTTATATATAGCGTAATATATACAGTGGGAATTGTAGCCCTTATTTATGTAAGTATTAAGTTTATCTTTACATTTAATTATATGATAATATACAAGATGAAACCATATGAGTCAATAAAGGCAAGTTGTGCTCTTTTTAAGAAAAATAAAAAAAGGCTTATGAAAGAACTTGCAGCAGTTCTTATTATTACTATAGTACTTGCTTCTATTGCAGTATTTTTATGGATGACATTGATAGTTAAATTATCTGAAAATCTTAATTTAAACGAGTATATTGAAAGGGTAGCTATGCTTAGTTTACTTCAAGTTCAAGGTCTTGCTTTAATAGTAGTATCTATGCTTGTAGCACCATTTGAATGTTATTATGTAACTAGATTATTTTATAAAATAATAGATGAAGATAAGAAAAAATATCCTCTTATAGCAGAAAAAAAGAAACAGTCTATATTAGATATCGTACTGAGAAAAAAGAAAGTTCTAGTTTTTATAGCGGTAATTTCTATAGTTCTCTATTCTATTACTCTTGGAATGTTTACAACTGAAATTTTAGGATACAATAATAAGATCGATGTTTATGGACATAGGGGTTATGGTGTAGGAACTCCAGAAAACAGCCTTAGTGCAATTAAAAAATCAATTGATGATAAAGTTGACTATGTAGAACTAGATGTTCAAAGAACTAAGGATAGAAAGTATGTATTAAATCATGATAAAACATTTGAGAGAGTTTCATATAATCACCCACCATTTATAAAAAAGAGAGTAGATCAGTTGACTCTGTCTCAGATAGAGACTCTTGATATTGGAAGCAAGGTATCTCCTAAATATGCTGGAGAAAAAGTTCCGACCTTGGAAGAAGTTTTGGATTTGTGTAAAAATAAAATAAAAATAAATCTTGAACTTAAAGAAAATGTCGATAAGAAAATGATTGATGATGTTATGAATATGATAGAAAAAAAGGGAATGAAAAATCAAGTATATCTTACATCATTAAATGCCAACAATATAGAGTATATAGAGAAAAAAGATCCAACATTTAAAACAGGTATAATATATTTTATAAAGTTGGGAGATTATCAGAAATTTAATTCTGATTATATGATAATGGAAGAAAGAGAAGCAACAGAAAAGGCTATTAAGAAGCTTCATAAAAATGGTAAAAAAGTAATTGTCTGGACAATAAATACACCAGAGTCTATAGAAAAATTTTCTAAAATGGATGTAGATGGTATAATTACAGATTATCCTGAAGAAGTTAAAAAGATAGTAAATGAAAATTCGAAGTTAAGTATGAATGACTTGATTCTATCTTCTTTTCTTAGGGAGTTAGACCAAGCATTACCGAGATAAGGTATAGATTAAAAACTTTATTAAATAAATGTATATTTGATAAAAAATATAAAAATAATTGATTTAATATAGATTATATTTTTAATAGAGTTGAATCTAATAATTATAGGATATATAAAAAAAAGAAAAAACATAAAAACACCCGCTATTTAAAAAAACAATAAGTAGAGGGTGTTTTATTTATATAATCTATTTTGTCTTTAACTTCTTTTTTGTTAGAATGAATTAAGCAGTTAGTTTTTTACAGGAGGTTAAGTGTATGAATTCTAAAAAGATAAGAGATTATAAGTGTTTTGTTAATAATGATGAAATTAGTCTAGGTGAAGTAATTTCAAGTAATAAAAAAAGATATACAGACGCTTATATTAAGTCTGAACCGATGTCAAGACTATCTGAGGATTATAAAAATATAAAATCAAATATATATTGTATACTTCCTTTTAGTAATACTATAGAGGCAGAAGCTATAGGAGCAGATATAAAATATGGTATAGAAGATATATTTGGCCCAAGAGCTAGAAAAAACATATGTGATACTATGGACAGTATACTTCAATTAGAAGATATAAATTTTCAAGAAGGAACGGCAAAGGAAGTTCTTTCTGCAATAAAGATTCTAAAATCAAAGGGAGAGAAAGTAATTCTTGAAATATCAGGTCCTTTTATAATTATGGATTTTCTAATAGATTCAAAAAAAGTTTATAAATCTTTAAGAAAAAAAGATGATATAGGATTTAAAGTATTTGATAAATTTAAGAGAAATATATTGAATTATGCAAAAGAAGCAATAAAGGCAGGAGTTGATGTAATTAGTTATGCTGATTCATCAGCAGGAGTAACTATATTAGGTCCTAGACTTGTTGAAAATTCTTATAATATGTTTACAAGGGATTTTCTTATAGAGCTTGAGAAGTTGGCAAAAAAAGAAAAAGTATTAATTCATCTATGTCCCAAAATAGCTCAAATAATAATAGCTATGGAAAATAAGGATTTTAAGGAAGTTGATTTAAATTCAGAAAAGCCACTGTCATATGAAGAGGCTATTTTTCAGATTGAAAATAGAATAAAATATGAAGAAATGTCAGTATTTATGGGGCAGATGTGCATAAATATGAGAAAAACAAAAATGTATTCTGGAAAGATAAAGATGATAGAACTATTGGAGGAATAGATTAAAATGGAAGAAAAGAAAAAAGAGTTGCTTGAAAAATTAAGCGAATGCGTAGTTGAAATGGAAGATGAAGAGATTGTAGAGCTTGCAAAAGAGTATATAGAACATGGTTATTCTGCAAATGATGGAATAATGGAAGGTTTGGTAGATGGAATGAATAAAGCAGGACAGTTATATGAAGAAGAGGAATACTATATAGCCGAACTTCTTTTATGTTCAGATGCAATGTATGCAGGAATAAATGTATTAAAAGATTATTTAGATGATGAAGACAATAATAGTATAAAAAATAAAATAGTAATTGGTGTAATAGAAGGAGATACTCACGATATAGGTAAAAATCTTGTTAAGATAATGCTTGAAACGGCGGGATTTGAAATTATAGATCTAGGAAGAGACGTTCAAGTAGGTAAATTTGTAGATGTAGCAAGAGAAGAAGATGCAGATATAATATGTCTTTCTTCTTTAATGACAAGTACAATGGGTAAAATGGAAGATGTAATAGAAATTTTGAAAAAAGAAGGTCTAAGAGATAAAGTAAAGGTAATGATAGGAGGAGGGCCTATTACAGAAGATTTTGCAGAAAAAATTGGGGCTGATGCCTATTCTAAAACTGCAGTTGAGGCTGTTAAAGTAGCTAAAGATCTATTGAATATGTAGGTGATAAGATGAAATTAAAAGTTGGAAATAAGCAATATAGCTTTGAAAAGGGTGAAAACCTTTTAGAAATTATGTTAAGAAATAAAATAGATATAGAAAATAACTGTAATGGAAAGGGAAGTTGTGGAAAATGTAGGGTGAGAATACTCTCTGATTATAAAGGAGAAGCAACTAAACTAGAAAAGGAAATCTTAACAGCTGAAGAAATCGATTCTGGAGTAAGATTAGCTTGTAAGACAAAAGTAGAGGAAAATATAGAAATAGGGGGCATAAAAAAATCATTTCTAGATAGAAATATACTTACATCGGGATTTATTCCGGATTTCAAAAAGGATAATAGCTATAAAGCTTATGGACTAGCAATAGATATAGGTACTACCACAATGGCTCTATCTTTATTGAATATGGAAAATCATGAGGAAATATCTCAAGCATCATCTATCAACCCTCAAAAAAAATACGGTATGGATGTTCTCACAAGAATAACATATGCTGTGGAAAATAAAGATGGTGTAAAAGAGCTTCAGAGAATACTTGTAAAAGGAATTAATGGTATGATAGAAGAAGCCTGTTCTAAAGCTGAAAAAAATAGTTCTTTAGAAAGGGATTTTATTAAAAATAAGATAAGAGAAATTGTTGTTTCTGCAAATTGTACAATGACACATACTCTTTTGGGAGAAGATATTAGACCACTGGGGAAATATCCATATAAGCCAGTATTCAAAGAGAGAAAAGTTCTAAAGGCTAAAGAAATAGGTATAGATGTATTGGAAGAATGTAGCCTGTATACTTTTCCACAAATATCTGCATTTATAGGTGGGGATATAGTTGCAGGCGCCTATGTATGTGAACTTGATAAGGTAGAAAAAAATACTCTATTTATAGATATAGGAACAAATGGTGAACTAATACTTGCCGATACCGAAAGTTTGATGTCGTGTTCTTGTGCTGCTGGACCAGCTCTTGAAGGTATGAATATAAAGTACGGAATGAGGGCTCAAGAGGGGGCAATAGAAGATATTATAATAGAAAAGGATGCTAGCTTGAAATTAAAAGTAATAGGAGACAAAGAAGCAGAGGGGCTTTGTGGAAGTGGCATACTTGCAGCCATAAGAGAACTTTTGAAAAATAAGCTTATAAAGTCAAGGGGAGCACTTTTAAAACTAGATGAAATAGATGATTCTAATAAACTTAAAAAACTTATTAGGCAGGTAGATGGCAAAAGAGAGTTTTTAATATCTGAAAATCTTCAGGTTACCCAATCTGATGTAAGACAAGTTCAATTGGCAAAAGGCGCAATACTCTCTGGAATTATGGCACTTCTAGAAAATGCAAATTTAAAAGTAGAAGATATAGAAGAAGTAATTATAGCGGGCCAATTTGGAAAGCATATTTCAGAAGAATCTCTAATAGTTACTGGAATACTGCCTAAGCAAGTAAGAGGTAAGATTAAATATATGGGCAACACCTCAAAGACGGGAGCTTATATGTTTTTAACTTCATATGAAGCAAGAAAAAATATTGAAAATTTAGCAAAAAAAATAGAGTATTATGAACTATCGACTATGAAGGACTATGAGAAAATATTTACAAAAAGTCTAATGTTTAAATAAGTATAGATAAACTTATTAATTTTGGAATAAAGAGGTGGTAATATTGAAATTAAAGTTAGAACTAAATCCGAAAGATAAGATGACACCTATAGAAAGAGCAAAGGCAATTTCAAATGGAGATGACTATGATAGAATAGCAATTGATCCCTTTCTAGGGGAAATAAAAGCTAGATATATAGGAAAAAATACAAGAGAGTATTGGTTAAGCGAAGATAATTTAGTTGAGGCAGAGGTAAAAGCCTTTAATAGATTTTCTGCTGATGGAATGGGAGTAGGTCCAAATGCCTATGGAATAGCGGAAGCAATAGGTATCATTCCATATTATCCAGAACAAGGTTTAATATATGTGGAAAAACACAAAATAGATGCCATAGAAGAAGTAGATAATTTAGATATAATAAACTTGGATTCTGGAAATCTTAGAATGTACTATAACGCAACTGCTAGACTTAGAGAACTAGGGGATGGAATATGCCCTGTAGGTGCATCTCTTTCAGGACCACTTACATTAGCAGCTTTTGTTTTAGGTACAGAAAAATTGCTAAAGGCTATGATAAGAAAGCCAGATCAGGTTCATAAGTTTTTAAAATATATAGAAGAATGTCTGAAGTTAGTAGTAGACGAGTTTTCAAAGTTGGATATATCATTTTCAATGGCAGATCCAATAGCTTCTAATACGATGATAAGTCCTAGAATGTATAAAAAATATGCATTTCCATATTCCAAAAATATATGTGATTATGTAATTGAAAAGACAGGAAAGGCTCCATCATATCATGTTTGTGGAAATACAGAGAAATCATGGGAAGATATAAAAAAGATTGATTTTGGATTATTTAGTATAGATAATGAAATGGATATAGAAAAAACGTGTGAATTTTTTAAGACAACACATGCTATAGCAGGAAATGTTGATCCAGTAGCTATAATATGTAACGGTACAAAAGATATGATAGAGCAGGAAGTAATAAGATGTATAAAGGCAGGTAAAAAATGCGAAAAAGGCTATGTACTTACACCAGGTTGCAATCTACCTCTTAGTACATCAGATGAAAATATTGATGCATTTATGGATGCAGGAAGAAAATATAGTAAAAAAATAATGGATGGTAAAATTTAAGAAATTATAAGAGCAAGAGTATAAAAATAGCTATTAAAAAACAATAAATGAAAATATAGAGAGGCTGTAAAGATTTTAAACAATCTTTACAGCCTTTTTTTATCCTTTAATTCCAGAGCTAGTAAGACCTTCTACAAGATGTTTCTGTATAAATACAAAAATTATAAAGATTGGTATTACAGAAATTACACCTGCAGCCATTTGAGTTTCCCATGTAGTCTTGTAAAGTGACTGGAAATCTGTAAGAGCCATAGATATAGTTTTCATTTCTGGAGAAACTATAAAGGATCTAGCGAATATAAGGTCTCCCCAAGACATAATAAATGAAAATAAGCCGGCGGTAATAACACCTGGAGCTAAAATCGGAACAAGAATATATCTAATTCCTTGAAGTCTTGAAAAACCGTCCATCCAAGCAGCTTCCTCTAAAGTTTTTGGTATATTTGATATATAAGAATACAAAAGCCAAACTGTCATTGGCAGAGAAGTAGCGGCATTTGCAATAATAAGTGAAATTCTTGTGTCTAAAAGATTTAGATTTCTAAACATAATATACATAGGATTTACAAGTATTACAGATGCAAACATTTGAGTAATTATTATAATAATTAAAAATGTATTTCTACCCTTAAATTCATACCTACTAATGGCATATGCTGCCAATATACCTAATACAAGACATATTATAGATGAGGCACTTGAAACTATAAAGCTGTTTATAAGAGGAGTAACAATACTTTTATCTCCAGTTAGAACATTTTTATAGTTTAT
Organism: Peptostreptococcus russellii; assembly: GCF_900110295.1. GTDB lineage: Bacteria > Bacillota > Clostridia > Peptostreptococcales > Peptostreptococcaceae > Peptostreptococcus > Peptostreptococcus russellii_A. The sequence continues at coordinate 9,259 of NZ_FODF01000018.1, forward strand.
CCACTGAAGGTTTTTACCAAACCAAGTTGGTGGCCAGACCGTAATATCGGAATAAGTCTTTAAAGATGTATTAATCATTATAAGAACAGGCATAAGTAAAACTATAATAAAAAGTATATAAATTGCAGTTCTTAGTATTTTATAAAATTTCTTTTTCTTATTCATAGTATCACTCCTTATTTGCATTTGAAATCAGTTTAAAATATATAGCTGAAAAGCTGATAAGAATTAGGAATACTATTACCGAAAGTGCAGAACTAGTACCTAAATCAAACTTGCTAAATGCCTCTTGATATATTCTTATTATTAGTGTTTCCGTAGATCTCATAGGACCACCTTGTGTAAGTACAAAAATTACATTAAATGAGTTAAAAGTCCAAATCGTTACCAAAGTAAGAGTAATAAAGAAAACAGTCTTTATTCCAGGTATAGTAACATTTGTGAATCTTCTTATTAAATTTGCTCCGTCCATCATAGCACTTTCATATAGGGATCTATCTATTGAGTTTAGTGCAGCTAGGAATATCATTGAAACAAGAGATATACCAAGCCATGTGTCCACAAAGGCTGCACAGAAAAAGGCGAGTTTTTGACTAGATAGCCAGGCTATGTTTTTTTCTATAATTCCAAATTTTATCAAGTAATAATTCAAGTAGCCATAGTTTCCATCTAATATCCATTTCCAAACTATGGAAACGGCAACCTGAGGAATTGCCCATGGAATAAGCGAAAGGAATCTTAAAGTCTTTTTGAAATAAATATCGCTGTATAAAAATAATGCCATTACAAATCCTAAAAACATTTTTAAAAAAACAGTAAGGGCAGTATATTTAAAAGTTAAGCCTAGTGTTGTAGAAAATGATCCATCAGAAATGATTTTTCTGAAATTATCAAGACCGACAAACTCTGAGCTACCAGCTATTATAGATGTTTTGTTAAAAGATTCTACAAAAACAAGAAAAATAGGGTAGGCATAGAGAGCCAACATAAAAACTACTACTGGAAGTATAAGAAAGTAGGGAGTATAATTTTTTAGTTTGATTTTTGTCATAAAAAACCTCCTTTTAAAGTATCTTATAAAGCTAAAATAAATAAAATAGCCTGATGCAGCAAAGCCGCAATCAGGCATAATATTTTATTGTTTTTCTAATTCACTTTGTGCTTGATCTAAAGCTTCTTGTGGAGTTGCCTTTCCAGTAAGAACCTTCTGAACTGCAGTTACAAAAGTCTTATTAAATGTATCCCAATTAGAAACCTGTGGTTCAGGAACGCCGTCTTTAATCTTAGCTGCAAATGGCTTCATAAATTCATCATTGAAACGTTTATCCTTTTCTTCATCCTTTAGTACAGGGAACCATCCGAAAGCTTCAGATACAGGTCTCTGATATTCAGGCTGACCCATAAATTCTATAAACTTCCAAGCAGCTTCCTTGTGCTTACTTTGAGAAGACATTACATATGAATCTGTAACTAATGTTTCAGCAGAGAACTTACCTACAGGTAATTCTGCAACACCGTATTTATATTCGCTCTTATCCATTTCTTCCTTTTCCCATGGTCCAGAAACAAACATTGCAAGATTTCCGTTTTTGAATAAAGTAGCTTGATCATTTCTCTTCATAGATACTGGATCAGGTATTAGTCCTTCATCACTAAACTTCTTTAAGTAAGTAAGAGCTTCAACATTTTCCTTTGAGTTAAGAGTGTACTTTCCATCTTTGTCTACTATTCTTCCACCATTCTGGTATATGAAGTTAAGTATTTCGTCTGTACCACTTTCAAGGTCAGTTGGAATTGCAAATCCATAAACCTTAGGATCCTTTGCATGTACTTCCCTTGCTGTTTGAAGTAATTCATCCCAGTTCTTTGGTGGGTTCTGAATTAAATCTGTTCTATAGTATAGAGCTCTAGATGAAAACGCCATTGGAATACCATATTGCTTTCCATCTATTTGAGCTGTCTTTAACACATTTTCTACTCTCTTTGACTTGAAGTCATCTTTCATAAATGGAGAAAGGTTCTCTGCTGCTCCCATATCTACAAGCTGTTTTAATGTTCTAGAACCTGTAAGCATAATATCTGGAGATTCTTTGGCTTGGAAAAGCTGTATAATCTTTGAGTTTAAATCTTCCCAGCCAACAGATATAATCTGAACTTTGATGTTTGGATTTTTCTCTTCAAAAGCCTTGATACCGTTATCAAGTTCTTTTTTAAGATATCCACCATCATATCCCGGAACTAACATTTTTAACGTAACATTATTGGCAGTTGCCGCTTTTTCATTTTTGTCAGTACAGCCAGTTAGAGCAAAAGATGCTGCTAATATACCTGCAAGACAAACAGATAATAACTTTTTAATTTTCATATAATACCTCCCTTAAAGTACTTATCATTAAATTAGATTATATCATTAAACTTGAGTATATTTGCTTTATTTAAGAAAAACGATATTGTTTTTATCAATTTAAAAGATATATAAGATAGAAAAAAACTATAAATATTATTAATTAATTTAAGAGAAAATAAAAAATAAAGATAATTAAAATGTTTTAAAATTAATTTTAGTCTATAAATCATTAATTTTTAAACAAGTCTTTAAAAACTATTAAAAGTTTGGCAAATATAGTAGTATATAAGTATATATAAAATTAAGATATAAGTAAAGAAACTGCTGTAAAATGGAGGTTTAGTATGAATATAACAGTATATTGTGGTGCAAGTATTGGAAATGATGAAAAGTATAAGAAGACTGCTCAGAGTCTTGGAAAATGGATTGCTGAAAAAGGATATAGCTTAGTATACGGAGGTGGCTCTACTGGTCTTATGGGAGTAATTGCAGATACTGTTCTTGATAACTCTGGAAGGGTAATAGGAGTAAGACCAGATTTTTTATCTAATTTAGAGCCTACTCACGAAGGATTGACGGAATTTATAAGAGTTGAAACAATGACTGAAAGAAAAAAGATAATGATAGAAAATGGAGATGTATATATTGCACTTCCGGGAGGGCTGGGAACTTTAGAAGAAATTTCAGAAGTTGTTTCTTGGTCTATGATAGGAAAAAATGATAATCCATGTATATTTTTCAACGTAGATGGATTTTATGATGATTTAAGGGAACAGTATGAAACAATGGTAAGTTCAGGCTTTTTATCTGATAAGTATCAAGGCAAGCTTTTATTCTCAGAGTCTCTAGATGAAATAGAAAATTTTATAAATTTGTATAAAAATATTTAGCAATATAAAAATATATTTTTCTTCACAGGTACTAGAAATTTTATTTTGTTTTTGTTAATATAAAAAGGATAGAAAATTTTAGGAAAAGATAAAGATAAATTGTAATATTTTGTTTTATTTAGTTGACGAAAGAAGAGGTATATACAATGGGAAAAGTAATGATAGTAGGAGTTGCAGGAGGCTCTGCTTCAGGAAAAACAACTATTATTGAAAAGTTAAAAGATCATTTTAAAGAAGATATAAAAGTTCTTTGCCATGATTATTATTACAGAGCAAATGACGATTTGACAATGGAAGAAAGAAATAATCTTAACTATGATCATCCAAACGCATTTGAGACAGAAAGAATGATAAATGATATCAAAAAGTTAAAGAATGGCGAATCAATATATAGACCGGAATATGATTATACAATTCATACAAGATCAAAGAATACTTATTTGGTGGAAGCAAAGGCAGTAATAATAGTAGATGGTTTTCTTATACTGGAAAATAAGGAATTGAGAGACCTTATGGATGTTAAGATATTTGTAGATACAGATGCAGATGAAAGATTAATGAGAAGAATTTTAAGAGATGTTGCAGAAAGAGGAAGAACTGTTGATTCAATACTTACTCAGTATAGAAACACAGTAAAGCCTATGCATGAAGAATTTGTTGAGCCATCTAAGAAGTATGCAGATATAATTATACCAAGAGGTGGAGAAAATAAGATAGCTATAGATATGATGATCAAGCATATTACATCTATGTTTGAAGATATGTAAGAAAATATTTAGAATATATAAAAAAATTTATATAAAATAAAGGGAGAAGGGGCTACTCTTCTTTTTTTATTTCAGATAAAAAAAGAACTTTATAAGAAGAAAAAAATACAAGGATATATTAACAAAATCAAGAAAAAAATCAAAGTATATAATAAAAATAAAATAGTAAAAGTTTAAGTATTACTAAATGACTTGTAAAAAAACTAAAAAGATGATAATTTTAAGATAGTAGCAATATTATTAATATGGCTTAAAATTAAAATTTTAATATTAAGCGATGAAAGTTGAGGTGATAGTTGTGAATTGTCCAATATGTGGAAAAGAAATGAAATTAGGAAATGTAGAGAGAAAAGGAACAGGTGGATATGATAATAAATATATATTCATGCCAGAAGATTATAAAAAAAAATCACATAAGTTTAAAAAAATACTAAATAAAGATGATAATAGAGTAAGAGTAAATATATTAAATGAATCAACAGCATGGCATTGCGGAGAATGTAGAAAAATTGTAATGATGGCAGATAGCGATGGTTAAAAAATAGAATTTAAATTTAAGAAAATTATAGAAAAAACAAATAATATTAGTTATAATCGACATATATACATTAGTTAATTGTATAAAAAAATCTTTTGTTTTATATAGAAAAGTGTGTAATTTTGTGTGAAGGGGAGAAAGCTATGTTGACAGGGATATCTATTAAAAGTTTAATTCAAATTGTAATGGGAATTGCATTTTTGATTGTAGGGATTAAAGGAATTGTACAGAATAAGCGTTTTGAAAAGCCCAAAACTGTTATAGATGGAAAGGTACTCTATTCAAAACATTTTGAGAAGAAGGACAAGCAGGGATTTTATAGACAGTTTTATTATGAAATAACCGTTGAAGTAGATGAAGCTGGAAGAAAAAAGAAGTATGCTATGAATAGTATGGATCAATATAAGGCTGGAGATATAGTAAAATTGGTGAAGAATCCTAATGGAAGTGGTAACTATAAGATATTTACACCTATTAATACACCGGTATTTGGTCAGTGGGTAATAGCTGTAATAGGAGTCTTTTTATTATTTACACCAGCTGCAAAGGCTAAGTTTGGAGCCGCATATTTAACTGTATTGCTTTCTCCAATATGTATTTTCGTAGGTCTAGCATTTGTGTTCATATATTTTAGAGAAAATAGAAAGAAGCTAGAAGAGATTAACTCTGAAATAGTGGGAGTTTTGAAGTGGCAAAAAACAAATCTAGGTAATGATGGCAAATATCATAAGTCAGGAACTGCTCTTTACTGTCCACTTTTAAAATACGAGGACAATGGTGTGGAAAAAATAAGAAGAAGCAGAGGAAACTCCAATGTTTCGGAAGTCTATCCAATAGGTGGAAGTATAGTTTTTTATAAAGATATAGAAACAGGATATTTTTTAGAAGCTAAGCCAAAGAGTGCCATGTTGATTATGGGGGGAGTACTTTTAATAGTGGGTCTTTTAGGAATGGCCAGTATTTTTGTAAAATTTTAAAGCTATAAAATAATTTAAGGACAGACCATGTCTAGCTAGAGGCAATTAGTCTGTCCTTTTTTATATATAATAAATTCTTATAGAATACTTTCTTCTTTAAACATCAATACAAATCCAATAAACATAACTGCAGCATCTATCCAAATTGCCTTCATGCCAAATAAATCTGAAGTAATGGCACCTGTAGCAGCACCTATACCAAAGACCATTATCACAAAGTAATAGTACATACTTTTTCTTTTTTTACTGCTATCGCCTCTTAAATGATAGGCACTAAGAAGCTCTGTGGCACTTCTTAGGTTTCCAGTACACATAGTGGTAGCCATAGGTACTCCATGAAACTTTCTAAAGCTTTGAACCTGCATTGCACAGGCTAAAGAAATGGTGATATTTGCCACATGATTCATATTTGCAGGCATAAAGCCAACAGCAATAAGCATAATAACCTCTGTAATAGCAATAATCTGTCTCCAATGTATAATCTTATTTTCTTTGCAAAATTCCTTAATGATTTCTGTAATATACACACCTATAAAAAAAGCAAAAACAGGTAGAATATATTTTAAAATAAGATGAGGGTCTTTTTTTGCAACACTCTGACTTAAAAGCACAAGATTTCCTGTTTGGGCATTTGCAAAGACCTGACCTCTGCTATTGAAAGAGTAGGCATCTCTGAAACCGCCACCTAAAGCCAAAAGTATAGCAATAAGCATGGACTCTGACATCTGTTTTCTTTCTCCGAACATACAAAAAACCTCTCTAATCTAAATTATTCAATAGGTCAGCTACAGTTTTGCAGTTGATTCTATGAATTTATTATAATATTTTTCAAAATAAAAAACAACTTTTTAAGAATAAAGTATACAAAAAAGCTATCGTAATACGATAGCTTTGACATCAGTATCTTATAAAGTAGTTTCTTCTTTAAACATAAGTATAAAACCAAAGAACATTAAAGCTGCATTTACCCAGATTGCTTTCAATCCAAATAGGTCTGAAGAAATTGCTCCAATAGCAGCTCCAAGTCCAAACATGGCGACCACTCCATAATAATATAAACTTTTCTTTGCAACATTATCATCTCTTGTAAAATGATAAAGACTTAGAAGTTCTGTTGCACTTCTTAAATTTCCAGTACAAATTATTGTAGGCATTGAAACGCCGTGAAACTTTCTAAAGCTTTGAAATTGCATTGCGCAAGTCATTGACATAGTAGCATTTGCTATATAATCTAAATGAGTGGGCATAATACCAACTAATATAAGTATAAAAACTTCCATTAGGGCAACTATTTGTCTCCAGTGAAGAATTTTATACTGTTGACAATAAATCCTAATAATTTCTGTAAAATAAACTCCTATAAAAAATGCCATAACGGGTAATATATACTTGATAAGTTGATGGGGATCTTTTCTAGCTAGACTTTGGCTTAGCATTACAAGATTTCCAGTCTGAGCATTTGCAAAAACTTCCCCCCTACTATTAAATGAATAAGCGTCGATAAAACCTCCACTTAAAGCTAATAAAATGGCTATTAACATAGATTCTGACATCTGTTTTCTTTTGCCGAACATACAAAAACCCCTTAATAAAATTATTTTTTGTTCATAAAACATCCTTATTTTATCTGGCAAAAATAAAAATATAAGCATCGTAGCTTATCATAATTTTGCGCAGAATAAAATTAAAAATAAGCATTTAATAAACGAATTTGAATAAAAAATAAGTTTGATCAAATAAACGTTATCACAGAAAACGGGTGTAAAACCGACGTTTATGAAAATTTTAAACAAGTGATAATCTAATTACCACATAGTTATAAATATAAAGGCAAAGCAATAAATTCTGTATTTTCTTTGCCTAGCTAAAATACAACATATAATTAAACTTAATAGAAATACTATTTCTTAAGCAATTTATTTGCTTGAGAATAGAGAATTACATTTGCACAGGATTTTCAATTTGTCGGATAAAGAGAAAATTTTAAAAACCTGTGAATTTTCGATAAAATTTAAACGTTAAAAAATTATAAAGACTATTAGTAATAAAGTAAGTAAATATAATTGTTTTATTGTAGCGAAAAGCCATTCATATAAATATGAATGGCTTTTCTTGGATATTAAAGTCGAAAAATAGTTAAAATGTTATTAAAATATATATATTAAAAATACAAAATTGTATTTTCAATTAACTTTTACATATGATTTACCAAATTATTTGCCCATTTTTTACTTAAGGCACGTGGGAAGATTGCAAACATCTTTACAATTTCCTCCAAATAAGTAAATGCTACAAGTATCCACATTGAATATCCGTGGTATGCACCATAAAATGTTGCTGGAATAGAGAAGCACCACATTGCGATTACTTCTACTATCATAGCAAATTTTGTATCTCCACCACTTCTTAAAACGGAGATGACGATAAATGTATTTATGGACTTAAGTGCCATAAATGTTCCTATAACCTTAAATACCTTTGTCATAAGATTGATACTATCAGGTGCTATGTGGAATATATTTATTAGTCCAGGTATAGAAAGAATTAAAAATCCTCCCATTACAAGACCTGATATAAAAACTAAAATGGCAAGTTTCTTTGCATAAGTAATTGCCATATCTATTCTTCCAGAACCTAATTCTATTCCAAGCATTATTGATCCACCATTTGCTATACATATAGAAATCAATAAAAATAAATTAGAAGTAGTTCCTGCTATCTGACCAGCAGCAATAGCTTCAGTACCTGCAACAGAATACGCTACAGTGTAAGCTATTGTTCCAATTGCCCATACTACGTCATTTGTAAACATAGGTATCGATTTATCTAGGAACTGTTTTAAAAAGTCCCATGTAATGCTTCTTATATGATTTATATTAAATCTGAGCATATGATCTTTCTCTACTATAAAAATGTAACCAACTACTATTATAACTTCAACAACTCTTGCAGCACATGTCGCAATGGCGGCACCGGATACTCCTAAAGCGGGCATCCCTAGGTTACCAAGAATTAATCCGTAGTTTAATATTACGTTGACTACCAAAGCGATTGCACTTGAAACCATACCTAAATAAGGTCTTCTTATTGATCTAGAGCAAATTGTAAGTGCCATAGATATTGCAATAAGAGGGTAGGCATACGCTATTATTTCAAAATAGTCCAAGGCTGGACGAATTACTTGAGGATCTTTAGAGAAGATTCCGACAAGAAGCATAGGTCCAAACTTTGCCAAAAGGAAAAATACTATACTTGAAACAAGAGCAGCTGTCGTTGTAAACGCTGCGACTCTTTTAATATTTTCAGTATCTCTTTTTCCGAAAAACTGTGATATAAACACAGTAGCTCCACTACAAACACCGACGATGACCATTGTATACAGGAAGAAAAACTGATTCGCTATACTTACTGCGGCTATCGCTGGAGAACCAAGTGAGCTAATCATTACTGTATCTATCATATTTACAAGCGTTGAAATTAGGTTTTGAACAATTATTGGTATACATAAGAAAAATAATGATTTGTAAAATCTTTTTCTATCAAAATTCATGTTAAAACCCCTTTCAATTATTTAATTTTACTTGCATTAAAAAATCAACTTTTTCATTGTCAAGAATGGGAAAGTTGAAATCAAACCGACTCTTAAAATTTTAATGATAAAATCT
>NZ_FODF01000024.1 GCF_900110295.1 Peptostreptococcus russellii
TAAGCACAGTGCTTAATTGGAAGTTTGTCTCCTTCTAGTATTTCACCAGCGTATATATTAGTTACAGGAACTTCTGCAGTTGGAACTAAGTAGTAGTTTAATCCTTCTATTTTAAACATATCTTCTGCAAACTTAGGAAGCTGTCCAGTACCTAAAAAGCTGTTTTCATTGGCCATAAATGGAGGTAAAACTTCTGTATATCCATGATTTTCAGTATGGTAATCAAGGAAGAATGATATTATTGATCTTTCTAACTTTGATCCTAAGCCCTTGTATAATGTAAATCTTGAACCAGTTATCTTTCCTGCTCTTTCAAAGTCAAGAATATCTAGATCAGTACCTATATCCCAGTGAGCTTTGTGTTCAAAATCAAACTTAGTAGGTTCTCCCCATCTTCTAATTTCAACATTATCTTCATCTGTTTCACCCTGTGGAACATCTGGATTTGGAACATTAGGTATTCTAAGAAGTCTATATTTTAACTTATCTTCTACTTCTCTTAATTGACCGTCAAGCCCCTTTATTTCATCAGATAGTTCCTTAAGATCTGCCTTTATTGCATCTATATTTTCACCCTTCTTCATCATTTCAGGTATTTTCTTAGATTCAACATTTGACTTATTCTTTAAAACTTCAACTTTTTTAAGTATTTCTTTTCTCTTGTCGTCTAATTCTATTACTTCATCTAAATCCTTAGGGTCGAATTCACCTTCTCCTCTTCTTCCCATTAAAACTTTGATTTCATCAAGATTTTCTCTTATTCTTTTTACATCTAACATAATCTTAGTCTCCTTTTTAAAATATTTCGATAATTCCTATTAACTTCAAGCAAATACAGGCGCGGTATTTCAATAAATTCTGTTTTTGGGTATAAAAAAAGACCATCACCCCATACAAGGGACGAAAGTCACATTCCGCGTTGCCACCCTAGTTGATTATAAAGTAATAATCCACCTCATACCTTTATCGCAGGTATACGTCCGATACTATTTCAAACCGGAAGCTCTGGAGTAGATTCATAAGACATTGCAGAGGATTTTCAGCTACCATCCACTCTCTGTTTGCAATAATCAAACTACTAGGTTCCTTCATCGCTTAGCTAATTTATTTATGAATACATTATAGCCCAATAAAACATATTTATCAAGTTTTTTATTAAAAATAATATGGCAAATCTAATTTTTATTATCCTGTTTTTATTCAAATATATAAAAAGTTCACTCCTAATTTAACTTTATATTATTTATATTAGGAATGAACTTTTACTTTTGTACTAAAAAATACTATGTCTATTAATTTTTATACTATTTATTTCCATTTACAATATGTACTCTTGAAAGCTCTATGCCATTTATATCAAATTCATGCTTAAAAGCCTCCATCAATCTATAATAAGTGTCCCAATAATCTTTTGTACTAACCCACGGCTTTGCAACAAATCGTATTATATTATTATCCATAGACTCCACTCCTATCAAAGGCTTAGGTGAGTTTAGTATACTCGGATCAGAATCAAATAATTTATTGGCTATTTCATATAATTTTTTAACATCTGTGTCATACTCAACATTGAATACATAATCTATTCTTCTTTTTTCTTGAGCTGTAAAATTAATTACTGGATTTGTTGTGACTTGAGTATTTGGTACTATTATCAACTTATTATCATTGGTCTTTAAGGTTGTTGAAAACATCTGTATTTCATAAACAGTTCCCTCTGTTCCCTCACACATAATATAATCACCTATATCAAATGGTTTGAAAAATAGTATTATCATACATGAACCTAGATTGGCAAGCACTTCTTTAAATGCAAGACCTATACTGAATCCAGCAGCTCCTAGTACGGCTGCAAAAGATGTAGTATTTACCCCAAGACCACTTAAAGCTTGCATACATGCTGTAATTATTATTGTAACTTGAGAAAGATTTATAAAGAAACTCACAAGACCCACGCTTGATTTATATTTCTTCAAAAATCTAGTAAGCATTCTTTTTACTACCTTAGCTATTATTACACCTATAATCACAGTTATTATAGCTATTATTAAAGACGGTAGCTTTTCCATAAACATATCTACATAACGTGCAAATATTGTCGTCTGTTTCTGTATCGACTCTTCCATCTATTCCCTCCCTTTAAATATCTCATAATCAATTTTTTTACATAGATTAGCAATCTATGTTTATAATTTATATTTTTGTAATTTTTTCTAAAAGTTTTTTAGTAATTATAACATATATTCAATTTTTTTTACAATTTTATCAAAAAAAGCCTGTATAATTTATTTTGACAGGCTCTTTTATAGTTTATTCTAATTTGAATTTTTTTAATTAATGGGTAAAACCAAAAGTTTTTTTCTCTCCTTTATCATGATATAAAATTCTAGCATTTTCAATATCTTTAATTGCTGCTTTAAGATCTTCTATATATGACTTTGCTGTATTGATTCCTAAATCTGACCTTACAACTATACGCTGTATTACTATATCTGACATATTTTCAGGAAGAGGATATGCTGGAACTTGCCAACCTTTCATCAAAAGTCTATCTGCAAGTTCATACAGTGTCCATTCTCTATTATCATCATCTTTTAAGCTATAGCAAACTATTGGTAAATTACAACCATCATTGTATATTTTAAATATTCCAATCTTTTCTAATTCTTTAGAAATATACATCGCAACTTCTCTTGTACTTGTGTGAATTTCCCTGTATCCATTGTATCCTAGCCTTAAAAAATTAAAATACTGACAAATTATATGACTTGCACTTCTCGAAAAGTTAATTGCTATTGTTGGAAGTTCTCCTCCTAAATAATTGACTTTAAATACTAATTCACTTGGAAGATATTTTTCATCTCTCCAAACAATCCAACCTATTCCAGGATATACCATGCCGTATTTGTGACCTGAAGTATTTATTGATAAAACATTTTTTAGTCTAAAATCCCACTCTAATTCTGGATTTACAAAAGGCGTAAATAAGCCTCCAGAAGCCGCATCTATATGAAGGTATACTTTTATATCATGTTGAGCATTATACTGCTCTAGTTTCTCATCTAGCCTCTTAATATCATCAAACTTACCTGTATATGTAATTCCTAAAAGCCCCACTACACCAATTGTATAATCATCTACATAATCAAGAAATTTTTCTGGATCCATACTCAAACAATTTTCATCCATAGGAACTGTTCTAAGTTCTATATCCCAATATACACAGAATTTTTTCCAACATATCTGATAACCAGAAGTAATTACTAAATTGGGTTTTCTCGCATTTATATCCAAACCTGCCTTTTTAGCCATTTCCCTCCATCTAAACTTCATAGCCATTCCACCTAGCATACACGCTTCCGATGATCCAACTGTAGATGAACCTATAAATTTTTCATCTTCACCTACATTCCACAAGTTTGCAATAATGCTTACACATCTATTCTCTAATTCTGCAGTTCTGGGATATTCCGATTTGTCTATAGCATTTTTATCCATAGTATCTCGCATAAGTTCTTTTGCTTCATCTATCATATATGTTTGGCAAAATGTAGCCAAATTTTGTCTAGCATTACCTTCATTCAAAAGTTCATCTTCTACCAACCTATATGCATTTCTAGGATTAATTGGATCTTTACATATTTTTTTAATAGGTATATTTATATTCTTATTCCTTCCTAATACCGGTGAATCTACATCCCTTTGAACATTATATTCTTCCATAACAAAGCCTCCTCGCTTTTACATAGAAATCTAAAAATGAAATTTTAATATTAATACAGCTATTCAAATATATTTTTTCAAAAATATACAAATAACTTTCTTGTTTTTCCTATAATAAGTTTTATTACATATAAGCTATTGGCATTTTGTAAAATGGGATTATTTATATAAAAATTGATTCTAAATGACTAGTCTTTTGGCATAGCTATGTTTTAAAGTCAAATGCCTTCACTTAATTATTACAATTATGGAGTATATAAAATTTTTCTTTAAAAAACCTTTATAGAAATGAATAATTCGATTTTCCTTCTGCAAATCTAAATAGAAAAGGGATATTGCAATTTTGCAATATCCCTCATGTTTATACTTCCATGCCTTTTGCGTATTCTTTTTTAAGTCGTTCAATAATCTTCTTCTCTAATCTGGATACAGTCATCTGAGAAATTCCCAAATCATTCGCTATCGCTGACTGCGTCTTGTTTTCGAAAAATCTTCCTTTGACTATATTTACTTCCAGATCATTTAAGTTTTCCATAAACCTAGACATAAAATCTTTCAGTTCTATGTCAACAAAATTCTTCTCTTCTACTCCGACTCTATCCCCTAAAGTCATATCTTTATCTTCTGAATCATCATTGCTTGGAGTATCCAAAGAAATAGGCTGATATCCATAAGATGCTTCCATTGCCTCTAGTACTTCTTCTTCTGTTACTCCTAGATGATCTGCTATTTCTGAAGGTGTAGGACTCTTTTTATATTCTTGCTCTAGGTGCAGTTTTGCATTACTTATTTTTTTACTTAGTTCCTGTATCCTTCTAGGGACCCTCATTGTCCAAACTTTATCTCTAAAATATTTCTTTATTTCCCCCACAATTGTTGGCGTTGCAAAGCTTGAAAACTCAAATCCCCTAGATATATCATATCTATCTATAGCATAGATAAGAGCCAGTGATGCAACCTGATAAATATCTTCATAATCTACGCCCTTATTCATATACTTTCTTGAAAGTATTTTTGCTAAATAAAGGTGTTTTTCAATCAATACATTTCTCAGAGCAACATTACTTTTATCCTCAGAAAAAATCTTGAAGAGTTCTTTTACATCCATATCCTCATAATTTTTTCCTGTGGCCACTTGATCCATTATTCTTCAACTCCAACCATCTTTGTCATTTTAATTATTGTTCCCTTTTCGTTGCACGTACAAACATCAACTTCATCCATTAAAGTCTTTATTATGAAAAGACCAAGACCACTTGTCTTCGGATTATTCGGGTCTGGTTCTGCAACTGCATCAACGTCATATCCAATCCCTTTGTCCTTAACTTCTACAGTAAGTCGGTCATCATACATATAGAAGTTCACTTCGAAGTTCATTTCTTTACTATGCTTTATTGCATTTGTACAGGCTTCGGATATTGATACCTTTAGATCTTCTATATCATCCAGTGTAAATCCCATCTTACTTGCAATACCTGAAGTTGTCAGTCTTACTACTGATACAAAATTAGGATTACTTGACATATTCATACTAATCATTTCGTATTCCACGACTACCCCTCCATACGTATAATCTGGTCGAGACCAGTTATTTTAAATATTTTTTTTACATTATCTTTTGCTTCTAATATTGTAATATCTTTATCTCCACTTTTTAGTTTTTTCATTGCTCCCACAATTACTCCAATTCCAGTAGAATCAATATATTGCAAGTTAGACATATCCACCTTTACATCGGAAAATTTCTTTTCAATATTACTGTCCAGTTCTTTTTTAAGGTCATCTGCACAGGATACATCCAACTCTCCTGACAATTCTACGACCCAACTATTACTATCATCTCTATACTTTGAATTTATATTCAATGACATAGCAAGCCTCCCAATTTTCTACTCTATCTCGTCTTCTCTTTTTAATTTAGCTATAGATACTACTTCAACCTCTTCATCAGTTCTCATCAACTTAACACCACTTGTAATTCTTCCGTAAATGGAAATTTCGTCAACTCTTATTCTAATTAAAACTCCATCAGAGTTTATCATCATAATTTCGTCATCTTCATTTACAAGTGTTGCACCTACTATTTCTCCAGTTTTAGATGTTATATTGTAGGTTTTTATACCCTTACCAGATCTTATCTGTGGTCTGTATTCTTCTATATCAGATCTCTTTCCAAATCCATTTTTACTTATTACAAGAAGATCCTTTCCTTCACTTACAAGATCCATTGAAACAACTATATCATCTTTTCCTAGAGTAATACCTTTAACTCCAGTAGCTGCTCTACCCATAGGTCTTACATCCTTTTCGCTAAATCTTATACTCATTGCGTTTTTAGTTACAAGCATTACTTCTTCATCGCCATTAGCCATCTTTACTCCTATTAGCTCATCTCCATCTCTAAGATTGATTGCTATAAGACCTGACTTGTTGATGTTTTTGAATTCACTTATACGAGTCTTCTTTACAATACCATTTTTAGTTGCCATTATTAGATATTCTGAATCTTCTCTGCTATCATCATCTGGATTAAATGATATTGTTCTTGCAACCTTTTCACCTGGATTAAGCTGAAGAAGATTTACTATGGCTGTTCCCTTTGAAGTTCTCTTACCTTCTGGTACTTCATATGCATTTAGCTTGTATACTCTACCTCTATTTGTAAAGAATAACATTACAGAATGAGTAGTTGTAGATATAAGGTCTGTTACGAAGTCTTCTTCTCTAGTTGTAAGAGCCGATATACCTTTTCCGCCTCTCTTTTGACTTCTGTATGTATCAGCTGGAAGTCTCTTAATATATCCAAGATGCGTAAGAGTTATTGCTATTTCTTCCTCTTCAAATAAATCTTTTATATCAAACTCACCTTCTGCAGGTATAATCTCTGTTAATCTATCCTTTGCGAACTTATCCCTTATAGCTATCATTTCATCTTTAATTACTGAGAAAAGCTTGTTTTCATCAGCCAATATACTCTTTAAGTATGTTATTTTTTCCATAAGTTCATTGTATTCTTTATCTATCTTATCTCTTTCTAGACCTGTCAATCTCTGAAGTCTCATATCAAGAATTGCCTGAGATTGAATTTCTGTAAGAGAAAATTCTTCCATTAACTTTTCTTTGGCTATCTGTCCATTTGCAGATCCTCTTATTATACTTATTACTCTATCTATATTGTCTAGAGCAATCTTTAAGCCTTCAAGTATGTGAGCTCTAGCCTGTGCCTTATTTAGCTCAAACTGAGTTCTTCTTGTGATAACTTCCTTTTGATGCTCTACATAATATCCAATTACTTGCTTTAGATTAAGTATTCTAGGAGTTCCATCTACAAGAGAAAGCATTATTATACTGAATGTATCTTCAAGCTGTGAGTGCTTATAAAGATTGTTTAGAACTATGTTGGCATTTATATCCCTCTTTAGCTCTATAACTATTCTCATACCATGTCTACTACTTTCATCTCTAAGATCAGATATTCCATCTACTCTTTTTTCCTTTACAAGATCTGCTATTCTTTCTACTAATCTTGCCTTATTTACCTGATATGGTATTTCAGTAACTACTATCTGCTGTTTTCCCTTTGGAAGTTCTTCTATTTCAGCCTTAGCTCTTACCTTCACCTTACCTCTACCAGTTCTATAAGCATTTTTTATTCCTTCAGTACCTACTATTGTAGCTGCTGTAGGGAAGTCTGGTCCTTTGACAATACTCATCAATTCTTCTACTTCACAATCTTGATTGTCTATATAGTGAATTGTTGCATCTATTACTTCTCCAAGATTGTGAGGAGGTATAGATGTAGCCATACCTACTGCTATACCATTAGATCCGTTTACAAGAAGGTTAGGATATCTTGCTGGAAGTACTAATGGTTCCTTCAACGTTTCGTCAAAGTTCGGACCAAAGTCAACTGTGTCCTTTTCTATATCTCTAAGAAGCTCTATTGCAAGCTTACTCATTCTCGCTTCTGTATAACGCATGGCTGCTGGGCTATCACCATCTACAGAACCGAAGTTACCCTGTCCATCTACTAGAAGTTCCTTAGTAGAGAAATCCTGTGCCATTTTTACCATAGCCATATAGACTGAGCTATCACCATGTGGGTGATACTTACCCAAAACGTCACCGACAATACGTGCCGATTTTCTAAATGGCTTTTCTGGTGTGATCCCCTGTTCACTCATTGAGTAAAGTATTCTTCTATGAACTGGCTTTAATCCATCTCTTACATCTGGAAGAGCACGACCAGCTATAACACTCATAGAATAATCTATATATGATTTTTTCATTTCATCCGATATCTCTATCGGAATTATTTTACTTGTCTTTTCCATTAATCAGCCAACCTCCTATATATCCAAGTTTCTGACAAACTTTGCATTTTCTTCGATGAACTCTCTTCTTGGAGCAACCTTGTCTCCCATAAGCATTGAGAATACTTCATCTGCAACTATTGCATCATCAATTGTCACCTGTAGAAGTGTTCTTGAATGTGGATCCATAGTTGTTTCCCAAAGCTGTTCTGCGTTCATCTCACCAAGACCTTTGTAACGAGATACCTCTGTTCCCTGTCTTCCTATTTCATCAAGTGTGTCTGAAAGTTCTCTATCTGAGAACGCATAATAATCCTTCTTTGATTTTTTGACTTTGTATAGAGGTGGTTGAGCTGCATATACATAACCTTCTTCTATCAATGGTCTCATGTATCTGAAGAAGAATGTTAGAAGAAGTGTTCTAATATGAGCACCATCTACATCGGCATCGGTCATGATTATAATTTTATGATATCTTAATTTGGATTCATCAAATTCATCACCTATACCACAACCAAAAGCTGTAATCATATTTTTTATTTCTTCGGAAGCAAGAATTTTATCAAGTCTTGACTTCTCAACATTTAAAATCTTACCTCTTAGAGGTAGTATTGCCTGTGTATTTCTGTCTCTACCAGCCTTAGCAGAACCGCCGGCAGAATCCCCTTCGACAAGGAATATCTCACTTAGTGCTGGAGACTTCTCAGAGCAGTCTGCAAGCTTTCCAGGAAGAGATGTCATGTCTAACACACTCTTTCTTCTCGTAAGCTCTCTCGCCCTCTTAGCAGCCTCTCTAGCTCTTTGTGCTCTCAAGCACTTATCTATTATAATCTTTGCTACAGTTGGATTTTCTTCAAGAAAAGCTCCTACTTCTTCATTTGTAATGCTTTCTACAAGACCTCTCATAAAAGTATTTCCAAGCTTTGTCTTTGTCTGACCTTCAAACTGTGGTTCAGATAATTTTACAGAAACTATTGCTGTAAGACCTTCTCTTATATCGTCTCCTGAAAGATTTGAATCTTTTTCTTTAAGTATGTTGTTTCTTCTTGCATAGTCATTTACAACCTTTGTTATAGCTGTTTTAAAACCAGCAAGATGAACTCCACCTTCATGTGTATTTATATTATTTGCAAATGAATAAATATTTTCAGAATATGAATCTGTATACTGAAGTGCTAATTCAATAGTACAATCATCTGCTACCTTATCAACGTATATTATCTGATCATGAAGAGTTGTTTTTGTTCTGTTTAAGAACTTTATATACTCTACTAAACCACCTGTGTGGTGGAATACCTTTATCTTTTCGTGTTCAGATCTTTTGTCCTCGTATATTATCTTTATTACTTTGTTTAGGAATGATAATTCTCTAAGTCTGTATTCTAGAGTATCGTAACTAAATACTGTTTCATCAAAGATGTCAGGATCTGGAAGGAATGTTATTTTTGTTCCACTGCCTTTACCTGCAGGGGCATCCATTTCCTCAATCTTAGTTACAGCGACACCTTTTTCATATCTTTGTCTATATAGCTTTCCATCTCTTACTACTTCTGCTACTAACCAGCTACTTAATGCATTAACAACTGATACACCAACACCGTGAAGACCACCAGATACCTTGTATCCTCCTCCACCGAACTTACCACCTGCATGAAGAACAGTTAAAACTGTCTCCAAAGTAGAAAGTCCTGTCTTAGGATGAACTTCTACTGGTATACCTCTACCGTTATCTGCTACTGTTACACTTCCATCTTCGTTTAAAGATATATATATTTCAGAGCAGTTACCTGCTAATGCCTCATCTATACTGTTGTCTACAACCTCGTATACAAGGTGATGTAGACCTCTTGGTCCCGTAGAACCTATATACATACCAGGCCTTCTTCTTACGGCTTCTAAGCCTTCTAAGACCTGAATTTGATCTGCACCATATTCATGTTTTGCCATCTAATTACCTCCATTTTCAACCTTCAGCACTTTTCCGCTATCTATATAAAATATTGTGTATCCGTCTTTTCCCAAAATATTCTTATGTAGTGGATCTGCTGACGTAACGAACATTTGTATGTCCTTAAGTTTTTCGACTAACATTTTCTGTCTGTTTTGATCAAGTTCACTAAACACGTCGTCCAATATCAAAACAGGATAGTCTCCCAACTCTCTTTTTATTAGTTCTATTTCAGACAGCTTCAGTGAGATAGAAGCTGTTCTTTGCTGCCCCTGTGAACCGTACAGTCTGACATCTATATCATTTATAAAAATCCCAAGATCGTCTCTATGTGGGCCTATTTTTGTATTTCTATTCATCATATCTTGCTCTCTAGAAGACATCAGTTTATCCATCATCTGATTTCTTATCTCTAGCAAAGGAGTGCTAGTGTCAATATCTAGCTGATTTTTATATTTAATAGTCAAATTCTCCTTTTCCGAAGTAAGACTTTTGTGAAGTTTATTGGAAATTTCGGATAATTTTTCTATAAACCTCATTCTTATTAGATATATCTCTCCGCCAAACTCAGCCAAAGTACAATCATACACTTCTAGCAAGTTTGCATCTACTTTGTGCGACTTTAAAAGTCTATTTCTTTGATTTAAAATCTTATTATAGTTCGTAAGAATACTATAATATCTAGGCATAATTTGACTTATTTCTTTGTCTATAAATACTCTTCGCTCTCTAGGTCCATCTTTTACAAGTTTCAAATCTTCAGGTGAAAAAACGACCACATTGAGATTTCCCAAAAGTTCTTGAATAGATTTTATGGATACTCCGTTTACCTTAATTCCCTTTTTGTCCTTTGTAACCACCACTTCGATTTTCTTATCTATTCCATTTCTAGAAAAAGAACATCCGGCATAGAGATTCTCACTTCCAAACTTAATAAGTTCCCTATCTCTGTTGGTTCTGAAAGATTTACCTATAGACATAAGTGTTAGAGATTCAACTATATTAGTCTTTCCCTGCCCATTTTTTCCAAGTATTAAATTTATATTTTTATTAAAATCGACAAGCAAACTATCATAATTTCTGTAGTTTACCAGCTTTAAATTGTTTATACGCAATCTAACACCTACTCCATCTATTATCTTAATCTCTTAAATAGCTCTAATTAAGCTAGAATAATAAAGCCACAAAGTATTACAGCTTTATTATCTACTATGTTTAAAATTATTTAACAGCAAATTTCTGACCCTTATATTCAACAAGGTCCCCTGTTCTTAATTTTTTTCCTCTTTGTGTACAGATTTCACCGTTAACCTGAACTTCCTCACTCATAATTACCAGTTTTGCTTCTCCACCTGACATAACAATATCAGCCAGCTTTAGAAACTGGTCTAGCTTAATATACTCAGAATCAATAATAATATTTTTCATAATTTCTACCTCTTTTTCAGTCAAATATTTATGTTCAATGCCCTAAACCCTATTTAGCCATAATAGATATAAAAATCCACACTATCGCACATTGTAACTATTCTATTATACCATAATCAGACACTTTTTTAAAATATGTTTACCTGCCAGAAAAAAGCCAAAAATAATAAAATAACGCCTGCATTTAATTTGCAGGCGTTTGGCTTATATAATCTTTCTTTACAAGCATACTAATATTTAATATTTTTTTGTACTTTTAAGCTTTACTTCCTCTTTTCAAAAATAAAAAATCCATTCTAAGAATTTTATATTTTGAAATTGAGGCCCTTTGCAAAATCTTCTTCAGATAAAATCGTAATTTTTTACCCCTTTTATTGCCAGGCATTTTTTTTAACAAAAAGCTCACTTTATTTAATAAGGTTGAATTTTTTTTAATTTTGTTTATCAAAATATTTGCAAGTGTATTTACGTTAAATATATTGAAATTTTCGCAACTTAATTAGAGGTGGATAGACTATTTTTCGATGTTTTTTTAACAAAGTCGTTCTTCCACCTTATTTTTATTTTTTTAGTTGCTTAATCTTACTGGAAGTAGAAGATAAATATATTCCACTCCGTCTATCGGTTTGATAACACATGGATTTACTGATCCACCAAACTCTATAGATATTTTTTCACTGTCTATATTCTTAATACCTTCTAAGAAATATCTTGAATTAAATGCTATTTCAAGGCTTTCACCTTCAAAATCTATTTCAAGTTCCTCATAAGCATTACCATTTTCATTATTTGATGTAATTGCCATAAGCTTATCGTTTATAGAAATTTTTATCATGTTGTTTTTGCCACTAGTAAATAATAGAGCAGCTCTTTCTATTGCATTTTGAAGCTTTCTAGTTTCAACTTCTATCTTTGTTATATGCTCTTTAGGAAGAAGATTTTCATATTTTGTAAAGTTTCCTTCAATAAGTCTTGCAACTATTCTAGTATTTTCAAGTTTAAAAATGATATTTTTATCATCAAGACCTATAAAGAAATCTCCATCATCTAAAAGTAAACTGTTTAAGTGATTTAAAGTTGCTCCTGGAATAATTGCGTTTATAGGATTTTCAACTTCTTCATCTACTTTAGATTTTCTTACTGCTAATCTGTATCCATCTACAGCAACCATATTTACATATTCAGAATTTATTTCAAAAAGTTCTCCCGCTAGAGTAGGGTTGATCGGTTCTGAAGCTGTTGCAAATACTGTTTGCTTTATCATATTTTTCATTTCACTTTGATTAAATCTAACCATATTATCCATTGAAACCTCAGACTGTCTAGGGAATTCATCTGCAGGGATTCCTTTTATCTTAAATCTAGAATTCATACAATTAATAAATACATTGTATTCTTCATCTGTTTCAATTGAAATAAAAGTATCTGGAAGTTTTCTTACTATATCACCCATAAGTCTTGAATTTATAACAATACTTCCTTCTGAATTTACCTGAGCTTCAAGAGTAGTTTCAATACTGATTTCATTATCGTATCCAGTAACTATTAGTGAATTGTTCTTTGCTGTAAGAAGTATACCTCTCAATAATTCTATATTTGTTTTATTATTAATAGCCTTTTGAGCATTTGTTATTGCTTGTGCTAATGTCTTTTGATTACATAGTATATTCATTGTATACAAACCTCCTTCTTTCTTAATTGTGAATAACTTAAAAACTATAATATAAATATATATAATAATAACTATAGTAGTAACAGTAGTAGTGTATGTGGATAATGTTAAAAACAGCTCAAAACATTTTTAATCAACAGATTGAGCCTGTAGACAAAAATGTTATTAACAGCATGTATAAATTCTTGATGAATTGTGCATAACTTGGGCTGTTTTTTTGTCCACAATTAATAAACAGCTTATCTACTGTTTTTCTGTGGATAAGATTATCCGTTTAAGTCTGAAATGATTTTTTCGATTTTAACCTTAGTCATTTCACTTTTTTCCATTTCATCTTCTATCTTTTTGATAGCATGCATAACAGTAGTATGGTCACGTCCACCAAACTCATCGCCTATATTGGGCAGAGAAATATCAAGTAAAGTTCTTGATATATACATAGCTACTTGTCTTGGAAATGCTATGTTCTTTGTTCTTTTTTTAGAGTTTAGTTCCTCAACTGTTACATTATAAGCATCTGAGACCATTTCTTTTATTCTCAATACATTTATTTCCTTAGTTTTATATGAAACAAGTATATCTTTTAGAGCTTCTTTAGCTGTATCTAAATTTAGCTCTTGAGAAGAAAGATCTGCATAAAGGATTACTTTATTAAGAGCACCTTCTAATTCTCTAATGTTAGATTTTACATTATCTGCAATATATTCTATTACATCTTTTGGAATAGAAAGGTTGTCGTTTTCAGCTTTTGATTGGAGTATAGCCATTCTCGTACTATAGTCCGGAGCCTGTATATCTACCATGATTCCGCATATAAATCTTGATTTCAATCTATCTTTTAAATGAGGTATATCTCTTGGCGGTCTATCACTTGATAGAATTATTTTCTTTCCAGCTGCAAATACATCGTTAAATGTATGGAACAGCTCTTCTTCAACAGAGGTTTTTCCCGCGATAAACTGAACGTCATCTATCATAAATAGATCAACGCTTCTATATTTATGTCTGAACTCATCATTTTTCTTTTCTCTTATTGCCATAATAAGTTCATTTGTAAATGTTTCAGAGGATACATAAAGTACCTTTTTTGAAGGATCTCTTTCCAAAACATTGTGCCCAATAGCATGCATAAGATGAGTTTTTCCAAGACCTACACCACCATATAGGAATAGGGGATTGTCGTTCATTATATCATCTGAGCTTGCGACTCTTTGACAAGCTGCAACTGCAATATTATTACTAGGTCCTACTACAAAAGTATCAAAAGTATATTTTGGATTAAGATTTGCATTTGCAATATTGCTTGCTTTGCTTATTAATTCCGTTCTTTCGTCAGCAGCGCTATTTCTTGCATTTTCTTCGTCTACAGTTTGGAAAAAGGCTAATTCTTCATCTAAATCTGTAATAACTACTACATCATTTATATTAGCGGCTAATTCGCTAAAAGCCTCTAAAAGCTTATCTTTTTTCTGATTTTCAAAGAACTCCTTAGTTCTTATATTTCCTCTAAGGTAGAAGACATGGTCTTTTACTGCTATAGGGATTGATTCTTCATTGAAGTATATTTCAAAGAAGGATTTGGGGAATGAACCCTTTAATTTTTGCTTTGCAGATATCCAAAGCTTGTTTGCATCCATTATATCTGACCTCCGTTCTTTCAATATTTTTGCTTGTTGATTATGTTGTGTATAAAAACTGTTGATAAAATCAGACTGAATGAAGTTGTCCTAAACTTATTAACAGCCTGTGTAAAAAATGTATATACTTTATCAACAATTAAATAATCCTCAAATAGAGTATAAATATATTATATATCGAGTTGGAACTTTTTTGTCCACAAAGTTATCCACAGTATGTGCATAACTTTTTTATTTATCCACATGTTGTATGACCTGTGGAAAAAATCGCTTTTTTTT
>NZ_FODF01000036.1 GCF_900110295.1 Peptostreptococcus russellii
AAAAAATAATTAATAAATCTTTAAAAAAGATAAAAATAAGTGAGCTTTGAAAATACAGCAAAACAGGAAACTAAAAAGAGTATAGTTTTTAAAGAGTATAAATTTAATTTGAATTTGTAATCTGTAAAAAATATAGGCTTATGATTTATAAAAATATATACTGAAATGAGAGGTGAATATGAGATTTAGAGATTTTGAACTAGATAATGAGGTTTTTCTAGCTCCAATGGCTGGAGTTACAGATTTACCTTTTAGGCTGATATGTAAGGAACATGGATGTGGTCTTTTATATACAGAGATGATAAATGCAAAAGCGCTTTGCTTTGATGATGAAAAAACAAAGAAAATGTTAAATATAAATGATGAAGAATTTCCAGTTGCCGTTCAAATTTTTGGAAGTGAAGCCGAATATATGGCAAGAGCTGCCGAGATACTAAACGATTATCCTAATGAAATTTTGGATATTAATATGGGCTGTCCCGCACCAAAGGTAGTAAAAAACGGTGATGGTTCTGCTCTTATGAAAAATCCAGAACTTGCTAGAAAAGTATTAGAAGCAGTAGTAGGAAAATCCAAGAAGCCAGTAAGTTTAAAAATAAGAAAAGGCTGGGATGAAGATAATATAAATGCACTTGAAATAGCAAAAATAGCAGAAGACTGCGGAATCTCTGCAATTACAATACATGGAAGAACTAGGGAGCAATACTATTCAGGAAAGGCAGATTGGGATATTATCAAAGCTGTAAAAGAAGAGCTAAAGATTCCTGTTATAGGAAACGGTGATGTTGCAAGTGTAGAGGATGCTATAAAAATTAGACAGCATACAAAGTGTGATGCAATAATGATAGGAAGAGGGGCACAAGGAAACCCTTGGATTTTTGAAAGAATTAATCACTATATTAAGACAGGAGAAATACTTCCTGAGCCAACAAAAGAAGAAAAAATAGATGTAGCTATTAAACATATAGAATTGGCCGTAAAAGAAGATGGTGAATATGTTGCAGTAAGGGAAATGAGAAAACATATAGGCTGGTATCTAAAGGGAATGAAACATTCTGCCAAGTTTAGAGATGAAATAAATAGAATGGAAAGTGTAGAAGAAGTAATAAAGACACTTTTACAGTATAAAGAAATATAAAATTTTTAATAAAAAAGTTTATATTATTAAAATAAGAAAGAACAGAATTTCCTGTTCTTTTTTGCTTTTTATACAGTTTGAAATAAAATGTATAAATGGTTATTTAGTTAATAAAATAAAATAAATGAGAAAAAAACTTTATGGGCTCAATAGGGCTATTAAGTAAAAAATGCAGAAAAAATTTAATTCAAAGGAAAAATAAGCTGTTTTTTGCTATGTTAAAAACAAGGCTAAAAGTATTGTGAATAAAGGGATAAAGCCTGTATCCAGACTTTATTGAACTCTTGACATTATAGTATAATTAGAATATAATAAATCGGATATAATATAAATTGTGTTTGATTTACACACAATTTAAAATATGATGTAGAAGCAAATAATTGTAATTTATATAATAATGGAGGTCCGAAAATGGAGGAAAATATTAGCAAGGAAATTATACTTACTCAAGAAGGGTACGACAAACTTGAAGAAGAATTAGAACTTTTAAAAACAACTAGAAGAAAAGAAGTTGCAGAAAGATTAAAGGTAGCTATATCATTTGGTGACTTATCAGAAAATGCAGAGTATGATGAAGCTAAGAAAGAACAGGCAGCTCTTGAAGAAAGAATTATGAAGCTAGAACATATGACAAGAGTAGCTGTTATAATTGATGAAGATAGTGTGGACCTTGATGTAGTAACAATTGGTTCTGTAGTTAAGATATTTGATTATGATTTTGACGAAGAAGTTGAATATACAATAGTAGGTAGTGCAGAAGCGGATCCATACAGTTTTAAAATATCAAATGAATCTCCAGTAGGTAAGGCTCTACTAGGAAGACAAAAGGGCGAAGACGTAGAAGTAACTGTTCCAGACGGTATAATCAAATTAAAGATATTAGATATAACTAGATAGTTGCATTTTGACTATTATATTAGTAGGTATATTAGGATTTTTAGAATTTCATTAAGATAACTTACAAAATGTCAAAAATATATAGAATCATTTTAAAATCAATTAAGTAATAGAGTACGAGTGCTAAACCCGAATTTATATATTCGGGTAACTTTCGTATTAATTTAATAAAGAAAAAACAGATTAAAACAGGAGGAGAAAATGGGAAATAATAAGCCGGAAAATCAGGTCGAAAACCTAAGTGAAGTTCTTCAGGTTAGAAGAGATAAGCTTAAGGAACTTCAGGAAATGGGGAAAGATCCTTTTAAAATAAGCAAGTATAATGTTACTCATCATTCAGATGAAATAAAGGAAAATTATGATGAGTTAGAAGGAAAGACTGTAAGCATAGCAGGGCGTATAATGTCAAAGAGAGTAATGGGTAAGGCATCTTTTATGCATTTACAGGATCAGAACGGAAGAATGCAGGTATATGTAAAAAGAGATGATATAGGAGTAGATGAATACAAGTTATTTAAGAAATTTGACATGGGAGATATAGTTGGAGTTGAAGGTTTTGTTTTCAAAACTAAGACTGAAGAAATATCTTTACATGCAGAGAAGATTACTTTATTGTCAAAGTCTCTTCAGATACTTCCAGAAAAGTACCATGGTTTAAAGGATATGGATTTAAGATACAGACAGAGATATGTAGATTTAATAGTTAATCCAGAAGTAAAGGATGCTTTCCTTACAAGAACTAAGGCACTAAAGGCTTTAAGAAGTTATCTTGATGATAGAGGCTTCCTTGAAGTTGAAACACCAATTTTAAATACAATAGCAGGTGGTGCAAATGCTAGACCATTTGTTACTCATCATAATACTCTTGATATACCAATGTATTTAAGAATAGCTAACGAATTATATCTAAAGAGATTAATCGTTGGTGGATTCGATAAGGTATATGAAATGGGAAGAATGTTCAGAAATGAAGGAATGGACATGAAGCACAATCCTGAGTATACAGCAATAGAATTGTATCAGGCATATGCAGACTATGAAGATATGATGGAAATAACAGAAAATGTTGTATCTCACATGGCTGAAGTTGCAACTGGAAGCATGAAGGTAAATTATCAGGGAACAGAAATAGACTTTACACCTCCATGGAGAAGAATGACTATGGAAGAATGTGTAAAGGAATATGCTGGAGTAGACTTCTCTGAAATAAATACAGATGAAGAAGCTATAGCAGTAGCAAAGGAAAAGGGAATAGAAATCAAGCCAGGAATGAGACGTGGTGAAGTAATAAATGAATTTTTTGAAGAATTTGGTGAAGATCAGCTTGTACAGCCTACATTTATAACTCATCATCCAGTGGAAGTTTCTCCACTTGCTAAGAGAAATGTTGAAGATCCAAGAAGAACAGATAGATTTGAAGCATTTGCTAATAGATGGGAACTTGCCAATGCATTCTCTGAGTTAAATGATCCAATCGACCAGAGAGGAAGATTTGAAGATCAGGTAAGAAAGAGAGCTCTTGGTGATGATGAAGCTTGTGAAATGGATGAAGACTTCCTAAATGCACTAGAAGTGGGACTTCCTCCAACAGGTGGACTGGGAATAGGTATAGATAGAGTAATAATGCTTCTTACAAACTCTTCATCAATAAGAGATGTATTATTATTCCCAACAATGAAGCCGATGTCTAGTGAAACAGCTGAAAGCGGTAGTTTAGAAGAAACAGCTGATAATAAAGTTACAGGAGATTTAGAAAAAATAGATTTTTCTAAGGTAAAAGTTGAACCACTATTTGAAGAAGATGTAGACTTTGAAACCTTCTCTAAGTCAGACTTTAGAGCAGTAAAGGTTCTTAACTGTGAAGAAGTAGCTAAGAGTAAAAAGCTACTGAAGTTTACTTTAGATGACGGATCAGGAAAAGAAAGAACTATTCTTTCAGGAATTAAGGAATACTATTCAGCAGAAGAATTAGTAGGTAAAACTCTTTTAGCTATTACAAACTTGCCACCAAGAAAAATGATGGGTATAGAATCAGAAGGAATGATTATTTCATCTGTATATGAATACGAAGACAAAGAAAAATTAAATTTAGTAATGCTAGGAAATAACATACCAGCAGGAGCAAAATTATATTAGATTAAATAACATATCTAGAGTCAGTGTAGTAATTAACATAAAATAAAAAGCTGGGAGTAGACTATGAAAAATAAAAAGGAATTTGAAGAAGAATTTTTATCAAAGGTTTATAATCTGATTTTAAATGAAAATACACTGTCAGATGAAAGAGTTATACTTGTAGAATTTAAAAATAATATTTCTATAGACGGTAAAAACTTTAATAAAGAAGTTGGAATTCTTTCTGAAAAGATAAGGGTTTTGGCAATAAAAAAATATAATCAAAAAGAATGTTTGAGTAAAGAAGTAGGAAAACTGTATAATTATATATCTGAAAAAGGTCTTTTTAAAAGAGAATTAGGTCGTGGTATAGCAAGTATTGGAATATGGATGTAAGAATAGAAGGATATGCCTTAATGGCATATCCTTGTATTTTTTGATAATAAATTTTAAATATATATAATCTATTTTAAGCAACTATTTGTAGATAGTATAGCTAGATGAAAATAGTTTATAGGTATTTAGCTATATACCTTTCAAGTCTATCTACACCTTCAAGGAATTCTTTTTCGCTACAAGCGTAGGAAATTCTCACATATTCATCTATTCCAAATGCCTTTCCTGGAACAAGGGCAACCTTTTCGTCCTGTAAAAACTGTTCACAGAATTCTACTGAGAAGCTGTCTTTATACTTAAAGTTTTCTTTTACTTTAGATAAGTCTACAAATATATAGAAAGCTCCTGCAGGTTTTACATATCCGATACCATCTATTTTATTAAGTCTTTCTGTAATAATAGAGCATCTCTTCTTATAAGTATCAACCATGTATTGCATATCATCTTCACACTCTCTCAATGCACCAAGACCTATATACTGTGCAGTTAAAGATGGGTGAGATATAATATGGCTTTGTATAGCAGACATACCCTTAGCGATTTCTCTATTTGAAGCGGTATATCCTAATCTAATACCTGTCATTGCTGCAGACTTTGCAAATCCATTTACAGTAATAGTAATGTCTTTTATTTCATCACTTAAAGATGCAACAGAGACAAAATCGTCATTAAATCTTATTTTTTCATAAATTTCGTCGGCTAATATATAAATTCCTTTTTCTACACAGACATTGGCAATTTCTAATAACTCATCTCTAGTATACACTGCACCAGTAGGATTAGATGGATTAGTTATAATAATTAACTTTGTTTTGTCTGTAATAGCAGACAGAAGTTCATCTTTTGTAAGCTTAAAGTTATTTTCTTTCTTAGTTTTTACTTCCACTGGAACAGCATTGGTAACTTTAACTATTTCAGAGTAACTTACCCAGTAAGGAAGAGGAAGAAGAACTTCATCTCCAGGATCAGTAGTGGCAAGGATAACATTAGTAATAGAATTTTTTGCACCACTAGATAAAACTATTTGATCTGGAGTATATGAGATATTATTTTCATTATTTAATTTTTTACAAATTTCCTCTCTAAGTTCTATAATACCAGGAACGAAGTCATACTTAGTTTTATTTTCATCTAGAGATTTCTTTCCATATTCTTTAGCTTTTTCTGGAACGTTAAAATCAGGTTCCCCTATACTAAGACTTATAACATCTATTCCTTCAGCCTTCATTTCTTTAACCTTAGAACTGATAGCAACAGTTACTGAAGGTGTAATATTTTTTAAACGCGTAGATAGCATTTTATTTCCTCCTTAAAATCACATATAAATACATAAAAAACTTTTTGAATATCTCTGATTAAAGTTATGAGTAATAAATAATACTGATGAATTTAAACTCATTAGAAATATTCAGTTTATGCTTTAGAAATATTTTATAACAAAAAACCTCTTTTGTATACAAAGAGTATTAAAAAAATACGAATATTTATATTCATATAAATACTAAAAAGCAATAAAAAGTTTATAAATACGAACTATAATAGATTAAGCGAAAATAAAGAAAGGATAGATATAAAAAAATAAAAAAAAACCAAAAAACTTATTGACAGTGTAGTTTTATAGTGATATAGTATTACTTGTCTTTAAGAAACACATTAAAAACAACTTGAAAGAGTTAGTCATACAAAAACTTATTAAAAGTAAATAAAGTATTACTTAAAAAAAATTTAAAAAACTTTTAAAAAAGTTCTTGACAACTTACGATAAAGTTGATATAATAAATGAGTCGTCAAGCGGAAACGTTTGACAAAGATTAAAGAAAGAAATGAACTTTGAAAATTGAACAGCAGGTTAATTCAATAAGCTGTTTTACAGCAATTGATTAATCGTTTAAACAAGCAAACTTGTTTAAACCAC
>NZ_FODF01000025.1 GCF_900110295.1 Peptostreptococcus russellii
AGAAGTAAAGATATATAACACTACAGATTTGCACAGCCATTTTACAAAACAAATGAAAAATGAGATTAAGAAAATTGACAGAAAAAATTCAATTTTAATAGATGCTGGTGATACAGTTGATATACAAACAGTAGATGATTCTCAATGGTCTTCTGGAGAAAAATCTCTTGGATATCTAGACAATATTGTCGGCGGAAATGTAGTTGAAAAAATTAAAAAACCAATGGAAGGGCTATCACCTATTTCCAAAGAATTGGTAAATGCTAAATACGATGCTGCAGTTCTTGGAAATCATGAATTCTATCTTCCACCTGATGCTTTGAAAGATTTAATATATAACTACAAGAAAAATGGTCTAAATATTTTATCTGCAAATACCTTCTTTAACAAGGAATATATAAATAGCAGTAAAGATGAAAGAATTTCTGAACCTTACGTTATAAAAGAAGTTCCTAATAAAAGTAACGCAATCAAAATAGCTGTAGTTGGAGTAACTACAAATACTATTAATGAAGAAGAGGCTTTTAAAGACGGTAAAGAAAAATTTAGTGATGATGTCTATATCCAAAATAACCCTAATTATAAGGGAAAATTTTATATGACAGATATGGTTGATGAAAGTATAAAAGTGGTCAAAGAAGTAAAAGAAAAGGAAAATCCTGATATGATTATACTAGTAGCCCATTCTGGTGAAAAACCTAAAATTCCTAGACATTCTGGAAATAGAATACAAGAATTGGCAAAAAAAGTTCCCTATGTAGATCTTATTATTGCAGGTCATACACATGAATTTATAGATCAGCATGAATATACTGGTCCAAATGGAAAAAAAGTAGTTGTAACTCAATCGGGACGCCATTCAAAAGGATTAGGAGAATCTATTGCTAAGTTTAAATTTAAAGATAATAAATGGAAATTAGAAAGTATTAAATCTAAGAATATTAAGTTTAAAACAGATAAAAATGATTCAGAAGATGCCGACTTTGACACATCAAAAGAAGAAAACAGGAAAAAAGTTGGTTTTAATACAGTATCAGAAGAAAAATTTAGAAAATTAGTTAAAGATAATAAAAATGTTGTACTTAAATTCAATATTTTATCCGATAAAAAAATAAGTTTTCCTAAGGATTCAAGGGTAATCTTAGAGCAAGAATACTTTGCTGAAAAGGAAAATGAATATATTTACTACCTTACTACTAGAGACTTAGATCTTGCAAAAAAATATACACAATTATACTCAAAAAAATAAATAGAAAAGGACTTTATTATTTGAAAAATTTCAATTTAATAAAGTCCTTTTATTTATATTATCTTATTTGCTTTTTCCACAATAAACATTTATATGAGACGGAAGTACCTTTAATTCCACTGGAAGTTCCTCTCCCTCATCACCGTCTACATTTGTTTTAAGAACAACATCATCTTCAACATTTATCTCACCTTTTTCAAATACTACATATCCGATAGAATCATTAGTTTCTTCTACTCCCTTAATAAGCTCTGGTAATGTTTTTACAGTATCTAACATATTATCATCCTTTAGATATATCATATGTAACTTTCCATCATCTACCTTCGCCTTAGGAAGAATCTGTTCAAAACCTCCTATTGAATTAGTAAGTCCAACTAAAATCAAACTACTCTGTGCGTTAATGGAATTTCCATCTGCATTAATAAGAAAAGAATAGGACTTTGAATTCTTAAACTTTTTAAATCCAGAAACAAAGTATGCAAATCGTCCAAGAACTGTTTTCTTATCTGATTCAACTTCATTTACAGCCTCTGGAATTACTCCTATCGCAACTACATTCATAAAATACTCTTGATTTATTTTCCCTATATCTATTTTTCTGCTTCGATCAAAATCTAATTCTTCAATGGCTTTCTCTGGATCTAAAGCTATATTAAGTGCCCTAGACAAATCATTTACTGTTCCCAGTGGGAAAAAACCAAAATTTGGAATATATTCTTGTTCTGCAATTCCATTTATACCTTCATTAACAGTACCATCTCCACCCATTACAAATACACTATCATATCTTTTATCAGCAGATTCACGGGCAAACATTTTGCAATCTCCTGCTTTTTCAGTATATCTAACTTCAACCTCATCAAAAAAACTTTCTAACTTTTCTTTTGCGAGTTTACTATAATTTTTTGCTCTTTCATTACCTGAACTAGGGTTAATAATCAACATTGCTTTTTTCATATATCTCACTCCATTCAGAAATTATATAATAATTATTATCGACAATTTAATAGCATATCTAGTCCGATATTTAGTATTTACACACAAAAATCAAATTAAAAACATAATTTTATATTTTTCTTTAATAATACTTTTATTATTCAAGATTATTAGCCCTTTTTCTACAAAATAAAGCATAGACTATAATTGGAATTCCACAAATAACTGGGATAGCTACTTCAATTAAATCCTTCTTAGAGAAAAAACTTAAAATACCTAATAAGATAACTCCTGTTCCCAATGAAAAGAATTTATTAAATCTATTTAGCCAATAAGCTCTACTATTTTTTTCTACTTTCATTATTTATCCCTTTCTATACAACTGTTTTTTCAAATAGTATCCTGTCAATATTCAATTTGAAATATACCCTAATAATAAAATATTTATAAAAGTTTATATTTTTAGTATAGCCTAAATATAAATATCTTATATAAAGATATTATCACATTAATACTATTAATGTATATATATTATACTAGTGCTGGACTTTTTTCTTAATTATGACTTTAATTATTTATATATTTTATTAAATATCCCTTATTTAGTGGATTTTTTCACCTAAAAGTAGTAAATTATAATGTGGGAAAAAATAAACCTAATATATTATAAAAGGAGTTTTAATCATGATATATTCAACAGAAGTAGAAATGATGTGTCCTGTAACTCAGGGTGCAAATCACGGACCAGCTCCAATTCCTGAAGAAGGAAAATGGGTTAAGGCTAAAGATGTCTCAGATATTTCAGGTCTTACGCATGGTATTGGCTGGTGTGCTCCACAACAGGGTGCATGTAAGCTTACTCTAAATGTCAAAGAAGGTATTATTCAAGAAGCTTTAGTAGAGACTATAGGATGTTCAGGTATGACTCATTCAGCTGCTATGGCATCAGAAATACTTCCTGGAAAAACTATTTTGGAAGCTTTAAATACAGACTTAGTTTGTGATGCAATAAATACTGCTATGAGAGAATTATTCTTACAGATAGTATATGGAAGAACTCAAAGTGCATTTTCTGAAGGTGGTCTACCAGTAGGTGCCGGACTAGAAGACTTAGGTAAAGGACTTCGCTCTCAGATAGGTACAATGTACGGAACTGTAGCTAAAGGTCCTCGTTATCTTGAAATGGCTGAAGGATATGTAACTGGAATAGCTTTAGATGAAAACAATGAAATTATCGGTTACAAATTCGTAAGTCTAGGAAAGTTTACAGACTTTATAAAGGCTGGAGACGAAGCAAATCTAGCTTGGGAAAAAGCTCAGGGACAGTATGGACGTGTAGAAGATGCTGTCAAGATAATAGATCCACGTAAAGAATAATATTACACTTTTAGGAGGAATTTAAGATGGCTTTATTCGAATCTTATGAGAGAAGAATAGATAAAATAAACAAAGTTTTAAATAGTTATGAAATTGCATCTCTTGAAGAAGCAGAAAAAATAACAAAGGATGCAGGTCTTAATGTATATGATCTAGTTAAATCTATACAGCCTATCTGTTTTGAAAATGCTTGTTGGGCATATACAGTAGGTGCTGCAATTGCAATAAAAAAGGATTGTAAAACTGCTGCAAAGGCAGCCGAAGCTATAGGAGAAGGTCTTCAATCTTTCTGTATTCCAGGCTCTGTTGCAGATCAACGTAAGGTAGGTCTTGGACATGGTAATCTTGGAAAAATGCTTCTTGAAGAAGAAACAGACTGTTTTGCCTTCCTTGCAGGTCATGAATCTTTTGCAGCTGCAGAAGGTGCTATAGGTATTGCTGAAAAGGCAAACAAAGTTCGTAAAAAACCTTTAAGAGTTATACTTAACGGTCTTGGAAAAGATGCCGCTAAGATAATTTCAAGAATAAATGGATTTACATATGTTCACACAGACTATGATTACTACACTGGTGAACTTAAAGAGATAGAAAGAATAGCATACTCAAAAGGACTTCGCTCAAAAGTTCATTGCTATGGTGCAAATGATGTTCGTGAAGGTGTTGCAATAATGCACAAAGAAGCAGTAGATGTATCTATAACAGGTAACTCTACTAACCCTACTCGCTTCCAGCATCCAGTTGCAGGTACATACAAGAAGGAATGTATAGAACAGGGCAAGAAGTACTTCTCAGTAGCATCAGGTGGTGGTACAGGACGTACTCTACATCCAGACAATATGGCTGCAGGTCCTGCTTCTTATGGTATGACTGATACTCTAGGACGTATGCATTCTGACGCACAGTTTGCTGGTTCTTCATCTGTTCCAGCCCACGTTGAAATGATGGGACTAATAGGCGCAGGTAACAACCCAATGGTCGGAATGACTGTTGCAGTTGCTGTTTCTATAGAAGAAGCTGCAAAAGCTGGCAAGTTCTAATAAGATATGACTCTTTTTAAAATTAGATTTTCAAATATAAATTTAAAATCAAAACTATTTACTTAAATATTAAACTACAGAAAGGATGTGCAAATGCACATCCTTTCTTAACTTATTTTAAACTTTAAAAAACGCCTTATATCTCTATAATCTCTTCTTTTACTCTTAACTCCGCTGTTATTCTTTCCAATAATTTCCTAGGATCTTCATTGACCTCAATTTCTAGTCTATCATCAGGGCAATCCCCACTAAATATAAATACAATCTTCGAATCCTGTGCGTAAATATAAAGTACATTTCTTCCATTGATTAAAGCACCGCTTTTTTTGATTTTATAATACATGAAAACACACCCTTTCTGAAAACTAGATATTTAATTAAAAATTAAGAATATTTTATTCTTTAGATTTATTTTATCATACTTTTGATATAAGTTAAATCTCTAAATATATAATCATTATAAACACTTATTATAATTTTCAAGTTAGCTATTTTAAAAACTGTCTATCAATATTAGCAAAAATTCCTTAAAATAAAAAAACTGCTTGCATAGACATCTACACAAAGCAGTTCATATTTTTTTATAAGTTTAAATTAGTATGGAAGTGGATATTTATCTGTAAGTGCTACTACTATTTCTCTAGCCTTTTCTAGATTATTATCTGTGATTACCAAGTCCATTGCTTCAGCAATCTTTACCATATCTTCTTCTTTCATTCCTCTTGTAGTTACAGCTGGAGTTCCTATTCTTATTCCACTAGTCTCCACAAAACTTGCCTTATCGAAAGGTATTGAGTTTTTATTTACTGTAATAAAGGCTTCATCAAGTCTTTTTTCAGCTTCTCTTCCTGAAATCCCCTTTGAAACAAGATTTACCAGTATAAGATGATTGTCTGTTCCTCCTGAAACAAGGTCAAAGCCTCTTTTTACAAGTTCATCTGCCAATACAGCAGCATTTTTTACTACCTGCTCTTGATATTCTTTAAATCCATCTTCTAAAGCTTCTTTGAAACAAACTGCTTTTGCAGCTATTATATGTTCCAATGGTCCTCCCTGAAGTCCCGGAAATATTGCCTTGTCTATTTTCTTGGCATACTCTTCCTTACAAAGAATAATTCCACCTCTAGGACCTCTTAAAGTCTTGTGAGTTGTACTTGTTACAAAGTCTGCACATTCAACTGGATTGTTGTGTAGACCAGCAGCTACCAATCCTGCTATATGAGCCATATCTACCATAAAATATGCATCTATTTCCTTAGCAATTTCTGCTATTCTCTTAAAGTCTATTTCTCTTGCATATGCACTGGCACCTGCTACTATCATCTTTGGCTTTTCTTCTAAAGCTATTTCTCTAAGCTTTTCATAATCTATAGTTTCAGTTTCTGGATTCACACCATATGCTATAAAATTATAGTTTATTCCAGATATATTTACAGGAGATCCGTGTGTAAGATGTCCACCTTGTGAAAGATCCATTCCTAAAACCTTATCGCCATGATTTAACATAGCAAGGTAAACAGCTTGATTTGCCTGTGAACCAGAGTGTGGCTGAACATTAGCGTGATCTGCTCCAAAAATCTTTTTAACTCTTTCTATAGCAAGATTTTCCATTTCATCAACATGCTGACAGCCGCCATAATATCTTCTTGATGGATAACCTTCCGCATATTTATTAGTAAAATAGCTTCCCATTGTTTCCATTACTGCTGGAGATACTATATTTTCAGATGCTATAAGCTCTATATTTCTCTTCTGTCTTTCCAGTTCTTTCTCTAATGCTTCATAAACTTCTGGATCTGCTTTTCTTAAATTATTAAATTCCATAATTTAACCTCCTTAATAAAATATATCTTACAAATATATTATTCATATAATCACTTTTATGAATTAAAACAAATATCAAAAATGTGTTGAAATAATTATATCATAAAATTCAGTATATTCAAGGAGATTTTATCTATATTTAATTTATGTTTTTTTGTTGTATTTTTATAGTCCAGTAGTAAAAATATTTTTCAGCTATTTAAATTCTATTATTTAAATAGAAAAACTGCTGTAAAATTTAAGATATATCAGACTTTTGATACACATTATTTTACAACAGTTTTTATAATATTATCTACTTTATTGCATTTACAAATCTCGATGCTATTTCTCTTGGTCTTGTTATTGCACCGCCTACAACTATAGCGTGTGCCCCAGCCTCTAAAGCTTCCTTTGCTTGTGAAGGATAATGAATTTTGCCTTCTGCTATTATTGGAAGACTAATGTTTTCAGAAAGACCCTTTATAAGTTCAAAATCTGGTCCATCTCCTCTTCCTTCTGTGTAAGGTGTATATCCACTCATTGTAGTTCCCACAAAGTCAACACCAGCTTTTTCAGCGTTAATACCTTCTTCAAGATTAGATATATCTGCCATTAATATTATTTCAGGATATTTTTCTTTTATTTCCTTTATAAAATCATTAATTGTACTTCCAGCAAATCGTGGTCTCATTGTACAATCAAGGGCTATTATTTCACACTTAGTTTCCACCAATTCATCTATTTCTTTCATAGTAGGAGTAATATATTGATCCATTCCCTCATAAGCTATTTTTATTATTCCTATAACAGGTAAATCTACTAGCTCTTTGATCTGAATTATATCTCTAACACCCTGTGCTCTTATTCCTACTGCACCTGCATTCTTAGCTGCTAATGCCATTAAAGGCATTATTCCACCTTCTTTTGTGTATAAATCTTCATTTTCTAATGCTTGGCAAGATACTATTAGACCACCTTTTATACTCTCTATTAATTCTTTTTTATTCATGATTATACCTCTTTTACTTTAATTTTTGATAAATTGCAATAAAAAACGAATTTTTCTAAGGTGGTTTACTAAAACACTATATAAGTCAATAATATGGTTTCAAGTTTTATATAAATTTATGCTTAATGCTATAATCAAATACTTTATTATAGACTTCTATCCCTTATTTTAGTCCTTTATTACAATTTCATAGTATTTATAATTTATGTATATTTTTACATATTCAAAAATATCTCCATCCGGCATATATGTGAACCTATCAAATTCAAAACAAGGCTCATTTTCTTTAGAAATGTAAAAAGCTACACTCTCCGGAATGTCTGTTATTACTTTTATTTTCTTCTTGCTTTTTTCTTTATGAATATCTATGCGGTAGTTTTTTCTAATCATAGTAGCAAGTTCTTTAAAACTATCTATATCCCCTATATCTATATTAGGTAAATATTTCATCGAAATATAGTTGGTCTGATGAGCCCATGCTACATCACCAATATATTTTACTCTTGTTATTTTCAAAAGTTGTGATACAGGCATACCTATTTTTTTGCAAAATTCTCTGTCCTGTACTATTTCAACTCCTATAACCCTAGATGTTTCAACTACTGTATCTTTAAAATATTTATGAAAATTATTGCTTTCTGTAAATGAAACTTTCTTATTTACTAATGTTTTGCTTACAAAGCTTCCTTTTCCTTGAACTCTAAATATATATCCACTATTTTCCAATTCAGATAGCACTCTTACTGCTGTCGTACTACTTACACCGTATAAATCTTTTATTTCTTTTTCTGTATAAACTTGCTCGCCTTCTTTAAATACGCCTGTTTCAATCTTTTCAACTATACTGGCGAATATCCTTTCATATTTTTTCATATCCGACTCCTAAAATTTAACACTTAAAATTTAATGCATTAACTATTTGCATTTTTATCTTAACATCATATTTTATATTTGTAAAGAAAGTTTTAAAAAAGGATATTCTATTTTTATTAAGTAGTTTACTATATTTTTTAGTGTTTTTTAAAGTTTTTTCTTACTATATTCACTTATATATGGATAAATAGCTCCATATATAGCTGCATTATTACCTAAACTTGCACAAAGGAACTTAGTTTTGTTGATCTTTATAGGCATAATTTCCTTTACCTTTGCCTCTATTTTTCTTATTAAATAAGAACCCTGCTTAGATATAGCACCACCTATTACCACATACTTAGGATCAAGTATAAGAAGCATGTTTGAAATACCTATTGAAAAATCTTCTAGCCATTCATCCAAAACTTTCATTATTTCTTCTGAATGATTATCTACCATAAACTTTAATTTATCTTGACTAATCATACTTTCAATAGTTTTTTCAAGCTCCAAGCAAGATTGACATTCTTCTATTTTTTTATCTTTTTCTATATATCTACATACTGCAAAAAATTCTTTTACGCTTAGTTTCTCATGAACTTCTCTTTTTATTCTTTTTTCAAGAGCTATAGTAGATGCTTTTTTCTCAAAGTTTTTTCCTGTTTTGGGATCATACATTGTTTGACCTATCTCCCCTACACTAGAACATGATCCATGAGGCATCTTGTCAAGATAGTAAGCTCCTCCTATACCTGTTCCTAGGGCTATACAGAATACTTCCTTCAAGCCCTTAGCACACCCTAAAAGCTGTTCTCCCAAAAGAGCACAGTTGACATCATTGTCTGCACAAACTGCTACCCCTAACCTATCTGAAAGTTCATCTCTAAAGTTAACACCTATATAATTCTTTATAGTATCTGTTGCGCTTATAACTTCAGCTTTTTCAGTATCTATAACTCCTGCTGCAGATATGCCTAGATAATTATAGCTGAACTTTTTCTTTATATCTGCTGAAATTCTATATATTTCATCAACTATCTTCAAATTGACATTATCTGGAGTAGGACATGTTTCATAGTGAATAATTTTCAAATCTGCATCCACTACTGCAAACTTAATACTTGTACCGCCGACATCTACACCTAAATACATCTTTACCTCCTATTTATTATAAAGTATATTCACTTAAAATATAATGTGGTAAATTTTTTCATTTTTCTTCTATATTTTATTAAAAAGATCTTTTTATTTTTTTATATAGAAGTTTTTATAAAATTAATAAGTAACATCTAATGCTACTCTCTTCCTAAAATATTATTTTAAAAATATACTTTATATATTCTATAATACTGTAAAATCAATAGTTCCATCTTATTTTTTATTTAAATTCACTTTTATAATAGCACTATTTTTTTTAATTGTAAAGATTTTTACCCATCTTTTGAAAATGTTTTTCTTTTTTTCTGAAAAAATATTGACAATTTCCGGAAAACGTATTACTATGGACTTGTAAATATTTAATGTGTTAATTTGGTTCGAAGAAATCAACATGGTATTTTTTAATTAGTTTTTAGATATATTAAATAATATTTATTTATAATATAGAGTTTGAACGAACCATATATAGGAGGTTAATAATATGAAAAATTTAAAGGGTATTTATTCAGCACTTTTAGTTCCATTTGACAAGGAAGGAAATCTTATAGAAGAAGGTTTAAGAGAGGTTATAAACTATAACATCAATGTAAATAAAGTTGATGGCCTATATGTAAACGGAAGTAGTGGAGAAAACTTCTTATTAAATACAGCTCAAAAAAAGCGTATATTTGAAATAACTAAGGAAGAAGTTGGAGATAGAATAAATCTTATAGCTCAGGTTGGTTCACTAGACCTTAATGAAGCTGTAGAACTTGCAAAGTATGCAACTGATCTTGGATATGACTGTCTATCAGCAGTTACACCATTTTATTATCAGTTATCTTTTGAAGAAATTAAATACTATTATGAAACAATTATAAATGCAACAGACAATAATTTAATACTTTACTATATACCATTCTTAACAGGAGTTAAAATAAGTCTTGATCAGTTCGGTGAATTACTTTCAAATAAGAAGGTTATCGGAGTTAAATATACTGCTGCAGACTTTTATCAGTTAGAAAGATTCAGAAAGAGATTCCCTGATACTCTATTATTCTCAGGATTTGATGAGATGCTTGTACAAGCAGCTATAAGTGGCGTTGATGGTGCAATCGGATCTACTTACAATGTTAATGGTAAGGTTAGTAGAGAAATATTCGACCTAGCAAAGAGTGGTAAGGTTGAAGAAGCATACAATTTACAACATAAGGCAAACGATGTAATAGAAAAAGTTCTTGAACTTGGTCTATATCAGACATTAAAGGAAATATTAAAGGTCAAAGGAATAAATGCAGGTTACTGCAAGAAGCCAATGAAGGAATTCGATCCTGCAAAGCTTCCTGAAGTTGAAAAACTTGTAAAAGATTACAACTTATAAATTTTGACAATCAATTTTCATTTTAATCAATACATCTGAAAGGGTCTTAATTAAGTTTTTAAGACCCTTTCAAAAAATTAAATATTAAAAAGGAGAAAAACAATGGATAAAATAGGTTTTGGCTTCGCTAACGGAGTCGTTTTAGTACTTTATCTTCTTGCAATGACTGCTATCGGTGGATTATTTGCAAAGAAAGCTGGAAAGA
This sequence comes from Peptostreptococcus russellii, assembly GCF_900110295.1. GTDB lineage: Bacteria > Bacillota > Clostridia > Peptostreptococcales > Peptostreptococcaceae > Peptostreptococcus > Peptostreptococcus russellii_A. The sequence continues at coordinate 10,996 of NZ_FODF01000025.1, forward strand.
ATACAGATGCCTTCTTCAAGGCAAGTGGTTCTCTTCCTTCATGGGCAGTTGGTTTCTCTATATATGCCACTACTCTTTCTGCCATTACTTTTATGGCAACACCGGAAAAGGCTTTTAATGGAGACTGGGCATATGCAGCAGGTAACTTATCAATAATAGTAATCATACCAATACTTATACGTTTCTATGTTCCATTCTTTAGAAAGCTAAATGTAACTACTGCTTATGAATACCTTGAAGCTAGATTCAATCCTGCAATGCGTGTATTCGGAAGTGTTTTATTCTCATTATTCCATATTGGACGTATTGCAATCGTTATCTATCTTCCAACAGTAGCTATTACTTCAGTATCTACGATCAATCCATACCTAGTATGTGGAGCTATAGGTATACTTTGTGTAATATACTCATTCCTAGGTGGTATGGAAGGTGTTATATGGACTGACTTTATTCAGGGTGTAATTCTTATAGGTGGTGCACTACTTGTTATAGCAGTTGGTGTATTTAATGTAGGTGGTTTTGGAAATGTTGCTGCAGATGCAGTTGCTCATAAAAAGATTTTATCTAATGAAACATTACAATGGTCATTTACTGCTGCTACTGTTCCTATTATATTCTTAGGTTCAATATTCAACAGTTTACAGCAATACACTGCTTCTCAGGATGTTGTTCAGCGTTATAACACTACTAAGAATCAGAAAGAAACTAATAAGAGTTTATGGACAAACGGTTTACTTGCATTTATAACTATACCTATTTTCTACGGAATGGGTACTGTTTTATATAGTTTCTACAAGGGTGCTCATGCAGCTGGTTCTCTTCCAAACTTCATGAATGCCGATGTTGTAGGAGCTGCTGCAAACACAACTGCACTAGTTCCATACTTTATACTTACATCTCTACCAGCAGGTGTTGCAGGTATCGTTATAGCTGCCATATTAGCAGCAGCGCAATCAACTATATCTTCAAGCTTAAATTCTATCTCAGCTTGTGTAGTTGTAGATATTAAACAGCGTTTCTTCGGAAAAGGTAATGATCAAGAAGATGTTAGACTTGCTCGTTTAGTAATTATAGCATCTGGACTTTTAGGAACAATAGCTGCACTATACTTTATAAAGGCAAATCAGAAAGAAACTTGGGACTTATTCCTTAAGTTCATAGGATTATTCGGTGTACCAATTGCAGGTATATTCGCTTTAGGTATCTTCTCTAAGAGAGCTAACGGTACTGGAGCACTTATAGGATTACTTGCTTCAGCATTCTCTTGCTATTGGATACAGGGAAATACTACTTGGGCAGCAAACCCATTTGTATTCTCAATATTCTCATTCTTATCTGCTGTAGTATTCGGATATATTTTCAGTTTAATCTTCAAAAAAGATAAAAAGAATATAGACGGATTAACTATATACACTAAGGATCAAGAATATATAGGTTAATAATTTCCAAATACTCATAAATTTACAGAGGCACATTTTATATGTGCCTCTGGTTTTATTTGTATATTTTTATACTTTAATAATACAATAAAAAGACGGTATAAATACCGTCTTATATATGAATCTTATAAAGTCAATCTGTGAACATATGGAGTTCTCTTACCTGGCTTTATTTCTCCCATTATAGAGTATATTTTGTTTTCTGATTTCAAAAGGGCATTTCCACAAGGAGCATCAAATGATATTTTACCTAAACTTCTCCACTTATTTTCATTTACATTATAAACAAGCATTTCTTTATTCCACTTACATTTTTCTGGCTCCTGTCCAAAATACTGTCTTCTGTACTCTTGTTTTTCATCTCCTGTCAATGTAGATAATTTATGAACTGCTTCTTTCCATAAATCTTTATTAAATCCACCTATTGCAAGTAGTTCTTCCTCATTCAACTTCACAACTCCTGCACCTAATAAAGATATACTTTCTCCATTTAGTTGAACTTCACTTATTTCTTCCCAACTATTTTCTTCTATACTATATAAATATCCATCAGTATAGGCTACATTTGATCCGCCACCAAATACTGCTATTTTATTTTCAAAACAGCAAGAAATACACTGATTTCTAGCTTCACCTGGAAATCTTTCTAAAGACTCTAAATTACCTTTTTCTAAATCATATCTATAAAAATCTCTTGAATTATCTTCTCCAAGCTTACCTATACCAAAATATATTTGCCCATCTATATACTCTGCTATGGCATTTTCAATAGACATAGGTAGTTTTGCAATTTCTTCATAGGCTAATTTCCCATTTTTAAGATATATCTTAGTTATACTAGAATTATGTTCTTCTTCTGGACTCCCTCCCAAATAATATATCGCATCTTCTGAACTAGTACTGCTTCCATAGGCAATTGGATAATCTAACTGTATTTGCTGTAAAAACTCTAGGTTACCGTTTTCTTCAGATATAAGATACAAATCTCTGTGAGTAAACTTTTGACCACCTTCTAAAATACTAGTTTCTGGAAAATTGGCACCTCCGCCTACAACTAATTTTCCATCTAAGATACCTTGAAGATGACCTGCTGTTCCCTTATTTTCAGAGTATCCTTTTTGTGCTGGAAAACTTCCTAAATTCTCCCACTCAATATAATTATTTAACATATTAACTTTTCCTTCTTTCTATAGATTTTTATAATTTTATCTAAACTTGAAAACGATATAAACCTTTTGTTTTCAATACTTTTACCTATATATATTATAACATTTTATTTTTTCAATCGCAATATTTAACACATTAAATTTCATTATGTTCTTTTCTAGCAAAAATAAGAAAAATAAAAATGCAACGTA
>NZ_FODF01000052.1 GCF_900110295.1 Peptostreptococcus russellii
ATTATGAATTTGATGAGGAACTTTTAAAGAAGGCGTTTGCTGAAGCTAGAAAGATATATAAAGAACGTGGATTTATGAGAAAGATGGGGTTTGGAAAAGCTCCTGCGATAACTACAGTAGATATGGCTAAAGCTTGGATGAGTGAAGGACATGTATTTACTTGCAACCATTCAGATGAAGTTTGTGCAAATGCACTTAAGGTTTTAGAGGCTGCACGTAAAGCTGGTGTTCCAATTTTCCACACAACTACAGGATATATTGGAGAAAAACAGTGGGATTTACCAAGATGGGATGAGAAGATACCAATGAGTGCTCTTGACATAGACTCAGAGTGGATGCAAATAGATCCTAAATTAAAGCCACAACCAGAAGAACCAGTTATTCATAAGAAATATGCATCTAATTTCTTCGGTACACATTTGGCTCAGACACTTAATTATTTAGGTGTGGATACAGTTATAGTTATGGGGGCAACATCTTGTGCATGTGTTCGTCATACAGTTATGGACTCTACAGGATATGGTTTCAAGACAATAGTTCCAGAAGGAACAGTAGGTGATAGAGTGCCAGGTGTAATAGAATGGAACTTATTCGATATGGAAGCTAAATTCTGTGATGTTTTGCCAGTAGAAGAAGTTGTAGAATACTTAGAAGGTATAGATTCATCAGTTTATACAAAGCATGAGAGAAAATTAGACAAGTAATATCTCGAATAAAGATGGCTTGGTCATACTATATAATAAAAAGGAGACATTATTGGAGATGTCTCCTTTTTTCAAAGGAGGCAATCATGAAGAAGCTAATAAAAAACGGGACAATTGTCACATCAACAAATGAATATAGTGCTGATATTTATATTGAAGATGGAATAATAAAAGAAATAGGTAAAGATTTAGATATAAAAGCAGATGAAATAATTGATGCTGAAGGAAAACTTATATTTCCAGGTGGTGTAGATGAACATGTTCACTATGGATCTTTTGGTGCGAGATTATTTGAAACTACAGATGCAGCAGCAGTAGGAGGTACAACAACAATAGTTGATTTTGCTCCCCAGGATAAGGATGTGTCATTAATAGATTCTATTAAAAGGCAAGCTGCAAAAGCTGAAAACATAGCATGTGTAGATTATGCATTTCATGGGATTATAATGGATCCAAAAGATTCTGTATTTGAAGAAATACCACAACTTTCAGAAATAGGAGTAGCTTCTTTAAAGCTATTTATGGCTTATAAGGGGACAAATTTCTATTCTGATGATGAGTCCATATTAAAAGCTATGATGATAGCAAAGAAACATGGTATTACCATGATGGTTCACGCCGAAAATGCAGATATAATAAGTGTATTGCAGAAAAAATATCTTGAAGAAGGTTGTACAGATCCAATATACCACTATTACTCAAGACCACCTATAGCAGAGGAAGAAGCAACAAAGAGAGCAATAGCTCTTGCAAAATCTGTGGATTGTCCACTTTATGTAGTTCATGTTAGTGTAGCTGAGGCTATGGAAGCAATTAGAGAAGCATATGAAGAAGGATGGCCTATATACGGTGAAACATGTACTCACTATCTAACTTTAAACACAGACTATCTGGCAAAACCAAATTTTGAAGGTGCTAAATATGTATGTGCACCTCCACTTAGACCTCAAAGACATCTTGATGCATTATGGGATGCAGTTCAAAAAGGATGGATACAGGCAGTTGGTTCTGACCACTGTGCAGTAGAAGGTGGATTCGAAGCTAAAAAACGTGGAATAGGAGATTTCACTAAAATTCCAAATGGATGCCCTGGAGTACAAGATAGACTTGCTTTATTATGGACAAATGGTGTTTGTAAAGGAAAGATAACTCGTCAAAAATTTATAGAGTTATTTTCGACTAAGCCGGCTAAAATAGTAGGTCTTTATCCTCAAAAAGGTGAAATAGCTGTAGGCTCTGATGCTGATATAATAATATTTGATCCTTATTTTGAAGGTATGATAAGTAATAAAGAAAGCCTTCATGGAATAGATTATAGCCCATTTGAAGGATTTAAGATAAAAGGAAAACCTGAACAGGTATTTTTGAGAGGGGAAAGAATAGCTAAAAATGGCAAATTTGTAGGTGAAAGAGGAAAAGGTAGATGGCAAAAATGTAAACCGTATGCATTTTGCTATGATTACTATAGAGGAGAATAGACCTATTTGTATTAACTTGTGAACTATATATAATAATTATATATTAATAAAGTAAATAATATAATATAATTAAGAAGGTCTGTATCCAGACCTTCTTAATTAACAAGATAATATTTTTAGAATGATGAAAAAGTATTGAATAAGGTAGATATAGGTGATATATACAAGTTTCGATATCCATAGATTAGGATTTACATAGAATAAAAATAAAATTATTATTACTATTATAAAATTACTATTAATAGTAATTCTTTATAAAAAATACTTGCAAAAATAGATTTTAAATGGTATATTATTACTTGTCCTTTAAAAGAGGAAAGCATAGAATAGAAGAAGTTTTTAGTAAGTTAAAACTAAAAAATAAAAAAGTGTTGACAAAAAACTTTAGATATGTTAGTATTAGTAAGTCGTCGAGAGGCGGCAGATGAACTTTGAAAATTGAACAGCAGGTTAATTCAATAAGCTGTTTTACAGCAATTGATTAATCGTTTAAACAAG
>NZ_FODF01000026.1 GCF_900110295.1 Peptostreptococcus russellii
TATCTTCTCGTATTTTTAATTAATAATTATTTTTTCAAGTTATTCATAACAGAATCAGATATAGAATTTATTCCACCAATAGCTGTAATATTGCTAGGTTCGTATTTATTTTTAAAAGTTGCAAGGTTGTCATTTTCTCTATTAACTAGAATCAAAGCGGAATTATTACGAGTTAATATAGGACCTATGGAAAGTGCATCTGCAAAGTCATTGCCCGTTGCAACAAATATATTGCCATTTCTGTCCATTACTTCTTCAGCAATTTTTTTAGAAGTTTCGTATCTACTATTTCCTGCTATTCTCACAGTTGAGTCTATATTATTTTCAATATTTTTACTTACACTTGCTTCTCCACCTATAATTAAATTCTTTTTAAGTTTTTTATTTTTTGCGAATTCAACATTTTTAAGACCTGAAGCTGAATCATCAACTAAAATAACGGCACCTTTATATTTTTTTAGAAGGGAGTTTGCTGACAAGGCATCAGGGAAATTTTTTCCATCAACAATAATCATGGAATCTTTATATCCATTATTAATTGTCTTTTCAGCAAGTTTTTGTGAAGTTTCAAATCTATTTTCACCTGCAACTCTTTCTACATTTTTATTTGAAAGATCTTTTTTTACATCATCAGAAATTGCACTTTCTCCTCCTACAATTATAATATTTTTTGCAGAAAGTCTTTCAATTTCAGAAGTAAGTTCTCTACTTAGAGTACTGTTTTTAATTAGAAGTATAGGTGCATCTACAGAACTTGCATAGCTACTTGCGGCAAGAGCATCTGCATAATTATCGGCATTTGCAAGTATTACAGTCTCAGATTTTTTATAATATCTTTTTGATACAGAAATACTTGTCAATACTCTATCTTTTCCAGCGATTCTTTCATATTTAATCTTTTCATTTATTTCTTTTTTAGTGAAGTCATCTTTATTTGAAATAGATGACTGGGAAGAACTTTTACTAGAATTACTATTTTTACTCGATGGTATGTTCTTTTTAACAAGAAGCTTAATTGCATCCTTTAATTGCTCTGTATATCCCTTTGCATACTGAGGTAGGGTTTCTGCCTTTGAATCCTCTTCTCTAGCTCCAATTAGAACTCTTCCCAGTTCTTTTTTGCTTTCATCTGTATATTTATTAGATGAGAATTTTTCCTCAGCTTCTTTTAATGTTTTCTTAAAATTTGTATAAAGATACGTTTGATCTTTCTTTTCAACTATAAAAGTATCTTTTCCAAATTTATTAGGAGTTTTGTTGTTTATTGAAATATTTCCTTTTTCATCTATAGTTACTACGATGCTTCCAGGATTTCCTTGCCACATAAACTGTGCATTTTTTGCAACACAAAAGGCATACTGACGTCCACCTTCTTGTCCTTCTAGTTCGACAGTAGCAAGACCATCTTTTCCTGTAGTAGTATCTTTATAAGATTGCATTTTAGGAGCTAGAGTATTTGCAGTGAAGGTAACACCTTCAGCAGGAGTACCATCTTCTAAGACTGCCTTTATTGTAACAGGGAAAGTCTTAACTTCATTTGAAGTTTTTTCATAGGATTTAAAATCTATCCTTCCGCTAAAATCTTTATTTATTTTTTTCCCATCAATTGTATTAATCTTGCAATTTTCATCAGTTGTAATGCGTATAAACTCTCTATCAAATTTGACATTTGTTCCTCCAAGTCTTATTTCATATTTAGAATTGGCTTTAAATTTATTAAAGACGGCTTCGCCATTTTGATCAAGTTTATGAGTGTATAAAATATTTGGTATGTCAAACTCATCCCAGTTTATAAAAGAAACATATACATTTTCATCTTGTAGAATAGGTTTTCCGTTTATTGTAACGTTTATTTTAAGTTGTTCAAGTGATATGAAAGAATTGTCATTAGGTGTTTCAGTATTATCTTTATCTGTATCATCTTTTTCACCAATATAAATAGATGTTAATATTTTTTTGCCATTATTTTCAAAAGAAAAAAGTATGTTGTTATCAATTTCCTCGCATAAAAACTCTCTGTTATTATAAGTTTTACCATCGTCTGCTCCAACATTTAAAAGATGTCTGTTTGTATTTTTTGGAAGCAAAGAGTACCTATGTCCAACAATAAGATTTTCAAAGAAAATCATGCCTCTCTCATCTGTATGATTTTCAAAAGATTTACCAGTATCAAGATCTGTAATTACGAAATCAGTTACATCAGAAAGAAGATTCTTTTCATTATGTAAAGAGATTGGATATAGTATTTTTTTCTTTTCAGCTTTATCGTCTTTTTTAATTTTATCATCTAGAAAAATATCGGTTAATGTAGAATTTCCATCTTTATCAAAAGCAAGTGCTCCACCACCACACATATCAGGATCACAGCTTTTATCTACACAGTAGAATATATTTTCGCTATGATCGGTTTTGTCGCTTCCTAGGAATTTGATAATTTCTTTGGAGTTATCTTTTGGAGTTATAGAATATCTATGACCGATATTAAGACCATGGATACTAGCAATACCTTTCATATTAGAAGTTGAATTAAAAGTTTCTCCAGTATCTAAATCTTTAATAATAAAGTCTGTTGCGTCAGAAAGTTGATTGTCCCTAGTATGAATTGCTAAAAAAAGAATGCTTGTTTTTTGTTCGCTTTCTAAAGCATTTACCGTTACAGAGCTTCCAACTATAGTTGGAGCAAGTATAGTAGCAGCTAAAGTAGTCATTATAATTTGTTTTTTTTTCATTTTTACCCCCTAATTATGATATAAATAATTTAAAATGAAATAAAAGTACGTATTAATATGAGTTATAAGAATATTGTTATTTTCAAATTTTACAAACTTATTCCTCAAATAGTTTAAATATTCTGAAAATAAGCTTCGGAATTTTAATAAATAAAATATATGTTCATAATAATTAAAGTACAGATTTAATAATATATTAGTAGATATAGCTAATACAAGTAGTATAGTTAAAAAATATAAAGTGATATTAATTTATAGTAAATATCTATTTTTTTATATAAAGTAGAGAGAATTTTAAAAATGGGAAACAAAGTTCATTATAGAGAAAGACCACATTAATATTTATAAAAAATAAAAATATCTATTTAAAATAGAATTTTAAAAAGTTTAGAAAAATGTTTAAAAAAACACGATACATATAGTAAACAATATATATTGATTGATTAATAAAGTATAAAAAATAATTGATCAATTAAAAAAAGAAGTGGGTTTTATGAAATTTGCCTATATTGATAGAAAGTGAGATAATATAAATAATATGTAAGTTAAATTATGTATGCTTAAAAATCTAAAAATAAAGGGTAACAGCTATGACAAAAACAGTAGAAATGTATTGACTTTGATCTCCTAATCGAGTATACTATTTTGGTATGAGAATTATAAGATTCTCGTCTCTGCTCCGAAAGTTCTCGGAGCCGTATAGTCCAAAGGGAGGTGAAATGAATGAGAAATTACGAACTACTTTACATCGTAAAGCCAACTCTTGACGATGAAGCAAGAGAGGCCACTCTTAACAAGATTAAGGATATAATCACTTCAGCTAACGGAGAAGTTGGTGAAGTTGATGTTTGGGGAAGCAGAAAGTTAGCTTATCCTATCCAGAAATTCAGAGATGGAGTTTACACACTAGTTAATTTTAAGGCTGATGTTGATTTTCCAAAGGAATTAGACAGAAGACTTAAGATAGCTGAAGATGTTATAAGACATGTCATAGTTGCGCAAGACGAAAAATAATAGGTGGTGTTAGTATGAACAATGTCGTTTTAGTCGGAAGGCTAACAAAGGACCCGGAATTGAGATATATACCAGGTTCAGGAACTCCAGTAGCTACATTTACGTTAGCTATAGATAGAGATTACAAGAATAGGGATGGATCTGTAACTACAGATTTCATACCAGTAGAAATAATGGGAAAACCCGCTGAATTTTGTGCAAATTATGTAACAAAAGGAAGATTGGTGGGTGTTCAGGGATCTATTAGAGTAGATAGATATGAAACTCCAAACGGAGAAAAGAGAACATTCACGAAGGTATCAGGTCGTAACATACAGGCGTTAGAGAGCAAAAATACAGCGCCTTCAGCTGTTCCAAGTGAACCAGCTGGACAAGGTGGAGATTTTGAAGCTCCTAAATTTGAGCCAAGTGGAGTAGTGAGTCCATCTGGATTCTCTGCTGTAGAAGATGACGACGTACCATTTTAGATAAGAGAGAGGTGAAAGTCGTGATAAACAAGAAGAGACGTAAGAAGAAAAGAGTTTGTCAGTTCTGCGCTGATAAAAACACTGTTATAGATTACAAGAACTATCAGAAACTAGAAAAGCATATTACTGAAAGAGGAAAAATACTTCCTAGAAGAGTAACAGGTACTTGTGCAAAGCATCAGAGAGAGCTTACTAAGGCTATCAAACTTGCTAGAAACGTAGCACTTTTACCATACACAGTAGAATAATTTCTGTATTGTAAACATATTGAAGGTCGTTGCATCGCAACGGCCTTTTTTTACATATTTATAAATTATAAAAGTAAGATATTCTATAGTCATTAAAATTAAAAATGACTAAAAAAGGAGAGGATATTTTTAAAAGTATAATATATTAATTAGAATCGTATGCTTGAACTACTATTGTTTACAGATTGTATTTAAAAATGGTATAATAAGGGATAGCATTATTATGCTTTATAAAAATAATTGTTAAAAAACAAAATCGAAAACAATTATTTTTAAATAATTTAAAAGGAAGAAATCTATTTTATTTATATGAATATTATTAAGAATAGATTATTCCATTTTTAAAAGTTGGAGGTGGTAGTCGCTTGAAAGAAAATAGAAACAGAATAGAGTTTATAGACCTAATAATGTTGGCGGTATTGGTAATTTTTACTGTGCTTGGAAATTCAAATCCAATGTTTTCCATTGCACTGGTGGCAACGGTAATACCGATGATAATTATAGGGGTTAATTCAGACTGGGCTTTCAAGTTTTTTGCTCTTATTCTTACAACTGTAATTACCTTTGTTATTTATGGAAAGGCAATTAGCATAGAAACATTCTTTATATATTTATTACCAGCATTTTTATCGGCAATAGTATTTTATAATGAAGCTTTTAGAGATTCCAAAAATAGAAAAATACGATTAGCTTTTGAAAAGGATAGTGGGGTATACAGTTACGCATCTTTAAGGGTGTTTATGATATCTATAATTTTGTTCATGCTGGGAACAATAGCTTATTATGCTTCTATGAAATATTTTATGAACGTTGATGTTGTAGGAATTTTGCAGGACAGGATAAAGGATATAATAGAAAATTACAGAACAATTGTCAAGTCTACAGAATTAAAGAATATATATAGCTCAGAAATATTTGATGAGCTTTTAGGTAGTACGGGAACAATAATAATGCTCTCAGTATTTACAAGATCTTTGATTTTAGCGCTTATCTCATATTTCTTTGCAATACCTGTATTGAATAGATTTTGTAAGAAAAAGTTATTCAACATTAAATTTGATTGCATAATTTTACCTGGTAATCCAGTTCTTATGTTGGTAGTTACAATTATAGTATTGTATCTTGCAAAACTTTCATTACCTGATATGGATATAGGTATAGTAATTAATAACTTTATGTTTGTAATGAATATACTGTTCTTTATAGAAGGACTTTCACTTATAGTTTTTGGAATAAAAAGATGGGGAAATATTAAAAAGAATATAAATTGGATATTGATGGCATTTTTAATATTATTTGTTGGAATAATTCCAGGAATAGCAGTATTGGGAATATTGGATAATATATGGAATTACAGGATGAAGTGGGATCCGGGATTGAAGAATTTTGGAGGCAAAAATGAGTGATAAAAATCGTAAATATTGTGCATCCAGTTATCTGAATGAAATAAGTTTTGTAATAATACTTATTTTGAGTTTATATGCAATTTTTAAAAGTCGTTTTGTCGGCACAATTGGAATACTTGCCTGTATAATTTTAGTTTTATTTAACTATAGGGTAAAAGAGGCAAGTGAAGAAAAGTTCAGAAAGAAAATCAAGGATATAAGCTTTGATTTAGATAAGATTACTAAAACAACAATGCTTATGAATCCAATACCTTTAAGTGTAGTGGAGCTTGATGGAAAGATTTTCTGGTCAAATATAGAATTCGACAAAATGGTAGGAATGGATGCAGAAGAAAGTTCGATTGGAAACAAAATAGAAGATTTAGTAGGAGATATAACTTTAAGAAAAGTTCTTGATGAAAAGAAAGTAATGGAAGATGAGTATGAATTCAATAATAGAAAGTATATCTTAAAGTATTGTTTTGCAAAGTCAGATTATGAGACAGATGGCAGTGCAGAATATAAGGCTATAGTTTATTGGATTGATAAAACTGATTACGAAAATCTTGAACTTAAGTATGAAAATAGTAGAGAAGTTGTGATGAACATAGAGATAGACGGCTACGAGGATGTTTTAAAAAGTACACCTGAAGAGAACCGTCCAATCATTACAATGGATATTGAAAAGTTGCTTTCTAATCTTGAAACAGATACTCAAGGATTGATGCGCAAGACAGGAACAGATAAATATGTTCTTTTTATGAGAAAAAAGGCGCTTAAAGAGCTTGAAAAAACAAAGTTTAGTATACTAGACAAGGCAAGAGAAATAGATTATGGAAACTCTCTACCTGTCAGCCTCAGCATAGGGGTTGGATATGACGGAGATACTGTAGAGCAAACTGGTGAATTTGCATCTGGTGCAATAGACATGGCGCTAGGTAGAGGCGGAGATCAGGTTGCAATAAAAAATAAAGATGGATTTAACTTCTACGGTGGAAAGTCAAAGGGATTTGAGAGAAAAACAAAGGTTAAGTCAAGACTAATAGGACTTGCTCTTAGAGAACTTATAAATCAGAGTGATAAGATAATCATAATGGGACATAAATATCCTGATATGGATGCCATGGGTGCTGCTGTTGGTGTATTTGATATATGTAAATCATATGGCAAAATAGCCAATATCGTACTTGAAGGTGTAAATGAAGCAGTAGAAATGTTTGTCAATAGAATACATGAGGAAAAATACTATAATGGTATGTTTATATCTCACGAAAAGGCAATAGATATGTGTGATAAAGATACTCTAATAGTGGTAGTAGATACACATAGACCAAGTTATACAGAATGTCCTGAACTATTGGATATATCAAAGCGTCTAGTAGTTATAGACCATCACAGAAGAGGTGTAGAATACATCAGTGATACAGTATTACTGTTCCATGAAATCTATGTATCATCAACTTGTGAAATGGTAACAGAACTTATACAATATACAGATTATGATATTAAAATCAATAAATTGACTGCAGAAGGTCTTTTAGGTGGTATTTACCTAGATACTAAGAATTTTGAGTTTAAAACAGGTGTAAGAACCTTTGAAGCAGCATCTTATCTTAGAAATGTAGGTGCAGATACACTTGCAGTGAAGAAATTCTTTAACTCATATGCAGAAGATTTTGTAGTGAAGGCAGAAGTTATTCAGAGAACTGAAATAATCGACGATAGAATATGTCTTTCATATGCAAGACAAGAGCTTGAGAATATCAATATAGTAATAGCAAAAGCGGCAGATGAGCTGCTTAATATAAAGAATATAGAGGCATCTTTTGTATTAGGTATGAAGGGTGATACAGTATTTGTAAGTGCAAGATCTTTAGGAAATGTAAATGTACATGTTCTAATGGAGAAAATAGGTGGCGGTGGCCATATAGATATAGCAGGTGCTCAGATAAGAGATGTAAGCCTGTCTCAAGCATATGACATGGTAAAAGATGTTATAGAAGAATACTTGGAAGAAGAGGAGGAGAAAAAATAACATGAAGGTTATATTATTGAAAGATGTTAAGGGAACTGGTAAAAAAGGTGATATAAAGGAAGTTAGTGATGGATACGCAAGAAACTTCTTAATTAAGAAGAAATTTGCAGTAGAAGCTAACAACACAAATGTAAAAGAACTTGATGAAAAGAATAAGTCAAAAGAAAGAAAAGAAATAATAGCTTATGAAGAAGCTGTTCTTCTTGGCAAGCAGATGGAAGAAGTAAATATAGAAATAGAAGCTAAAGCTGGTGAAGGTGGGAGATTATTTGGATCAATAACTTCAAAGGAAATTGCAGAGCAGCTTAAGAAGCAGAAGAATATAGATGTAGATAAAAGAAAGATAAGCCTTGATGAGCCAATAAGATCTTTGGGATCAAGATTTGTTGAAATAAAGATACATCCAAAGGTAACTACTAAAATAAGAGTAGATGTAAAAGAAAAATAAATAATTGAAAATGTAATATAAAAGTACTCAGTCAAGTAAGGCTGGGTACTTTTTATTTAAAAATTTAAAGATAAAACAGCTATTATAAAAATCAAAATACATTTTCTGTGGTAAAATATAAGTAAAAGATAGCTTAATATCAGAAATATAAGTAAAATCAAAAAAAGTCTAGAAATATTTCAAAATATATGTTAAATATAAATATATGTAATTACAGAAAAAGAGGTGGTAAAATGAGGGATTATTCAAAACATTTTTTATTAGATACAGAAAGTGCTTCTCAATATGCTAAGGATGTTTTAGAAATATTTAAGGAAGATGAGAAAATACACGTTGAAGAAATAGGAGATGGAAATATAAACTATGTTTTCAAAGTAGTATCAGATGAAACTAACAAATCGATTGTTATAAAACAGGCAGATAAACTATTAAGATCTTCAGGTAGACCCCTAGATCTACATAGAAATAAAATAGAAGCAGAAATTTTAAAAATACAGGGAAAGTTAGCAGAAGGCATGGTTCCTAAGGTATATTATTATGATGAAAATATGTGTGCATTATGTATGGAAGACATTTCAGAATGTAAAAATCTTAGAAAAGAATTGCTAAAAGGTAAAAAATTTAGCAACTTATCAGAAGGATTATCTAATTTTTTAGTCGATACTCTTTTACCAACAACAGATCTTGTAATGGATAGGGCTGAAAAGAAAGAACAGGTAAAGCTATTTACAAATCCGGAATTATGCGATATATCTGAAGATCTAGTATTTACGGAGCCATATTGGGATTACAAGGGAAGAAATATTATTACAGAAGGAAATGAAGATTTTGTAAGAGAGCATCTATATGAAGACAAAGAACTTCACGGAGAAGTAGCTAAGTTGAGAAATAATTTTATGAATAATGCACAAGCATTAATACATGGTGATCTTCATTCCGGTTCTATATTTGTAAACGACGAAAAGGTAGTCATCATAGATCCAGAATTTGCATTTTATGGACCAATGGGGTATGATGTTGGAAATATAGTTGGAAATTTGGTATTTTCTTGGGCAAGAGCAGCCTATACTAGAGAAAATGACATAGAATTTCAAGAATATATTAAAAAAACAATAGAAGAAATTATAGATAAATTTGCCCATAAATTTACTAATAAATATGATGAAATAGTTAAATTACCTTTATACAGGGCAGAAAATTTTAGAGAGTATTATTTAAAAGAGATATTGGCAGATTCAATAGGTTATGCAGCTACAGAAATAATCAGAAGAACAGTTGGAGATTCAAAAGTGGCTGAACTAGATAATATAGACGATGTATCGGTAAAGATAAACATGGAGAGAAAACTTATAGAAATAGCTATAGAGCTAATCAAGAGAAGATATGAATTAAAAGATGGAAAATCGATAGCAGAACTTCTTAGAAAATAATCTAATAAAAAATATAATGATTTTTTAAATAAAGAAAGAATACTTTAGATATAGTAAGAAAGAGCTTCTTTTATTATTAAAATAATAAGAAAAGGAGGATGAGGAGAAAGATATGGAAAGACAAGATCAGGGAATGGCATTTATGTTGCAGTATGAGAATGTCGCATGGTATGAAAATGGAAAGGTTCGTATTTTGGATAGAAGAATATATCCAACAGAAATAAAATTTGTAGAGTGCAATAGTTATAAAGAAGTAGCACAGGCAATTACAGATATGGTAACTCAAAGCGCAGGACCATATACGGCTGCAGGTATGGGGATGGCTTTGGCAGCATATGAATGTAGAGGACAAGAAGAAAGCAAGCAGAGAGAATTTCTTAAAAAAGCGGCTCACACAATATCAAATGCACGTCCAACAACAGCAAATAGACTAAAGGCAGTAACAGATGGATGTTTAAAGGCAGCCGACGAAGCTTTTGCCTTTGGAAAAAATCCGGTTGAAGCAATTTTCCTAAGAACAATAGATTCTCTAAATAGAAGATATAAAACTATGGGAGTTGTTGGAGAATATCTTGCAGATTTATTTCCTAAAAATGGAACAATCTTAACTCAGTGTTTCGGTGAAACAATAATAGGAACGATGTTAAGAGCGGCGCAAAAGAATAACAATAATGTGAAAATAATATGTGCAGAAACAAGACCTTATCTTCAAGGAGCAAGGCTTACTTCAAGCTGTTGTTATGAAATGGGATTTGATACTACAGTAATTACAGATAATATGGTTGCCTATGCTATGCAGCACAAAGGAATAGATATATTTACATCTGCAGCGGATACAATAGCAAGAGATGGTCATATAGCAAATAAAATAGGAACATTTCAGATGGCTATTTTAGCAAAATATTTTGGATTACCATATTTTGTAACAGGAATACCAGATAAAGATAAGGCATCAGGAAAAAATATAATAATCGAAGAAAGAAATCCAGAATTAGTCCTTAAATATAGAGGAATAGCTAATACTTTAGAAGGTGTAAAAGCAATCTATCCTTCATTTGATGTAGTACCGCCTCATTTAATTAGTGGAGTTGTAACAGATAAAGGGATATTTACGCCATATACTTTAAATGACTATTTTAAAACGGAAATAAAGGAATTTTATTAAAATATATAAGCTGAAAAGGGGGATTAGTAATGTTACTAAAAAAAGAAAGAGAAGAAGTTGTTGAATATG
The DNA here is from genome assembly GCF_900110295.1 of Peptostreptococcus russellii. GTDB lineage: Bacteria > Bacillota > Clostridia > Peptostreptococcales > Peptostreptococcaceae > Peptostreptococcus > Peptostreptococcus russellii_A. Next base: position 10,991 of record NZ_FODF01000026.1, read on the forward strand.
GGAAAAAAATGATAAGCGAAGGTCTTACAAGTGGCACAAGTGGAAACATAAGCATATACAACAAAGAAAAGAATTTAATGGCAATAAGCCCTTCAGGAATTGGATATTTTGATACAAAACCTGAAGATGTAGTAATAATGAATTTAAAAGGAGAAGTGATCGAAGGAGATAGAAAACCTTCTAGTGAATGGGCACTTCATACAGCTATGTATGAAGTAAAAGCGGATTGTAGAGCAGTAGTTCATACTCATTCAATGTACTGTACAGTATTTGCATCGCTTCGCCAACCTTTGAAAGCAGTTCACTATGTAATAGCAGATTCAGGAGTAGCAGAAGTTCCTTGTGCTCCATATGAAACTTTTGGAACAAAAGAACTTGCAAAATCAGCAGCTAAAACTATAGGAAATAGCGATGCAGTTTTATTGGCAAATCATGGTATGCTTGCTTGTGGGGGCGATATAAAGAGCGCATATAGTCTTGCAAGTGGGATGGAGTATTGTGCAGAACTTCAGTATAGATGCATGTGTATTGGAAAACCTGTTGTATTGGACAATAAAGAGATGGAAATAGTAATGGAAAAATTTAAAAACTATGGACAAAAGAAATAAAAAATAAAATGAAAAAAGATGTTGAAAACATGGAATTTATTATAAAAAAAACTAAAAAACAATAAAGGACTTTTGTTAAAAAGATATTAAAATGTAAATTGATGATTAATGTTAGAAAAAATAGTAATTGACATACTATTGATGAGAATGTAGTATATAGTATACAAGAACTAATAATGGTACTGGAGGAATTATAATGAAAACTTCAAAAATAACAATAACAGCAATATCAGTAGCATTCGTACTATCTTTAACAGGAACAATAGACTCACATGCAAGCAGCGTAAAAAAAAGAATTAGTGGCGAAGATAGAGTAGAAACATCAATAAAAATAGCAGATGAATTTGGAAAAACTAATAAGGTAATCCTTGCAACTGCAGATAGCTATGCAGATGCTTTAGTGGCATCTCCTCTAGCTTATGAAATGAATGCTCCGATACTTTTAAATAGAGGTAAAAAACTTGATAAAAGAATATTAGACAAAATAAATAAAATAGGGGCAAGAGAAGTATTGATTGTTGGTGGTAAAAACTCAGTAAGTATAGAATTAGAAAAAGAGTTGAGAAGTAAAGGAATTAATGTATACAGGATATCAGGTGAAGATAGATTTAGCACATCTGCTCAAATAGCCAATAAATACACTCAAATAACGAGTGTATCAAACGTAGTAATAGCTAGTGGGGAAAACTTTCCTGATGCACTAGTGGCAGGTCCCTATGCTAGCAAAATAAAAGCACCGATACTTCTTTCTAAGAAAAATGAACTCTCAGCAGAAGTTAAGTTTCAATATAGAAAAATACAAGCCCAAAAAACGATTGTAGTAGGTGGAGTAAATTCTCTGAACCCAGTAAATATATCGGTTAGCGAAAGAATATCAGGAAATGATAGATATGATACTGCTTTGAAAGTCGCTCAATATTTAAATCCAGAGAAATCATATTTAGCAAGTGGTGAAATATTTGCGGATTCATTAGTAGCAGCACCTTTAGCAGCAAAGACAAACTCACCTATACTTCTAAGAACAAAATATACAACAAAAGAAAATGTAAAGAATTATCTAGATAACAATGCAAAATCTGTAACAATTGTAGGTGGCCCTTCAACTATAAATGAAGAAATGGAAAACAAATCTAAGGAATACAATTATA
>NZ_FODF01000027.1 GCF_900110295.1 Peptostreptococcus russellii
ACTTAAATAATACTTAATAATAAGAAAAATAATCATATTTTTTTGATTTGATTGATATGTTATTAATATATCACTAAATATAATAAATAGTCAATAATTTTATTAGAATTATTTAAAAATTATAAAAAGTGTAAAAATTAAAGTGGCTTTTTATTGAAGGATTATATGGTAATATAAATATAAAATTGAGAAAATCAATAATAAATAGTTAATTATAATATTTTTTATTGTAGATATAGAAAGATAAATGTTTTATAAAATAAAACAAAAGATAATAGTTACAACTATAAAAATTAGTAAGAATTGGTTTATAAATAAAAAGATATGAATATGTATTTAATATTATATAGTTTAATTATTGTTTAAAACAATATAGCATAAGTCAAAAATGAATCAAATGTCTAGAATTTTAGATAGAAGTGTAATCAGTGAAGAATAATTTTTTAAAATTTAATTAAGCATTAATTAAAGAAAAAACTGAAAAATGTTAAAAATAAAACAAAATATTAAGTTTTTTAAAAGAATTAAAATGTCAAACTGAATTAACAAGTCAAAAATAACTTAAAATAATTGAAAATGAGTTATTTTTGACTTGTTTTTAAAGGATAACAACTTTTTCAAATAGTGCAAAATCAAAGAAATTTCTGAAAACGTTATTATAACTGCTCTTAGTAATTTGGCATGATTCTTGCAGTATTTAATAGCAGAAGGAGTTTTAATTTGTTTTTTAGACTATATGAAGAACTTGTATAATAAGAAATGTTTGATTGATATTTCAATATAGTGTGAATATGCAATACGTAACGTGAATAATAAATTATAGATAAAGTAAATTTGGCTGCCCAGTAATTTTTTTGATTGATTGAATAAATATTATTCAGTGGGGTGATTGAATGAATTTTTTACTTGCACTATCTTTATCTACTGGCTTTTGTTGTGGAGTATGGGCATTTATTTCTCAGATTCCAGCATTTAATTTAGTGACATGGATTGGATTTGCGGGGTGTACTGCGTATTTTGCATCTGGGAAACATGGATTAGAGGGAATGTCTAGTGCATTTTTTTCAACTATGTCAGGAGTAATTTCAGCAGTTATAGCTGTTTTTATATCAGGCTTGTTTTCCAATATTGCATCGATGGGGGTTATAATGACCGGAATAGTATCTGGAACAATGTGTTTAAAATCTTCAATTAAAAAGATGTGGTTTATACCAGGTGCTTTTATAGGGTGCTTTTCAAGTTTTGCATATATATCGTCTGGAGCTAATTTATTGAGCAAAGATATAATAAGCTTGATATTATCTTTGTCTCTAGGAACAGTTCTAGCCTTATGCTGTGATAAGGGTGGAGACTTCTTATTTAATAAATTTAATAAAAAAGAAAGTGAAATTGATTCTTAGATTGAAAGAAAAATTTAAAGAATTAAAAATTCTTAACAAAGTCGACAGTTGTAAAAGAAATAACTAGGGTTGATTTGCAAAAAAACTATTTGGAGGATTATTATGAGTGAAGTGAAGAAGGTTAATTATACAAAACAGGCAGACGTTGATTTTGATTTAAGACTTGCCATGGAAGAAGCTACAAGATGTCTTCTATGTGAAGATGCTCCTTGTAGTCAGGGATGTCCAGCTGGAACTAATCCAGCTAAGTTTATAAGATCTATAAGATTTAGAAACTTTAAAGGGGCTGCTGAAACAATAAGAGAAAATAACATATTAGGTGGAAGTTGTGCATTAGTCTGTCCATATGGAAATCTTTGCGAAGAAGCATGTTCAAGATGTGGAATAGACAGACCTATACAAATAGGAAAACTTCAGAAATTTGCTATAAATCATGAAAAAGAAACAGAAATGACTATATTGAAAGCGGGAGAAAGAATAGATAAAAAAGTTGTTTGCGTGGGAGCAGGTCCAGCATCACTTGCCTGTGCAGCAAAGCTTGAAGAAAATGGTGTTGATGTAACAATTATAGAAAAATTTGGAAAAGCTGGTGGAGTTTTAACTTATGGAATAACACCATCAAGACTTCCACAAGAGGTAGTAGATCATGATATCAAACAAGTTGAAAAACTGGGCGTTGATTTTAAATTTAATACAGAAGTAAAGGGAAATGAAGGAATAAAGGAACTTTTAAAAGAATATGATGCTGTATTTGTAGGTGTAGGTCTTTGGACTGCTTCTGTTCCTGAAATTCCAGGAGTTGATTCTAAGAATGTATTTACTGCTCAAGAATTTTTGAAAAATGCTCGAGTAAATAATGGAAATATAGAGCTAGGAAATGACATATTAGTAATAGGAGGTGGAGATGTAGCAATGGATTGTGCTTCAACTGCAAAACAGTTAGGTGCAAAAAATGTAGCTATAGTATACAGACGTACTATAGAAGAGGCTCCTGTTTATCATGAAGAACTAAAGTACGTTCAAGCTATGGGTGTTCCTATAATAACTAGATTTGCTCCAGATAAAATAATAGCGGATGATAATGGATGTGTAGAAAAAATGAGCTTTAAGTCTTGGGATAATGTTGGAGAAATGACTATGAAGGCAGATACAGTGATATTTGCCATAGGACAGAAAGCAGAAGAATCCTTTAAAAATATTATAAAAGATGAAGCTGTTTTTGTTAACGGAGATATAGTGAACGGTGGAAAGACAGTAGTTCAGGCTGTAGCTGACGGTAAAGAATCTGCACTAGAAATATTAGACTATTTAAATAAGGAGGCAAAATAAGATGGCATTAAAAAAAGACCTTTCAATAGAATTTTTAGGAGTGAAGTGTGAAAATCCATTTTTCCTATCATCTTCTCCAGTATGTAGCAATTATGATATGATAAAAAAGGCATTTGAAGCTGGTTGGGCTGGAGTATACTATAAAACTTTGGGAATATTTATTCCAGATGAATGCTCACCAAGATTTGATATAGGTAGAAAAGAAAGTGCTGTTTGGACAGGATTTAAGAATATGGAACAAATATCGGACAAACCACTTGAAGTAAACCTTGAGTATATAAAAAGGTTAAAGAAAGAATTTCCGACAAAAGTTATGGCTGTAAGTATAATGGGCTCTGATGAAGAAGAGTGGAAAATTTTGGCAAAGAAAGTTACAGAAGCAGGAGCTGATATAATAGAATGCAACTTCTCATGTCCTCAGATGACAAGCAGTGCTATGGGATCAGATGTAGGTCAAAATCCAGAACTAGTAGAAAAATATACAAGGGCGGTAGTTGAGTCTACACATCTTCCGGTAGTTGCAAAGATGACTCCTAATATAGGTAATATGGAGATACCTGCACTTGCAGCAAAAAGAGGTGGGGCAAGTGGTATAGCAGCAATAAACACTATAAAGGCTATAACAAATATAGATCTTGAAAACTTAACAGCCATGCCAGTTGTAAATGCAAAGTCATCTATATCTGGATATTCAGGTGCTGCAGTTAAACCAATTGCCTTGAGATTTATTACGCAGTTAAAACAGAATGAAGAACTTAAGAATATGCCTATAACTGGTATGGGTGGGATAGAAACTTGGAGAGATGCACTTGAATTTTTACTTGTAGGCTCAGGAAATCTTCAGGTAACGACTTCAGTAATGCAATATGGATATAGAATAGTAGAAGATTTAATAAGTGGTCTTTCTCACTATATGGAAGATAATGGTTTTGAAAAAGTAGAAGATATGATAGGTCTAGCCCTTCCAAATATAATACCAGCAGAAGATATTGATAGATCCTTTAAAATAATACCAAAGATAAACGAAGAAAAATGTGTAGGATGCGGAAGATGTTATGTATCATGCTATGATGCAGCACATCAAGCAATTGATTGGGATAAAGAAAATAGAAAACCTGTGATAAATGACAATTGTGTAGGATGTCATTTATGTCTGAATGTATGTCCAGTTTTGGATTGTATACTTCCTGGAGAGGTAAAGTTTAAAGAAGGTAGAGAAATTCATGAAGTGATTTTAAAGCATAATTACGAATAAAAATATTAATAAAAACGGATACTAGGACAATTGCCCTAGTATCTGATTTTTAGTATAGGATAAATTGTAATTTTAATATATTTGATAAAAATTGTTTCGGGAGAAATGTATTTAAAAGAAATATTATTATGGAGGATTGTAGATATATAAATGGAAAAGAAAAGTACAGAAACAAATGGCATGGTAAAAAATGTTGGTGTTATTACAGCCATGTTTACAGTTGTTGGGACAATAATAGGAGCAGGTGTATTCTTCAAGCCACAAGCGATATATGCAGCAACAGGTGGTGCTCCAGGTCTTGGTATTATAGGATGGATTGTTGCTGGTATAATAACATTATGTGCGGGATTGACAGTGGCTGAACTTGCATCTACAATACCCAAAACAGGTGGAATGATAGTGTATATAAGAGAAATATATGGTGATAAACTAGGTTTTTTAGCGGGATGGGTTCAAGTTTTTTTATACTTTCCCGGTATAATCGCAGCTTTATCAGTTATATTTGCAGATCAGTTTGTAATACTTACTGGCATAGACTGGATGAGAATGCCATTGATATTAGGATTAATAGTATTCGTGGCAGTGTTTAATCTTTTAGGTTCAAAACAAGTTTCTTATTTGGGGAATTTAGCCACAGTCTGTAAAGTATCTGTTCTTATAATAATTATTATAGCTGGTTTTACTCTTGGAAAAGGGAATAATCCGATAGTTAAACCATTTGTAGCAAAGGGAGTAAATCCTTTTATAGCAGGTGGAGAAGTTCTTTTGGCAATATTCTATTCTTTTGATGGTTGGATAAATGTATGCGCACTTGCCGGTGAAATGAAAAATCCAGCTAAAGATCTAGCAAAAGCTATGATAGGTGGATTGATAATAGTAATGTCTATATTTATAGTTATAAATATAGCCTATCTTAAAGTACTTCCAGCATCTACTCTAGCTCATACTCCAGCAGTAGCCCAAGCAGTTGTAACTGAAATTTTTGGAAGTTTAGGTGGTAGAGTAGTGGGTGTTGGTATTATGATATCAGTTTTTGGATGTGTAACGGCATATAGCTTCACTGGATCAAGAGTATTGTATGCTTTAGCAGAAGAAGATATTTTACCGAAGAGTAAAAAACTAATTGAGTTAAATAAAAACATGGTTCCTCAGAATTCTATAATATTGATGAGTACCATATCAGCAATATATGCTCTTAGTGGACAATTCAATCTTTTGACTGACTTTGCAATATTTTCTATATGGATTTTTATAGTATTGACTTTTATAGCTGTTTTTAAAAATAGAAAAATAAAGGATATAAAAACTTTTGGGTATAAAATACCACTTTATCCAATAGTTCCTATTATAGCTATAATAGGAGGAGTATTTGTTTTGGTGATTCAGCTTATATCAAGTACTTTATTATCGATAGGCAGTTTGTTAATATTATCAATAGGCATACCAATATATAACTTAAAAAATAAGAAGAGTAATAAAAAGGATAAGCTTTAGATAGTTAACTATCTAAAGCTTATCCTTTTTATTTAAAAATTTTATATAAAACAAAAAAATATCAAAAAAATAAAAAATCATAGTAAAGTATTATTACAATCGGATTTATTTAAATAGAGCATAAGAGAATAAAAAATTAGCACTTTAAAAAATTAAATAAAACAGCAAAAAATAGTGTCAATAAATGATACAGTACAATTATTGTACAAAAAAACATAAGAAATTTTATAAGCTTAACTATAAAAGTCTATATCTATAATCGAGATAGATATAATCTATAAAATAAGAAGAGGTATATTCATAGAAAAAATACTAAAAATTTAACAATAAAAGTTTATATAATTTTAAAATTCAGAAAAATAGGTTATTAAATAAGCAAAAATTGATATTTAATACACAAAAATAAATGATAAACAATTTCAATAGTTCAGCTATTGAACTAGTCAATTAATCAATAGTTAAATCTATTGACTAGTTAATTTTTTGATGTTAATATTAATTCGAATTTGAGGCAAAGATGTTGCACCAATGTGTCGAAAAACGATACAACCATTGAAAATAGTGGTTTTTGTATGTGTTGGACTGGAGGGGAGTTTATGGGTTTAGGTCCGAGTATTAAAATGACAACATTGCATCATTATAATTGTCCAGTAACTAGAGAACTTTTGAAGGAGAGTAATCTTGAATTTTGTGGAATAATTGTCGATGGTGTCTCAGAAGTTTGTGATGATAAGATTTACACAGCTAAAAGAACAGCTGAAATAGCAGAAGCTATGAGAGCTGATGCAGCTATAGTAGCAATTGATGGCTGGGGTAATCATCACGTGGATTTTGTCAATGTTATTGAGCAATTGGGAATAAGAAATATACCTGCTGTCGGTCTAAGTTTTATAGGACTTCAAGGTAGACTTGTTTGTACAAATAAGTATGTAGATTGCGTAATTGACTTTAATAAAAGTGAGTCAGGCTATGAAAACTGTATTGTAGGATGTAATAACCTTACTGAATACGATGCTATGAAGGCTGTTGCACTTTTAAAGAATAAACTAAAGAAGGTTGGCAAGGATCCGGAAGAAACTTTAGAGTTAGAAGAAAGGGTATTAAGAAGGCTTTTAGTTAAGAAATACGAAATAAAAGATGTTGAGTTTGGAAATAAAACAGAGATATCAAGAGGGAAACTCAGAATAGATAAGAATATTGTAGATAAGTATAAGGGTCTCGAAAGTCGTATTAAAGATATAAAGCTAAGTATTGTTAAACCTGGTGAGTATGATTTCTTTGTTAACTCAAATTTAGATTTTCAACCAATAGCTTGTAAAGTAAGAGGGGAACTAGGAGAAGGTATCACTAGTGAACTTTCCGGAGTTACTCTGATGCTTACAGGTGTGGAAGACAAAAGTGGTTTCCAACCATCTAATATAGGATCATCTGAAGGAATACTTAGAGAACAAGTGGTTTTCGATAGAGATGGGACAGCAAAATCTACTGACTATCTGATTCATGTAGATGTACTATTTAATGAAGGTGAAGGAAGAACTGCAGAAGGAATTATGGCAGCACATAGAATTGCAGATATGATATCTAGGGATATTAGAGAACAGATGAAACATATTGATGATATGCCTTATGAAAAAATAGAGTATCGCGATATTGCCAAAGAGGGTAAAAGAAAAGTTGTACTGGTAAAAATAGTATCAGGTCTTGGTAATATGTATGATACATCGATGTTTCCTTTTGAACCAGGAGGATTTATCGGATCAAGACTAATGATGAATTCAAAGAATTTGCCATATGTAATTACACCTAATCAGTGTAAGGATGGTGCAATTCATTCCTTACTTTAGATAGAAAGTAAAGTGGAATATATTTTTTAAGTATGTGGAACTTAATATGTATATAATATTCAAAATATAAAATACTTAAAGTTGATGTTTGACATATAAAAAATAGTTTGAATTAGATTATGACAAGCTAGCATATAAATATGTAAAAGTATTTATATGAAAGCTTAATTAAAGGGACTTTTTTAAAATGGATTAATCACCGAAGGGGTGTTAATTAATATATTAAATTAAAGGAGTGATAAGCGTGTCGATAACACAAGAGGCAGCAAAAAAACATTATAAGGATCCTGCTATTTTCTGTTGCTACACAGGCAAGGGAACAGTAATAGGACCAGCGGAATTGGAGGATCCTGAATTATTTGAAGAAATGGAAGAGTCAGGAATAATCACTTTGAGTGAAGATGGACTTTCAATTGGACAGGTAATGGGAAGAACTTTAATAAAAGATTGTGATGCTCTTACACCGATTACAAAAGATTTACTAGATGGTGTAAACGAACTAGAAGAAGCAGAAGAATCTGAAGAGGATTCTAATGTAGAAGCTCCAAAAGAAACAGAAGTATGCGAAGGAGGTAGCGGTATGATTCATTTAGAAATTAATAAGCTTGAAGGACTATCTTTAGACCTTCCAGCAGGAGTATCACTTGGTGGTTTACCAGTGGCTAATGTTCCTGGTGACAAATCTATAGGAGAAAAAAAGGTAATAAGAAAACTTGTTAAGAAGCACATAAAGATAAATGATGCTGAAATAGGCAAGGAAACATCTATAAAGGATGGAAAGATTACAATAGATAAGAACATAGTAAAAGATGCTCTTAAAGAAGATGTACTTTGCAAGAGTTTGACTCTTGATGTTATCAAACCAGAAGATCGTCACATTTACACTGAAACTATCATGGACGTTGTTCCAATAGCAACAAAGGTAGAAGGTGAAATAGGAAGAGGCGTAACTAAGGTTGCTGACGGTGTAGTATTTATGCTTACAGGTGTTGACGAAGATGGAGTTCAGATACATGAATTCGGTTCATCAGAAGGATACCTTGATGAAAAGATGTACTTTGGACATCCAGGATGCGCAGATGAAGATGATATAATCATTCGTTGTAATGTAGTTGTTGAAAGACTTTCTGGAATGACTAGACCAGGACCATTCGCAGCTCATAAGTGCCAGGATTACATAATACAGGCAGTAAGAGAAGAATTAAAGAAATATGAAGGTGAAGTAGTAAGAGAAGAAATATGTGAAGACGTTAGAAGAAAGGGTAACCCTAGAGTTGTTCTTGTTAAGGAAATAATGGGACAGGGAGCAATGCATGATAACGTACTTTGCCCAATCGAACCATGCGGCGTAAGTGGCGGAAGAAAGAATGTTGATATAGGTAACGTTCCAGTTGTATTAACTCCAAACCAGGTTAGAGACGGTTCAATCCATGCTTTAACTTGCATAGGACCTGCAACTAAGGAAATGACTCGTCACTACATAAGAGAGCCATTAGTTGAAGGACTTGCAGAAGACGACGAATTCGATTTAATCGGAGTTGTATTTGTTGGTTCTCCACAGGTTAATGACGAAAAACTTTGGGTTTCAGAAAGATTAGGTTCATTACTTGAAAGTTTAGACGTAGATGGATGCATAATCACTACAGAAGGATTTGGTAACAACCATATAGACTTTATAGAACATATCGGTCAGGCTGGAATGCGTGGAATACCAGTAGTTGGAGTTTCATTCTGTGCATATCAGGGACAGCTAGTTGTTGGTAACAAGTACGCAGATGCAATGATAGAAGAAAATATGGACATGGGCGGATTTGAAAACGACGTAGCAGGATGCTCTTGTGTAACACCTGAAGTAGCAACACGTGCTATACAGATGCTAAAGAATAAGATGTTAGGTATAGACATTAAACCAGCTCCAAAGAAATGGAATAATGATGTAATAAACGCTAACAATAAACTTCTTGGTCTTCCTGAAACAGTATTATTAGATAGCGGTACAATGCACTAAAATGATAGATTATCAGATAAACCCAGTATTAATGGGTGGGACAATAAAAAGTATATCTTCAGATGGCACTGTAAAAATCAACCTAAGAGGGAGACTAGGTGTTTTAAAGGTTCCAAGTGATATAGTGATTAACAAAGAAGAATTGGAAGCAGGAAAGAAACTACAGTTTTTCTTTAGCTATCTAAGAGTGATTGACAAAGATATAGAATTCGATGACTTGGATTTAAATGTAGATTACGGATTGAACCCTACAATATTAGGTGGAAAATTTTTAGAAGTAAACGATACAGCAGTGGAAGTTGGAGTTATGAACGGAAAAGGCACAGTTGCAGTTCCAAGACGCTGGGTATTTACTGAAAATGATCTAGAAGAAAACAACAGCTGTGAATTTTACTTAAGCTGTATGCAAGTCGTTAGTTAGAAATATAGAAACAACATCATAAAAGTTTTGAAGGAGGATAAATTAATGAAATTAACAGGCAAAGAAGGAATGCAGTCAGAAATATTTGTTCCGGTGACTCCTAGACCGGTATTTGTAGAATTAAAGAAGCCATTGAGCGAGTGTAAGGTGGCATTTATAACAGCAGGAGGAATACATAAGAAGAGTCAGAAGCCTTTCAATACATCAGGTGACTTCTCATATAGAACAATCGAATTTGATACACCATCATCAGAATTAATGGTTACTCATGGCGGATTCGATAACTCTGATATAAATAAGGACGTTAACTCAATGTTCCCAATAGATCGTCTACATGAATTAGTAGAAGAAGGATTCATAGGATCACTTCCAAAGGAAACTTATACTTTCATGGGTGGTGGAGGAAACGTTGAAAAGTTCATGAACGAAACTGGCCCAGAAATAGCAAGAAAGCTAAAAGAACAGGATGTAGATGTAGTTCTTTGTACAGGTGGATGTGGTACTTGCCATAGATCTGCAACAATAGTTACTAGATGCTGTGAAGAAGCTGGAATGAGCTGTGTAGTAATAGCTGCACTACCTCCAATAGCACGTCAGCAGGGTGCTCCTAGAATATCTGCTCCACACGTTCCAATCGGTTCAAATGCAGGAGAACCAAACAACAAGGAAATGCAGACAGCTATTCTTAAGGAATCATTAGAATGGGTAAGAGATTGTCCAAGTTTCAACCAGACTAAGGTGCTTCCTTACGAATACAGACACAACGTATAAATTTAGAAAATTTATTGGCCGAGATTACATAGCAATACAATAACCCCTAAAGAAGAAGTTAAAAAGTTATTAAAATATATATAAGTTGTAAGAAATAGTGATTTGAGTCGGAAACAAATTGCTAAAACAGAACCATGCATGTGCATGGTTCTGTTTTTATAAAAATAAAAATAAATATAAAAAACAATTTTAAAAAAAAACCACTCTAGTATTAAATTTATAACTAGGGTGGTTTTCTTTTTAAATAATTCCTATTAATGATAGGATCATAGGAATAAAGATTCCTGGAGCCATATTAGCAACCTTTATATCTGTATTTAGAGTCAAATTAAGACCAATACCTATAACTGTAATGCCACCAACTCCACTTACTGAAGCAATAACATCTGGACCAAGATACTTGCTTAAGTATCCTGCTAATGCAATAAAAAATGCTTGATATATGAAAACGGGTATAGATGAAAATAAAACACCAAAGCCAAAGGCAGTTGCAAATAAAGCAGCAAACACTCCGTCTATCATACCTTTAACAACAAGTGTATCACCATTTCCAGTTAGACCGACATTAAGAGCACCTACAACGCCCATTGCCCCTGCACAAAAAAGTATACTGGTTGTAACAAATCCTTCTGCAAACTTACTTTTACCTTTTTTATCAGAAGAAAATTTAGCCTGAATTCTAACACCTATTTTATTTATTTTGTCATCTATATCTAAAAGTTCACCAATAAGTGTACCTGCTGCAATAGACATTACAACTAATAAAACATTATCTCCCTCTATAGCAAGAGAAATACCTATATAAATAACACATATACCCATAGCTTTTATAATAGAGTTTTTAATCTTCTCAGGAACTCCACGCGTAAGAAAAGCCCCAATTAGACCACCTAAAACTATAAAAGCAGAATTAGATAAATTAAATAACATAAAAAACCTCCTTATTATATGAATATGATTTTTACAATACTACAATACAAAAGTTTAATATTCCAAAGAATACTATTACAAGTATATACTATATAATTGTAAGTAGATAGTATATAAAGAATATCTATTAAAATAGTTATTATAAATATAAAAATATAAGTACTTAGAATAATATAACAAGTATATTTCTAAAAATAATAACACTAGTATGGTACCCATATTAAAAAATAAAAAACAATATAAAAAAGTAATGATATAAAAAGATTAGATAAAATCAATAAATCCGATTTGAAATAATAATTGTTATATGTAATAGCTTTTGGAAGTAAATGCTAATAATTTTAATATAAGAGCAAATAAAGCTATTAAGAGTTGAGATTCAAAAGTTTACATGGTTTGAATTAAATATTTTCAAAAAAACAAAAAAACTATTGACGTATTAAAAATAAAGTGGTATATTATTACTTGTCCTTTTACAAAGAGGAAAGCATAAAATAAAAAAGTTTTTAATAAGTTAAAACTAAAAAATAAAAAAAGTATTGACAAAAAACTTTAGATATGTTACTATAAATAAGTCGTCAATAGACG
>NZ_FODF01000028.1 GCF_900110295.1 Peptostreptococcus russellii
AATAAAAAAAGAGATGATATCATCTCTTTTTTTATTAAAATTTGACAACTACAATTTTTCTACAGCTTCTATTATATCTTTGTCGGTCAATTTGTACTGTTGCATTAAATATTCTAGCTTTCCAACCTGTCCAAATTTCTCCCTTACACCTATTCTGTACATTTTTGTAGGCATTTTTTCTCCAAGAAGTTCTGCAATTGCTGAACCAAGACCATTATTTACATTATGATTTTCACAAGTTATAACTTTTTTAGTTTTAGATACTGATTTAAGAATTACTTCTTCATCTAGTGGCTTAATTCTATAACAATCTATTACATCAGCATCAATTCCTTTTTCTGAAAGCTCCTCAGCAGCTTTTATTGCCTCGTTTACCTCTATACCACAAGCAAGTATAGTTACATCTTTTCCTTCTCTTAAAAGCTTTGCCCCAGACTTAGAAAAATCCTCACCATCTTCATATATATCCTTAACTGCCTTTTTTCTAGCAGTTCTTATATATGTCAAAACATCTTTATTTTTAGCGTTTTTTAATATTTGTGAAAGTTCAACTGGATCACATACATCGTATATTTCTACACCTGGTATAGTTCTAATTATTCCCATATCCTCAAAAGTCATATGGGTTCCTCCATTGTGCTCTGCTGTTACTCCAGAATCCGACCCTACTAAACAACCTTTAAGCCCAGCATATGCCATTGATATAAATATTTGATCCATTGCTCTTCTGGCAAGAAACTGTCCAAATGAATGTATATAACAATATCCACCTGCAAGATTTATTCCAGCTGCAACACTTATCATATTTGCTTCCATTATTCCAAGATTTAAATAATTATCTCCCATTATTGACTTTAAAGAAGCCGTAGACATTGAACCACTTAAATCTGCTTCCAATGCAAATATATTTTTATCTTCTCCATAAAGTTCCTCTATTGTTTTTGCATAAGCTTTTCTCATTTCCATTCCTGAATAATTAGTCATTTAAAACACCTCTTTCTACCAAACTATCATGAAGTTTTTTCATTTCCTTATTTATTTCAGTCTTTGCTTCTTCGTCAAGTCTCATATGGTGATTTGATACCGTGTTCTCAATGTATTCTACTCCAGCTCCCTTGACTGTATCCAAAATTATAGCAGTAGGTCTGTCTTTATATTCTTTTGCTAACTTAAATCCATTCTTTATACTTTCAACATTATTACCTTCTACAGTTATTGGATTGAAACCAAATGAATCAAATTTCTTTTCCAAATCAAACATATTGCATATGTCTTTTGTATATCCATCTAACTGTTTCTTATTGTCATCTATAAGAACTACGAGATTATTAAGATTGTGATGAGCTATAAACATAAATGCCTCCCAGCATTGACCTTCATTAAGCTCTCCATCTCCTACAATACAATATACTCTATTATTCTTATTTTTAGTTTTTAGATAGTATGCAATCCCTGCCGCTGCAGATATACCTTGTCCAAGAGATCCTGTTGTCATATCTACGCCCTCGACCTTTTGTCTATCTGGGTGTGAAGGTAAATTGGTTCCGTTTTCATTTAGCGTGTTAAGCTTTTCCAATGGGAAAAAACCTGACAGAGCTAGTGTCGCATAATATGATGGACCCGCATGCCCCTTTGAAAGAACAAAATAATCTCTATTTTCATCCTTTGGATTTTCAGGATTATATTTCATTTCATCCCCATATAAAACTGCCATTGTTTCAACTATTGATAAAGCACCACCGTAATGACCATAACCCAATCTTCCTAATTCCTTTAGAGTATAATATCTAATTAAATCGGAAAAATCCCTTACATTTCTTTTCATAACAACCTCCTATTTATTTTTTTAATACATTAAATCTTCTCTATCTATAACATTTTGATTGATTTTTTAACTATAAATACGCTCACTATACTTACTCAAAATATTATTAAACTTGATTTTTCTATGTAAAAAGGCTGTATTAATACAGCCTCTCTACGTTGTTTTTGAAAGTTTTATTTCTATATTAGTAATTTAAAAAATTGGTTTAGTTAAATTGTTTTTTAAGCTGCTTTTTTCTTTTTTGCAAATACTGAATATAGTACTATTATTGCATATAATACTACTAATCCTCCTATTACTGCCATCTGTGCTCCGTGACTTGCAAGTGATCCGAAGAATATTCCACCTATTCCAAAGTCAGCATCTGAGAATGTTGAATTTGCAAATCCAAGGTTTCCAAGTACTGGCATCAAGAATATTGGAAGGAAACTGATAAGTATTCCCTGTACAAAAGCTCCTAATATACTGCCCTTTAATCCACCTTCTGCATTACCAAACACACCTGCTGTGGCTCCACAGAAGAAGTGAGGAACAACACCTGGAAGTATTACTACTGTTCCAAGAAGTCCCATAGCTATCATACTTACTATTCCTCCTACAAAGCTTGAGAAAAATCCTATTAATACTGCATTTGGTGCAAATGTGAATACTATTGGACAATCAAGTGCTGGAATTGCTTCTGGAACAAGCTTTTCTGATATACCTTTAAACGCTGGAACAATTTCATTAAGTATTAATCTAACTCCCTGTAATATGATGTATACTCCAGCTGCAAACTGCCCTGCTCTTGTAAGGGCAAAAATTATAAAGTTTCCTTCATCTGGATAGTTCTTTGCAACGTATGCTGGTCCAGCTGCTATTGCAACTATTACATATATTACCATCATTGTTAAGGCTATTGAAACTGTTGAATCTCTTAAAAAAGCTAATCCCTTTGGGAAGTTAACATCTTCAGTTGTAACAACTTTTTCTTTCTTTCCTCTTACAAGTTTTCCTATTGTACCTGCAAGCCAATATCCTACACCGCCAAAGTGACCTAAACCAACTGAGTCTCCACCAGTCATCTTTCTCATAAATGGCTGTAATATAAATGGAGATAAAGTCATTGTTGCCCCTAAAGCCAATGCACCTACTGCCACTAAAGATGCACCTTTAAATCCTGCTACTGAGAATATTACTGCATACATACAAGCCATATATAATGTATGATGACCTGTTAAGAAGATGTGTTTCATCTTAGAGAATCTTGCTATTACTATATTTACTGCCATACCGAAAAACATCACTAATGCTGTTGTTGTTCCAAACTGCTGTAAAGCCATAGAAACAATAGCTTCATTATTAGGTACAACTCCCTTTACATTAAATGCTGTTTCAAACATTCCGCCAAAAGGTTCTAATGATCCTGATACAACTCCTGCTCCTGCAGATAAAACTAAGAATCCAACAAATGTTTTAACTGTACCCTTTACTGTGTCGGCACCCGATTTTTTTTGTGTTAAAAGTCCGACTAAAGCGATTAAAGAAACCAAAAATGCTGGAGTCTTCGCAATATCGACTAAAACGCCTATTACTCCGTTCATAATTTCCTCCTTATTTTTTATATAAAATTTTTAAAAATCAAATCGAATAATTTCTTCCATCATTTTGTATATGTAATTATGTATTCATATTGTATTAAACAGACTATATGAATACATAATTATCCTATTATTTTTTTCATATAGTCTATTTTTACTGTATAATCACTATAAAAGGTTTAATTCTTTACAAGTTTCTGTAACTTTTTCCTTAAGTTCATTCATATCTATTATGCTATTTAAAACAACAATCTTTGAATTTAAATTAACTCCTTCTGCAACATCCTTTGCCATAAAGAACACATCTGCTGCACCATCAACAGCACTACTTACATCTGAATGCTCAACTGTTACACCTGTTACTCCTAACTCTTTTAAAACCTTTTCAATATTCATCTGAACCATAAAACTTGACCCTAACCCTGAACCGCAAATTGTTAAAAACTTCATTTTATTACCTCCTAATTATTAAATATATTTAGTATTTCTTCCTTTGTTCTTGCACTCTTCAATGCATCTACCTTTTCATCATCTATTAATATTTCTGAAAGTGAACTTAATATGTTTAAATGACTGCTATTATCTTCAGCTGCCAAAACTATAAATATTGATATTGGATGATCTTTTAAATCAAGAAGATCTACTTGATTTTCTACTTTTAAAATAGATACTCCCTTTTTATTGACTCCATTTTCAGGTCTTGAATGAGGTACAGCTACATTTTTACCAAAATCGAAAAAAGGTCCCATTTCTTCTGCTACCTCTATCATAGACTCCACATATCTATCAGTTATACTTCCATTATTAAGTAATGGTTGTGCACAAGTTCTAATTGCCTCTTTCCAGCCCAGTTGTTTATCCGTTATTTGTATCGTTTCTTCTGTAAATATATTAGACACCTAAATTCCTCCTTGCTAATCGTTAAATACTTCTAAAAATTCATTCATGTTTTTTGATTTCAGTGCCCGATTTATTTTTTCTTCATCACTCATAAAATCCCCCAGTTTATAGTAAAAATCCTCTATTTCTTCTGAGTTTTCTCCTTCTTTTATATTTAGAAGAATTACAAGACTTATTTTTTTATCATTCCATTTTATTGCTTTGTCTAGTATTGCTACTGTAATGAAAGTCTCATCTGTCATTGGGTTCATTGGATGAGGCATGGCAACTGAATTATCAAAAGCTGTAGAAGACAACTTTTCTCTTTCCATAATGGATTCATATAGATTTCCATGTATGTTCTTTTTATTTATTATTTCTTTTGAAAGATTATCTATAAGTTTTTCATAATTATTTGTTTTTACTTTAAAGAAAAATAAATCTTCCGAAAAGAAACTATTCATTTTATTTTCTGCTAAGACATTGGATATATGTGGTCTTATATTAATAATATCTTCCTTATTAAGAAATAGTCCTACTTCTATAATTGGTGTTTTTGTTTCCTTGGAAAGTGGAACTGATGTAATTATAAGATCATATTGATCCAAATCTGCTTCATTTGCACTAATGTAATCACAAGTTTCAAGCTTATTTACATATTGTTCAAATTCTCTTAAAAACCTATATTTCATCATATTTGCAGTGCCTACACCTGAACCACATATTATTAATATATTCTTTTTATTTTTTTCTTCATTTATCCTACTTATAGCTACACTTAAATGAAGTGCTATATATCCTATTTCATCTTCTGATATCTCTACACCGTATTTTTTATTGATTACACAAGCTGCTTTTGCTGCTGCATCAAAAGCAAATACATCTTTTTTAATCTCTTCTAAAACAGGATTATTTAGTACTAATCCATATTGAATTCTATCTATAAGTGGTGTAATGTGAAGTCCTAAAGAAATTCTAAGATCTAAATCCCCTGTCAAATCAATTCCCATTTCATCTTTTACAATACTCAACATCTCTATTGTAATGTTTTCTGCTTCTGATGGGATACTCTTTGCATTTGTATCTCTGCTTATCTTTTTCCCTAGAAGGTGGATAGATATGTATGCTATCTCTTCTTCAGGAAAATCTACACTAAACAATTCTGAAAGTTTTTTGGTAATTTCACATGCTATAAGATACTCATTCTTACTTTTTAATCTTATTAGTTCTCCCTTTTCTACACTCATCCCATCTCCAGACTGTATTCTTCTCACAGCTATATAGAGGTGAATTATAAGATTTTTAAAGGCTGTTTCTGAAATTTCATATTCATAGTTTAAAAATGTATTTATTACAACCCCTTTTATATCTTTCAAAATTTTACTATTTTCATTATCCTTTATATCAAAATAATTTTCATCTTTAAAAATATTTTCATAAAGACAATTTGCTATAGCTAATCTTTTGTTTAATTCACTTCCCTCTACTATAATTCCTGAATATGGTTTGCTTTCAATAGAAAGACTATATTTCGATAAGTGCATTTTCACAATTTTTAAATCTTTATTGAATTGGGATCTACTTATCAATAACTCCTCACATATATCATCTACCTTCACATAGTCACTATTAAACAATAAAATTCTCATTATATATTCAAGCCTAAATTGAGGATTATTAAAATTTTCTTTTTCAAACGCATATTTATGCCAATCCGTTTTTATAAAAGATTCAAAACATTCCTTATCATATACCTCGAATATGCATCCTTTTCCTGCAGTAGTAACTATTGAAGCTCCATGATCTGAAAGTATAACATTAAGAGCTTTTATTTCATCTCTTACCGTCCTTGAACTACAGTCTAAAATACTGCTTATTTCTCCTGATGTGTGAAAGGTCATGTCATTGGTAAGTATATCAAATATTTTTTTTATCCTTGTTTCGTACATTCTAACCTTCCCTTTCTCATATACATCATAGCTATATTTTAATATTAATATCTATATACATCCATACATACATTTTCCACTATTAATATAATCTAAAGTGGAAAACTATATCATTATTATTTTTATTATTCAAAATGGATATTTTTCAACTTAATTATAAATATTTATAGCTATAATTATAGTATTAGTTTATTTTTAATTAAAAAATTTATTGTATAGTATTTTCTGTCTATTCTAATATATATCCTTGTAAGTTATTCTTCAAAAGTTATTTTTGAAATAAAAACATCTATATTATCAATTCATAATATAACAACTATTATTTATTCGTATAAAAAAAGAGCCATAAAGGCTCTTCGCAAGTATATAAAAAATTTTGGCGTTATATCTTTTTATAGTTTATTATATTTATCTCTACAATTATGATTATACTGTGGTTTTGTATACAATAATATACTATTTCTGCCCATTTTTATTATTATTCTGCCATTTTCTTCTATACTCCATAGGCGTACAATTCATAAATTCTTTAAATATCTTGCCAAAATAACTGCTGCTTCCCAGGCCACATTTGTATCCTATTTCTGCTATCGATATCCTACTAGTAGCTAATAGTTCACATGCCTTTTGTATTCTATAATTTCTAATATATTCTTGAGGACTCGTATTTAAGTTTTCTCTAAATAATCTATAACAGTTTCTATTACTTATAAAAAATTTTTCAGATATGTCTGATACACTTATTTTTTCACTGTAATGTTCATGTATATAAACCATTATTCCCTTTATTCTTTCTGCATTTTTATCCCTAATATTATTTATATTTATTTCCTCTTCTTTAAGTTCTAGTAAGTCACACCATATCTCAGAAAGTGTATTTTTCAACTTAATTTCATAAAATTTTTCATCTATATCTATGTTAAAAGATTTTTTTATTTTTTCGATAATCTCTTTTTCTCCTTCAAGTTTGGGTGATAATTTTATTACATTTACAGATGAAGATGAAAGAGGAGTTATATATTTTCTATATATATCACTTCCCTGTCTACCCCCTATTAATACATTATTAAATATATGTATTCTTTGATTTGTCGCTTCATCTCCACCGTTTGCACGAGTTTTATGAAGTACATTTGTGTTTATAAATCCTGCTGTTCCCTTTGGAAAGGCTATTTTCCCCTGAGTTGTATAATATAGTACTTCTCCACTTTCAACATAAAACAATTCTACTTCATTGTGCCAATGCCAGGGAACTATTTTTTCTCTATATTTATCTAGCTCTACGAAAATGGATATTAATGGAAATTCATATCTTATATCTTCTAAAAGCTGTTCTTTATTATCATTTTTAAACTCTATATATCTAAAATTTTCCATTTTTATCCCTTCCTTTCATCTATATTATACTATATTACTATTTAATAGAAAATTTAGGCTATATTATACTATATTTATAAAAATTTTACTATAATTTATTAAAACTATATATAATAAAACTACTCTATATAATGATAGTGCTTTTAATTTTTTATCATTTTTACACAAAAAAGATGCCCGCAATAATGCGAGCATCTTTGTATTTTACTTTTTGTATTCAATTACTACCCTTCTATATGGATCTGTACCTTCACTATATGTGATTACATATCTATCATTTTGAAGTGCTGAATGTATTATTCTTCTTTCATAAGGGTTCATGTAATCCAACTTCTTTGTTCTTCTAGTTCTTGCTACTTCTCTAGCTGCCTTATAGCAATATCTCTTTAAAGATTCTTCTCTCTTGCTTCTATAGTTTTCAATATCTACAAAAACTCTTGTGTGAGAGTGCTTATTGACTCTATTAAGAGCAAGTCCTGTTAAGAACTGTATAGCATCTAGTGTGTCGCCTCTTCTACCTATTAGGCAGCTAGCTTCATCACCCTTTATTCTTATCTTTATAAGATTATCTTCTAGTTTAACATCTACCTCTGCATTAACATCGGCATTTTTTAGAAGTTCCTCTATAAATTCTTTTGCTATTCTTATTTCATCTTCAGTTGTTACGTTTACTTCTTCTTTATCTCTATCTTCGTCTTCTTTGACTTCGTTGTTTTCAATTTCATTATTCTCAACTGTTTTTATTTTTTCAACTTCAACAGTTTCCATTTCTAATTCAGATTTTTCTTTTACTAATTCGTATTTTAATTCAAATACTCCATCTTTTGCTCCGATTCCTAAGAATCCTCTGCTTGGCTTTTCCTTTACTGTTACCTGAATACTTTCCTTATCTGCATTTGTAGATTTTAGTAGTTGTTCAACAGCTTCATCTGAATTTTTTGCGTAAAATATTTTTGATTCCACTATTTGTGCCTCCTACTTTTTAGTTGCTTTTTTTCCACTCTGCTTTGCTTCTTTTTCTGCATCCAGTCTAGCCTTTAAAGGCTTAGTAATTACATAATACTGGAACACTGAGAATAAGTTACTTACAGTCCAGTATAATGCAAGTGCTGCTGGGAATATGAATCCCCAATAAAATGACATACCTGCCATTAACCAAGTCATCATTTTCATAGATCCCTGTAACTGATCCTTTGGAGTCATTACCTTTTGCATGAAGAAAGCACTTAAACCTGATAAAGCTGCTAGAACATAGTCTGGCTTAATCAGAGACTTAATCCATAAGAAGTTTCCATTTGCAGCTAAAAATGCTGCCTTGTCTGGGAAAACTCCATGAGCAATTGGGTCTTTAAATACATAGAATAGACCAAATAGTATTGGCATCTGTATTAATAATGGTAAACATCCTGCCATAGGATTTATTTCCATTTCCTTGTATAGCTTTGCTATCTCTGCATTCTGCTTTTCAGGCTTATCTTTGTATTTTACCTGAATCTCTTTAATCTTTGGGTTAATTTCAGACATGGCAAATGTTGACTTAGTCTGCTTAACTGTAAGTGGTGTAAGCAACATCTTTACTATTACTGTAAATATTATTACTGATAGACCATAACTATGAGTAAATTCAAATATCCACTTTAGTACCATTCCTAAAAAATCTGCTATAGCTCCCATCAAATCCTCCTAATAACATAGTATCTCAACTTTTGAGATGACCTTCTACTTTAACGGGTCGTAACCTCCTGGGTGAAAAGGGTGACATCTACTAATTCTTCTTACTGTCAACCACAATCCCTTAAGAAAGCCGTATTTCTTAAATGCCTGTATAGAATACTGCGAACATGTAGGATAAAACCTGCATGTAGGGCCTTTTAGTGGAGAAATGTATTTTTGATATCCTCTAACAAGAAATACACATCCATCAGCTAATTTTCTGCCCATTTTTTTTAAAAGTTTCATGCTATCACCTCTTTGGCTTCTTGTCCACCTTAACTGCGTTCGCTTTTCTGCTAATATACTTAATAGACTTCTCAATATCTTTGTATTCCGCATTCTGACTATTTATTCTAGCGATAAAAACTATATCCAAACCTGGTTTTACATTTTCATCTATATTTAGTCTGTAAGCTTCCTTTATGTATCTTCTTATTTTATTTCTTACATTAGCCTTGCCTACTTTTTTAGAAATTGAAATACCGATTCTAGATCTATCCTTACCATTTTTCATGGTGTATATAACCAGATTTCTATCAGCAAAGGATTTACCCTTTTGATAAACCCTTCTGAAGTCTGAATCTTTTTTGATTCCATCGGTGTTATTAAAATGCATAACAACCTCCATTAATTTCTATTGCCTTCCTCATGTAGTGCCGTAAAACTTTATAATCTACTTATTTCAATATGTTTACCAAATTCAATAAATTTTTTTTAGGACACTTTTAGGAAGCATTACTACTAATGATTTTATAAAAAAAACCACTCATTACAAGTGGCTTTTCATTATCATTAATTAAGCACAGGTAATTAACCTATTAGTGAGTTAATCTCTTTCTTCCCTTAGCTCTTCTTCTCTTTAAAACATTTCTTCCGTTAGAAGTCTTCATTCTCTTTCTGAAGCCATGTTCTCTTTTTCTCTGTCTTTTCTTTGGCTGATAAGTTCTTTTCATCTTCTAATACTCCTTTCATAATTCTTATTGTAAACATAACAATATAATTATAATGACTTTTACTATAAAAGTCAATTGATTTTTGTATTTTATAGTGTTTTCACAAGCTTTAGAGCTACTTTTTTGCCTACAGCTAATTCTGTATATAAAAATGCTAGTTTTTGCAGTGAAAGGCACTTAATAAATTATTTTAAGCAAGATATATAAATTAAATAATCATCTTTATATAAAACCTTCTAAATATCATTTTGCCTATTTTAATTACTCAGACAAATTTTCAAATAAAAAATTTATCTGAGAGATTTTATTTAAACTTTCATTTATCTCTACTATATACTACAAATATCCTGCTGTGGATAAAATATATTTTTAAATCCCTTTAGGGAAAATTTTTACGATTTTTTCCACTCTAAAAACTATATTTCAATATAATAACATAATTTTGTCCACTTGTGGAAAAAATTACTGTATTTTTTATAAATATCCATAGCTTTTTATATTTTTACAGTAATCTTGTCTGTTTTTAGCAATTTTTCCTATAGATTTATCCACCATAAGAATCCATTTTTAACTTTTTTTAGATATTTTAGAAAAGCTGTGGTTAATTTTGTCCACTTTTTTGTTAGTAAAGTGTGTTATCATTGAATTATAGCTATTTTTCATGTGGACATTTTATGGCTATCTTGTGCATAAAAATATTATCTATTTTGATCCTATATATTCTTTATTTTATATTATAAAATTTCGCTTAAGCGAAAATTTTTAGTTTAAAAAACAGTATTTTAAAGGTTTTTCTACATAAAAAGACTGTTTTTCTGTATTTTTCTATAAATAATTAATCCACAAGTGTGACAAAAACACCGTAAAAAACAATAAAAAATAGATTTTTTTAAAAATTTTTTTTATCGATATACAGAAAAAAAA
>NZ_FODF01000029.1 GCF_900110295.1 Peptostreptococcus russellii
GAGCTATACTCCCACATATATTGGAGCGGGTGAAGGGGATCGAACCCTCACAGCTGGCTTGGAAGGCCAGAACTCTACCATTGAGCTACACCCGCATATTAAATTATGACTCATAGGGGATTCGAACCCCTGTTGCCGCCGTGAGAGGGCGGAGTCTTAACCACTTGACCAATGAGCCGTCATGACTCTTTTTCAAGTAACTTTGCAGTTTTTTTAACCGCTGTCCTTTGGACAAGTATTATAATACCAAAGTACCAGATAAATGTCAATAGAATTTATGATTTTTTTTAAGTTTTTTTTATTTTTTACAAAAAAACAAGCTTTTTCAATGTTTTTATAGAGAAAAAATCAAAACTATGTTCTTATTATAACTTATTAATTCTTAAATGTACAGTAACAGTTATTAAGAATATCTTAAGATTCTATTAGTTTTCACCTAATATGCTTTTATTTGTCCCTTTTTTGCTCTATAATCTAATATGAATTATTGAAAATACACTGATTTATTGTCAGTTAAATGAATTTTTATCTTTTTATTATATATATTATTTAAAAGAAAGGAGGCGGCTTTAAGCCAATTCATATGAAAAAAGTATTAATAATGACCGCTTCAACAGGTGGAGGTCACAATAGAGCAGCCAAAGCAATTGTTGAAGAAATTGAAAAAAGAACTTATCATGACGAGGAAATAAAATGCAAGGTAATTGATAGTTTTAAACTTGTAAACCAGACTGTAGATAAGGTTATTTCAGAGGGATACGAAATGTCTGCAAAATATACTCCTACAGCTTATGGAAAGATGTATAGACTATCAGATATGAAATTTTTCTCTTTAAATGAATTTAAAAACAATCCTCTTTCTATAGCTATGGCGAGAAAATTTAAAAAGATGATTGCAGAAGAACGTCCTGATCTTATTATAGGAACACATGCCTTCCCTCTTGTAGCACTAAGTAAGTTAAAAAAAGGTGCTAAGGGCGAAGAACTTGAAGAAGAATTTGATGAATTTGTAGCAAAGTCAGAGGAGGAAATATATACATTTCCACCACTTGTATCTGTTCTTACAGACTACACTGCCCACTCAACATATCTTCAAGATGAAATAGATTTTTACATATGTGGAGATGAGTATGTAAAAGAGCTTTTAATAGAAGACGGAATACCAGAAGAAAAAATTAAACCTTTTGGAATCCCTGTTGAAAAATCTTTTATGAAAAATAGACCTAAAGAAGAAGTTCTAAAAGAATTAGGGCTTGACCCAGAAAAAAGAACAGTTCTTCTAATGGGAGGAAGTTTTGGAGCTGGTAATATTAAAGGAACTCTTGATGAACTTGCAGAAATAGAAAGAGATTTTCAAATCCTAGTTATTACAGGAAGAAACTCTGCATTAAAGTCAAGTCTTGAAGAAAGAGTTAAGGAATATAACAGCAATATAAATATTAAAATTATAGGATTTACAAATATTATGAACGATATTCTTCCAGCTATTGATATCTTGGTTACAAAGCCAGGTGGTTTAACTACCACTGAAGCCCTTCTTAAAGATGTTCCTATGGTTATACCTTATTTTATACCTGGACAAGAAGGAGAAAATCTTGATTTTCTTACTAACTGTGGAGTTGCAATTAGAACTACTAAAAAATTCTCTATAAAATCTGTTATTAAGGTTTTAATAGACAATCCTGAAAGACTGGAAAGAATGAAGGAAAATATTAAACTTATAAGAAAAGCTAATTCATCAGAAAACATCGCAAAGCTTTCGCTTGAAATTTTTGATAAATACAAGGTTGACTACTCTGCTTTGGATAATAAAAAGACTTTTCTTGAAAAAATTGATCATAGTGGAAGATTAATAAAGAACTCAATAATGTCCTTTATTTTCTAGGAATTTTTAAATTTTATAAATAATAGTTGAGCGCAACAGCAATTGCTGTTGCGCCATTTTTATATTTTAATCTTAAAGAGATTTTAACTCCTCTTCTACATCCTTAGAAACTGACCTTTCTCCACCAACTATTATTATATTTTTTATATTATTATCCTTGATAAATTTTTTTGTTTTTTCATTTAGCTTATTACTTTCTGTAAGAAGGATTACCCCTGAATGTAACATGGCTTCCTTACTAGATGAAAGTGCGTCTGCATAGCCGTCTCCATCTACTATTACTACCGTATCTATATCTTGCTCAAATATAGGATAATTTGCTCTTGCAATTTCTATAGCAGTTTCATATCTATCTTCTCCTGCAAGCCTTCCACTATATTTCCAAATAATATCTCCTTCTTCATTAGTTCTGTAATTTAAACCTAATTCACTATCACCTGAAAATGTTCTCACTGTTCTTGGCACTGAATTAAATCCACCTATTATAAAGTGAGCATCTTCTAATCTATTATCTTCTCCATAGACTAGTTGTTTATAGTCATACAGATGTAATCCTTTTCTAGATAATCTCGAAGCAAAGGGAAGTGATGCTATTAGATCAGGATACTTATCATCATTTATTACAATATCCATCACTACATCTCCGTAAAAGTTTTTACCAATTAAACTATATATTTCAAGATTTATAGCTTCGTCTAAACCTCTATTTTCAGTAAACCTTTTTACATATATGTTTTTTGATAAAAGTGTATTATCTATACTTTTACTTAGATCATTATAATCTCCTACTATATAAACTTTTTTAACATTATTGCTCAAAATTTCATTTAATATTGCTTTAGAAATATAGCCCTTTACTGTAGGATAGAAATGGGCATCTATAGAAGATGCTAGATAACTAGCATAAAGTGACTTTTTAAATTGTTCTCCATTAGATATTACAGCAACATTACTTCTCATCTTTTGAGAACAATCTTTATCTACTTTTATTGCTGTATCATACCTATCTCGCCCAGCTATTCTGGCAACTCTATAGTCTGAATCGTCGTATTCAGCATATGACATACCAGCCAATGAAATAATTAATGCAAATGCTACTAAAATTGATTTTTTAAATATTTTTTTCATACGCCCCCCTAATAAACTTAAAATACGAGTCTTGAAATAAATAATTTTACCTTGTAGAATGATTCTTTAATGATACTTTCTCATATTTATTAATATGATTTTTATTTGATTCTATAATTAAAATATATTAAAGATAGTAGATTTTGTCAATATATTTAGAAAATTAATATTTTTTTATATATTTTCTACCCTTTTATTTATTTTTTTCAATAAAAAAACGCCGATTAGCTTAAACTAGCTTATCAGCGCTTTATTACAATTTTATACTATTCAGTTGGAATTGGTGGTTCATAATAATCTTCTTCGTAATCATATTGAAAATGTCTTGCATTGTTTCTATATACGCTATTGTCATTGACCCTTTTGTATCTAGATGTTTTTTTCTTTGCATTTATTTTCTTTTTATTATGTCTCTTTTTTGTTAGAAGATCCATTGCCTTGTTTTCATCGTAACCATCCATTTTTTTCACCTCTGATTTATATTTCTCTTCTTCCTTCCAATGCCTTGGAAATTGTTACATCATCGGCATATTCTAAATCTCCTCCTACTGGAAGTCCATGGGCTATTCTAGTTACCTTAATACCCATAGGTTTCACAAGACGAGATATATACATAGCTGTTGCCTCACCTTCAATAGTCGGATTTGTAGCCATTATAATTTCTTTTATACTTCCATCACCAAGTCTTGATATTAACTCTTTTATATTCAGCATATCTGGACCTATTCCATCCATTGGTGATATTACGCCATTTAAAACATGATACTTTCCATTGTAATCTTTTGTTCTTTCCATGGCCGCTACATCTCTTGGATCCTCAACTACACATATAGTAGATGAATCTCTATGACCATTTGCACATATTGAACAGATGTCTGAATCAGAAATATTACAACATACCTTGCAGTACTTTATTTCTCTTTTTACATCCATTAATGCCTTAGATAGACTGCTTACATCATCTGGATTCATATTAATTACATGAAAAGCCAATCTCTGAGCTGTTTTTCTTCCTATTCCAGGTAGTTTTGAAAACTCATTTATCAATCTATCTATAGGTTCACTATAATTTTCCATTTAAATCAAATGAATTTTCCGCTATTAAAACGGTAAATTCATTCCTCCTGTAAGTTTACTCATCTGAGATTTTTGTAATTCATCTACTTCATTTATAGCCTGATTTACAGCACTTAAAACTAAATCCTGAAGCATTTCAACATCATCTGGATCTAGAACTTCTGGCTTTATAGCTATGTCTACTAATTCCTTTTTACCATTCATCTTAACTACTACAGCCCCACCGCCAACAGAAGCTTCAACTTCCTTAGACTCTAATTCTTCCTGCTGCTTTTGCATATCTGCCTGCATTTTCTGTGCCTGCTTTAAAAGATTATTCATATTCATTCCACCCGGCATACCTCCGCCGAATCCGCCTTTTTTTGCCATGTTAATTCCTCCTATTTATATTATTATTTCATAGTTTATTCTTAAAATTATATTCCTATATATTTTACCCTAAATACATAGCATCCGCAACTTTTATTAAAACTTTATACTTTAAAAAAGCCTCTCTTTTCGAAAATCTATATGAAAATTTTCTTACTTTTAAATACCTTTTAATAATATGAATTATTCATCTTCTATTATTAAATTATCTCCCAATCTATCCTTTAATAACTTTACAGATTCATCTTCTTCATTGTCTTTTATTTTACTATTGTCATTAAAATCCATTGTATCTATATCTTTTTCAAGTATAAATCTAGGCTCTATTTTTAGTCCAAATACTTTCTGCATAGCATCTTTTATATAATTGTAGTTTTCTTCTTCGTTCAATCTATCTAATGAAAAGGCTAGACCTTCGTGTATTATTACATATAGTATCTCATTTTTATATCTCAAGCCTCTATTTTCAGATAAAAAAGCCCTTAAAGGTGTTTTTTTATCTGCCTTCATCTTGTCCATAAGCTTTCCCCAGTCCTTTTTTATATCTTGAAGGTCTTCATCATCCATTACATCGACTTCTTTAGACATAACTTTTTCTTTACTTTCTGCTTTAACTGCGTTTACTTGCTTGTCCTGTGAAAGAGATGCTGAAGCAAACTCTCTTGAATCTACCATATTGTTTGGCACAATCACATTAGATCTTATATTTATCTTTCCATCTTCTATTATCTTTTCTATATTTTCTAATCTCTTTACTATTGCCTCTTCACTTGAGTCAGTAGAAGGTGAAGAAAGTTTCATTATATACACTTCCAAAGTTATTCTTTGGTTTGTAGAGTACTTAAGGTTATTTGAAAGTTCGGAAAGAATTCCTAGTATTCTAATTATTTCACTCATTTCAACTTCTTTAGAAAGATTAATCATCTTTTCTATATACTCTTCTGTCAAATCCATAAACTCGTCAGCTTTATTAAATATTTTCACCATCATCAAACTTCTAAAGAATAATGTTGTATCTTGAACTAAAATCTTTAAATCTTTACCCCACATATAATAGTCATCTATTAATTTCATGGATTTTTGTATATCTGAATCCAAAATTGCCTTTGCAAAGTCAAATAACTGTGACGGGTCTGCTGATCCTAAAAGATCTAATACATTTTCCGCTGTAAGCTTTTCAGAACTAAAGGCTATACACTTGTCCAAAATACTCAAGGCATCTCTAACAGATCCCTGACCATTTCTAGCTATTATTCTAAGAGCATCTTCATCTATTTCCAGCTTTTCTTTTTCGCAGATAGATCTCATTCTATCCATAAGAGTTTCTATTGATACTCTTTTAAAATCAAATCTCTGACATCTCGAAAGAATTGTGGCTGGTATCTTATTTGGCTCTGTTGTTGCAAGTATAAAAATTACATATGATGGTGGTTCTTCCAACGTCTTTAACAAAGCATTAAAAGCACCTTGTGACAGCATATGAACTTCATCTATTATATATACCTTATATTTAGAGCTATTTGGAGTATACTTTACCGTATCTCTTAATTCTCTGATATCGTCAACACTATTATTTGAAGCGGCATCTATCTCTATTACGTCAAGATTGGAACCATCAAGTATTCCAGTGCACATTTCACATTCATTGCATGGTACTTCTTTGTCTTTTGATGTACAGTTTACAGCTCTTGATAATATCTTAGCCGTAGTTGTCTTACCTGTTCCTCTCGTTCCACAGAAAAGGTATGCGTGACTTAAATTATTATTTTTTATCTGATTTTTCAGGGTTCTTATTATATGTTCCTGACCTATTACATCATCAAATACGAGAGGTCTGTACTCCCTATACAAAGCTTTGTGCATTATATCCCTCCAAAAAAAATAATCCCGTTAACCGGGATTGTGAATTTATATGTTTAAGCTGTACACCATCTATCGACAAATGTCCCCAACCGTTGCCTATGTAGTTGGCTCCTTACAGGCTTCCCTAAGGCACATGAAAATGATCACTTACCGCTGCTTTCTTCCGAACCTGACGGACTTCATGAGTTTCCATTGCTTAGGACCCATATATCAACACTACTTGCATAGGACTGCATCAAAAACAATTTGCCTCCAGATGGGATTCAACCCCACTAAAGCGGATTGTGGGTTACAGAGCACCGCTAACTCTCCATCTAGTACAGCAAAATTATAACCTAATTTGTAGTAAAACATATATAATTTCAATCTAAGTTAATAAAATTGAAACTATGTAAATGTTCTTTTAATTAATCATACACATAATAATACCATATACTTGGACTTTATTCAACAAAATTCTGATTTTATTATTTGTATCTTCACTAAATATTATATATACTTCTATTATAACTCTTAAGTAGCAATTAAAGAAAAAACGGCTATAAAGCCGCTTAATATATAAATATTTATTCTATCATTTTGGCGGAGAGAGAGGGATTTGAACCCTCGGTACAGTTTCCCGCACACTCGCTTTCCAGGCGAGCCCCTTAAGCCACTCGGACACCTCTCCATTTATAATAATATGGTGTTTATAAGCTCTATTTTTACCACACTTATGTATGATAACATAAAATTGGTATTTTCGTAAACTATATAGGTGTTTTTTTTAATTTTAATATCTGATATACAATTTTAATGATAATTCATAAGATAATAAATATTGTTTTCTATTCCTTATTATCCAATATTTAATATATGGCTACTTATATACTCTGTGATTTTAATTTTTTTTCTTCTCTTCTTTCTCTAAAGAAATCACTTAATATTTTTGAACATTCTTCTTCTCTTATTTCATATATAGTCTCAACCTTATTGTCTATTAGAAATTCATGCTGAAAATCATTATGCTTATCTACTATTTCATTCTTTGTGTGTCTAGCTCCAATATAAACCTTCTTAATTCTAGAATTTACTATTGCTCCAGTACACATAAAACATGGCTCCATAGTTACATACATCTCACAGTCAAAAAGTCTCCATCTGTCGAGATTTTTTGCAGCATCTTTTATCGCAACTACTTCAGCATGATTAGTTGAATCATTTGTTATTTCTATTCTATTAAAACCTCTTCCGACTATCTTATCCTTATAAACTATTACAGCCCCGATGGGGGTTTCTTTCAATGCATATGCCTTTTTTGCTTCTGCAATGGCTTCCTTCATAAAAAAATCTTCTCTATTCACAATATCACTCTTTCATCTATTATTATATAAAGCTCTCTACAAACATATTTACCATGAAAATATAATATTTCTATATATTATAGCTTAAAACCAAGTGTTTAAATTAGTTTCTATATATATTATATTATTTATCTATACACTATAGATTATCAAATAATAGAGTTTTTTGCAATACATCGTTTTTTATTTTGTATCTATTGATGTTTTTCTTAAAAAATAAGCTTATACTTCTTTTATTTTTACTTTAATAATATATATTAATCCTATTTTAGTTTCTACTTAATAATAGTTTCTGTCTGTAATCTCATTATGCCTGACATTATACATACACCATATGCACCACAATCCATTGCCATCTGGGCATTTTTATTATTTATTCCACCTATTGCGTAAACAGGTATGCTTACAGACTTACAAACATCCCTTAGAGCCATTAGTCCTCTAGCCTTTAATCCCTTTTTACATTCAGTTTCAAATACATGACCAAAGGTTAAATATGTTGCCCCTATTTTTTCTGCATATATTCCTTCCTTTACACTATGTATAGAAACGCCAATTTCCCTATATTTTTCAAAAAATCTCTCTCTACTATTTTTATCGCTATTCATTTCTTCAAGAATATAAAGTGGAAGGTGGATTAATCCACCCTCCTCTATCACTTTACTTTTCCAGTTTGAATGAGAAAAAATAGCTATATTATATTTTGAAGAAATATTTTTTATTGAAACATAGAGTTTTTCATAGTCCTTTTCAGAGATATCTTTTTCGCGAAGAACTATTGATTCTATTTGAAAATCTTTGAGGTAAGATTCTATCTCTGAATTTTGCTTTAGGGTATTTGACAAACTATTACACTCCTGCCTATTAGTATAATTCAAATTATAAGTATAGGCTTTAAGAACTTTTTCAAGAGTATCATCTAGGCTATTTATACATAGTTTTCTATTTGTAATTATCTTTAATCTTATCATTTTTCTCATCCCCTGTTTCGTAAAGTTATAATACTGTAGTAATCACAGTTTTTAACAATATTTTTTACTCCTTGATTGCAAGGTTAATATAATCGCTCATTACTGGCTGAAGTCCAGTATTTTTAATGGCTTCAAATACCTCATCAACACTTCTAGGATCAGATATTTCAAACTGTTCATCACCTTTTTCTTCTTTAACATCATCTGAATGGCTACCTATTCCTGTACTTACTCCTGCTGAGATTTTTGTTGCAGCTATCTTTATAATGTTGTCTCTAAATCCAGCTCTTTCTCTTGTAGATACTGTAATACTTGCAAATGGAAGAAATATTCTATATGCACATATTATTTGTAAAAGTTGTGTTTCATGGACATCTTTTGGATTTATTTTATCATTATTTATTATAGGTCTCAATCTTGGACAAGATATTGCTATCTCTGCATGAGGATATTTCTGTTGTATAAGATATGCATGATATCCAGTTGCAAAAGCATCTTTTCTAAAATCATCAAGTCCCAAAAGTGCAGCAAATCCTACACCTCTCATACCACCCATAAGAGCTCTTTCTTGAGTATTTAATCTATATGGGAATATTCTTTTGTGACCTGCTAAATGAAGTGTTTCATATTTATCTGAATTATATGTTTCCTGAAATACTGTAACATAATCTACACCACAGGAATTTAAATATTCATATTCGTCTGAGTTTGCAGGATATATTTCTATTCCAACTACTTTGAAATACTTTGTAGCAAGTCTACAAGCCTCACCTATATATTTTATATCTGAATGCTTTCTACTTTCACCAGTTAATATTAGAATCTCTTGAAGTCCTGTTTGAGCTATTGCCTGCATCTCTTTTTCTATTTGCTCAAGGTTTAGTTTTGATCTCTTTATCTTGTTATGAGAATTAAAACCACAATATATACAATAGTTTTCACAGTAGTTTGATATATATAAAGGTGTAAACATATAAACTGTATTTCCAAAATGCTTTCTTGTTTCACTTTGAGCTCTCTGTGCCATTTCTTCTAAGAAGCCTTCTGCCACTGGAGATAGAAGTGCCTGAAAATCCTTTATAGAAAGATTCTCTTTGGACAAGGCTTCCCTAACATCTCTAGCTGTAAATAAAGAGTAATCGTAATTATCCATTTCATCTATTACTTTATGTCTTATTGTTTCATCTATTATCTCCATATCTTTCATATATTCCATATGGTCTATTTTTATCATTTTTATACCTCCTTAGTCCTGTAAAAATCCTGTTAATGGTGAAGACGCAACTGCACCTTTAGAAATTACTCTTCCTAATTTTGCTAGATATGCCTTTCTACCAGCTTCTACCGCACTTTTAAAGGCTTCTGCCATAAGAGGTATATCTCCAGCTGTTGCAATTGCTGTATTTGCCATTACAGCTGCTGCTCCCATCTCCATAGCTTCACAGGCTTGTGAAGGTCTTCCGATTCCTGCATCTACTATTATTGGAAGATCTATTTCATCTATTAATATTTGTATAAACTCCTTAGCTGCAAGTCCTTTATTAGATCCTATTGGAGAAGCTAAAGGCATAATACATGCTGCACCAGCCTCTTTTAAATCCCTTGCTACATTTAAATCTGGATACATATACGGCATTACTATGAACCCTTCCTTTGCAAGTATTTCAGTTGCTTTTATAGTCTCTTGGTTATCTGGTAAAAGATACTTTGAATCTCTTATAACTTCGATCTTTATAAAATCTCCACATCCACATTCTCTAGATAATCTTGCAATTCTTACAGCTTCTTCAGCATTTCTTGCGCCAGAGGTATTAGGAATTAGTGTTACTCCTTCAGGAATATAGTCTAATATATTTTCTACCTTTCCTGAAACAGCTCTTCTAAGAGCCAGTGTTATCATTTCTGCTCCAGCATCCTTTATTGCACTTTCTATTAATTCAAGGGAATATTTGCCTGATCCCAATATAAAACGTGAATCAAACTCTCTTCCAGCTATTATTAACTTATCATTGTTCATAGTAATTACCTCCATGTATTTATATTTTTATATTTTTTCCTATTAAAACTTTGCCAACAAATTGCTATCTACATAAGTTAAAAAGCAAATTTTTTAATAAAAATCTAATCTTCTTTTTCCAATATTATCCTTAAAACAGTATTTGCCTGATGACCTGCACAAATCATTACTCTTGGAGCCATTATTCCACTATATTCTTCAAAATCTGTATATCCATCACCAGATATATATAGATTTTTCATTATTCTTTTTGTTTTTATATTGTTAGAATCCTCTAGTCCTGCCATACCAGATGCAGACACAATCGTTTTCCCGCTATGTTTTTCTAGAACTTCATTTACAAGCATAGCCTTACTTTTTGCATCATCAAATGCCTCAACTATTATATTTTCATTTTCTATTATTTTTCCAACGTTTCTCTCTGTTACTTTTATATTCTCAGTTTCTACTTTTACGAAGGGATTTATTT
>NZ_FODF01000009.1 GCF_900110295.1 Peptostreptococcus russellii
TTCAACAGTAACAGTAGAAGGCTTAGGAGATGGATTAAGCTTTGAAGATGGAACAATTCAAGGAACACCGAGTGTAGACTGGAATGGAGCAGAAGAAACAAAAGATATCACGATAACAGTGAAAGCAGAAAAAGATGGAGCAACAACAAGAAAAACATTTGTAGTCACAGTGCAAAGGGATACAGATGGAGATGGAACACCAGACATCACAGATACTGACGATGATGGAGACGGAATTCCAGATACAGAAGAAAATGAAAAAGGTTCTAATCCAAAAGACCCTAATTCAATTCCAAAAAATAACTCCGATACGGGTTCAACTGATACATCTAATACAGGAAATAATTCCGGTTCGTCTGATACTAACAATCCTGACAATACGGGAAATAGCTCTGACCCTAATAATTCAAATACAGGTAAGGATGATGTGAATTCAAATAAAGCAAACGACAATGATAATACCTCAAGTTCACAGAATCCAAATAATAACGCAGGGAAAATTGATGTAAAGAAATCGAATAACTCTGTTAATAAGCTTGGGAATTTACCAAAAACTGGTGATGAATCTCAAACTGGTTTGTATGGGATTTTAGCATCGTTAGCTGCAAGCATATTACTACTTCTTGGTATCAAAAAAAGAAAAGAAGAGGGGAATGAACAAGATTAATTAATAATCATAAATCATTAGTAATTACACTAATGTATAGTGACAGGTAAGGTTTGTTATACCTAAAAAACAATGTGTCCTAATATCTTGTTATTTGCACCCTCAAAGATTACTATAGTTAGTTTATATGAAGAGTGTAGATATAGAATGTTTGGGAGGTACTATGAAAAAGGTAACAATGGTAAAGCGATATCCGTTTAGGACATGAAAAAATACAACTTAATATAGCAATAACAAGATTGATACAATTTAATATTGTACCTTTAGGAGGACTTTTTACGCCGTTGTGTAGGAGTCCTCCTTTTTTGTTTTTTAAAACGGAAAACGAAAAAGGAGGATTATACAATGAGCAAAAAAGAATTCTATTTATATGTCAAAGGGAAGAAAATTTCTGTAAATGAAGAAGTATATAAAACTTATTGGAAAAGCATTGAGCATGAAAAATATCTTAGAAAATTGGATAGAAAAAATAAATTAATACTTTTTTCAGAATTAAATCATGACGGACATTTTGAAGATAATCTTCAAGACAATAGCATTGATGTAGAAAAAATTGTGGTAACACATTCTATGATTGAAACTACAAGAAAAGCGATATCAAAGTTAAGTGAAGAAGAAAAGGATATAATAATAAGATTATATTTTATGGATGAAACTGTTCGTTCAGTTGCCAAATTCAAAGGTATTTCTCATCCTGCACTTATTAAGAAAAGAAATAAGATTCTTGAAAAGTTAAGAAGGCTAATTGAAGATTTTTAGAAAAAATGACGAGCAGTGTATCTTTAAGATGCACTGCTCATTTAGATATATAAAAAGTTTAATCAAAGTTGTTTTTACATTTATCACATTCTATGGTACAGTTTCCTTTTTTTGCGAGTTTTCTAACATCACGAGGATAAATTCCTTTAACTTTTTTAAAATAAGAACTGAATTTACTATGGGAAGAATAACCTACGGATTCAGAAATCTCTTTAATGCTAAGCGGTGAATTAAGCAATAGAGTTTCTGCTATATTCATGCGTCTTCTTTGGGAATATTCTGTGATGCTGACCTGATATTTTTGTTTAAATAATTTTTTCAGTTTTGTACCACTCATGGAGGCGATTTTTTCAAGAGTATCTTGCGCAACATCAATTGCATAATGATCATCAAGATATTTTGCCACATCCATTAATGCTTGATCATCGTCTTTTGAAATCGTGATATTTCTGTTATTGAAAAAAGCATTAATGGTTAAGCTAAGCCATTCTTTTGCTTTTGCTTCAAAAAATAATTCTGCGGCAGGAGACGCCATTTTACAATTTAAGATCTCTCTTGCTAATGGCGCAAAGGATTTTACAACGGAAGGATTGATAGAGGTAAATATATCTGAATAAGAAATATTCTGCTCTTTCTTTAAAGAAGAAAGATATTCTTCAATCATTTCTTTTTTGAAGCTAATCCCAACACTTAAATAGGGAAAGTTGTTGTGTAACAGAAATTTATAATCTTTATGCATGTTTTCTATATCAACAATATACAACGAATTTGCTGATAATGTTTGATAAGGGTTGAAACTCTCGCCATTACCAGTGATTATATAAGAAGAGGAAAAGGACATAAATTGATTCATATTAGGGGTTGCAGAATGAACAAGTTCTTTTTTTATAAAAAAATCATGTATCTCAACAATGAACAAATTTGTCTCATAAAACCAATAACAACCTTCAACTTCTTCTCTACAAACACAGAAAGTAGTTCCAAGATTACAGTATTTGGGATTTTCCATACAAGAGTCTGCTTCTAAATAGTTTTTAACGAATTCGTAGTAATTTATCATAAATATCCCCACCTTTATTGTCATAAAATATCCCAATTAGACATTATCCCTTTTAGACTTTAAACTTGTATTCTTATTGTAACATAACAAGAGAGATGATACAATAAAAATGATTAAAATAAGGACTAAGTAGAAAGAAAAGCGATTGAAAGTTGTCTAATTGGAATAATAATAGTTATTCTGTATTTTTTAAGATTTTAGCATTATTTTTACATAGAAAGAGAGGGATAAAATGAAAAAGGAAAAGAAAACACCTGTTTTAAAAAGAATAATGCCTTATGCCGGAGATAAAAAATATATACTTTTTTTAGCGATGTTTTTTTCGGCTATTTCAGGAATTCTGTTGCTAATGCCCATGTGGTATATTCATAAAATTGTAAGGATGATGATATTGGATGAAAATCTGACTGCTATAATGATTAAAGAGAATATTCTATATGCAACAATCCTTCCTTGCATTGGACTTTGTCTCTATGTGTTTGCAGGTATCTTATCCCATCTTTTTGCATTTGAGGTTGAGGATAATTTAATAAAGATTAGTGTAGAAAGATTACTGAAAAAGCCATTGGGATATTTTACAAATAAAGAAAGTGGAAAACTTCGTGGGATTATTATAGGGGGTGCGGCTGAAACGCATAATATTTTAGCTCATCAACTTCCAGACATTGCTTCAACCTTTGTTTCTCCAATCGTAATCGTGGTATTTCTGTTTTTATTTGATTGGAGATTAGGTTTGGCAAGCCTTGTCCCTGTTTTTATTGGTTTCATTTTTATGGCAACAATGATGACCTCTGAGGGAAAGAAAAATAGAGAAGAATATTATGAACATATTAATATTTTATCTGCCGAGACAGTTGAATATGTTAGAGGAATTCCAGTGGTAAAAACTTTTGGGCAAAGCGTGGAAAGTTTTAAGCGTCTTTACGACGCTATTAACACCATGAAAGACAGTGTATTGAAAATGATTATGGGCTACAGAAATAAAATGTCTATGTTTGAAGCAACTTCTGGATCGACAGCTTTCTTTCTTGTTCCTGTTGCTCTGTATATTATTGCGACAGGAGAAAGTCCTCATGGCGTTGTTGCAAATTCGGTTATCTATTTTTTAATCGGACCGATTTTTGGAGTACTTATTATGCGCTCTGCAACTATCGGTCAGTATCTTTATTTTGCAGAACTGGCTCTTAACAAAATAGAAGACGCCCTTGATTATGAGGAAATGACTTATGGAAAGGAAAAACAATCAACTGGTGGGATTGAGTTTAAAAATGTCTCTTTTTCTTATGGAAATGAAAAAGTATTAGACAATATTTCTTTTAAAGTAAATAAAGGCGAGACGGTCGCTTTAGTGGGACGCTCTGGGGGTGGAAAGACAACGATCGCCCGCCTTGCGGCGAGGTTTTACGATGCTGATGAAGGAAAAATTTTACTTGGTGGGAATGATATAAAAGAATATGACAAAATTTCTCTTATGCAGAAAATTTCATTTGTATTTCAAAATGCCCGACTTTTTAAAATGAGCTTGAGAAAAAATCTCCTAATAGGAAAGGAAGATGCGACGGATAAAGAGATTGAACAGGCACTTTCTGATGCAGGAGCAAAGGAATTTGTAGAAAATTTAAAAGATGGGCTAAAAACGGTTTATGGTTCAACAGGCACTTACTTTTCAGGAGGAGAAGCGCAGCGTCTTGTAATTGCCAGAGCTTTTTTGAAAGATGCTGACTATGTAATCTTAGATGAGGCAACAGCTTTTGCAGATCCTGAGAATGAACACATTATACAGGAATCTTTTAAAAAATTAGCCAAAAACAAAACCACTTTGATGATTGCACATCGACTTTCAACGGTGATAGACGCAGATAAAATCCTTGTCATTGAAGATGGACAAATTGCAGAAGAAGGAAAGCACGAAGAACTTTTGGGAAAACAAGGTGTATATAAATCGCTTTGGGAGGAATACCAAAGGTCAGTGAACTGGAAGATTGGAGGTAAAAATGATTAAGCATTTTATGAAAAAGTATGCCATGTCAGAGACTGGAGCAAATAATCTAACAAAAGCTATTTTTTCTCATACACTTTTAAACTTGACAAAAATGTTCCCACCAATTATCGCTTTCATGTTTATCTTTCAATTTCTAAGCGATATCGATGGAACAGAGGGATCCATACCATTAACACCACAACACTATGTATTTCTTATCTTGGTGATGTTACTGGCAATGTTTTTTGTTGCCAGATGGGATTACACTCGCTTGTACACCAATGTGTATAGTGAAAGTGCTACTGTTCGAGTGGATATTGCAAACAGACTTAAAAAATTACCATTGTCCTATTTTGGAAAACGCAATACCTCGGATTTAGCTGCTACGATGATGGGCGATATGTCACTGTATGAAGAAATTTTTTCTCATGCTGTTCCTCAAATATATGCTACGGCGATTTCAACAGCGATTATTTCCATTTTAATTCTTAGCTATAATTTAAAACTTGGGTTAGCAGCATTGTGGGTCATTCCTGTTTCTCTTTTAATTTTCTTTTTATCTAAAAATAAACGAAAAAAAAACAATGAAAAATGGATAGAAAAAAATAGAGAGGTGCTTGATGATCTTCAAGAAAAAATCGAACAGATTCAGGAAATAAAGTCGTATAACTTAGAGGAAAAGGCACAAAAACAATTTTTTGAAAAACTACACAAAAGTACAAAACTAAAGGGAAATGTCGAAATTGTAACCAATGTTGCAGTAGCTTTTTCCGGAATACTTTTGAAAATGGGGTTAGTGACGGTTGCAGTTACAGGTGCACAAATGCTTTTTGTGGGAGAAATCAGTATTTTGGTATATATTGTATTTCTAATTATGACCGCAAGTATCTATCTTCCAATTGAGGGGATCATTGCCTTTATGGGCATGATTGATATGTTGGATAGTGTTGTAGGCAGAATAAAAGAAATAAAGACAATGCCAATTCAAGAGGGGAAAACAGATTTTTCTCCCCAAAATTATGATATTGAGTTTAAAAATGTTTCTTTTGGTTATGAAGATTACTCGGTTATTAAGAATGTGAATTTTACAGCTAAACAAGGAGAAGTAACAGCACTTATTGGCGCATCAGGAAGTGGGAAAACCACTCTTACAAAACTTGCTGCAAGGTTTTGGGACATCAATGAAGGAACAATTTTTTTGGGAGGGGAAGATATTCGTAAAGTAGACCCTGAAACATTACTAAAGAATTTTTCCATTGTTTTTCAAGATGTCGTGTTGTTCAATGCAAGTATAAAAGACAATATACGCATTGGTAAAAAACAAGCGACAGATGCTGAAATTCTACGAGTGGCTGAAATAGCAAGATGTAATGAATTTATTAAAAAAATGCCAAATGGAATTGATACAATTATAGGTGAAAATGGAGAAAGATTATCGGGAGGAGAAAGGCAACGAATTTCAATTGCAAGAGCACTTCTTAAGGATGCTCCAATTATCTTAATGGATGAAGCAACAGCATCTTTAGATGTGGAAAATGAAAGCCTTATTCAAGAAGCTCTATCTGAGCTGATTAAGCAAAAAACGGTCATTGTAATAGCCCACCGAATGAGAACAATTCGAAGTGCGGACAAAATTGTTTTGCTTGATAATGGTAAAATTGAGGCGATTGGGAAAGATGACGAACTGCTTGAAAGATCAATAACC
This sequence comes from Peptostreptococcus russellii, assembly GCF_900110295.1. GTDB lineage: Bacteria > Bacillota > Clostridia > Peptostreptococcales > Peptostreptococcaceae > Peptostreptococcus > Peptostreptococcus russellii_A. The sequence goes on from NZ_FODF01000009.1 coordinate 6,173, forward strand.
TATAGAAAAATGATAAATGACTCGAAAATGAATTAAGTAATGAAAGATATGATATTTTTATAAAGAAAAGAGGAAAACTATGAAAAATACACTTGAGATAAAAGATTTTGTTTTAATGGGAATTTTTAGTGCTCTCATGTTTGCGTTGATGATGTTCCTGATGATGGTCACTGGAATAACACCAGCGGTATATTTGTTTTATCCTGCGATATTTTCGTTTATATGTGCACCACTATATATGTTGTTAGCAGTAAAAATTAGGAAAAAAGGAACTTTTCTAATTCCCTCTGTTATTATGGGAATATTGTTAGGTTTAATGGGAGCACAAACGCTACTCATTACGATGATTGTTTTTGGTATTATTGCAGAAATCATTGTATCTTTGGATGGGTATAAAAGTTATAAAAAAATGGTATTGGCGTATCTTGTCCTAATGATCGGGTTTTATGCCGGAGATATTGCCCCGATTTATGTTTTTACTGATTGGTACATCAAACAAGCGACAGGAGGAGTAACAGGTACAGACATGAGTTATGTGAATACCCTTGTAGATGTTGCAAGATCTTATCTGGGGATTACATCAGCAGTAGCGTTAGTGATTGCTTCTTTACTGGGGGCAGCAGTTGGCAAAAAAATATTAAGAAAACATTTTGAAAAAGCAGGAATGATTTAAATAATCTGTCATTTTAAAAGGCTATTGACTTTATCTCAATCCGAGAAGTAGTCAATGCCTTTTAAAGTTTAGAAAAATGAGAGGAAGTGATGAATTGACAGATCCTTTAGTTCTATCGGACAAAAAAATGATGCCTCATATCGATCCAAGGATAAAAATTTTAAACACATTCGCACAGACCTTTCTGTTATTTGCAGTTAAAAGTAATTTGGGGATTATAATTAATTTGTGTTTTATGGCATTGATTTTAGCATATTTTAGAAAATTCCTATATGTCAAGAGGTTGTTACAGTATGGGTTCTGCTTATTTTTGTTCATGGTTTTACTGGGTTTCTTAGGATCAATTGGCAAGTTTTTTGGTTTAACGGCTTATATATTGTTTAAATTTTCGCCTGTATTAGGGAATTATTATTTAATGACAAAAACAGTAAGTATAAGTCAGTTTATCAGTGCTTTAGAGAAAATGAAACTACCAAAGAGTATAACTATTACATTAGGGGTAACATTGAGGTTTATTCCAACGATTGCAGAAGAAATTCAAACCATTAAGCAATCCATGAAGATTAGAAATGTTTCGCTGAGTATAAAAAATATTTTGACTAAACCAATTACTATGTTGGAGTATATGTTGGTTCCTTTAATGATGCGTTTTGTCAAAATCTCAGAGGAGTTAGCGGCTTCAGCGATTGTTCGAGGGATTGAAAAGCCTGGATTACGCACCTCTCTTATTGAATTAAAGATGACTTGGAAAGACTTGATATATTTGATTGTGCTTGTAATTTTTTCGGGGGTTATGTGTTTTTTTGAATCTCAAGCGTAAAGGAGGTTTCAATGGAAATAATAAATCTAAAAAATGTGTCATTTAAATATCATAATGTGCCTATAAATTCCTTAAAAAATATTAATCTTAAAATTTTAAAAGGGGAAGTTATCTTGCTAACAGGAAGAAGTGGTTGTGGGAAAACGACATTAACACGAACAATAAATGGCTTAATTCCAAAGTTCTATGAAGGTGTATTAAAAGGTCAGGTTTTGATAAATGGCAGAAGTATTAAAGATTTAAAAAGTTATGAATTAGCAAGCTTTGTGGGAACAGTTTTTCAAGATCCAAGAACGCAATTTTTCACAACAGAAACTGTTTCGGAATGTGCATTTGGCTGTGAGAATTTACACTTTCCAAGTGATGTTATTAAAGAAAGAGTAGATGAAGTATTCTCTTTATTTCAGATTGAAGAGCTTAAAAATCGCAGCATTTTTTCATTATCGAGTGGAGAAAAACAAAAGATTGCAATTGCCTCTATCTGTGCAGTCAATCCAGAGGTGTATATCTTTGATGAACCTTCAGCAAATTTGGATATGAGATCAACTATGCAGCTTGCAACAGTTATTAAAAAGTTAAAGGATATGGGGAAGACAATTATCATCTCTGAACATAGATTATATTATTTGCATGGCATAGTGGACAGAGTAATTTATATGGAGAATGGAGAGATCATAGACGAAACTTCATTTGAAAAAGCATTTTTATTGAAAGATGAAGAAATTGAAGAAAGAGGGTTGCGTCTGTTTGATTTATCCAGTATAAAAAAACCTGACCATTCATATAAGACGATTGGTACGGAAGAAATATTATATGAAGTCGAAAATTTGACTGTTAGATTAGGCGGAAGGAAAATAATAGAAGACATTAGTATAAAGGTTGACTCAGAAAACTGTGGGATTGTTGGGATAATTGGCAAGAATGGTGTTGGGAAAACAACTTTGGCAAAAGTGTTGTGTGGAATTATAAAAAGCAAAAATGGTAAAGTAACATTAAATGGAAAAAAACTATCCACTCGAGAATGCCTAAAAACTTCATATTTTGTGATGCAAGATGCAGATTATCAATTATTTACAGAAAGCGTTCATGATGAAATGCTTTTGGGCAAAAAATCGTCAAAAGACCTAAATGAGAAAATAGAAAAATCATTGAAAGAGTTGAATTTAGACGCATGTATTAATCAACATCCAATGTCATTATCTGGAGGGCAAAAACAGCGAGTAAGCATTGCAATAGCTACAATAGATGAGGCAAAAATAGTATTTTTTGATGAACCGACCAGTGGTTTAGATGGTGAAAATATGCGCCATGTCAGTCAAATATTAAAAGAAATAAGTAGAGAAAAAATAATTTTTATTATTTCACATGACATTGAATTTATTGCGAATACTTGTGAGAGAGTGCTATGCTTACATGAAGGAAAAGTTTTTGATGATTTCATTTTAGGTCATGAAAACCTAAGCAAGTTAAAGGCACTGTTAGAATAAATTTACTTGGAGCTGTGTTGTAAAAGAAGGCTACATACTTACAAGTGATAGTGATAAACAAGATAAGAACAATTATATAAGTAAATAAAAAACAGAAGAAAAAATATTCCCTTATTGAGGACTTTCTGTACTTAAATACAGAAGTCCTTAATTTTATTGGAAAATATATCAAGCAAAAATGAGAAAATTATATGTCAAAAGAATATCTTATTTAACTTGTTGGCAATGCGGAGAGTATATATTATAATAGAAAATGAAGAAACAGAGAAAAAATTTTTAATATAAAGATAAAACTTTTGAAAAAGGAGGTGTTATTATACTTTAATGAAACAAAAGAAAAGTAATTTTATGAGAATTATAGTGATTCTTATTTGTATAACTATACTATTCTTTTCGGTTTTTCAAATTGTAAAAGTAAAGATAAATGATAAGAAAGAAGCAGAGAAATTTGAAATTTTAAGGGAGCGGGTTTCTGAAGAAAAAAACACAGACAATGATAATAAACAAGATGGTAATTTCGTTGCTGAAGTAGTGCCTACAACAAAAAACAAAGATGAGCGAAACCCTTATAAAGAAATATATCAAACGAATAATGATTTAGTTGGATGGATTTCTATTGCAGATACGCCAATCGATTATCCGGTAATGAGTACTCCCGGTAATCCGAATTATTATCTTAGACGAAATTTTGATAAAGAGTATTCGTTGAGCGGGACTCCGTTTATAGGAGATGGCTTATCTCCAGAAAGTAAATCGTTTATTATATATGCACATAATATGAAAAATAAGACGATGTTTGGAACATTAGAAAATTACAAGGATATTGATTACAAAAATAATCATAAATATATAGTTTTTAACACTTTGAATGAAAATAGGGTTTATGAAGTAATCGGAGCTTTTCATACAGAAATAGATGAGGGCAACCCTAATTTATTTAAGTATTACAATTATTGTGGTAATTTAGAAAGAGAACAAATGGAGGAATTTATTCATAAAATATCTGATATTTCGATTTACGGAAAACTAAGAGATATTACTTATGAGGATCAAATTATGATGCTCTCAACATGTAGCTACTTTGCTGATGAAGGAAGGTTTATAGTTGTTGCAAAAAGAATACAGAACTAAAAGGTTGTTTATAATAAATGGCGGTTAAGAGATCTTAGCCGCTCTTTATTTGAAAAAATAAAGAAGTTAGTAATTTTTGGTTACCAAAGAGGTCAAATTTTCCTTTATAAAGTGAAGGGGAGTTTGACCTCTTATGTTTTAATAAGAAGAATATTTGATAATGCAAATGAAATGAATATAAAGTAAAGCCCTTTCGATTTTTGATCCTTGACAACAGAATAGACCAAGGTAGGACTTTATCTACTTGTGGAGAATTATGACTTACGCCATGACCTTTCTGCTAAATGTAAATTTGGTTTTATGAATACTGAGAATATAAAGGATATAAGAAAGAGAGCGATAAATAAGAATACATAAAAACAGATGTGGCAACCTGTTCTATGAAGCAAGTAGTGATAATGATACTTCAATAGTTTAAGCCGGCTCATCTTAATAAGAGGCGGAGGTGAGATTCCTATGTTGCTGCCAAGCACCTACTAATGTCAAAAAACTTTAATTAGATGGAAAATTTATGTTTTATATATAATTAGTAAATAAGGAGGGAGGCTTGTGGACAATAACTGGAATGGATTGGCGGATTTAATTGCAAATATGATTACAAAGTATGCTGGTGTTTTGGATTTAGATAATCTGCCTACTCCAATGCCAGTAAACAATCCTAAAGAAGATAAAAACAAAGAGAAAAGTATTGACATGGTAAAAACTCAGATTGAGAAATTATAATAAAAATGCTATAATAGTCTTGAGAGAAATGTCCAAACCTGTTTAGCAAAAAAATAGAGAATGAATTAATGAGGTTAATGCTATGTCAAAAGAAAAAATAAAAGTATACATTTATACAAGAGTATCAACATCAATACAGATAGATGGATATTCTTTAGAAGCACAAAAATCAAGAATGAAAGCTTTTGCTCTATATAATGATTATGAAATTGTAGGAGAATATGAAGACGCAGGAAAATCAGGGAAGTCTATTGAAGGCAGAAAACAGTTTACTCGTATGATGGAGGATATAAAATCTGGAAAGGATGGAGTATCTTTTGTTCTTGTCTTCAAATTATCAAGGTTTGCAAGAAATGCTGCTGATGTTTTATCAACACTACAAACGATGCAAGATTTTGGAGTTAATCTTATTTGTGTTGAAGATGGAATTGACTCTTCTAAAGATGCCGGTAAATTGATGATTTCTGTTCTTTCAGCTGTTGCTGAAATAGAAAGAGAAAATATTCGTGTTCAAACAATGGAAGGTCGTATCCAAAAAGCGAGGGAAGGCAAATGGAATGGCGGATTTGCCCCATATGGATATAAACTTGTAGATGGTAAATTAATAATTAATGAGGAAGAAGCAGTTGCAATAAGGATTATTTTTGATCAATATGTAAACACAAGTATTGGAGCAAACGGTATATCAAAATATTTAGAAAACCATGGCATAAGAAAAATACCAAGACAAAATGGTAAAAATCCGTTATTTGATGCAGGACTAATAAGAAAAATTCTTAAAAACCCAGTATACAATGGTAAAATAGCATTTGGAAGAAGAACATTAGAGAAAGTTCATGGAACAAGAAATGAATATAAACAGGTAGAACAAGATGATTACTTGATAGCAGAAGGTATCCATGAAGCAATAGTTTCTGATGAAATATGGCAAGCAGCACAGGTAAAATTGAAAGTACAAGCTAAAAAATATGAACATGTAAACAAAGGAAAAAACATGCGAACTCACCTATTGTCAGGAATCGTAAAATGTCCATTATGCGGTGCGGGAATGTTTGGGAATAAGTCAATTAAATATAAAAAAGATGGAACGAAATACAAAGATTTTTATTATTATGGTTGCAAACATAGGCAGATGAATAGAGGCCATAAATGCACCTTTAATAAGCAGATTAGAGAAGAGCTGTTAGATGATGCTGTATCAGAAGTGATAATAAAATTAGTGAGCAATCCAAAGTTTGCAACTATGATGCAGGAAAAAATTAACATGAAAGTTGATACATCAGCTATCGAAACTGAGATAGATAATTATCAAAAGGAATTGAGGAAAAGTCATTCAACAAAATTTAAACTCATTGAGGAAATAGATAGTTTAGATGTTGATGATAAGCATTATAAAAGAAGAAAATCTGATTTAGACGATAGACTTTATCGTATGTATGATAGAATAGAAGAGTTAGAAGGACGATTAATAGAGGCTAAAACCAAGAAAGAAACTATAGAAACAGAAAAACTGACTGGAGATAATATATATAAAGTATTAATTTATTTTGATAAACTATATAAAGTAATGAATGATGTTGAACGCAGACAACTTATAGAAGCTCTTATTTCAGAAATTCAAATTTATGAAGAGAAACAGGAGAATGGGCAATGGTTAAAATCCATTACTTTTAAGCTACCTATCATTGATGAAGATCTAAGCATAAGTTTGGACAATGATGAGCAAGATGAGACTGTTGTCTTGTTGTCAAGAAAATACAAATAAGGATTAAAAATAACTATTTTCGAGATTTTTACGAATGGATGTTTTGTATATAGATATAAACGTGTAAAAGATAAAATTTATAGAAAAGTTCGTAAAGATAGTAGTTGCTTAAATATAACACTTAATACATATGGTTCGAAATATGGACTGTAACTCACTCATGGAAATAATAATTTAATTGATCCGGTTTATTGTCAATATAAGAGCTAGAAAGTTATTTTTACAGAAAGTGAGTTAATAGTTATTAATGTTGAAAAATATTTCATAATTGATAATACAAGAGAAAACAAGATTGTGATAATGTGTAATAATGGGAGTAAATATTATTCTATACATATTTGATAAAAGTAAATAATAATATTGTACTATTTTCGAACCATTATTACACATATTTAATTTATTTTAGTACAAAGGTTAGTAATCAAGTAATTGTAATAAAAATAGTTTTGTAAAATATTGAATGAGTGTATGTAATTTTTTCTGTAAATTAGCCTTCTATGGCTAATCTGCCAATCAGGCAGTAAAAAAATAAATATTTGATTATCGGGAAGGCTGTCGAAAATCCAACCTTCCTTTAATTATAGGGACGTGTCCCAGTTGAGCTCGCAAAGCGTGCGAAACAATAAACCATCCGCTATGCGGGTGCGCGACAGGTGTTATACAAAAAAATCACCATTCCATAGTATAATTGAATTGTTCAGGCTCAATAATACTAATAGGAAGGTGATTTTATGGCAAATAGAGCGAACAGCTTATCACATACAAAATGGATGTGTAAGTATCACAATTTATGGGATACCTCAAAGGAAAAAGTGCATTAATGATATTTGATAAGCACGCAAATCTTAAGTATAAATTTGGTAATAGACACTTTTGGTCTGAAGGCTATTATGTTAGTACAGTTGGTCTTAATGAAGCAACAATAAAGAAGTACATTCAAGATCAAGAAAAGCATGATATAGCATTAGATAAAAAGAATTATCTAAATGGAGCTATGTTAATTACATATTGGTTATATTCATGTCAATGACTATTTTAAGTATTTGTTTAAGTGAGAAAACTACAATAGCGATCTCTTTAAAAGAATGTTTTTCTAATATAAGAGTATCTTATTCAATAATTGGTGCTACTTTTATAACAGTTTTAACTCTTACAAATAGATATAAAGAGGAAAAAGTAGAAGTTAGTGTAAAATGGTCTATAACTTTAGCTATAATAAATACAATAATTTTTTACTTTGTTTGTTGTTATAATATTTTGGGATTCAGTGAAGAAATATATAAACCTTTAATGCTAGTATGTATTATATTTATAGCTAATTTGTACAAAAAAGTTAGGAAAGATTATCTTAATATATTAAAAAAGTTTAAAGAATAAATATAATTACATTGTTATAATTTTCCAAAAGAAAGATATGGATTGACAAAAGTTTTTATAGTGGTATTAATTGTATAAAGGGAGAATAATAAAATGAAAATAAGAAATGAAAAATATGAAGAGCAGCTTGCTCGTGTAATTCATATGGAAGAAATATGCGATAGAGTGATTGAGGCTTTATTATCAAAAGAAGATGTATATAAGAATCTTAAAATATTGAAATCTCAAATTCAAGAGTTAAAAGCATATTATGAAGGACCAGATTGGTTAGAGGATTTTGATGCAGATAGAAGAGAACTTTTCCCCAAAGATTTGAAAAGAGGGATTTTAGCAGAAGATACACTTTATAATTTATTGTATGATGTAGATAAGGTTTTACGTATTAAAGGCAAATAGCCGAGAAATAATATATTTGGGAGGTGTATATATGCATCCAAATTTTTGGATAATTATTTTGTGTGCAGTTTCTGCAATTTTAGGTGCAATATCTGTTAATAAAATAAAAAAATAGAAATATAGCAACATATATAGAAGCTTAGGAGTATATCCTAGCTTTTTTATTTTAATTCATTTTTAAAAATTAAAATTATATTCTTTATGATTTACAGTTTTGTATAATGGTGTCATAATGAGGCTGATAATCATAGCTGATTTTTATAGTAGTTAATATGGCTTCCAATTGAAAAGATAGAAAATAAAGAACTTATTAAGCAGAGTCCTAAGTTACTAATAATGAAGTTGATGTTAGAAATTAAAGCTGAGCAAATAAAGGAAAGAGAAAATGTTTGGAATGATGAAAAGATAGAAAAGCATAATACTTGTATGATTAAACTTATTAAAAAAGATATTGAGAGGAAGCTTCTAAAATAGAAGTTTAAATTAAAAAAATTAGTATATGAAAAAGCTACCTGAATTTCAGATAGCTTTTCGTTTTTCATACACTTTTTTTAATTACCCACATTGATAATCATAAATAAAGAAGTTCATTTTTGCTTTTTGTCCTTTAATATCAAAAATATGTTCTTTTTCACAACGTCTGTTCATTCCAAGATGTTCATAGAATCCATAGTTGCAGCTAGTGTCTGTAAAAAGATAAAACTCATCAAGTTTATTTTCTTTTATATAATCAAAGGCAGAGTTTAGCAGTTTCTTTCCTATACCTTTACCTTGGCAAGCTCCACTTACGGAAAATAAGACTAGTTCTGCAGGGTAAGTCTTTCCACACTCCTCTAACAGTTGTTTGTCTATACCATGGACTGATTTAAAAATTTTAGAAACTTTTCTACCTTCTCTTGATAAAAGTAATTTTACCATGGCTTTTACTTGCTTTATTCTGTTGGAAATAGGGCATTTATGATTTTTAATATCTCTTACTAGAATTATTCCTACAACTTTTCCATTTAGCACAGCTACCTTTGAAAAAGTGTAGCTTGTTAAGCAACTACTTAAAAATACTTCAGCTAATTTAGATGCTGTTTTGGGACTAGAAAATTCATCATAGTGCCACGTTTCTCTAATGATTTCCTTTAATTGTTCAAAATCTTCTTCGTAATATTTTCTTAAATATATTTGCATTTTTAATTCTCCTTGTATTATTATTTTATATATTCTATAATAAACATTACAGTAACTGTAATGTCAATAAAGGGAAGGAAGTTTTTTGAGATGACACAGAATTCTATAAAAATGACTATATCTCAATTTGCAAAGTTACATAAAGTTAATAAAAGGACACTACATTATTATGATGAAATCGGACTGTTTTCACCTTCTAGTAAGGGCGAGAATGGATATAGGTACTATGATATATCTCAAAGTATAGTTTTTGAATATATTCGTATGCTTAAAGAAATGAATATGAGTATTGATGAAATAAAAAGTTATTGTAAGAATGCAAATGGAGAAAGTTTTTTAAAGATAGCTAGTAAAAAAGAAAGAGAGATAGATTTAGAAATAAAGAAGTTGGAAAATACTAAAAAAATATTAAACAGAAAAAAAGAACAAGTAGAGATTTGTGAAAATTTAACGGAAGAAGAAATTAGAATAGAAGAATTAAGAGAAGAAAAAATTTCAATATTGCCGTATAATTTAATAGAGGGAGGTGTACATGAAATATTTGATTATTTAAAAGATAAGTGGAGCATAGAGCAAATAAGAATGGGAATAGGAAGTTTTATTTCAGTTAATAAGTTGAAAAATAAAGAATTTGAAAAATATGATGGCATATATAGTTATACTTTGGAAGGAAGTTCTAATTCCAAAACAATTATTAGAGAGAAAGGTAAATATCTATGCGCCTACCAAAAAGGAAGTTGGGACAAAGCTTCTGTTATGTACGAAAAATTATTGAAATATGCGAAAGAAAATAGACTCGAACTGAAAGGCTATGCCTATGAAATAGGTTTAAATGAATTTGCTATATCTAAACCTGAAGAGTATGTTACAAAGTTTATGATAAAAATCGAAGAATGAATTTTATAGGAGAAGAATAATGAGAAAATATGAAAATAAAGAGGATTTAAAACTAGAAATAGAGAAAACTTTTAATAAATATATTTCTGAATTCGATGATATACCAGAAGATCTAAAGGATAAAAAAATAGATGAAGTAGATAGAAGTCCAGCAGAAAATCTTGCATATCAGGTTGGTTGGACTACTTTAATTCTGAAATGGGAAAAAGATGAAGAAGAAGGACTCGAAGTAAAAACTCCTACAGATAATTTTAAGTGGAATCAATTAGGTGAGCTGTATCAATGCTTTAATGAAAATTATGCTCATTTATCAATAAGAGAATTAAAAAATATTTTAGAAGAAAACATCAATTCTATATATGAAATGATAGATTCTATGAGCGATGAGGAATTATTTGAGCCTCATATGAGAAAATGGGCAGATGATGCCACAAAAAAAGCTGTCTGGGAAGTTTATAAGTTTATACATATAAATACAGTTGCACCATTTTCTAGCTTTAGAACTAAAATTAGAAAGTGGAAAAAAATAGTATTGTAATTTCTGAAGAAGAATTAAGATAAATAATAATGTACTATTAAATAAGTTAAAGATAAAATTTAAAATAAAATAATAATAAGCTTTTAATTTCTTATTAATAAAAAGTAAAGGTATTAAGATACTATTTTCAAGTTGGTTAAAAATAATTTAAAAACATAATAGTATATGGACAAAAAAATAGCTATAAATTATAATATAAATTAAGGGAAATAATCAAAATTAATTAAAAAGTTACAGATCAGAAATTAAAAGTTATAATAAGACTGATTCTATTGAAAGAGTCTAAAATTTATTAATTGATAGTAAAGGAAGAACTTATAATTTTTAAATTAAAATTGTAAGTTTTTCTTTCTTGTTTAAAAGTAAATATTTACAGTAGGGGGAATAGAATTAATGAAATTTAAGATACATAAAAAATATTTTATTAGGTTAAGTGAATTCAAACAATTAAAAAGAAATCCTTTTATTGCTGGAATTTTATCAATTATTTTTGGATTCTTAGGTATACACAGGTTTTATTCAAAGAGGCTTGTAACAGGATTAATATTTTTATTTATATCTATCTATTCAATTAAGATGGACAACATTCTTATTGGTTTTTTAATATTGTTTTGTTTTTTAGAAGGCATCGTGTACTTAATAGAAGGGCTATTCTTTCTAAAAGAAAAGTTTGTAAAATATAGAATTTTGAAGGCAAATAAAAAAATAGAAAGCAAAGAAAACAGATATATTAAAGAAAAAGAGAATCAAGAAGAATCAAAAGTTATAGAAAACTCAGAAGAAAGTAATACTACGTTAGTAGAAGTAAAAGAGCCAGAAAAAGAAAATCAAGAAGAATCAGAAGTTATAGGAAAAGTAGAAGAAGAAACGATTAGAGAAGTATCGGAAATAGATCAAAGTGAAGAAGATATAGAGATAATAGACGTATCCACTTTAGAAGTTAGTCCAATAGAATACGAAAATATTGAAGTTGAGGAGAGTATTAAGAATAACTGGATAGAGAAATTAGACATACCATATGAAAGAAAAATAATGGAGATTGATCAAATTAAATATGAAACTCTGAGATTTTACTTTAAACTTTGTGAGTTTATTGATAAAAAATTAAAAGATAAAAAAAGTTCGTTAAATGAAGAGATTGCAAGTATTGAGAGAGAAGGTGGATATTATAGTAATATTCTATATACTATTTATTGTATTTCTGAAGGCTGTGTAACAAAAAAATATAGTGGAGGATATAATTATTATAACCCTGATTACTCTTATCAATTGCTAGAAAAACATCTTGGAAGTGAGATGCAGAAAGATGTTTTAGAAGAAGCAAATAGAATAGAAAATCATATTTCAAGTCCAAATGAAGAAACACGAAGATACTTTGATTTAATGGATTGTGGTATAGAAAGAACTTGGTGGGATAAAGATGGAAGTATTCGAAGTTCTAGAAAATTCAATGCAGAAGAAGCTAATATATTAAATCTAACTCCTGCGAGAAATACAACGGTTTGGAATATTTATGAGATTAGAAAGAGAATAGTTTATTTATATATAGATCTGTGGAAAACGATTTTAGATGGATTATATAAAGAGTTTATATGGCAGAGAAAGAACAAAAAAATAATAAAAAATATCATAAAACACAATAATAGATATTATTTAACTAGTGATGAAGAAAAGATCTTATCTTCGCTTATAAGAATTGCAGAAAATTCAGTTAGAAAAATTATGCCGAATACACAACTTCTAGATGTTGATTATGATAAAAAAATTATTAGCAAATATTTACCTAAAGAAATTATCAGTGCAATAGAAGCTAAAATTTATTATTTTGAAAAAAGTATAGGATATGCTGATAAAAAAGAAATATTAGAAGATATGATAAGTTTGAATCCAAATGATTGGAAGTTAAAAGTAGAAGAAATATTAATGTTGAGACAGGATGGGGACATTGAAAAATTAATAGAATATAGTGAAGACGATAATTTTATAAAAATTGCTAAAAATATTATTAGGGAAAGTGAAAATGAAAAATTATTATTACTATGTTTATATGGTGTAGAAACTCATGAAAAATTAAGTCAAAAAAATAGTAAGTTATTAAATCAAATTATAAATCCGAATAATATGGATATGTATGAGGATTTAATTGAAGCTAAAGAAACTTTATCCACAGAACTTTTAGAAAAACTGTTAGAGCTAAGAAAAGCAAAAAGAAAGAAAATAGAATTGAACATGGAGAAGGTAGAAATCTCTAAAAAGGAATTGAATAAAACGGTGGATATATTAAAAGAATATATCGGAGAAGAAAGTGAAGAAGAAAGTGAGAATATAAATAACAATAGGCTTGCTATAATTTTAGAAAACAATAAAAATACTGAAATAAACGAAACAGAAAATGAAATAGAAGAAGATGAAAAGGTGGATATAAAAGATGACGATCAAAAAGAAAATTTAAAGTATATTGATTTTCTAAAACTAATAGTTGATAAAGAAAAGGTAAGCATTAAAGAGGGAAAGGAAATAGCACTTAATAATAATGTCTTATTGAATGTATTTATAAGTAATGTTAATGGAGAACTTTATGATTATATACAAGATCAAGCAATTCTGATAGAAGATGATTGTATAAAAATAGATGATTTTTATGTAGATATGGTAAAGGAGTTGGTTAATAATGAAGAATAAGGTAAATCCAAAAGAGGCAGATAATATTATAAAAGCATTAGAAGGTGGAGTTGTTCCTAAAAAAGGAATTCAGCATCTTTTAGCTGGTAGAAGTGAGGAAGTTCAAGAAATTATAAAGATATTGGATTCTATAATTGAAGGTGAAAGTGATATAAGATTTTGGGTTGGAGACTTTGGAAGTGGTAAAAGTTTTATGCTTAGAACTATAGAATCTATAGCAATACAAAAGAATTTTGTTGTTTCTACAGTAGATTTGACTCCAACTAGAAGATTTTACTCAACAGATGGCAAAGCGAGATCCTTATATAGCGCTATAGTAGATAGCATGGTTGTGAAAACATCTCAAGATGGAAAAGCAATTGAGACTATATTAGAAGAGTGGATTAATAAAATTATAATGAAAATATCAAAAATAAAAAAACTTCCAGTTAGTCAGTTACTAACAGCAGAAAATAAAAAAATAGTTGAGAATGAAATATTAGATATTACTAGTTCATTTAGTTCTGTTGGTCTATCATTTGAGCTTGGTCAAGCTATTGTAAAGTATTATGAAGGTGTTGTAGAAGATAATAGAATGCTGAAACTAAAGGCACTAAGATGGATTAGAGGAGATATATCAACAAAAACAGAGGCAAAGAGAGAGCTGGGAATTGAAAAGATTATTAGTGATGATAATTGGTATGATGCTATTAAAAATTTATCTGAATTATTTTTAGGAATAGGATATTCAGGCTTTTTAATAAACTTTGATGAAGTTGTAAATTTATACAAGTTACCATTAGCCCGTACGAGAGAAAGAAACTATGAAAGAATACTAAATATATTTAACGAGTGCAAGTCCAGTACTGCAAGAGGACTATATATTAACTTTGGAGTAACTAGAAAAACTATATTTGATGAAAATAGAGGAATGTCTAGTTATGGTGCTTTAAAGGGTAGATTAGGAAGCGAAGAAAGTATGGATACAAAACTTTTAAATACAAATAGAACTGTTTTACCTTTAAAACCATTAACTGTTGAAGAAATATATACCTTATTAGAGAATTTGAATTATATTTACAATGTCCACTACAGAAAAGATATTATTATGACACCTGAACAGATAAAAATGTATATGGAAGAGCAGTTAAACAGACCAGGAGCAAATGAATTTTTGACTCCGCGTGCAGTTACAAAGGATTATTTGGAAATTCTAGATTTAATAAGACAAAATCCAGAGGTGAATATTGAAAATATTATATATAGCAAATTTGGCAAGGATAGTTCACCAATATTAAAAGATAAAGATAATAAAGATGATGAAATAGAGGTATTTTAATGGAAAGTTATAATCTGCTAAGAAGAGAAATTAGACAATATGTATATGATAAGGGCTGGCCTTCTTTGAAAAAAATACAAGCGGCTTCAATAAAACATACTTACAATACAGAAAATAATTTTATACTAGCAGCCCCTACAGCTTCAGGAAAAACAGAAGCAGCATTTTTACCAGCTATTAATTCAATTGACGATTGGAATACCGGTTTAAAGATTATATATATATCACCACTAATAGCTCTTATAAATGATCAATTTGAAAGAATAAATGAATTATGTGATTATATGGATATAACTATAACATCTTGGCATGGTGAGGCATCTAAAACAAAAAAGAAAAAATTATTGGATAGACCAAATGGAATACTCTTGATAACACCGGAGTCTATAGAAGCAATGCTATCTTTAAGACCAGAAGAAGCTAAATTTTTGTTTAAGGGAACAGAATGGGTAATAATAGATGAAATACATAGTTTTCAAGATAATAACAGAGGTATACAATTAAAATCTTTAATTGAGAGAATAAAAAAGTATATGGAAAAAGAAGCAAGATTTATAGGTATGTCTGCAACAATAAATAGGGAAGATTATAAAAATATTAAAAATTTTTTTGGAAGTGAAAGAAAAACAGATGTTTTGTTAGATAGTAGTAAAAATAGTTTAAAAGTAACAAAAAGCTTTTATAGGGAAAATATTAAAAAAGAATCAAATAATGCTCTAGAAGAAATATACGACTATTCTCAGAAAGAATCGATGTTAATATTTCCAAACTCTAGATCAGAAGTTGAGAGATTATCTGTTAGTCTTTCTAGTTTAGCTAAAAAGAGAAAGTCGCACACAAAATATTTTGCACATCACTCATCAGTTAGTAAAGATATGAGACTAAGTGCGGAAAATTTTGCTAAAAATAATAGAGGTGAATTGTTTACTATTTGCTGTACATCTACACTGGAACTAGGAATTGATATAGGGGCTGTAGATAGCATTGTTCAGTATAATGCACCTTATTCTATAGCTAGTTTAGGTCAAAGATTAGGAAGAAGTGGTAGAGCAACTCAAAGGAATGTACTACACTTTATAGCAACCGATGAATGGTCTTTGTTGCAAGGTCTAGCTGCAATATCGCTTTATGAGGAGGGGATAATTGATAAATTTCAAATGATTATAAAACCATATGATGTTTTAGCCCATCAAATAATATCTATTTTATTGGAAAAATCTGGAGTTCCACTAGAGGAATTAAAAAATATAAACAAAGAATTTGAAACGTGGAAAGAAATTGAGGACAAGGAACTATTAGAACTTATAGAGTATTTAGTAGAAAATAAATATATAGAAATAATAGAAGAAGAGGCAATAACTGGTATGGCTTCAGAAGAATTATTAAGGAAAAGTGAGTTTTTTACACATTTTAATATAGATGATAATTTCTTTGTTTATAATAGGCATACAAAGATTGGTGAAATTTCTTCAGTAAATCACTTCGAGATAGGAACTAATATTTTACTATCTGGTAAGGTATGGAAAATAAAAGATATAGAATATAGAGCTAAAAAAATATATGTAGACAAAGCTATGGATGGAAAAGCACCTTTATTTCCAGGTGGTAGTGTAAATACAACATATGATATTAGAAAAAGAATGAAAGAAATATTAAAAGAAAAGTCATATTGGGAATCTTATAGTAAAAATATAAAGCTAGTTTTACTAGAACTTGCTGATGAAAGTTTTAGATATGACAAATTTCACTGGGTAGAATGTGGCGATGGGTTAGGGTTAAGAACTTTTCAGGATACAAAAACAAATAGAACTTTAGAACTACTTTTAAATATGATGTATGATAAAGAGGCATATACACTAAAAGATAGAGAAAGTACAATTTATGGAAAAAATATAAAAAATGATATTTATGAAGTTATAGAAAAAAATCATAATGAAAAAGATGTATTTGAATATTTAAATAAACATCCTCAAGTAGTGGAAAAGTATATATCTAGTAATAAGTATAGAGTTTTGTTACCGAATAATTTAAAAATCAAATACATTATAAACAATGTTCTTGATTTACAGAATGCAAAGAACTACCTAAAAGAAAACTATCAATAAACTATTAATAATTTATATTAAGATAGATTTTAAAATACAAATATAAAAAACGATTCTTGTATTTTATTTAGATACAAGAATCGTTTTTTCTTTGCTTTAATTTAATGATTTTAATTCCTTTTCCACATTGCTAGATACTGAATTTTCTCCACCAACTATAATTATATTTTTTATATTATTATCTATTATATAGTTTTTAGTATTTTCATCTAAACTATTAGGTTCAGTAAGAAGAATAGCTGCATTGTTATGTACAGCTGCTGTTCCTGAAGCTAAAGCATCTGGATAGTTAGTACCGTCGACAATAACAACGGTATTGATATTTTTCTTTAAAACTGGCTTGTAGGATCTAGCTATTTCTACAGCTGTTTCATAGCGATTGTTTCCTGCAATTCTACCAGTGAAAAATGAACTTTCTGGATCGTAACTTCCATCCCAACTGTGAAGATTTAAGCCCAAGCTATCTCCTTCAAAAGTTTCAAAGTAATTTGGAACACTTTGATAGCCGCCTATTATAAATCTAAATCCGTCAGTAGATTCTAAATCTTTACAAGATGCAAGATAAGTAGCCTCTTTTCTAGTAAGTTCTGATACAAATGGTATAGCTGCTAATAAATCTGGGAACTTGCTATCATTTATAATTATTCCAACTGAAGTGTCACCTCTAGGTTCTCCTGCATGGAAGGTGTTAAATATAGGAGTATCAATGTAAGATGTTATTGGATAAAAAAAGTTGTTCTCATAATCATATGTATCATAGAATCTATCAACTTTTATTCCGATTGATTTTAAACTGTTATCAATACTTCTGTTTAATTGTTTATAATCTCCTAAAATATAGCTTCTTTTAACTCCAAGTCTAGAAAGTTCATTTATCATAGATTGAGATAAACCTGAGTTTGGAATAATATAAAATGGTACATTTAAAGCGTTTGCCATATAAGAACCATAAAGTGCAACTCTAAAATTGTTACTAGGTGCAATAACTGCCAAGTTACCGTCAGCATTGTTAAAGTACTTCTGTTCAACTTTCATATTAGTTTCATGGCGATCTTTGCCAGAAATTCTTGTAACATTAGTATCAGCTAATGCTGGAATAGTTGAAGAAATAAAAATAGCTATTGATAGTGCGATAGATTTGATAGTATTTTTTTTCATGATGTCTCCTTTTAAATAATATTTAATAATTGATAAAGGAATATAGATATTACTATATTTTTAATAATTGTCCCTTATAATTATGTTAACATTTAAATAAAGAATATTCAATACATTGATAAAGAGAATATAAATTCTTTTAAAGTATAAATATAAAGTATATATTTATACCGGATAATAAAAAATATTTTCTTTAAGAATATAAAAAAATGTCTAAAAATACAATAAATGATATAATAATGAAATATATATGTAAAATAGTTTGGAGGTCGGTGTATTGAATGATGAATTAAAGCTAGCTCTTCAATCACTTTCATTTTGGAGTGATTTAAATGAGAAAGAAAAAAATGTTTTATTAGAAAATGCTTATGTTGAAAAATTTTCAAAGGGAAATCAGATAAGCTACACGGAAGAAGAATGCAAAGGACCAATAGTTATATTAAAGGGTCAAATAAGAACATATTTGATTTCTGAAGAAGGCAGGGAAGTAACTGTTTATAGACTTCATAAAGGTGATTTTTGTGTACTTTCTGCATCTTGTATTTTAGATTCTATTGGTTTTGATGTAAATATTGAGGCCATTGAGAAAACAGAGCTTCTTGTGATTCCACCAGTTGTATTTAAAGCCTTGCAAAAGAAAAATCCAAGACTGGAAATTTTTCTATTAGAAACTGTAAATGAAAGATTTTCTGATGTTATGTGGACAATGCAGCAAATTTTATTTATGGGAGTAGATAAGCGAGTAGCTATCTATCTGTGGGATGAGTTTTCTAAAAACGGCAAAAGTGAAATACATATAACACATGACGAATTGGCTAGATATATAGGTAG
Source organism: Peptostreptococcus russellii (assembly GCF_900110295.1). Classification (GTDB taxonomy): domain Bacteria; phylum Bacillota; class Clostridia; order Peptostreptococcales; family Peptostreptococcaceae; genus Peptostreptococcus; species Peptostreptococcus russellii_A. The sequence continues at coordinate 25,253 of NZ_FODF01000009.1, forward strand.
TGCTAGAGAAGTAGTAACAAGAATATTAAATCATTTTACAGAGGAAGGAATTGTAAGCTTAAGTAGAGGAAAGATAACTATTGAAGATAAAGAAAAATTAAAAACGATTATGTGACTTAGTCACATACATAGCCAACTATTTCTGATATATTTGTTTCAGAGCATAGGCGGCTATTTTTTTATGTCCCAAATTATATAGAAAAATAAATGGGTAGAATAGTAGATTTAATATTATAAATAAGGATATTATTGAATTTCTAAAAGCAGTTTTATTATATTAAGTAAGGAGTGTTTAAATGTTATCTAAAAGGTATGCAGAAGTAGATAAAAATCGTTGTGTGGCTTGTGGCGCTTGTGGAAATGTATGCCCCAAAGGAACGATAAATGTTTGGCGTGGATGTTACGCCGTAGTAGATAAAGAAAAATGTATAGGCTGTGGTTTGTGTGAAAAAACTTGTCCTGCAGGGTGCATTGAAATAAAGGAGCGATAAAACTATGAAGAAAAAAAGATGGAATGAATATTTATGGATTTGGCCGATAATATATTTTACACTAGGATTTTTTAACATACTATTTGCATGGCTTGGTATGATCGACTTTCTTTTACCACTAATAATAGCAATTGTAGGAGGTAATAAGGCCTTTTGTAATAGTTATTGTGGAAGAGGTCAGTTACTTGCAAAGATCGGAAGTAAGTCGGGATGTAGCCGTAATAAGTTAGCACCAAAATGGCTTTCTTCAAAGTGGTTTAGATATGGATTTTTGGCTTTCTTCCTAACGATGTTCGCTAATATGGTATTTCAGACATATTTAGTTGCAGCAGGTGCAAACTCACTTAGAGAAGTAATTAAACTATTTTGGACAATACGCGTTCCATGGGGATGGACATATACAGCGGGCACAGTTTCTAATTGGGTAGCACAATTCTCATTTGGATTCTATAGCTTGATGTTGACATCTCTTTTATTAGGTCTTATTGTTATGGCACTTTATAGACCTAAAACATGGTGTACATTCTGTCCGATGGGGACAATGACTCAAGGAATATGCAAGATCAAGGCTAATAATAAATAATTTAAAAAATATTATATCTAGGTAAAGAAAATTCTTATAAAAAATAATTGTATATATTTTTTATAAGAATTTTTATATATAGTTCTATACTCAATGAAAAATAGTATATTTATTATTAAAAAGATTATTTCTAGCTCTTAATGATGTATAATGAATAAAGTAGTATTACTATGGGTAATCTACTTATATTAGAATAAAATTAAAGGAGTGAAAAAATGAAATTAATTTCGTGGAATATCGATTCTTTAAATGCGGCTCTAACATCAGAATCAGCTAGAGCAGTTTTATCAAGAAAGGTATTAGATACAATTATAGAATACAATCCAGATATAATAGCTTTGCAAGAAACAAAGTTGTCTAGCAAAGGACCTACAAAAAAACATTTAACTATATTAGGGGAGATGTTTCCAGATTATAAAATAGCATGGAATAGTTCAGTAGAGCCAGCTCGCAAGGGTTATGCAGGTACAATGTTTCTTTATAAAAATAATTTGGAACCTAAGGTTATATATCCTGAAATAGGTGCACCAGATACAATGGATTTAGAGGGAAGAATAATTACATTGGAATTTGATAAATTCTATATTACACAAGTTTATACGCCAAATGCAGGTGATGGATTAAAGCGTCTAGAAGAACGTATGGAATGGGATAGAAAGTATGCGAAATATTTATCTAGTCTAGATAAGGAAAAGTTTGTACTGGCAACAGGAGATTTTAATGTGGCACATAAGGAAATTGACCTTGCTCATCCAAATAACAACAGAAGATCTGCAGGATTTACCGATGAAGAACGTAAAGGATTTACAAATCTTTTAGATAAGGGATTTGTAGATAGCTTTAGATATGTTCATGGTGATATAAAAGATGTTTATACTTGGTGGGGACAGAGAGTCAAGACAAGTAAAATAAACAACTCTGGATGGAGAATTGATTACTGGCTAGTAAGTGAAAGAATAGCCGATAAAATTTTAAAATCTGAGATGATTGATTCAGGTGAAAGACAAGATCATACACCAATATTAATAGAAATAGATTTATAGTATACAAAACCACTTAGATAAATTCTAGGTGGTTTTTTTAGAATCTATTTAGTAAAATAATATATTTTCAGATATTAAAATCATCATATATTAAAATCAATAGATAATTCTCCAATAAACAATATATTTTAAATTATATAATAGCTAAAATATAATATCTAAAAATATATAAACCTTTTAGTATTAAATATGACATTGAAAAGTTTATATACAGATCACCTAGAGACACAGTCTTCAAAAATATATATAAAAAATTTAGGTATTCTTTTAATTTGATAAGAACTTTCATTATCAATATTGAGAGGATTCTTTTTTTATAATAAGATGTTCTTATTATAGGAGGTGTTAAATGATAGAAAAAAGTTTATTTAAATTTTGCGGAAGTGCAAAGAAATATATATATCAAGGAGTAATTATAAATTCAATTAGGTTGTTTGCAAATATTTTGTTTTCAGTTTCTTTTGCATCCTTAATTAGTAGATTTTTCTTTGATTTTGAAATAATATCAGTCAAGATAGCAATTATATCTATTATAATATCTTTGATTGTAAGGCATATTTGCATAAAATTATACTCAAAAAAGAGTGATATGCTCGTTAATGAGGTCAAGGTAAATCTTAGAAATGCCATATACAAAAAAGTTCTATCTATTGGAATGGCTTATCAAGAAGTGATGACAACACAAGAGATAGTACATTTGGGAGTTGAAGGGGTAGAACAGTTAGAAAACTATTATGGTCTTTATCTTATTCAATTTTACTATAGTTTTGTATCAGCTTGGATTTTATTTTTATTTATTATGCCAATAAGTATAAAGGTTGCATTGCTGTTATTGATTTTGTCACCAGTGATACCGGCATTTCTTTTATTAATTTTGAAAATTGTAAAGAATGTTCAGAGAAAGTACTGGTCTAAATATGCTGATGTAGGTAATCTATTTTTAGATAGTTTACAAGGGATGACCACTTTGAAAGTATTTAAAGCTGATGAATATAGAGCTAAAGAAATAGATGAGATGTCTGAAGGTTTTAGAAAGGAAACAATGAGGGTTTTATCTATGCAATTAAATTCTATTATGATTATAGATTGGATTGCATATGGAGGAGCTGTATTGGCTATAATAATGGCATTGTTTGAGTACAAGTCTGGAAATTTAAATATCTATGAAATGATATTAATTTTGATGTTAATAGCGGATTATTTTGTTCCTATGAGATTATTGACTTCATATTTCCACATAGCTATGACTGGCGTAAGTGCAAGTGAAAGAATGTTGGATTTTTTAAATAGAGAAGGAAAGATTTCTTATGGAGAACAGAAATATACTTCTAATTGTCATATAAAGATAGATAACTTGAATTATTATTATCCAGATGGAACACATGCCTTAAAAAATATGAGCATGGAATTTAAAAATGCAAGTTTTACTGCTATTGTTGGTGAGTCTGGATGTGGAAAATCTACTTTGGCGAGTTTAATATCTGCAGAATATATAGCATCAGAAAAATCAATTTTTTATGGTTCAAATGATTTGTTTATGATGCGTAAAGGTGAAATAAATAAAAATGTAATCAGGATAACTCACGATGGACATATTTTCTCAGGTACAGTAAGGGATAATTTATCTATAGGAAAATCAAATGCTAGTGATGAGGAAATGATAGAAGTTTTGAAAAAGGTAAATCTTTGGAAAACATTCTATGCAATATCTGGTTTAGACAGTGAAATATTGTCACAAGGTAAAAACTTATCTGGTGGTCAGGCTCAGAGATTAAGTTTAGCAAGAGCATTATTACATGATGCTGAGGTGTATATTTTTGATGAGGCTACTTCAAACATAGATATAGAGTCAGAAGAAATAATATTGTCTATAATAGAAGAATTATCAACTAAAAAAACAGTAATATATATTTCTCATAGACTTTCATCTGCAAAAAATGCAGATTGTATATATGTTTTAGATAAGGGTGAGTTAGTTGAAAAAGGAAAACATAAAGAGTTAATGGAATTAAATAGCGTTTACAAGAGTTTATTTACCCAACAAGAATCTTTGGAAAAATACAGACTCAATAAATCTTTTTTAGAGGAGTCTAAAGAATTTACAAATTCCAGATTAAATAAGGAGGTAAAAAATGAAGCGTAGGAATTCTATTGAAATAATGAGAAAATTAATAGTGCTAGTGAAACCTATGAAAGTATATATGATGATAGCAGTGATATTAGGGGTATTAGGATTTTTACTTTCATTTGGAATAGGGATATTTGGAGCATATGCATTTATATCAACAATTCCTAAAAATTTGAGACTTGAATTTGCAGGAATTCCTTTTGGTGGAAAGAGCTTTAACTATTATATATATGCACTACTTATTTGTGCTTTATTAAGAGGTGTGTTCCATTATATAGAGCAGTTTTGCAATCATTTTATAGCCTTTAAGATACTGGCAGAAATAAGACATAAGGTATTTGCTGCTATGAGACGACTTGCACCGGCAAAACTTGAATGTGAAAATCCAGGTAAGTTGATATCTATGATTATGGGAGATATTGAACTTTTGGAAGTATTTTATGCTCATACTATATCGCCTATTTTAATTGCCTTTTTAACAAGTATAGTTCTATTTGTATTCTTTGTAAGTATTAACCCCATTATAGCGATATTTGCTTTAATAGCGCAGATTTATATTGGCGTAATAGTTCCTATAAGTTCTTCAAAAAGAACAAACTCTACTGGAGTTTCTTTGAGAAGAAATATATCTTTACTAAATGGAAAGTTTTTAGATGAACTAAGAGGGATAAGAGAAACGATACAATATGATGTTGGTCAAAGAGGTATTCGTGAAATTAATAGAGCAAGTAAAAATACTATTAAAAATCAGTCGAAGTTGAGGATGGAAGTTGCTAAGATGCAATCAAGGACAGATAGAGGGATAATAGTTCTTTCTATGTTGCAATTGCTAGTATGCTATCTTTTATATAAGAATGCTATTATAGATGCAAGTTCTGCAACTATTGCTGTAATTGTTCAAATTTCTACTTTTTCTCCATATATAGCGCTTGCCAACCTTGGAACAACCTTGGCTCAAACTTTGGCTTGTGGAGATAGAATAATTTCTTTATTGGAGGAAGATGCAGAGGTAGAAGAAGTTGAAGATGGTCAAGATGTGAGTATGAGAGAAATGAGCTTAGAAAAAATTAATTTTTCTTATAAAGATGTAGAAATATTATCAAATTTAAGTTTAAATATTGGATTGCAAGAAATAATAGGTATTATGGGGAAAAGTGGAAGCGGAAAGTCTACATTGTTGAAATTAATGATGAGATTTTGGGATGTAGATTCTGGAAGTATCAAAATAAATGAATTTGATATCAGGAAGGTAAACACAAAATCAATTTACAGTAATATTGATTATATGACACAGAGTACAGTTTTATTTGCAGGAACAATCAGAGAAAATTTGTTGCTTGCAAATAGGAATGCTAGTGAGGAAGAATTAATATCAGCTTTGAAGAAAGCTTCAATATATGATCACATATTGAAACTAGAAAATGGTCTTGATAGCAGAATTTCTGAACTAGGTGATAATTTTTCAGGTGGTGAGAGACAGAGATTAGGTTTGGCGAGATGTTTTCTAACTAATAGTAAGATGATACTTCTAGATGAACCAAGTTCAAATTTAGATTCTCATAATGAAGCTATTATACTTAGATCTTTAACAGAAATGAAAGAAAAATTAGTGATTATAGTATCTCATAGAGAATCAACAATGGGAATATGTAAAAAAATATATACTATGAAAGATGGTAAATTGTACAAAGAAAGTAATTCATTAAATTAAAAAATGCTTTAATTGTAGTAAATAGGAGGAATTTAAAATGAAAATAGCAATAGTATACAGCTCCTTAACAGGAAATACAAAAAAACTAGCTGAGGGAGTTTTTAATAAGATACCTTCAAATTTTGAAAAGTCAATATTCAATGAAAATGATGAGTATGATTTATCGGAATATGATATAGTAATACCTGCCTTTTGGATTGATAGATCTTTTCCAAATAAATCTATGAAAAATTTTATATCTAAATTAAAAAATAAAAAAATATTTTTTATGGGGACAATGGGATTTTTCCCTGACTCCAAGCACGGAAGAGATTGTGCAGAGAATACTTTATCTATTATAGACGAGTCATGTGAAGTGCTGGGATATTTTATATGTAATGGAAAAGTAGATATGAATCTATTGAAAAATATTTCTAAAATGAAAGCTGAAAGTGTTGGAGAAAAGGCATTTAAAGCACATATGTTAGATGAGAAAAATATTTTGAGATATAAAATATTAGGAGAGCATACAACAGACCTAGATGTAGATTATGCATCGGCAAGATTGAATGAAAGATTATTGATGGAAGATGAAATAGCAAAATTATAAAAATATGTTTCCTCCTATGAGTTCATAGGGGGATTTATTTTGTCAATATACAATGATAATTAATTTCATTGACAAGATGGCAATTTAGTAATAAAATTAGTTATGTAAAAATAGTTATTTTTATAAAGTGAAATTCTTATATATAAATATAATAAGATTAGATTGCTTATGTTTATTTTTATAAATTAATAATTGAATGGAGTGATGTAGATGACAGAATTAAGTAATTTAAATAAATATAATATACAGCTAAACTATAAAATGCTGTGTGAATCCATTTGTAATGGAAAGGTGAAAGATGCATATAATGAATTCGTAGAGAAGTCCTCAAAATTAACGGATTTTAGTGGAATAGATATGATTTTGGCATATAGATTAGCACTAAATAATCTAAATTATAGTATTTATTATTATCTATTATTTACTTATGATTTACAACTTACAGAGTGTTGCTATTCTAATACCCTGATTATGCATACTAAGCTTACTGCAGAAAATATAAATAAAGTAGCAGAAAATATAATAAGCTCTTATTATTCGGAACTGCTAGATATGAAGGTGTTAAGTAAGAATCCAATTATACAGGAAATTTTAGAATATATAGAGGAACATATTAGTGAGCCTATATTAATAAAAAATATAGCCAAGAAAATGCATATTAACAGTACATATTTATCACAATTATTTAAGCAAAGTATGGGTCAGAGTTTCAGTTCTTATTTGGCAGAGCATAGAATACATCATGCAAAAATATTATTATTGCAAACTAATGAAAACATCGATAGAATAGGAGATTTGTGTGGTTTTAGTTCACCATCATATTTTTCAACAGTATTTACAAACAAAACTGGTATGAGCCCAGGAAGATATAGAAGAAATCATGAACTAAGTTTTGGTGCTAAAGAAAAGAAATAGTTATAAGGATATAGATTTAATAGCAGTATCCAAAAAATTTAAAAGAATACCTAAAAATACTTAATTGAAAATGACTATTAATTTCTGATATTATGTACTTAGTTTATTAGGGGGATATTATCGTGCAGAAAAAATATTTATACATAAAAAGTAAGATTAAGAGTAGAAAAAAGAATATATTTTACAAAGTGATAACTTTTTTGCTAGCTGTAATCATCTCTTTTTCCAGTGCATTGGAGTATAGTAAAGCATTTCAAAAAATTAAAGATGGCTACTACAAAGTAGACATTAGTTTGATGAAAAAATATGATGATGAGGCTTCAATGGGAAATAATGCATTAAAACAATATGCAATAGTTGAAGTATCTAATGGGAAAATCAAAATGAAACTTAGATTTTTACCACTTCAATTTATGGGATTTACTGGATATTTATCTAATCTTGAAGTGAAAAACAGAAAAGTTAATATTATTTCTCAATATGATAATTATGATATTTATAACGATCCTATAAATGGGAAAAATGAAAAATACAAGGGTGTTAAGTATCCTAAAGATATGGAATTTGATATTTCTGCGGATGAAGATACAATTCCTGTAAAAGTATATGTTCCAGTTATGGCAGAACTAGGTTCTGGGGAGCAAGAAGCTAGGTTGAAGATAAACTGGCCGAAGGAAATAGAAAAATGTAGAATTAAAAATAATGATTTTGATAATCAAAATGAATTTAATGGCAATGTGTCAGAAGAAAGAATAGAAAATCAAGAGCAAGCTTTGGAAATAGGTGAAGAAAATGCTTATAAAGATAATAGAAAATTACCAAAACTTGAAAAAGGAGAAAAACTTAATTTAGAAGATGGATATTATGAAGTGAATGTTAGCCTGTATCATGAAAGAGAAGATAAGCCTTCTATGGGGAATGGAGCTATGGTAAATAAGGCAAATATATTATCAAAAGAAGGTAAGTATCATATGATAATAGCAAGTAATAAAATGACAGTTCAAAATATAACTGCATCTTTAGTGTCTTTTCAAGTAAGAGATGATAATGAATATTATTATTTTTCAAAAGCATATGCATATGATCTAGAAATAGAAGGAGAAAGTCAAAAAAGACCGAGAGTATTTGAATTTAGTATAAATAGAAAAGATCCAATGATTTATGTGAAGGTTGACCCTAAAGTAAAGCCTATGGGTGAAGTTCCTATAGGAGCTCGTTTAAAAATAGATTGGTCAAGTCTTAGACAAGTTGAAGAAAGTAAGGCTGAGCTTTATGAAATAAAGAAAAAGGGAACTCCCAAAAAAACATTCAATCCAAATGATAGCATTGATAGACTAGACGATGGAATCAGATATAGAGCTCCTAAAGGAACATTCACTCGAAATGTAAGATTTAAGTCAGATAAAATATTTGGTGGAAAAGAATACTTAGAGACTGTAAAAAAATTAGGAAGATCTACAAAGTTTGATATATATAGTTTTTCTGCAGAAGATGATTTTGGTAAAGTTCAAAAGAATAAAAACCCTGTAAGTATCACTATGAAAAAGGGGGAACTATCTGGAATTCCTATAAGGGCTAGATATATTGACGATTTGAGTGAAATAGCTACAAGTGTTAAAGGTGATGAAGTTACTTTTAAACTTTCTAGGTTGGGCAAAATAGCTATTATTTATGAAGAAAATAACTCTTCTAAAAAGCCTATAATTAAAGCTAGTGGGGAAATAAAAAAGGCTAATATTCAAATAAATAAAGATAAAAATAGTTCTCCATCTAGAAATATAGAAAAGTCGAAAAAAGAAACTTCTAAGAGTGCTAATTTAAAGAATAAGAATGACAAAAAAGATGAATCAGAGAAGAAGAGTAATTTGAAAGGGAATCCACCTGTTACAACTCTTACAAATGACAATCAAGAGTTTAATAAAAGTATAGAAGAAAATGATGACAAAAATGAAAATACTCTTGAAGAGAACAATGAAAAGCTAGAAACACAAGAAAATTTAAAAGTAATATTTTTTGGAATAATGGCAATAGTTATGAGTGTTATAGCAGCTATTTATGTGTATGTAAATATTGGTAAAAAACTTTTATACGAAATAGATTTAAGTAAGAAGCTCAAAGAAATTATAAATAAGGGGGATATTATATGATCAAAAATATAAGCAATCCCATATACTATAGTTTTAAAAAATATATAGGAATAATTTGTATAGTATTTATTTTCCTATTTGTTTTTTTTAAGCAAGATGTAAACGCAGGGGAGTTGTATACCGCTGAAGCCGTTGGACACTACGAAAATCCAGTTAATGGTGAAATTGAAGATCCAGGAAATAATTCTGGAATAGGTGAAGGAATGGTTAGTAATACAGTGTATGGACTAGCTTTAGTAGAAAAAGATGATGATGGAAAGTTGTTTGCCACTATACGTTTGAGAAGAAGAAATCATATTAAAGATGTAAGAATGTGGGTTCAAACTAAGGGGACGAGCGGCTTTTCTGAAGTTCCTGTTGAAGAAACAAAAAGCAGTGGAGATACAGGGGATTTTAGATTTGAAATACCATCCACAGATTCAGTTATCAAATCTAGTTTTTTTGTAAATCAAATGGGAAGGGCTGTAATATTTTTTATTACCCTAGATAATATGGAAGAAGGAAATACAGATTTTAAGGCATTAGTTTCAACGTCAGCTTCGAACAACAATGTTCAATCATCAAATTCGAATACAGAAGGAAGTAGTGAAAAAAATCAGGGAGAAGAAAATAAATCGCAATCTAGTAAAAATAGTGTCGAAAAGAAAAGTGAAAAAAATAAAGGCTCAAAGTTAGAAACAGAGAATAAGAATAAGGCATTAAATAAAAAAAAAGAGGGCAAAAAAAATGTTTTGAAAAGTAAAGATAAAGATTCTACTATTTCAGACAAAGAAAGCGATGATAAAAAAATAGAGCAATCAGAACTTGGATATGACCACGGACTTTTAACAAACAGTGACTTTAATGACAATATAAAAAAAGAAAAAGAAAAAAGCAGACCATTAGGACCTCTAAGTTTAGGAATAATTGTATTTTTAATAGTTGTATCAGCAATTATATTCACAATATTTATACTAGGAGCAATATTTGTATGGATACTATATGAGAAAACTAAAAAGGAAAATCTACAGATAGAATCAAGATTCTATGATTGAAAGTTATAGAAGGTCTAAATGTAGAAAGGGGGGGCTATGTGTAAGTTTAAAAAAATAATATTAATAATAACTTTATTTTTCATTTTGCCACTAATGTCTGCTTGTGTGGATTATAGTTCTGATAGCAAAGTTGAAGAGAGTATAAATAAAGAAAATCCAAAGATAATTGCAACATCAATGTCAACGGTATTTATAATGGAAAAGCTAAATGTAGATTTAATAGGTGTACCAGATAGTAAAGTAGATAAACTTCCTAAAAGATATGAAAATGTTGAAAAAATTGGAATGGCTATGTCTCCTGATATAGAAAAAATAAAGTCAGTTAATCCAGATTGGGTATTTTCTCCTGTTAGTCTAGTAAGTGATTTACAAGTAAAATATAAAAATGCACATTTAAGATATGGATTTTTAAATTTGAATAATGTAGAGGGGATGTATAAATCTATAAAGGATCTCGGTAAAATACTTAATAGGCAGAAAGAAGCAGATGCTTTAATCAAAGAATACGATAATTTTATGAAAGCCTATAAAGAAAAAAATAAGGACAAAAAGAAACCAAGTGTACTTATTCTTATGGGGTTGCCAGGGAGTTATGTGGTGGCAACAGATAAATCTTATGTAGGTTCACTAGTAAAAATGTCTGGGGCGAAAAATGTTTTTGAATCAGAAAAGGAACAGTTTATCAATATTAACACAGAAGATATGTTAAAAAAAGATCCAGATATAATACTTAGAACAGCTCATGCAATGCCAGAAGATGTAATGAAGATGTTCAAAGATGAATTTGAAAAAAATGACGTATGGTCTCACTTTAGAGCTGTTAAAGAAAAAAAGGTGTATGACTTAGACAATCGTAAATTTGGAATGTCAGCTAAGTTTAACTATCCTAGTGCTTTGGAAGACTTACAAAAAATATTTTATGGAGGGAATGAGTAAATTGAAAGAATTAAAAGAAAAAATTATATCATTGATTACATCTCCAAACACAAAAGGATATGCAGTAAATAATAAGAGAAAGCTAACGGTATTCTCTATAACACTATTGATACTGCTAATAGTATTTTTTATTGGAGCAACTACAGGAAGTATAAATATGAGTATGGGAAGATTATTTAGAGGACTGTTTATTGCAAAAGATCCAGATGTAGCTACAATATTGGATTTGAGGTTTCCAAGAGTTTTAATCGCTATTTTAGCAGGAGCAGCAATATCAACATCGGGAGCTATGTTACAGTCAGTAATGAAAAACCCACTTACAGATCCCGGAATAATTGGTATTTCATCAGCTGCATCGTTGATGAGTATATTGATTGTTACATTTATTCCACAACTTTATTTTTCTATACCAATATTTGCGATTTTAGGAGGACTTGCGGCTTATTTTCTTATATATTCTCTAGCTTGGGATGGTGGAGTAAATCCTGTCAAACTAATATTGGTAGGAGTGGCATTGAATATGACCTTCGTAGGATTTGGAGAGTTTTTTAAGGCTGCAGCTGGTGGAGGTGCCAATTTATCTCAAGTTCAGTCAATAGTTTTAGGGAATATATCTCAAAAGACATGGGCTGATGTAAAATTAATGACAGTATTTGTAATATTTGGACTTATCATTTCATATTTTTTATATAAAAAATGCAATATTTTGTCTCTAGAAGATAAGACTGCAAGAGCTTTGGGAGTAAATGTTGATAGAGATAGATTTTTGGTGGCTCTTGTAGCAATTATATTGGTAAGTGTATCAACTTCAGTAGTTGGAGTTATAGGTTTTTTGGGCTTGATAGTGCCGCATATAGCAAAATTGTTGGTAGGAAGTGATCATAAGATCAAGCTTCCATACACGATGGTATTAGGAGCTTTAGTTCTATTGCTTTCAGATACAATAGGAAGAAGTCTTTTTGCGCCATATGAGATACCAGCGGCGATTATAATGTCTATATTTGGAGGTCCTTTCTTCATTTTCTTATTAAGAAGAGGAGGTGAAGGTTTTGGAAGTTAAAAATTTGAAATTTTCATATGGAGATAAATTACCGATAATAATAGATGATATATCTTTCAAATTAAAAAAAGGAAAGATAACAACCATTCTAGGACCAAATGGTTGTGGGAAATCGACGCTTTTCTCATTAATGACAAAAAACTTAAGGGCAAAATCTGGAGAAGTTTTATTTGGCATAAGAAACATAGAATCTCTGACTAATAGAGATTTTGCTCAAAGAGTGGCAATTGTACATCAGTACAATAAGGTTGCAGATGATATTACAGTTGAACAGTTAGTTAGCTATGGTAGAACACCATATCAAAAAATGATGAAAAGGCAGACTGAAAAGGATGAAGAAATGATAGCTTGGGCTATTGAAGTAACTAATCTTCAAGACGTGAAAGATAGAACCGTAAATTCTTTATCAGGAGGTCAAAGACAGAGAGTTTGGATTGCAATGGCAATAGCGCAGGGAACAAAGTATCTATTTTTAGATGAACCTACTACATATTTAGATATAAAGTACCAGTTAGATATTTTAAGATTAATAAAGAGATTGAATAGAGAACTTGGTATTACCATAATAATGGTTCTTCATGACATTAATCAAGCAATAGCTTATTCAGACTATATTATAGGTCTAAAAGATGGAAATATATTAATGGAAGGAAAGCCCTCTGATGTAATAAATGAAAAAAAAATAAAAGAGTTATATGATATAGATTTAAAAATAGTTGAAATAGATGGTAAGAAGTTTATTTTAGGAATTTAAAAAAATTAATAGAATTATAAGAAGGAGAATGATTTATATGAAGAATTTACTTAAAAAAGGGATATATGTGTCTATGGCAGCAACATCTGCAATATCAGGTTTGGCAGCAACAAATTCTTTTGCAGAAGATGTTGCATCTGTAAAGGAATATTCAGTGCCAGTAAAACTAAAAAGAGTGGATTCAGAAGAAAAGGAATCTATGGGGAATAAGGCTCTGAAACCTATTGCAACAGTCGTTGAAAAAGAGGGAAAGGCGGAAATAACAATTCAGTTGCAAGGAATGAAATTTATGAATATGAATGGTCATGTTATGAGAGTTCAGTATTTTGATACAGATCAGAACTCAAAATTAAATGATTCAGAGATTATAAAGAGTGTAAAAGAAGAAGATTTAACTGGAAAGTTAAGAGACTTTCCTTCACAGGTCAAAATAAGAAGAAATGCCAATAAGGAAAAACGTATTTTATTGAAGCTTTCGGTAGATGCTATGGATTCCATATCTTCACAGGGAGGAGATCCTTATTTAGAAGAAAATATTGGTAAGGGGGCGCAGAATGCTTATCTTGAACTTGATTATTCAAAGGCAAAATTAATAAATGATAGTTCTCAAGATAATAATAGCAAAATAAAGAGTTCAAGAATATCTGGTAACGATAGGTATGAAACATCTGTATCTATATCAAAAGAAAATTATTCTAAGGCAGATACTGTAGTTCTTGCAAATGGTATAGTTTATGCAGATGCGCTTGCAGCAGCACCACTAGCTAGTCTAAATTCTGCACCAATGCTTCTTAGTGAAGCTAAGACTATCTCTAATGCAACTTTAAATGAAATATCAAGATTAGAGGCAAAGAATGTAATTATAGTAGGAGGAGAAAATTCAATTTCATCTTCAGTAGTAAAAACACTGGAAAAGAAAGGTTTGTCTGTAGAAAGAATTTCTGGAAATAGTAGATATTCAACAGCATTAAATATTGCTAAGAAGATTCGAGAAAAAAATCCTGAAAGCAAGAATGCAATAGTAGTTAGCGGAGAAAATTTTGCTGATGCATTGTCAGTATCATCTCTTGCCAATGAAAGTAATTCACCAATAATTTTGACATCATCAAAGTATATGCCTAAGGATGTAAAGGATACTATGAATTCTTGGGGAATAAATAAGCTCACAGTAGTTGGCGGCAAAAATTCTGTAAGTGATGCCAGTGTGTCTGGAATAAAGTCAAATAAACTTGAAAGAATACAGGGAAAAAATAGATATGAGACATCTGCACTAGTTGTTGGAAAGTTAAACAATACGGGGAAGATTATGCTTGCAAGTGGAGAAAAATCTGCAGATGCACTTTCAGCAGGTGCTGTAACACATAAATCACAAAGACCATTGCTTTTAGTTTCTAAAAATACAGTATCAAAAGAAGCAAAAGATTTAATTAAAAAGAATCAAATAAGTGATCTACTAATAGTTGGCGGATTTGGTTCTATATCAGCAGATATATTAAAGGGATTATAGTTATTAATGAAAGAGTATTTTAAAGGAGAATAATATGAAAAGAAGAGTTGAACTAGTAAGGACAATCAAAAAAACAACAGCAGTTGCTATGGCAGCTACAACAGTTTTAGGTGCTACATCTAATGTGGCTCAAGTAGTTAGTTATGCTATGGATAAATCTGATTATATACTACAGAGTGATAAATACTCTACTAGATTAAAAAAGGGTTACGATGGTAAGGTAATATTTGAATTCGGATTTAAAGAAAGTGATCATGAAGAAGGCAAAATATATTTCACTCATAAAACAGCTGAAGATATGGTGAAAAAAGCAAAAATAAAAATTAATGACGGAAAAACATATAGTTTTAAAGATGCTGGAATAAACATAGCTAAAACAGCACAGGGTGGAGATACAAACTCATATTTTGATACAAAAAACTTAGACTTTATAAATACTTTTGTTGATGAAGATAATTTTAAAGTAACAATAACAACTCCAGAAGGGCATGAAATATCTGTAGAAAATATAGAAAATCAGTTGTCTGAGGAAGAACGTAAAGAATTCAAAGAAGGTCTTGACAAGCCACAAGAAGGAAGTGGTGATTCAGAGCAGGGAGAAAATCATGATTCTGAAAAAGAAGATACTTCAGAACAAAATCTTCCTAAAGAGGACTCACAAGGTGAAAAAGACCAGCAAAATATTGAAGATGTAGGTGTCTTTCAAAAACTAAAGGTATCTCTTGTAAAGTCAGGACATTACGATACTGAATCTATGTCAGGAGCTACTTTAGAGGAGGAAGCAGAATTACTTACAGACAAAGAAGGAAATAACAAGCTAATACTTCATTATAAGCCTGCAGTTATAAATGGAATACTTGCATATGCTACTAATCTTACTTTTAAAGATGGATATAAATCAGAGTTTATACTTAAACAGGATAATTCTGCTGTAGCTGTTGTGGATTTGCCAAAAATAGAAAATGATTCAATAGTATATGAAGGACATATATATTCATCTGTAATGGATGCAGATGTTGCAATAAAGCTTGAATCTATAAACAAAGTTTCAGACAATAAGACTAAATACCTAGAGTTGAAAAATAAGGCAAAAAAACTTTTATCTGAAAAAGAATACTATGAAAAATCAACTAAAAAAATAAATGAATTATTAGAAAAAGAAGATATTAATAATTATGCCATTGAATATGCGAATTTAGAAAAGGCAATTGCATCTTTAAAAGAGAAAAAAGGCAATCCATTTGAAAATGGAAAATTATTCCACTTAGAAGCGATAGATACTTCAGTTGTAGGGAAAAACTCTCTATATAAGTATGCTAGAGTTGAAATAAATAGTAAGGGAAAACCAGAAATCACTTTAAAATACAATGCCTATGACAATTGGGAAGGTAAAAATTATTTTACCATGGTAAAAGTTTTTGATGAAGAGAAAAAAGAGATTCCTTCTACTTATAAGTTAGATGAAAATGGAAATGGTGTGCTTAAGTTTGAAATGAAGTACATACCAGCAGGTGGTATTTTTAAGACAGAGCTTACAGAAGGCAATACCTCTAAAAAGATTCAATCAGATATACAGTTGGATTACTCTACAATTCAAGAGGGGGTATTTAGAAAAGCACTTACAGATGCAATCAATGAGTGTGATACATATTTAAAAGATGATTATTCTACTATTGGAAAGCTGGAAGAATTAAGGGGAGATTTTACTGAAAAAACTTGGAATGACTATACTAAAATTTTGAATAAGTGTAAAGAAGATCTAAAGAGAGCTAGTTTAACTCAGGATGAAGTCGATAAGGATATAGAAGAGATTATAAATGCTAGAAAAGATTTACTTTATAAAATAAAGGCTGGACACGGAAATACTGCTAATATATCGATTGATGGTATAAATAATCCAGAAGTATATAGTAAATATGTTGAAGGAATGAATGAATATCCAGTAGTAGTGGGCTGGTCAGGCTCTAAGATCAAGTTTGGTAAAGGTGGTTATGTATATAGAGTATTGAACAATGGACAGAGCAGTGGAGAAAGTGGCTCTAAAAAAAATACAGGAAAAATGCTTTTAATGGCAGAAGATTTAAGAGTGAAAAAGCCATTTACAGATCAAGAAAACAAAGTAGTAGAGTATAAAGACAGTATATTAAGAAAGTATTTAAATGGAGAGTTTTATGATAATAACTTTAGCAGTGCAGAAAAAAATATTATTTTAGATAGTAAAATATCAACTAGAGATGCTACAGAACAAGGTTTTATAATAACTGAGTTAGATAAAACTGTGGAAACTGATGAAAAAATATTTGCTCCTGATTTATCTATGGTTAGAAATATAGAGTATGGATACTCTTCAAATGATGCTAGATATACTAACAACTCATACGTGTTAAGAAATCTAATGGAAGATATGTTAGATGAAAGTATGAAAAATCCATTGTCTGTAAAAGCAAGGGGAAGAATTGGAACTGAGTTTAGATTAAATTCAAAAAATATGCAAACAGCTCCTTGTATGTATATAGATACAAGCAAGATTATGATGACTATCCAAGCAGATAAAGAACTTCCTAAGGGTATAAAAAATGTTGAAAAGACTGAGAATAACACTTGGCAATTAGTTTTAGAAGATGATAATTCTAAGTTAAATATAAAAGATTCTAGTGTTAGAGGAAGAAAAGTAACTGTAAACTATTCAACAGAAAATGCTGATGGAAGAACATTAGTTGCAGCCGTAGTAAGAGATGGAAATATTAAGGATGGTAAGCTTCAGTCTATAGGACAACTTGGAAAGCTAGTAAAAAATGGAAAAATAGAGTTTGAAGTATCTAAATTTGATAAAAATAAAGACAAACTTTATTTGATGGCGATGAATTTAAATGATAAAAAAACAATAGAGTCAACTCCAGTGGTGGAGATTGATATGAGTAATATATCAGTAGATAAGTCTAAGCTAGAAGGATTGATAAAGAAGGCAGAGGCTTTAAATAAGTCTAAGTACACTAAGGAATCTATATCAGAATTAAATAGCAAAATAGAGAAAGCAAAAAATATAAATAACAAATCAAAATCAGAACAAGAAGATGTAGATAAAGCTTATGATGAATTAAATGAAGCTATTAATAAGTTGAAATTGGATACTAAGGACAAAGCTATTTCATACGAAGCTCCTGTAAAAATGATAAATTATGATGATTCAACAAAAGAATCTATGGCAAATAATGCAATTGATAATACTGCTAAAATTACAGAAAAAAATAATAAGACAAGTATAACAATGAATTTTAAGGCAATTATAAGAGAGTTTGGAAATGCTAAACTAGAAGGTCATCTACTAAAAATGAAAGTAAATGGAAGGGAAGTAAATGTTCTGAAAAAAGATAGCGAAGGAAGACCACTTCAAGTAGAGTTTACAGTCGAAGGACACCCTAAAAAGATCGAAGCTGAAGTTGAAGTAGATGCTATGAATCAAATTGCAGGAAAATCTAGTCCACAAAAAGTAAATATTGTTGTAGATTGGGAAAATAAGGATAAAATAAAAGAATTAGATGAGAATGATAATCTTAATGGAGAACAAAATGAAATAGTTATTCCAGAAAATGTTAAGAAGGAAAGAATATCAGGAAAAGACAGATATAAGACATCAGTAGAAATAAGTAAAAAGTACTTTAATAAGGCAGATCATGTTGTGATAGCTAGTGGTGTGAACTATGCAGATTCGCTAGTATCAGCCTCATATGCTAAGTATAAAGATGCTCCAATTCTTTTAGTTACTAAAGATTCTATACAGAGTGAAGTTTTAAATGAAATAGAAAGATTGGGAGCTAAGAGTGTTACGATTATAGGAGGTCTTGAAACTTTATCAGAAGATGTAGAAAATGAATTAGAAGATCAAGATCTGAAAGTTAAAAGAATAGCTGGAAAAGATAGATTTGAAACTAGCGAAAAGTTAGCGAATATATTAATAGAAAATGGAGATCTTAAAAAGATAGCTTTAGTAAATGGTCTTAAGAGTGCAGATGGATTGTCAGTGTCAAGTTTGGCAACTAAAGAAGATATGCCCGTAGTAATGATAAACAATGAGCATAATAATGAAAAGTTGAAAAAGAAGATATCTGACTGGGAAGTAAAAGAAGTATTGGCTATAGGTGGAAAAGACTCTATTTCAGATAATACATTAAATTCTATAAATGTAAAGAAAAAATCTAGAATAGCTGGAAAAGATAGATATGAAACATCTTTAAAGATAGCAAATAAAAGCTACAAAAAAGCAGAATCTGTTTTCTTGGCAAATGGTGACTCTATGATTGATGCTTTGGCAGCTGGAGCAGTTACACACAAAGAAAAAGCTCCGATAATACTTACTAAAAAGAGTTCTATGCCAAAGAAAATAAAAAATAAAATCAAAGATTTGAAGAAATTAATTATTCTTGGAGGAAATGACAGTATAAAAATAAAGTAACAGCAAAAATTAAGTTGAATTTTTATTAAAAAACTCACATATATATAATAATACTCATATTAAAAAATTAGCACTGTACCTTATTTTACAATTAAGTAGAAATTGATACAGTGCTATTTCTATGATTTATTTAAAGATTAATTTAGGAGCCAATATACTTTATATAAGCTTGATATTCAGTGCTTTCACTATTTTTCATCTATTTAGCAAATATTTACATCACTTCTTACAAAGATAAAAACTAAATATTTATATATATAATATATACCCTTTAAATATATTTTTAAAATTAAAAGTAATAAAAAGATATTTTATAACAGTAGAAATATCAGGATAAAATAAAATGCTATAGATATTTACAATTATATAATACTAAGCTATAGTTTTTAGTTATAAGGTATATTTTTAACTAATATGTTAATACTCTATGTTATACTTATTTAAGACAATAGTATAATGGGGAGGTTATTATGGATAAAAAAGTTGATTCTAAAAAAGAAATCACCGTTGAAGAAAAACAAAAGAAAAAACGAGAAAGAAAAATTGGTAGAATAATAGTTCTTGTATCTTTTGTAGTATGTTTAGCGGTATATTTTTTAGTGCCTTCAGTAAATAAAAAGCTGAATCATGCGGTGTATCTACTATCACAACTTGATGTTAAAGCAGTTGTAGAGTATATAAGATCTTATGGAAAAATGGCAGCTGTTATATCATTTTTCTTAATGATACTTCAGTCAGTTGCGGCACCTATTCCTGCGTTTTTAATTACTTTAGCCAATGCTACAATATTTGGATGGGTTAAGGGAGCACTTCTTTCTTGGTCATCAGCTATGGCTGGGGCAACACTATGCTTCTTTATTGCTAGAGCATTAGGTAGAGATGCAGTTGAAAAGCTAACAAGCAAAGGTGCTATGGAAAATATAGATGTATTTTTTGAAAGATATGGAAAATACGCTATTTTAGTATGTAGATTACTTCCATTTGTGTCTTTTGACTTTGTAAGTTATGCAGCTGGTCTTACAAATATGAGTTTTTGGTCATTCTTTATTGCTACAGGGCTAGGACAGTTACCAGCAACAATAGTTTACTCTTATGTAGGCGGAACTTTAACAGGAGGGGCACAGAAGTTATTTATAGGATTACTTGTTCTGTTTGCACTTTCAATCGTAATAGCTGTAGCTAAAAAAGTATATAGTGACAAACATAAGAAGAAAAATGAAACAATAGAAAATAGTGATGCACAGTAATATATGTAAATAAAATTTTTTAGAAAATTGTATCTGTGATAATCAAATTGCCTTTGAGGTTTTTATAAACTTTAGAAAAATGATAAAATAACATGATTATTATATAATGAATCAAATAATATATTTTTACTGTATACAGATCTTATATTGTATAGATTATGTTATTAAAGAAGGATGTATTATGTCAGAAAAATTAAAGAAGAAAATAATAATAGTAGTGTTTGTGGTGATATGTATAGTTATTTACAAATTATTTCTTCAGGGCGTTACAGCTCAAGGTATAAGAGACTGGGTAAATGGATTCGGCATACTTGCTCCAATTGCATATATAGGAGTATGGGCTATATTACCGATATTTTTTTTCCCAGTACCAATACTTGCATTAGCAGGTGGTCTTTCTTTTGGACTTTTAGAAGGAACGATACTTACACTAATAGGGGCTATGGTAAATAGCACTTTAATGTTCTTGTTGGCAAATGTTCTTGCAAAAGATATGGTAACTAAATATCTTTCAAATAAATTGCCAGCAAAGTGGTGGAATAAATTTTACAAGGCAGAGAAAAAAGAAGGTTTTTTAATCGTGCTTATATGCAGATTAATACCGATTATGCCGTATAATGTTATAAATTATGTTTCAGGACTTACAAATATAAAATTTGGAAGTTATTTTATAGCTACACTTATAGGAATTACACCGGGAACAGTAATATTTTTAAATGTAGGTGATAAAATTTTAGATGTTAGATCTCCAGAGTTTATAATGTCTATAGTCTTTGTAATTATTTTAACAGTTGTTTCGCTTATACTTGGTAAGTATGTTTCGAAAATAAGTGAAAAAAAGAATATTGATAAGAAAACAAAGAATGGTTTGTAAATAGTTTAAGGTTCCTATAAATATAGGAGCCTTTTTTATAGAGATACTTTTAATTATAGATTTTAAGTTAAAAGGAAATAGGGAGTGTAATATTATGAATGAGAATAAAATATCCAAAGATTGTATACACTGTGGTATATGTAGTAAAAATTGCGATTTTTTAAATAAATATAAGTTAGATTTGGCAGGATTTGAGGATAGAGAAGATCTAGCCTATAACTGTTTTATGTGTGGTAAGTGTAAAATAGTATGTCCTAAAAATATAGATGGTAAATTGATTGCAAAAAAAATGAGAGATAAAAAATGTGCTGAAAATAATGGCAAAATTCCAGAAAAAGGATATTCAGGTCTTTTATTGGAAAAGAAAAACTATATTTTTAAGAATTATAAAAATGTGGATACTAAAAAGTCTCAGTTAGAGAAAGATACTAAGGGAAAAAGTGTTTTATTTACAGGATGTAATTTTCTTTCATATATGCCACAAACAGCGGATAAATTAATAGAAGAAATGAGGGCAAAAGATATAGGAGTAGTATTTGATTGTTGCGGAAAGCCTATATATGAGCTGGGCCTTAATGATGAAAGCAAAGATATAATAAAAAATCTTGAAAAAAGATTAGCAGATAACAATATTACAGAATTAGTTATGGTTTGTCCTAACTGCTATTATTATCTTAAAGATAAGATTGATATCAAAATGGTAGATATTTATACAAAGATGAAGGAATTAGCTATTGGAAAAGAGTTAGAAGGAGAAAAAATACTATTTAGACCTTGCCCAGATAGGGAAGAGGGAATTCTTTTAAATAGTATAAAGAATTCTAATAAAAATATAAGCGTAGAGTGTTTAAATGAACAATGTTGTGGTGCTGGGGGCTGTGCCACTGTAAAAGAAGGGGAACTATCTAAGTCTATGAGAATAGATGTAAAAGAACAGATTTCAAGACAGAAGTTAAGTACTTATTGTTCTACTTGCTTTGGATTTTTTAAGTCTGAAGGAATAGACGTAAGCCACATTTTAAGTGATATGCTAGAGGTAAAAGAAGAAAAAAAATCTAACTCTCTTATAAATAGGATGAAATATAAATTTTATAGGGAAAAATAAAATAAAATAAGAAATTTTTATCTTTTTAGTTACTAGATTGAAATAAAAATAAATTGATTTAGAAGAATTAAATACACAATAAGAAGTAATGTTATATAAAATAGGGTTTTCTGCTTAATATATTTAATAATTTGTTGCTATAATAAGCAATGAAAATATTGAAATATCAATGAGTAGAAGACCTATTTTATTGCTTTTAAGGAAAAAATTGTATATAATATTCCATATGTAAATAAGAAAGATAAATATTTTAAATCGATAATTAATATGTACTTGTTTTTATGTGTGTAAAGTGGGTATAAAAAGTGAGTAATGATAATACCAATCAATTAAAAAATAAAATAAATAAAGCATATTTGAAAGGAGGAGGACAGCTGCCTAAAAAGACAGGTGTTCTAGCATATATGAAGGAATTTTTATTGGAACAAGGTGTTCCCGAAAAACTATTAAAAGAGCTTGAAGAATTTAGAAATTTTTATAAATTAGATGACAATTTAAAGGATAGAGTACCGACACCTAAATATAAATATTATGGTGGTGAGGTATTGAGCAAATCCATAGCAGCGCTATTGGCAGGATACAATATTTTACTTTCTGGTCCAAAAGCAACAGGTAAAAATGTATTAGCAGAGAATTTAGGAATGTTATTTGGCAGACCTATGTGGAATATTTCAATGAACGTTACATCAGATAGTAGTAGTCTTTTAGGTACAGATACATTTGTAGACAATGAAGTAAAACTTAGAAAAGGACCTGTTTATAATGCAGCTGAAAGTGGCGGTTTTGCAGTATTTGATGAAATTAATATGGCAAAAAATGATTCTCTTTCAGTTATATATTCTGCACTTGATTATAGAAGGGTAATAGATGTACCTGGATATGAAAAAATTAATATGCATGATGCTACAAGGTTTATAGGTACTATGAACTATGGATACATAGGTACAAAGGAATTAAATGAAGCACTTGTTTCAAGATTTTTAGTAATAGAAATGCCAACGATTACAGAAGAAAACTTTAAGATGATTTTAAACGATGAATTTAATTTAAAAGATGAATATCTTGATACTTTTGTAAGATTATTTATGGATTTACAGAAAAAGTCTTTAAATGCTGAGATATCTTCAAAGGCAATAGATTTGAGAGGACTTTTCTCTAGTATAGAAACTATTAAGAGGGGTCTTTCTATAAAGTCTGCTCTTGAAATGGGTATAGTGAATAAGACTTTTGACCAATATGAAAAAGATATAGTAAGAGATGTTATTAATTCTCTTATTAAGGATAGTGTGAAACCGGAAGATATTTTTATAGGATAATAGGTGATAATAATGAGTAGTAAGTTAAGAAAAGAAAATCTGGTATGGACTATATCAGAGGATTATTCTTATGTTCCAACTCTCAATCTTTTTGACGAATACCAAGATGCGGATATGAATTACTATAAAATGGCTGTTTTAGGATATGTCTATAAAGTAATAGACATGGAAAAATTTTTAGACTTTTTATCTGTTTGTATGGAAAACACAAATATGAAAAATGAGTTCTTAAAGACTGTAGAAATTTTTCTAGATGAATGTTTTTCAGATAAATTAATAGAGGATAGACCAGGAGTAGAGGACTATAGGAAAAAATTTCTTAAAAAAATTACAGATAAGTATAAAAAAATAAGAAAAGAAGATGATAACTTTTTGGAAAATCTGACAGTTGAAGAAGAGATAGAATATGTCTATTATTCGCTTTTAAATAATGAATTTGTTCAAGGAAGAGGCGTAGTTGAGGAAATGTCATTATATCTTAGACGAAGAAGTGGATTTTTGGAAGAGAAGATAAATGATTTTGTAAAAAATATAGAAAAAGCAGATATTATAGATGAAGACAAGGATAAGACAGCACGAGAAGATCTGACTGAAGATATAATTTCCCATCTTAATGGTGTTTTTTTAAAATTCTTTTACGAAAATATGCGTTCTGAAAATAAAGAAGGAAAAGAGGATATTGAAAAGAAGCATAAAAAGGATAAAAAGCCAAAAGATGAGAAGTTGAAAGCTGCTAGACTTAACTTTAAAATGAGAAAAAAACACATTAATAAAATGAAGGAAACAGATAAGTTAGGTATGTTTTCTATAGAGTCAGCAGAATTTACAGGACAAATATCTGATGATATACAAATAGATGATGAAAGGCTAAAAGGCAGTACAAGTCAGACTGCTGTAAATACAAATAATAAAGTCAAGGATATGCTGCTTGCAAGATATGGTGAGTCTATTTATCCAGATTATATTACAGATTTTCTTGAAAGTAAGTTGTGTACTGGTATTCATGAGGGAATAAAACTTCATTTTACACAGGGAAAGTTTGTAGAAGGAAAATACGATAAGTATTTTGCAAATTCTATACAAAGACAAAGAGAAAAAAATATTGATTACTATAAGGATAATGAACTTATCTTTAGAAGGTCGATAAATGAATTGAAGGAAATTTTAAGAAAGAAGATTTTGCTTGAAGAAGAAGATTCTCCAGAGCTTACAAGAAGTGGTGAATTAGTTGTTTCTAAAATATGGAGAAATAAGGTTTTAGGAGATGAAAAGATATTTATGAAGAGTAATAAAGACCAGTTGGGATCACTTTCGGTAGATATTCTTTTGGATTCATCTGCATCACAGTTGGAAAGAGAAGAACTTGTATCTTCACAGGCTTATGTAATTGCAGAGGCTCTAACATCTTTAAATATACCGACTAGAGTTTTTGGATTTTGCAACTTTTTCAACTTTCTCGTAATGACAGAATATAGAGATTATAAGGACCCTATTACAGCAAACAAAAGAATATTTAATTATAAGGGCTCTGGAAGTAATAGAGATGGTTTACCGATAAGATTTTTATCTAAACAAATGGATTCTTTAGAGTATGATAATAGAGTTTTAATAGTATTGAGCGATGGAAAGCCAAATGATAAAATTGACCTGGGAACAGTGGGCTTTTTAAAGGTTGATGGAATTGACTATGAAGGAGATACTGCTATAAAGGATACAGCTCAAGAAGTATTTAATATGAAGATGAGAGGGCATAATGTATTAGGCGTATTCACAGGTTTGGATGAAGATTTAGACGCAGAAAAGAAGATATATGGTAAAGACTTTGCTTATATAAGAAGATTAGATAGGTTTTCTCATATAATAGGTTTTTATTTAGAACAGTTGATAGATTAATAACAAAAGACATCAAGATAAGTATATAATATATAAATAAAATCAATTTATAATTTAATTTTAAAAATAAAGGGATTAATATATTTAGCTTGAGTAAATCATTTATCAAAACTATAAGTGATAATTTTAAATTAGTAAGATACTCTGAAAATATCTTTACAAAAAAATATATAATGAAGAAATTTACACAAATAGTATCAGCTTATAGAATAAGTTGGTACTATTTTATCAAAATTCAATGATTTTTAAAATAAAATCTATATTTTCTTTATTAAACATTAGAATAATGTGTAATATTGATAAAAATCTAAAAATATTATATAATAATAGATATAAATATTAATAAACTTAAAGAGGTGATTTAATGTCTACATATGAAAGAAGAATAAATGTTTTGGAAGAGTTGAAGAAAGCAAGAAAACCATTATCCGCCTCTTTTTTAGCAGAACAGTTTGGTGTAAGCAGACAAATAATAGTTGGAGATATAGCTTTACTAAGAGCTGAAGAAAATGAGATAATTTCAACTAATAGAGGTTATGTTTTAAAAAAGGATGATGGACACAGTAAGAAAATAAAAGTAAGTCATGGCAAGGATCAAATAAGAGAAGAATTGAATACGATAGTTGATTATGGTGGAAGAGTTGTAGATGTAATCGTTGATCATCCTACATATGGTGAAATAAAAGTGGATTTAAATATTTCAAATAGACTAGATGTAGAAAAGTTCATATCTGAAATGGATCAAAATAATATTCCTTTAAGTGTACTTACGAACAATGAACACTCACATACTATAGAAGCAGAGTCAGATGAAAATTTAGATTATATAGTAAAAAGATTGGAAGAACTTGGCATTATAAGATAGTTGTAAAATAGGAAGTGGATATGGATGAAGAAGAAAAAGATATATGATTTTCATACTCATATAGATGAGTTAAATACAATAGGAAAATATTATGAAAGTAATATTGTTCCAGTTATTAATTGCCAAAATGAAGATGAATATTATGAATTTAAAGAATACTTTGAAAAATTAAAGGAGAAACTTGAATATGCAAATGAAGAATTTTATTTTAGCATAGGCATTCATCCAAATGATTCTTTGAAGTATAAGAAAGATGTTAATGATGTATACAAGGATATAGTATTAAACTCTCCTATAATAGGGGAAATAGGAATGGATGGATGTTGGTGTGATATATCCTTTGATGTTCAGGAGGAAGTATTTAGAAAAAGTTTGGATATTGCAAAAAAATATTCAAAGCCAGTAATTCTTCATACGAAATTTATGGAAAAAAAGATTTTTGATATTATAAAAGACTATGAACTTGACTTTATAGTTCATTGGTATAGTTGTGATAACTATATTGATGAGTTTATAGAGAAATCTTGTTATTTTACTATAGGTCCTGCGGTACTAGTTGATGAAAATGTAAGAATGCTTGTAAAAAGAGCTCCAATAGATAGATTACTTTTGGAAACAGATGGGCTAGAGGCTTTGGAATGGCTATTTAAGAAAAAGTACAGGGCTGATGATTTAAGGTCTGTTTTAGAGATAGTTTGTGAAGAAATATCTCTTCTTAAAAACATTGATATAGATAGGACATATTCTATATTACAAAAAAATTCAGAAAAATTACTTAAAATAAAGTAAATTAAAAATGGGTGGTTATAATATCCACCCATTTAAATTTACCATTAAAAACTTATTGTATATTTAATTAATAAGGTAAAAACATAAAAAGTATTATTTTTAAATAGTTAGTGAAAAATATGAAAACGTTTATTTTTTTTACGAAAAGTACGTTATTTATATATTTTTATATACAAGATACTACTATTATGGTAAAATATTACATATATAAATAAAGAATAGCGAACTAAAAATACAAGTGATAAAATTTTGTTCGAGAAAATAGAAGGAGTGAAATTATGGTAAATTACGGCGAAGGAAGTAAGAGTCCTATAATTATTAATTATAAGAACACTTATTTCAAAGATATATTCGAATTGGCAAACAGCAGAGAAATGGATGAAATAATCCTTGATTATATTTCTGTAATCAAAAAGAGAAATGGCAAGATAGCTAAGTATATAATTAGAGATAAGTCAATGCATCAAGCAGCAGCTGATTTTATATCATGTTTAAAGAAGCTTCTAATATATGAGTTAGAAGATATAGAAGATGAATACCTTGAAGATAAGGATTTATTCTTAAAAACTTTTGAAGATATATATACTTATTTTAGAAGTAGACTTAAATTTAGTTTGATAGAGCTAAATGATAGCGTCTTAACTTCAAAGAGATTTATGGATATAGACAATCACTTCAATAACCTTGTACTTAACTTTTATAGAACTATTGGGGAAAAGGTTCAGGGACACGCAAATAGAGTTTATAGACAGTTAAACCCTGGTTCAAATGCTTGTATATTACTTAATAGATTAGAATGGCCTACAGGTGAAACTTATAGAAAGCTTGCAGCGATACCATTTATAGATACTATAATGCTTCGTTCACCACTTCTTGTTCACCCTGCATCTAATAAAAGAGAAGGTAGCTTTGATGAAATATTTGAACACCCTATGAAGAGCTTCAATGAAAGTCCTGAAAACTGGTTCTGTTATCCAGCTAAGATAGGTGAAAGTTTGGCATATATTTATTTCCACAAGGATTTTATAGCTAGTGGAGCTTCACTTGCTAACTTATTTGAGTTGGCTAATGAAAATGAAATAAGATATAAAAAACCAGATTTAATTTGCTTATTTGGTATGAATACAGATACTCCAGGATGCAAGTTCTATTATGACAAATATGAAGATATATTTGTAGGTCAAGTAGCTTATGATAAAAAGGCTGAATACTTTGGTTATATAAAGAAGACTTGTCTTACTCTTCATAATGTTTCAATGTTGAAGAAGGGTAAACTTCCAATTCATGGAGCTATGGTAGCAATTACTCTTAATGACGGAAGTGTAAAGAATGTAGCTTTCTTAGGAGATTCAGGAGCAGGAAAATCAGAAACTATAGAAGCTTTAAGAATGATTTCTGAAGACCAGATTAGAGATATGGATATAATATTTGATGATATGGGAAGTTTCTATCTTGAAAATGGAGAAGTATATGCAAATGGTACTGAGATCGGAGCCTTTGTAAGACTTGATGATTTGGAAAGTGGCGCTGCATATAGAGATATGGATAGAAGTATATTCTTTAACCCAGAAACAACTAATGCAAGAGTAGTTATACCTGTTTCAACATACAAGGAAATTACAAAGGGAACAAAGGTCGATATGTTCCTTTATGCTAATAATTATGACGATAAAATAGGACTTCATTATTTCAAGGATACTAAGGAAGCGAAGCCAGTATTTGTAGAAGGAAAGAGAAGAGCCCTAGGAACTACAGATGAAAAGGGAATTAGCAAGACTTATTTTGCAAATCCATTTGGACCTCAGCAGAAGCAAGAACTAGCTGAGCCACTTATAGATGATATGTTTGATGCACTTTTCAAGACAAAAGTGAAGGTAGGAGAAATCTATACACAGCTTGGTATCAATGGTACAGGAGATGGTATAAAAGAGTCAGCTAAGCAGCTTCTTGAAGAACTATATAAATAAAAATTAGAATTTTTGACCATCCGTGACAGATTTAAATGAAGCGGGTGGTCTTTATTTTCTAGAAGGTCAGATTTAAAAAAACTTTTATATCAAGAAATTTTCAATAAATATACTTCGAATGGGGTATAAGTTAAATAGTATTGAATAAAATTATCACATGATAAATTGAAAAAAGTATTTCAGTAGATTATAATAAAATTATAAATAGGAAAATGGCTTAGGTGGTGATTGTGTGCAAAATAGAGAAATAATAAAAAAGTCTTATACCCATGGTTTGTTTGTTTTTGTAATTTTAATGGCTTTTAATTTTTTATTATCTAGCTTTAATTTTGTATGGGCAAAAAAGTCTTATGAAATAATCATCATAGTTCTTTTTTCCTGTATAGTTTCATTTTCTGAGATGACTATCAAATTAAACAGACGTGCAAGGTATAAAAAGAATAGGTTTCCCTTTTTATTAATCGGGATTATATCATCTATAACTGTAATATCCTACGTTAGAGATGTGATCAATGATACAATTACAATTACAAAAAATGGGATACTTACAGATGAAAGTTGTATATTTATCATAGGAGTAATGTTTTTAGGTCTATTTTTTGCGTATTTATATAAAGAATTTAAAATAGGAGAGGAGATGAATTCACGTTAAGTGTAAAATCTATGGATAAAATGAGTAATTTTAAATTAATAAAAAGCGTGGCGCCATATTTTAAGAAATATAAGAATATACTTATATTGGACTTAATATGTGCGGCACTTACAACAGCTTCAGAGATGATCCTGCCTTTGATATTGAGAAATATAACCAATCTTGGAATGACTGACAGGGCATCACTTACAATTCAGCTTATATTGAGAATGGCAATCTTGTTTATTGCTATAAAAATAGTAGAGCTTGTAGCAGTATATTATATGGCATCTATTGGTCATATAATGGGGGCAAAGATAGAGACTGATATGAGAAATGATATATATGTTCATTTACAGACTCTATCAGATAATTTCTATAATGAAACAAAGGTAGGTCAAATAATGTCTAGAATGACAAATGACTTATTCGATATTACTGAGTTCTCACATCATTGCCCAGAAGAATACTTTATAGGATTTATAAAGATAGTAATATCATTTGTAATACTTATAAATATAAATGTTCCTTTAACGTTGGCTATATTTATAATGATTCCAATAATGTTTATAAGTTCAAGCAAATTTAAAAACAGAATGAGAATAGAACAAAAGAAGCAAAGAGTTCACGTTGGAAATCTTAATTCAAGTATTGAAGACAGTCTATTAGGGGTAAAGGTTGTAAAAAGTTTTGCCAATGAAGATATAGAACTTAAGAAATTCGAAAAGGATAACAATAACTTCCTTTCAATTAAAAAAAGATTCTACAAGTCTATGGCTGGATTTAATACTGTAAATAGAGCTATAGATGGCCTTATGTATCTTCTCGTTATAGTATTTGGTGGAATACAGTTAATTCATGGTAAGCTTGAAGCAGGGGATATGCTTGCATATGTAATGTATGTAACAGCACTTTTGACTACTGTAAAAAGAATAATTGAATTTACAGAGCAGTTCCAAAAGGGAATGACAGGTATAGAAAGATTCAATGAAATTATGAGTATAGAATCTGATATAGTTGACAGCAAAGATGCCAAAGAACTTGTGCATGCAAAGGGTGATATCGAGTTTAGAAATGTAGGATTTAAATATAGTGAAGGACTTGATTATGTACTAAAGGGCTTTAATTTGGATATTAAAAAGGGACAAAATATAGCACTTGTTGGACCATCAGGAAGTGGTAAAACAACTGTTTGTACTTTGATTCCAAGATTCTACGATGTTACAGAAGGTGGAGTATATGTTGATGGAGTTAATGTAAAAGATTTTACATTAAGTTCTTTAAGAAATAATATAGGTATAGTTCAGCAGGATGTATATCTATTCTCTGGAACAATAAGAGAAAATATTAGTTATGGAAAGCCTGGAGCAAGTGAAGAAGAAATAATTGAGGCAGCTAAGCTAGCAGGAGCATATGACTTTATAGTAGATTTGGAAAATGGTTTTGATACTTATGTAGGTGAAAGAGGAGTTAAGCTTTCAGGAGGTCAGAAGCAAAGAATATCAATAGCAAGAGTATTTTTAAAGAATCCTCCTATATTAATATTGGATGAAGCTACCTCTGCTTTGGACAATCAAAGTGAAGCAATTGTTCAAGAATCTTTGGAAAAACTTTCAAAGGGAAGAACAACTATTACTATAGCTCATAGGCTTACAACAATACAGAATGCAGATACAATAATAGTAATGAATGAACAGGGAATAGTGGAAAAAGGAAACCATAAAGAACTTATGGAAAGAGAAGGATACTATTACAATTTATATACAAGATCTAATTTATTAGAACAGTAAACTTTAAGGCAGCCGAAAAATTCGGCTGCCTTTTTTAAAAAGATTCTTTACAAAGCTAGAATAATATATTATAATGATGTTAAAAGATATATGAATACTTGCTCATATATTTGTTACATGATCTAGTATGAATATATTTTTTTATCGAATAGATGAATGTTTGTTCATATGTTTGTTGAATGTAATAAAAAGTATATACAGTATAGAGAATGTATATTTATTTTTTAGGAGGTATATAATGTCAGATAAAAAAGATATAAAAAAAGAAGATATAGAATTATGTCAAGGATATTGTCTACATAAAGGTCTTGTAGAGGAAGTAAGAAAAGAACAACCAACAGACGAAATGTTAGATGATTTAGCGAACTTATTTAAAATTTTTGGCGATAGTACAAGGATTAAAATAATATATTCTCTTTTTGAAAGAGAAATGTGTGTTTGTGATATTGCAGAGTTGCTAGGAATGACGCAATCAGCAATATCTCATCAGTTAAGGGTATTGAAAAATGGAAGACTGGTTAAGTTTAGAAAAGAAGGAAAGACAGTTTACTATTCTCTAGATGATGAACATGTAGGAAAGATTTTTGATTGTGGTTTATGCCATGTTAAAGAAATGTATTATTAAAATAGCAATAATTTATAAAAAATAGAAGTTGTACATAGAAATATAAAGTGAATAAAAGAAAGGAGTCAAGCCTAGGCTTGTGAGAGGTTATGGAAAAGGTTGAAATATTATTAGGTGGTTTGAATTGTGCAAACTGTGCCGGTAAAATAGAAGAAAAAACTCAAAAGCTAGAAGAAGTATCTAAAGCAAATTTAAACTTTATTAATAGAGTGTTGAAATTTGAAATAAAGGATGGATATAATAAGGAAGACTTGATAAAGAAAGTAATAGATATAATCGACACTACTGAACCAGGACTGGATATAGAAGTTTTAGATAAAAAGGTTTCAGCAAATAAAAATTATAAAAATGATTTAAAATCATGTGGATGTTCTACAGGTGGATGAGGAACAGCAACTTTGGATGTAGTTTACAATCCAAAAGATACTAAAAAAGAAGATTCTTGTTCTTGTGGAGAGCATAATTCTTGCTCTTGCTCTGGTCATGAGCATCATGGAGAAAAAGTGTCGAATGTCAATAATATAGGTAGAAAACAAAAAGAAAAAACAAGGTTTTCAGAAATGCCAAAAGAAAAAAGAAAACTTATTATGATAATTACAGCAATATTTTTCTATGGGGCAGGGATATTGGCAAATCAATTCGGTGTACAAAAGTCTGTGTATATTGCCCTTTTAGCAATAGCATATATTGTTGCAGGTAAAGACGTATTTAAAGCAGTTTTTAAGAATATAAGTAGAGGGAATTTCTTAGATGAAAATTTCCTTATGACCATAGCGACAATAGGTGCTGTATTAATAGGAGAGTATCCAGAAGCTGTAGGAGTAATGTTGTTTTATAATATAGGTGAATATTTTGAATCTAGGGCTGTCAATAAGTCGAGAAAAAATATCGAAGAATTGATGAATATAAAGCCTGAGATAGCCTATGTTATAGAAAATGGAGAAATAGTTGAAAAAGATCCTGATGATATATCAGTTGGTGAGCATATAATAGTAAAGGTTGGAGATAAGGTACCGCTTGACGGTGTTATTGTAAAGGGAAAAAGTAGATTTGATACATCTGCAATTACTGGAGAGTCAGTATTAAAGAGTATAGGTGAAGGTGAAGAGATAACTTCAGGTATAATCAATAAAAATGCAGTTGTAGAAGTTGAAGTTACAAAAGAATTCAGCGATTCTACAGTTTCAAAAATACTAGACTTAGTAGAAAACTCTGTAAGCAAGAAGGCTAAAACAGAGAATTTTATAACTGTTTTCGCAAGATACTATACTCCAATAGTTGTAGCCTTAGCAGTAGCAGTAGTATTAATACCGACATTTGTTTTAGGACAAGACCTTTCAACTTGGTTATATAGGGGACTAATTTTCCTTGTTGTATCTTGTCCATGTGCTTTAGTGTTGTCAATTCCTTTAAGCTATTTTTCAGGAATAGGTGTTTCTTCTAAAAATGGTATACTTGTCAAAGGTAGTAACTATATAGAAGCATTGAAAAATGTAGATACTGTACTTATGGACAAAACAGGAACGATTACCAAGGGTGTTTTTGAAGTAAGCAAGGTGAATGTAAACGGTGATTTTTCAGAAGATGAGCTTTTAAAGTATGCAGCAATAGCAGAGTCAAGATCATCTCATCCTATAGCAAATTCTATTACTGCTTATTGTAAGGGTAAAGTAGATATAGATATTAGCAAAATAGAGGAATATGAAGAAATAAGTGCCCATGGAATAAGGCTAATATATGATGGTATAGAAATATTAGCAGGAAATGATAGATTGATGAAGTCTAAAAATATTAAGTTCAATGAAATATTTGCAGCAACTACAAAAGTATATATTGCAGTAAATGGCATTTTCTGTGGCTCAATAGAAATTTCAGACAAGATTAAGCCAGGGATGAAGAATACTATAAAGGAAATGAAGTCTGTCGGCATAAAAAATATAGTTATGTTAACTGGTGATTCAAAAGAAGTAGCTGAGGAAGTAGCTAATGAAATAGGAATAGATAGATACTATTCAGAACTTCTACCAAATGACAAGGTAGACATAGTTGAAAAACTAATGAGTGAAAATAGCGAATCATCAAAGACTGCCTTTATTGGAGATGGAATTAATGATGCACCTGTAATAGCTAGAGCAGATGTAGGTATTTCAATGGGTGGATTAGGAAGCGACGCTGCTATAGAGGCTTCGGATGTGGTATTTATGACAGATGAAGTTTCAAAGATAGTACCGGCAATAGAAATTGCAAGAAAGACCAATACAATAGTATGGCAGAATATAATATTTGCCATAGGTGTAAAGGTATTGGTACTAATATTAAGTGTATTAGGATTAACTAATATGTGGGTTGCTATATTTGCAGATGTTGGTGTAACTATTTTAGCAGTTATAAATTCACTAAGAATTTTAAAATATAATAAAAAATAATAAAATAAAAATGAAAAAAAGCTTTTATGTAGAATTATTATACATAGAAGCTTTTTTATTTTATAAAAAATGATTTATTTTTTTGTAAAATGTCTATATTCTATAAAAAGCCTTGATTATAAAAAGTTATTCTATAAAATTTTTTGTTTGGGGGAGAGTGATAAAATGGAAATATTGAATCTTACTAAAGAAATTGAAAGCTATGTAAATGAATTTGACTTGTCCAATGAAGAAGTGGATATATTAGAAGATATTTCTCTAAAGGGCGACGATTATTTAGATCATCTTGATAGAGTTTTGGTATGGAAAGGTTCGCATGGGGATATGAAGGCTAGAGAACTATTCATACTGGGTAAAATTTCTTATGTAAAAAAAATTGTTAAGGCTGACAAAGAAGTTATAATATATAAAAATAAAGGCTTGGATGAGGAAGATCTTTTTCAGACAGGAATAATAGGTGTGATGGAAACCATAGAAAAGTATGACTTTAGAATTGATGTAAAAGTTAGAACTTTCCTTGCGTGTAGGGTTAGATTTGCAATAAAAAATGCTTATCGATGTTACGGAATGATAAGTGTTTCAAGAGAAGCAAACTCAATATATGCAAAATTTAGTAGAAAGTTTTCTGATATTCCAGATAAAATATCGGAAAAAACATTAAATGCAATGTCAAATGAAATAGGAATAGATAGTAAAAAAATAATGGATGCGATTTTGGCTATAAAAAGTAATAATTCATTGTTTTCTTATGATAATGAGGGTTATATTGAATTAGACAATAAAAGTAGAGATAAGAGTAGCAGTGCTATAGTAAGGGATTTTAATGAGGAAATGGATAGAATATTTGATTATAAAGTAGTAATTAATTCATTTTCAATTCTGTCAGAAAAAGAACGATATATAATGGAAGAGATATATATAAAAGACAAGACTCAAAAGATAATCGCCAAAAAATTAGGCTGTTCAGCTACCACTATTGGCAAAATAAGAAAAAATGCTATATTAAAGATACGCAAAAAAGTTCAAGATTATTCATGAATGTATAAAAATTATAAATAGCTTAAATAGATAATTGCAATATAAAGATAAGGAAAATATGTTTTATATTAAAAAAAGAAGAGAAAATGGATATATTAATAGCGATAGATTCCTCTGTGTGATATACTAATATTGCTAAAAAAAATAAAGGAGGATAATTTGTGAAATTAGTATTTACCAACGTATTAATACTATTCATTTTAATGTTTATTGGATATATTCTGGGAAAAAGAGAAGTTATAAAGCATACTTCCATTAGTGATTTAACGAATTTACTTATTGATGTAAGTATACCTGCAACTATTATAGTTTCAATGATAAGACCTTATAGTCCTGAATTGATGAAAGATACATTTAGAGTATTATTTATTATGACAGTCTATCATTTATCAGTAGTTGCCATTGCATATTTTGTAACAAAAATAATAAAAGTCGATAAAAAAGATGTCGGTGGATGGATTTTTGGCATGGTTTTTTCAAACAATGGTTTTATAGGCTATCCTTTAATGTATGCAATATACGGAAATGAAGGTTTGTTCATAATGGCAATGGGGAATATCGTACAAAACATACTAATATTTTCATTAGGTGTAAAATTGATAACTATGAATTATGAAACAAAGGAAAAGATAAGTATAAAAAACATATTGTTTACTAGACAAAACGCAGCAATTTTAGTAGGAATGATATTATTTGTTGGAGAGGTTAAAGTTCCAGAGCCTGTAGTATCTCTACTTACCTATTTATCTAATCTTACTGCACCTCTATCAATGATAGTAGTAGGATTATCACTTTCAAGATATAAGGTAAAAGATATGTTTACAGATAAGGAAGCCTATAGGCTGACAGTTTTTAGAATGGTTATAGTTCCGATGGCTATACTTCTTATTTTTAAGTTAACTAATATATCGGCTAATAATGACCTTCCATACGCAATAATGTTTTTTACAGCAGCACTTCCAAGTCCAGCACTTTTGTCGATTATGGCAGAAAGATACAATACAAGTACAACATTTTCATCAAGATGTGTATTTCTTACGACTTTAGCAAGTGTGATAACTGTTCCTATTTTTGCAGGACTACTTTAATGAAATGGTTTACAAAAACTAATCTCTGTGCTATTATCTAATTGTAGTCAAAATAGAATAATATATGAGGGGGCTGATAAATCGGCTGAGATAAGGATGTGATCCTTGACCTTTGAACCTGATCTGGGTAATGCCAGCGTAGGAATTATAATTTTTATGGATAATATATTATATGAAAAGATAAACGCGAGCATATACTTAGGTGTATGCTCTTTTTTATGTAATGATTTATATTTTGCGAACAAAGATAACTTTAGAGGGGGAGAGTAGATGAAAAAGGTATTGACGATTGCTGGCTCTGATAGTAGCGGAGGCGCAGGAATTCAAACTGATTTAAAAACTTTTGCTGCATATGGAGTATATGGTATGAGTGTGATAACAGCCATAACAGCACAAAATACGATAGGAGTTCTCGGTGTTGAAAGTGTTTCGGAAAAAATGGTAAGAGAACAAATAAGGGCAATATTCGATGATATAGAAGTTGACGCTATAAAAGTTGGTATGCTTTCAGATATAAATATAATAAAAATAGTAGCAGACGCAATATCTGTTTATAGGGTAAATAATGTTGTAGTAGATCCTGTAATGATTTCTACTTCTGGATTTGATCTTATAAACTCGCAAGCAAAGAGCGTTCTTGTAAATGAACTTCTTCCTAAAGCAAATTTGATTACACCAAACTTATCCGAAGCTCAATGTATATTGTATCAGATAGACAAAAATAATAAATTGAAAATATCAAATTCAAAAGATATGGTAGATGCAGGTAAAATAATTTCTGATTTTACTAAAAATCATGTTTTGATAAAAGGTGGGCATCTAGAAGATAGACCATGTGATGTACTGGTTACTAAAGATAAGGAAGTATTCTTTTATGATAATGAAAGAATAAATACCAAGAATACTCATGGAACAGGTTGTACTTTATCCTCTGCAATAGCATCAAATCTTGCATTAGGATACCCAATAGAAAAAGCAGTTGCTAATGCTAAAAAATTTATAACGGATGCTATAAGAAATTCTCTTGATATTGGTCATGGATGTGGGCCAACAAATCCCATGGGAGAAATATATAAAGAACTTAAAATGATAGATAAGTAAATTTTAATATTAGAATCATTAATGAAAACAATTTTTGTAATATAAGTATGATTTTAAAAATTAAAAATAAAATTTGAATACAGAATTTTATGAAATAAATGAGTTAGAAGATGACGTGAAAGCGACTATATAATTGGAGGATGTCATGAATAAAGATAAATTGATAGAAAAATTATGTGAAGCTATAAAAAAAGTAAGGGAGAAAAATCCACTTGTTGAACAGGTAACAAATTACGTTACTATAAATGATTGTGCCAATGTAACTCTTTCAATAGGAGCATCTCCTGTTATGGCCGATGGAAAAGAAGAGGTAGAGGGATTTACCCAAATAGCTAATAGCCTTGTGCTAAACTTTGGGATTATAGATGTACAGCCATTAGAGACTATTATTAAAGCAGGAAAAACAGCTAATGATAATGACATACCAATAGTTTTTGATCCAGTAGGTATGGGAGCTATTGAGTATAGAGATAGAGCAATTTTAGAACTATTGGAAAATGTCCACATGAGTGTTATCAAGGGTAACGCAGGTGAAATTATGGCGCTTGCAGGAAAAAGTGGAGTTACAAAAGGAGTGGATTCATTGGCTGAAAGTAGTGAAGCTATTGAATCGGCAATTAAAATTGCAAATAAATATAGATGTACCTGTGCTGTTACAGGGAAGATAGATATAATTACCGATGGAAGATACCTAGTTAAAATAGAAAATCAATCGGATATTTTATCATATATTACAGGTACAGGTTGTATGATAGCATCTTTAGTAGGAAGTTTCTTGGGAGCAGAGAATACCCCACTTGTAAGTGCAGTTGCTGGAGTGATGGCGATGAGCATTTCAGGTGAAAAGGCGCTGGAGAGAGAAGAAAAAGAAAAAAATGGAATTGCTAGTTATAGGGTAGATGTTATGAATAATATATATCATTTTGACCCGGATACTATAAAGAAGTATGCAAAGATAAGCATAGAAAAGATAAATCATAAGTTTTCAATGTATTTAATAACTGATGAAAAATCTTGTCTTGGAAAAGATTTATATCAATGTGTTGAAGAAAGTATAAAGGGTGGTGCAAATATTGTACAGCTTAGAGAAAAAGATTTAGGAACAAGGGATTTCTTTGATAGAGCAGTTAAAATTAAGGAAATATGCCACAAACATAATGTAGCTATGGTTATAAATGACAGAATAGATATTGCTCTAGCAGTTGATGCAGATGGTGTTCACCTCGGACAGTCAGATATGCCAATTGAAATAGCAAAAAAACTTATTGGATATAACAAAATAATTGGAATTTCTGCAGGAAATTTAGAAGAAGCAAAGGAAGCAGAAAAAAATGGAGCAGATTATATTGGAGTAGGTGCAGTTTTTGCTACATCTACTAAAAAAGATGCTGATGGAATAGGTAGAGAGACTCTTAAAGAAATTACAGACAAAGTAAGTATACCAGTTCTTGCTATAGGTGGTATAAAAGTAGAAAATATGGATTACTTAAAAGGAACAAATATTGATGGTATTTGTGTAATATCAGATATATTAAAAAGCGATGACTGTAAAAAAAGAACAGAAGAATTAGTAGAAAAATTCAATGAAATAAAGTAATAAAAATCTAGTCTAGTAATATTACTAAGAACTTAATAAATGATTGGAACGAAATTTCAATGAAAGTTGTATTTTGTAAAAATAAACAAAAATTTTGGAGGTAAGTGTAATGTATAAGACACAAATGGAAGCTGCTAAAAAGGGTATTTTAACAGAAGAAATGAAGAGAGTTGCAGAAAAGGAATATATGGATCCTGAATTGCTAATGAATAGGGTAGCAGAAGGAAAGATTGCTATACCAGCAAATAAAAACCATAAAAATTTAAAAGCTGAGGGTGTAGGAGAAGGTTTAAGCACTAAGATTAATGTTAATCTTGGAATATCTAGAGACTGCCCAGATGTAGATAAGGAATTAGAAAAGGTTCAAAAAGCAATAGAAATGGATGCAGAAGCAATAATGGATCTTAGCTCATTTGGAAAAACAGAAGAATTTAGAAAAAAACTTGTAAATATGTCAACAGCAATGGTTGGTACTGTTCCAGTATATGATGCAATAGGATTTTATGACAAGGAACTTAAAGATATAACTGCAGATGAATTTCTTGATGTTGTAAGAAAGCATGCAAAAGACGGTGTAGACTTTGTTACTATACACGTTGGTATGAACAGAGAAGCAATGGAAATATTTAAGAGAAATAAGAGAAAGATGAATATAGTTTCAAGAGGTGGTTCTCTTATGTATGCATGGATGGAACTAAATAATGCAGAAAATCCTTTCTATGAAAAATTTGATGAACTTCTTGAAATATGTCAGGAATATGATGTTACACTAAGTCTTGGAGATGCTTTGAGACCGGGGTGTCTTGCAGACTCAACTGATGCAGACCAGATAAAGGAACTTATTACATTAGGTGAGCTTACTTTAAGAGCATGGGAAAAGAATGTTCAGGTAATAATAGAAGGACCAGGACACGTTGCAATAGATGAAATAGAAGCAAATGTATTAATGGAAAAGAAACTTTGTCATGGTGCTCCTTTCTATGTTCTAGGACCTATAGTAACTGATATAGCTCCAGGATATGATCATATAACATCAGCTATAGGTGGTGCAATAGCAGCATCTGCCGGCGTTGACTTTTTGTGCTATGTTACGCCAGCAGAACACCTAAGACTACCTAGTCTTGATGATATGAAGGAAGGTATTATAGCTACTAAGATAGCAGCTCATGCAGCTGACATAGCTAAGAAGGTTCCTCATGCAAGAGATTGGGACAATAAGATGGCAGAAGCAAGACATAAACTTGACTGGGAAGCTATGTTTGATATTGCAATAGATGAAGAAAAGGCAAGAAGATATAGAAAAGAATCAACACCAGAACATAACGATAGCTGTACAATGTGCGGAAAGATGTGTTCAGTTAGAACTATGAATAAGGTAATGCAAGGAAAAGATTTAAACATATTGAGAGAGGACTAAAAATAGGATATTAGCTTGAAAAATAAGTTTTAAATTGTTTTAAATAGATATATTATAAATATTAAAAATAAGTTTAGTAAAAATTCCTAATAAAAATTACAATAACGAGACCCCCTTTTTAGGGGGTTTTGTTATTAAAAGATAGGAAGTGTAGATTTTTATTTTGAAAAGTTGTATAATACAGTTTGGGAATGATAATTTAAAAATCAAATGAAATTGTGATTTGACTATATGTAAATGGGTAAATATATAGAATATATAGACAAAAGATATCTTTTATATTTTATATGAATTATATAGATATATCTAATATGTGAAAGGAGCACACAGATGAGTGAATTTATAATTGCGCTTCACGTATTGGTATTTTTAGCTCATGATAAGAAATCAAGGTCGAGCGAAGAACTTTCAGAAAATCTATGCACTAATCCTGTAAGAATAAGAAAAGTTATGTCAAAATGCAAAAAAAGTGGATTGGTTGTTACTAAAGCAGGTGTAAATGGCGGCTATATGATTGCTAGAGATGGCAAGGATATAAACCTTAGAGAGATATATGAAGCCGTTGGAGTACAAATTATAGAGTCTAAATGGCATTCAGGTGACATTGAATCAGACTGCTTAATAGCAAGTGGAATGTCAGAATATGTAGATGAACTTTTCTCTAGTTTGAATGAAGAAGTAGTGAAGTTGCTTGAGCTGATTACTTTAGATGTGGTTGAGAATAAATTGCGTGAAATTAAAGAAAGAAAAGAAATTTAATGAGATGTCATAATGACAAAAAAGAAATAAAATGGAATATGAAAATAGAAGTTTAAAGGCTTCTATTTTTTGTTTTTTAAAATGACAAAATTATTGTTTTGTGATATTATTAGTAGGGAATACTCTATTTGAGAAAGGGGGCAAAGTATGGCTTCGGGTAGCAAAAAGAATACAAAATATACTTATAAAGGAAATAATAAAAAAGCAGATAATAAATATGCAAATATATTTCAAGATTTGAGCGAAAAAGAAGAAATATATAAATCAAATGCTTTAAGCAGAATCCATGAAAAAAATGATGGAGAAGAAGTTGATGTAGACTCTGAAGAGCTTGTTGTAAGAACAATATCAGCTAAAGAAGCGGAACTTAATGCTAAAAAAAGAAGACAGACTGCTAAAAATACAAAGAAATTAGCGACTAGAAAATCGTCTCCTATAACTGAGAGTGCAAAAAGAAATCAGTTTAACAAGCAGGAAAGCATAGAAATGCTTAAAAAACAAAAGTTAGATGAAAAGAATAAAGAGCTTGATGATCCAAATTTAAATAATGGACAAAATACTGAAACTTTTGACTTTGAAGGACATTCACTTGATATAGATAATAACACTTCTGTAGAGCCTACAGAAAAGGGAATTACAGATGTAAGTGAATATATAGATGAAGATGAGTTCATAAGGCAGAAGGCTAGAGAGAGAGCTCAGATGGATAAGTCTAAAGTTGAAATATACAAGGAATATTCTGATTTCGAAAGAGTTACTCCCAAAAAGGATGTAAAGAAAAAAGAAAATGAAAATAAAAATAAGAATGAAGACAAATTGAGTGTTTCAAAGGAAAGCGACGATTCGAAAACAAAGGAAATAAAGCTTGAAGATAAGGAAAATGGCTATATTGAAGATAAAACTGCTATTTTTGAAATAGAAAAGGCAGAGGAAAAAGTTAAGGCCAGAGAAAGAGAAATCGAGGAAATCCTTAAGCTTAAGGATTCGACACTTGGTGAAAACAGAAGAAATTCTTCAGCAAATAGAAAAGAGAGAGACAAAACAAGTAGAAGCAATAGAAATAAAGAACTTTCTGAAAGA
This sequence comes from Peptostreptococcus russellii, assembly GCF_900110295.1. Classification (GTDB taxonomy): domain Bacteria; phylum Bacillota; class Clostridia; order Peptostreptococcales; family Peptostreptococcaceae; genus Peptostreptococcus; species Peptostreptococcus russellii_A. Next base: position 68,212 of record NZ_FODF01000009.1, read on the forward strand.
AAGGCTAGACAGAACAAAACAAAAATTAATTACAAAAAGCTTATAGGTTTAGTAGTTGTAGTTTTGGTAGCTGTTTTAGGAGTTTCAGCAGCTATGGGCAAATTTAAAAATGATAGTGCAAAGACAAAACCAAATAATGCTGTAACAACTCCTAAGAAAGAAGATACTAGCAAAGTTGAAGAAAAGAAAGAAACTATAGAAGACAAGAAAAGAAAGCTTGAAGCAATGAGAGACAAACTTAATGCAGATGAGGCAAAGAGACTTGATTATATAGTTGAAAATATAAATTCTTATCCAGAAGCTCTTATAGATCAGTTGATATCAAATCACGAGATAGTAGATTTTGTATATAGCTATAAGGACAAGGATAAGTACAATGAAAAGCCAATAAGATCAGGAATTACATCAAGTTATTATGTAGATGGAGATGTTCCACTATTCCTTCAATGGGATAGAAGATGGGGTTATAGACCTTATGGAAAAGATATTATTGGACTTACAGGTTGTGGACCTACATCGCTTGCAATGGTAATCAAGCATTTTGATAAGAATGCAGACATTAATCCATATGATGTAGCTAAATACAGTCAAGATAATGGATATATATCAAAAGATAACTTTACAAGTTGGAAATTATTTGAAACGGGTCTTAAAAAGTACGGTCTTGAATCAAGAGACGTAGTTCCTGTAGAAGCAAAAATGAAGAGAGCACTTGATAATGGACAAATATTATTAGTAAGTGTTAAGCCGGGGATATTTACTCAGAGAGGTCATATTATAGTTATAAAGGGCTATAATAGCAATGGTGATTTCCTAATAAACGACCCTAACAGTATAATAAATACAAATAAAACATGGTCATATGATGAATTAAAGGATCAAATAAGAAAAATATGGGCAATTAGTCCTATAGGATCTTCTTCTAATGGAGAAGAAAGTTCAAATGAAAATAATACTACGACAGATAATACAAATGAGTCACAAAATGATTCAAATAATTCAAGTGGTAGTGCAGATGATCCAAGTATAATTCAGGATATTGATTAAAAAATAGTAAAGTTGATAAAAATTAACTAGCAATTTGATACTTAAAATAATACTATAAGTATACATGGTTTGTGAAAGTTAAATAATGTAGAATAAGATATATTTTTATAAAAAGATGCCGAAAAAATTTTGGTTCTTTGTCAAATAGTGTTGATGAAAAAATATCATATAATTTAATCTAATTAATAGGTAGCATAGATAACTTTCTATGCTACCTATTTTATCTCAAATCGTTCTCTTAAAAGTATTCTAGCTCTCATATTTCTATAGCTTCTAAATCCGAAGAATACTCTTTTAAAAACCTTCATCATATTGTTTTTACCTTCTACTACTGCATTGGTATAGCTATATCTGATTGAGTTAATAACATAATGAATTCTCTTTTTTAGTGATTTTAAATTTACTTTAAAGAAATA
>NZ_FODF01000030.1 GCF_900110295.1 Peptostreptococcus russellii
CCAATTTAAATTGGATCGAAATTATTGTTTACTATCTCAGCTTCACCATTATCTAACCAATAGTCGAGTTCATCTTTGGATATGTAATTGTTTCCTTGATAACATCCTGGTGTAATATCCTTGTTTTGAATATAATATGCCGGAATATTACAGTTTACACTTTCATTATAAGATATTCTAGCTGTTTCAGTCCCAATCGCTGTTATGTCAAATTCTACCCCAGTGTTTTTTATCCTTATTCGTGCCATCCCTTTACCTCTCTTTCTTTGCACTAAAAAAGCACCCTAACTGCTGTCTACTGTTAAGATGCTTATATTAATTCCTTTATTCCTCTAGCTGCGTTATACACTTTTTTCATCATACTGTTTTCATTCAGATACTCTAAGCCTTTTAAAGTTATTTCTGGTCTGATTAATTTTACTCTCGGGTAATCATTGTCTAATGAATACCATACATCAATCCCCTGTATATATCCTTGTTCTTTTAACATTGATATTATCCTTGACCACCTAGGCTTAGATATATCAAGTTCTTTATATCCTATTAATTCAGGGTCGAACTCTTCTAAATCCATTGATTTTTCAAGTATCTTCAAAATTCTATATACGTATTTAAAATTATCCATTAAACCCCCCACTAATCTAAAATTGTAATACTTTCAATATCTGGCTGTTCAGCAATATAATGTTCATCTATAAAAATAGCTGCTTCCTCATCTTCATCTTCAGATTGCATATAATATGAACAATCATATTCTGCTGATTCACCATTAGTGTAAACAATACTAATTCGATGCCCCTCGGCTTTTCTCATTTCCTCCAGACTTACCATTACTTGGCTCCTTTCTAGGTACTATGTGTGTACCTTTCTTTGAGTAGTGTATTGAAAAATATCTTGTTGGTGTAACTTTTCCAGAGACCTCATCAACAACAAAACCCATTATATCCTTACCAAACACAAATTCTTTCTTAATCCAATTTTTAGTTGGATTAGTTATTTTTAAGTCTCCGGTTCCTTGGTATTTATCGACAAGCTTTTGCGGATCTACTCCATCGGCTAAATAACTTTTACCACCATAATTATTATGACCTACTATATGTTTCCCTTGCTTACCGTCATGAATCTTTTTAATACACTTATCAGATTTTATATATCTCCTTGTTTCTTCAATTCTATCATCTATAGCCTTTTGCATCAAGTCATCTTTCGTCTTTTTAATATCAACATCCTTGACTCTGGTCTTACTTGCATCACCATTTAACAATCTATTTTCTAGTTCTTCAAGTTTTCTTTTCTCGTTGTTAAAGTTAGTTAAATCTGTTGTTCCTGCAACAACTCTTTTTTGCCTTCTGATTGCCCTCTCTAGTCTTCTTTGTTTCTGAGTTTCCTTGTAAGCATCATCAACTTTACTAGGGTCTAAGCTTGGTGGCTTAGTACTGATGCCGGGGTAAAAAGTGTTTAAATTATGCTGGCAGTTAACGTGCAGCAACCCTTCTGCCACGGCTTCACTTAGTAGCTGATATGGTCCATCATCAGGTGTACCACCACTAAATATATCATCTATCAATATTTCATTTTGCCACGGTACACATAAAGGACATGCGGTTAAGTGTTGAGATACTAGAACTGTTGTTATGCCTATTTGCATCCTCTTAGCCCCTTGCCCATGCAAAAAAGCTTTATGGTTAGCCGTTCTTAAACACATGGTAACATAATCAGCTATATTAACCCTTTTTCCGTTTTTATACTCAATATTAGTTATACCAGCTCTGAGATAATCAGCAGTTGCTCGGTCTATGGCCTGTGTAAGTGTCAGATTACCACTCGATAAGGCTATTTGCGTTCTTGCAATTACCCGCCTATACTGGTCATCCTGATATCTTAATATTGCCTTTGTTGGATCTGCTACAGTCTTTTTAGTTTCTCTTATTAAGGCTTTTAATTTGTCGTCATTCGTCCTAAAAAATATTTCTTCCTTAACTCTACCTGACATTTCAAATTCCTTTAATGCCTGTTTTGCTTCTTCCTTAGTGACAGATTCACTCGGTACCAGTTTATGGGGTTCTACTACTGGTTGTATGTGGTTAGGAAGTGCAACACTAATATTATTATCAAGAGCTGATTGTTGTACTTGTATAAGACTGTCAGAAGCCAATTTTACACCCTTATCATATGTATCTATTAATGCTGATTGTATCATCTGCTCAATCTCAGGTTCATATGAACCTATAATTTCATGATTTTCTGCTCTAAATCTCTCCATATCTCTAAGCTTAGCAGCCTGCCACTGCTCAAATTTAAAGCCCTGTTTCATTTCTTCTTTTTCATGCCTAGTTAGATTTTTCTTCATAGAAACAATTAGGTCAATTTCCATTTGCTGAAATATATTATTTATGCCGTCCCACGATCGATTATTATTCCTCAATCTCTTCCGGCTCTTCTTCATCTGATTCACCTTCTAAGTCATGTATTTCCTCTGGCTCTTCTTCTAGGACGTTTATCCCTCTTAGTATTTTAATCTTTTCTACTTCCTCATCCTTTTCTTTTTGAGTTAAGCTATCTCCCCATAACTCGTTTACTAACCTTTCTATACTCATTATGTTTGATGTAGCGGCCTTTGATGCAGTCTCTACTCTATCTTCAAAAGATGGACTCGCATATTCACCAAATAGTAATGATATTTCGTTTTCAGGTACCATAACATTTCGCCCATTATTACCTATAACTTGTTGAGTAATTAAAGCCGTATTTACAACCTGCGGAATAACTTCCATAAGTGTATCAACAATCTTTCCTCTTGTCTTTAAAGTTGTTTTTTCTTTTTCTCTTTGTGCTTCAGCATTATCTGTTTTTTTAAGATCAATACCTAAAGTGCTAGGAGATACAACACCTTGTAATATTAGATCTAGAATACTAGCATATGTACTCACAAAAGCTTCATAGTTTATTGTCGCTTGCACCTGCTCTATCTTATCTATCTGCCCCTCTTTCATGGATGTGTCAGTCTTAATAAACTTATTATCAAATGAGCTAGGGGTTAAAACTCTACCTGTATCAGGGTCCTTTGGTAAAAGAGACTCCGGTATATAAGTTTTAACCTTTCCATCTCTCATTGCCTCTATCCACTGTGATATAACTTCATCTAAGGCATCTATGTTGTCACTCTTACGATCAAGTATGCCCATTCCTCTATTCTTTTCTTTAGGTGACTTATAAAACCTAAGTGGTACACACAAGAAAAACTTATCAGACCAAGACACATCAGTTAAATCTGATATCTCTTCGATTGTTGATAGTGGTACTTCTTTGTTATACTCATCAACTAACTTGTACTCAATAGCCCCCTTCTTGTAAGACTCTATCAACTTGTATTTCTTATCATTTTTCTTGTAATAACTATAAAATCTGTACTCGTTCACCCTCCCTCTTTTAGAAATTATTTCCAAATCTTCCCCGGAAACAAATTCAATTATTGGGTAATCTGAAATTTCTTTATCATAGGAAAACTTAAAAACGCCATCTCCGACAATTAATGTTTCAGTTATGGCGTCCCTAAATAATTCACTATCAAAATTATTGTCTTTAGCTATATCTTCCCATGTAGATAATACTAGGTTATTTCCCTCTTGTTCGTCTCCTACCTGTAAGCCCTGGTAATCTCCTAATACTAAGTCTGTAATTGTATCTATAATAATTGCATATATGCCACTATGAAACTTCCTAATAATACCACTAGATGGCACTGAAGCCCAAAATCTAGCCTTACTTACACTGTCTGAGTTGATAGAAGACTTAAAAAACTCCTCTAGTTCAGATGGATCACCTCTGTACCAAACTCGGTTTTTTATGCAGTTATTGTTAAAGCTTACTCTTTCAGTTAGGTTGACCGGCACATCAGTATTTTGTTTAATTATATTTATCACTTTATCACCTCTCTCCTATCTTGAATTTATATGGTATAAATCCGTATTGACCACTATTGATTGTATGGTCGTTACGGTCCTCTGGTTCGTATTTATCTTCTTTCCAACTATATGATTCCATTTCTCGTATATGATGCTTATTATGGTCTAATACATGGTAATATGGCTCTTTACCATCATCACTATTTAACCAACCTAACATCAAATGAATACGGTCAATTATAGTCATCTTTTTCCAGGCATTAGTAAATCTATATACAGATGCCTTTGGATTTCTCTTCCTGAATTTATTTATTTCTGTAATTGTTGCTTGATCTGCTGAATCGATAAAGTTATCAGGACTAAATCCCCATTTTTTTCTGCACTTTTCTAAAAAGGCATAAAAAAGAGGCGCTATATCACTTGGCGCCAATGGTGTTTCAATATTCGCATTGTTGTATACTTCTTCTTCAAGATATATCAGTACTCCAGTATCAGTTATCCCCTGAAAAGACATTGCAAATGTATCTGGGCTTTCACTCGAATAAGCTGTATCTAAAGCTCCTGTAAACTGTGTAAACTTCCAAGGCCTTAGCTTATATTCTCTACAATACTTTTCATCAAGCCTATTCCTAAGCCATCTTTCTGACTTTACATGTACTTGTCTACTAAAGTTCGGAAATACTAATCCAGTTGCCCTACCTCTAAGCCCTAAAATTTTATTCTTGTATAACTTAGTGCCTTTTGGTACTGATCTTTTTTTCTTTTCAATTGCCTCAGGTGTAAGACTTAAGTTGTCATTGAATGTAAAGAACCAATACCGCCACTTGGGAGTTGGCTCAATCCTTTCTAAGTCTTCCATAATTTCAACCGGTACATCTTTGGTATATTTCTTATATGGCCTAGATCTATTTATAAACTCGTCATAGACTGGTAGATTTGGGTCATCTGGATTTAATGTAAGTAACATATAATCATTTCTAGACGATATCTCGCGCATAAATTCAATATCTGCTGTGTTACACTCATCAATATACACGCATCCATATTGACCGCCTAGAGCCATCTTCCACTTGTCCTTGTTGTCATAACCTAGAATATATATTACCTTGCCCTCAAACTTAATGTGAGGTATCTTATCTGACTTATCACCATTACCATAATATACTGCCCCTGGATGTATGTCCAATATTCCAAAATCTGCATTTATGATATTCTTTTCGGCAATACCTGTTGTTTTAGCCGCTATTATATGCAATTTCTTAGCTGACCTAGATACCATACGCATAAACTTTACGCCAGCACCTACAGTAGTCTTTCCACTAGCTGTAGTCCCCTCTAATATATCTACATCAACGCCAGTTACAGTATTACAAAAATCAATATATTTTTCTGATAAAGGCATTATGTGATTACTCATCTAATCCCTCACCACCTAACTGACTTATTACATCATCTAGTTTTTCGGTATTTACGTTAGCATTAATGTCAATCTTGTCTGTAAATAGACCTAAATGTTTACCTAAAAGTTCTAAGGCTGATTTTTTATCATAAAATTTAACTTCTCTATCTTTCCCGAATTCAGTTTCCTTAACTTTTACAGATTGTATACACGCCAAATCTTCTTTCTGTGCTTCACTTAAAACTTTGCCAGTTTTTAAATCAACCACATCACTAATATTTATAAACCCTATCTTAGCTAACTCCTCTATAACTCTATCTGCTGTTACTCCTGTTCGCTTAGACCTTTCGGCCATTGCTTTAGAAATTTCGTTTGAAATATTAGGTTTTATAAGGTTTTCAGCACCTATGACGGCTGCTGTTTTTACCGAATACCCTGCTCGTATGGCTGCCTGAGTGGCATTTAAATCAATTAGGTATTCTTCGACAAATCGACGTTGTTTTTCTGTTAATTTAGCCATCAGGCTCACCACCTTTCTTAACTCTTGTCCGTTTTACTCAACTTATATTTTTTGCGTTAAAAAAGGGCCCTAGTTAGAAGCCCTATTTTTATTATTTATTAATTAATTTTCATCGTTATTCATATATCTTAAATTATACTTTATACGCATATGTTACATCTTACCAAGATAATATGCTAGTGTAGAAATAATCATAATACTTGCAAGCACCACATTAGGTATTAACCAAAGAGGTTTTTTGAATATATTTTTAAGTGAAAGTCCCATCTCTTTGTCATTTATTTCTCTAACAAATTCAAACATTACGCATATAGTGTTAAACAATATAAACCCTAATAGTGATATTATAAATACTAGCCTATATATGGACGCCCTATCTATATTAGATAGAACCGATGTTGAAAAAGCTACTCCCCCTGTAAAGGCTAGTACTATCGATGCAAATATGCCTAGTATTGTTATGTATTGTTTTTCAGATTCTCTCATGCTTTTCATCAATATATTTTTATTTTTTTCTGACTCATCTTCTAACATCTTCTTAGCTATCTTATTAGCTCTTTCCTTTATTCCATCAATTTGATATGATACTAACAGTGAATGATCGAAAATCTTTATAACTATTTTCGAAGAATCTGAAGTAACTTCATTCTTCATTACATACTCATATAATTTGCTGATATTAAAGTTATAATCCGATTCAGATTTTTCATCCTCAAATATGGAAAATAATTGATTGCTTAATTCTGAATACATCAGCCTCATACTATTTTTGCTACAATCAAGGTATTCTTTAATTATATCCAAAGTATTTTGGGGCTGATAATCATCAATCAATAAACTATTACATATACGCCTCATGTAGTTTACGTTTATATTGTTATCACCTTCATTTGTTTCTATTTCCTTAGTTATGTCTTTAGTCCTATCTTTATCAGTTTTTAGTAATATATCCTCGCGCATTATTTACAAAAATACTCCTCAATATATTTTATTTGTATTATTCTATTACAATTTTTTGAATACGACTTCTTCCATGGTGACTGGTTGTGTGTTATCTCTACTAAATCAATAGCTGAATAGCTAGATAAACGGTTTACAACTTCTTCAATAAGCTTTTTATCACTATCGAATATGTATTCATTTAACATTTTATTTTGCACATATACCCCCGGTATATTACCTGCTCCAAATTTTTTATACTCTCTATATACCGCCGGGACAACCGGACCCAAATTCCAAGCTTCTATATTATCATTAAAACAGATTTCTCCTCTTTTTATCAAAAAATGGCACTGAATAAAATATAATAATTTTTGTAATTTTAAATTGGATATATTATAACAATTATCATCACTATATTTCACGACATACCTACTTATTGTTAATGCATCATAAGTCATAGCTGCTCGCCCCTAACTAAATTATATTATTTAAAAACGTTTCTTTTTTAATTTATCGTCTTATTTATTATATCATTGCACGGTGTTTTTCGCAATATATACCTATTTAAAATACAAAAAGAACCCCCATAAGGAGTTCTTTTTGCTATTATTCAATTGTGTTTAATTTTAATAAATATTTATAAATTTCAACAATATAATTCACTTAAAAAAGCCGCTATCCCCGTACAATCATATTTAGCTTTGTAAAAAGACCTAATCGTGGCTATAAAAATGTGTTTGTGAGTAGAACACTAAGGAATTATATTAAAACCTTATTTTTCTTCCTTCATACTCCACAATACCATAATATCACATTTAGGGGGCTCATTGTGGCTCTTCTTTATATGAACTGCTTAAATTCTTCCAAAGCCCAACCGTGCTTTCGTTTTATTTGGCTATAGCTATATCCCATCTCTGCCGCTATCTCAACCAAATTATTTCCCTTGAGATATTTCATTTCTAATATTTGGATGTGGTCTGAATTAGACATTTTATCGAATTTGGATATGATTTCTCGTTTTAAATCTATCTGCTCATCAATCAACTTGTCCATATCATTTTCAAACTCACAAATTTTATTGCCGACTGAGTAGCATTACCACTAATAATATACTTATCAGCAAATTTTTTCTGTTTTAAAGTTAACCCATGGTACATCACCCATTTCCCCACAAAAAAAGAGCCTTGCTAGGCTCTTTTAAAATTCGATTATTGCTGGTATAATAGCGGCACTCCTAGAGGTATAAATTCAGTCATATGATAAAACGTTTCATCATCTATGCCTATATTTTTTAAAAACATTTTCTCTTTAAGCAATTCTTCAAAATAAGAGAATAATTTGAAATTATATCCACCTTGCTTAGAAGTAAAAGTTATACCAACCAGATAATTATCTGAAAAGTATTCTAGTGACAGAAAAACTTCAGAATTACATCCAAATATTTTTTCATGATTATCATATACTTCAAAATTATTCTTTGATGTATTACCTATCTTTATTTTCATTGATGGTATGCATTTTTTTCTCCTATTGCCCACCTCCTTTTTTTATTTTATACTTTTTGTTTATCATATTACTCGGTATTTATCAAGTTTTTTTATGGTATGAAAAAAATTCTACTTCCGCACCCAACTTGATCTCCTTTTAAATCTTCATTTATTATCTCGTCTATGCTCTTTTTAGACAAAATAATATTCCGATTTTTATCTGAATAAACATGATAACCAAATAGTATCAATGTTGGGTTGAAATGTAAAGTATTGTTCTTAATAAAGTTAGTTCCTATAATTAATATAACTATTAAATTCATAACTATTGATGGCAAAGAACAAACCTTTAATGAAACTATTGGGATTAAATATGTAATAAAATAGTTTAGCACTTCGCTATCCTTATTCTCAATATGTTCAAAGTTGTATAGTCTAGTAGATGTAGATGCATCTTTTTTTACAAGATATATCCATAACCCTAAAAATATATTCGATAACACAAATATTACTGCGCAAATAACCCAAAATATTCTATTTTGATTAAATGTATTTAAAATTTCTTTAAAACTAAACTTTTTTAAATTATTAAGCCAAACCAATATAAAGACTATTGAATATGATGAGAGAAACATTAAAATTTTTCCTAACCTGTTTAGCAAAACAATCACCTTCTTTCATCGGTACCTCTATCTTCTCCTATTATTGTTTTGTAGTATGCATCCTGCATAAGATTTATAAAATCTGCAGCTTGAGATTTATTATCGTAAATTATTTTATTTTCTTTATTAAATGTTATTCCCAATTTAAAGTCTTTTATTACTTGTTTTGTTTTTTCTGGTTTATCTAAAAATAAAAACTTGTTTTGTTTTTTTTCCAGCTTTGCTATTCTCTTTACAAAGTTTAAATTATCCAAAACATCTACTTTTAACTTTTCAAACCCAACTATTTCTTCAAGTTTTTTATTTTCAAATATTTTTTCAGCCTCTTCTTTAAAAATTTCGTATAACCCAAATATTTTTTCAAAAGCTGAATGATTTTTTATAATAATCTCTTTATCAAATATTATTATATCAATACCTGGTTCTATAGCAATGCTATTATTTATATCTATTTTTTCTAAACTATCTTTAAGTAATAATTTTGCAACCATCCCGCTTTTGAAAATTTTTAGATTTTTATTTTGCTTAAAGAAATATATCTTTTTTCCTTTCCCCATAATAAGCTCATACACATAAAAGTTAATTTTTATTTTTTTTAAGTCGTCCATTAATCCCGGCAAACAAATCTTTTTAAAAAAAGAATCTATAACAGGATAATTCTCAGTGCTATCTTTTTCTAAAGTATTATCAAGAGATCCGACTATGTTATATGTCAATATATTCATTTTTGAATACCTATCAAGACAATCTTTAATTGTATTTTTTATAAAATTTTCTATCTCTTGACTAATTTTTCTATTATAACAAGCATATTCATTTTTATTTTTAGTACACATATAAAAATTTATTTTTGAGTCATCTATTTTTTTGTTAATTTCATTAAAATCCATATTAAATCCTCCATTAAATAATATTATCATTTTAATAATATCAAAGGAAAATGTTTTTTACAATATATACCAATTAAAAATATAAAAAAGAGAAACCTTAATAGATTTCCCTTTTCTTTAATAATAACTATAAGGAGAATTTTTTATTTGTATCACTATGATTATAATACTATATTATAATGACATCTTCTTCCTCATCCTTTCTTTATGTTTTCCTTTTTATTATTTCCAATCTTTTTCTAAATAATATCCTTTCTTGTACATTTCTTCTATTTCCATTAATGTCCTAACTGGATTCATACTTTGTGCAGCACTTAATATAAGTTGCTCTTTCATTTTGTAATAGGTATCTTTTGATATATGCATTTCTGTAATAATTCTAAGCCAATTGGCATTTTCAATATACCTTAGTTTAAACAATACTTTTTGTTCTGATGTGAAATTATTTATTGCTATCTCTATTTTTTTATTTAAGTTTATTAGCTTTTTTTTATTATTTTCTAAGAACTCAATTTGTTTTTCTTTTTCTACTATAAAATCTTCTACTTCAGATGACACAGAATATGTTTTGCTTAATTTTTCTTTAGAATAATCTATCCCATTATAAGAAATACAATCTAGTTTTACACTTTCTATATCAATATCAAACTGCTTTATCTGACTAGGTATCTTCTTATAACTATGCAAGATTTCTTCTGTATTTCTTTTCTCTTCATTACTTATCATATTCTACCTCCAAATTTAAAGACTAAAATATTATTTTATTAATTTCTTTTTCTGTTTCATTTGTGCATACATCTACTGCAGTAAGGGTATCTATTAATGTTTTTCTAAATTCAGGAAGCTTACCTTTCTTAGGTACCACATAACCTCCCCTTGTAACTCCATATCCATTTTTTAATATTCTTATTAGAGCTATTTTTGTAAAAAATTTTTTTCTTAATTTCTTATCTTGTAATGCTGTATTGTAATCTATCATTTTTCTACCTCCTAAAATGGCACATCATCGTCTTCTACTGTTTCTTTAAATTCTGCACATACATTATATTTTTCTGGATCATTTTTTTGCTTTTCTAATAATTGTATATTTCTCCCAGATACTTTGGTAAAGATTCTTTTCTCTCCACCTTGAGTTTCATATCTATCTACCCTAATTGCTCCTTGAACTGCCACTAATTTCCCTTTA
>NZ_FODF01000034.1 GCF_900110295.1 Peptostreptococcus russellii
CTTTCATATGAAAGACTTTTTAAAACATAATGATATTAATATATATTAATATCTCATTATTTGACTTCTACTATACTATTCCCCAGTGTATTATTTTCATTATGCTTTTTTTCTTTTAAAACCTTACTTGAAGCTACTTGATGTTCAAAGTCCCACGGATCTTTTCTAACAAGCCCATCAGAAAAAGGTATAAATATCGATACTATCGCTGATATCGCCAAAAGATAGATAAACCAAGCATAAGGAAGAAGTTCTAATGGAGATACTCTTCCACCTGCAAAACTTGTTACTATAAGCATTTGTGCGCCATATGGTATAAGACCTTGGAATACAGAAGAGAATGTGCTCAATAAGGCGGCACTTCTTCTTGGATCTAATTTATATTTATAGCAAAGTCTTTTTGCTACTTCACCGTTTATAATTATTGCTACCGTATTATTAGCTATTGCTATATCTGTTATTGATACTAATGCTGATATCCCCAATTGGGCAGATCTTTTACCCTTTATAAACTTTTGTACATTTACAAGAAGATATGATATTCCACCTGCTTTATTTACCATCTCTGCCAATCCACCAGTTAATAGAGAAAGTAAAAATATATCGGTCATTCCTGTAAATCCTTTATAAATAGCTTGTGAAAATGTAAGTAAATTAAGATCTCCATAAAATAATCCTATTCCACCTGCAAAAATAATTCCTGCAATTAAAACTACAAAAACGTTTACCCCTGCAACAGCGGAAACTAAAACCAGCACATAAGGTAATACTTTTACTACATTAAAATCGTAGCTTTCTACTTGAACTGCTGTTTCTGGCTTTCCAAAAACTATTAATAAAATTACTGTTATTATTGCTGGTATTATTGTAAGCCATAAATTCAGTTTAAACTTATCCTTCATCTCACATCCTTGTGTTCTTGTAGATGCTATCGTTGTATCTGATATTATAGATAAGTTATCGCCTAACATTATCCCTCCTAATACACATCCCATCATTAACGGTAATGAAGTTCCAGATTTTTCTGCCACTGCTATTGCAATTGGCCCTACCGCAGCTGCACTCCCAACGGAAGTTCCTGTAGCTGTGGCAATAAAACCTGATATTATAAACACACCTGCTGCCAAATACTCAGTTGGTATGTATGTTAATCCAAGATTTACTGTTGAATCTATTCCACCCATGGCTTTGCATACTGAAGCAAAACCACCTGCTAATAAATAAATTATACACATAATTATTATATTAGAATCTCCACATCCCTTTATAAAAGTATCGAATTTATCATTAAAATCTCCTTTTATTAAGATAAATGCTGATATCACTCCTATAACTACTGCTAGTGGAGCCGGAAACTGATAGAAAGCCATTTCTACACCCTTTAGTTGAAGTATAATTCCACTTCCCAAGTATACTCCTACAAAAACTAAAAATGGTATTAGAGCCTTTCCATTTGCTTCTACACCGTTTTCTCCACCAGAGACTTTTACTTCATCTATTTCATCAACATTGTTTTCTATATTTTTTTTCTTCATTAGCATACCTCTTTTTTTACTTTTAATAAATGCAACCCAAAATGGATTGCATTTATTAAATGTTTCTTATATTTTATATTATGTTAATTAGATGACTTTACTTTTTATAAAGCATATATACTACTATGAAATTATACTAACTTATTTAGAGATTCATTTAAATCATTTATTATATCATTTACACTTTCAAGACCAACAGATATTCTTACTAGTCCGTCAGATATTCCTGAAGCTTCTCTTTCTTCCTTCGTATAAGGTGAATGAGTCATTGAAGCTGGATGTTCAATTAACGTTTCAGCATCACCTAAGCTAACTGCTAACTTAATCATATTTAATGAGTTAAGAAGTTTCTTTCCTTCTTCTACTCCACCCTTTAATTCAAATGCTATCATTGCACCTGGAAGTTGCATTTGGCTTGCTGCAAGTTCTTTCTGTTCAAAACTATCAAGACCAGGATAAAATACCTTATCTACTGCCTTATGTTCCTCTAAGAATTCGGCTACCTTCTTAGCATTAGCACAATGTTGCTTCATTCTTACTTCTAGTGTCTTTAATCCTCTTCCTATTAAGAATGCATCGAACGCGCTAAGAACTGCACCAGTCATATCTTTTATTCCAAATAATTTTACCTGTGTAATAAACTCAGCACTACCTGCTACAAAACCTGCTACAACATCTCCATGTCCATTTAGATACTTAGTTGCTGAATGAAGTACTACATCTGCACCTAATGTAAGCGGTCTCTGAATAAATGGTGTACAGAAAGTATTATCCACAAATACCATACAATCCTTATTTTCATGAGCTATTTCAGAAATCTTTCTAACATCGGAAATCTTTAATGTAGGGTTTGCTGGTGTCTCAAGATAAACTACTCTTGTATTTGGCTTCATAGCCTTTCTTACATTTTCAGGATCAGTAATATCCACAAAGTCTACTTCCACACCAAATCTAGTTAAACCATGATTTAATAGTGAGAATGTGCATCCATATAAAGTATCTGATGCTACTACATGATCACCAGCCTTTAAAGCTGACCATAGTGCTGATGATATTGCACCAATACCTGATGCTGCTGCTGCACAAGCTTCTGCACCTTCAAGTATAGCTATTTTATCTTCCACTACTTTAGTTGTAGGGTTTCCTAGTCTACTGTAAATATATCCATCTTCTTCCAAAGCAAATCTTCTTCCACCCTGTTCAGCTGAATCGAATATAAAAGTTGATGTTGCGTAAATAGGTGTAGCTAGTGCTCCTGCATTTAAATCCTTAAAATTGCCAGCATGTATTGCCTTTGAACCAAATCCTAAACTTTCTACTGCTTTTCTTTCCATTGTAAATACCTCCAAAATTTTCAACTAATATTTTTACACCTTTATAGAAGCAATTTACATGCCAACTTTTTTTCATATTTTAAAAGCTGTATTTTCAACAGTTTTAGGAAAATATTTTCCCTTATGTTTTTTCTTGTAAATAATCTTTTACGAACTCCTCATTTTCTTGTAAATATTTATTTACACTGTAATATTTTTTTTCCACCTATAACTATATCTATGTTCTTTTTACCAAATTATTTTAAATATTCTATTCCATATTTCTTACATTTATTTATAAGAGTTGTATGAGATATTTTTAATTCTTTTGCCGTTTTCCTTATGCTACCACATCTATTTTTCATAATATCTTCTATTATTTTTTTTTCCATTTCTTCAACTGATTCCTTTAAAGATTTACCCCTATCTACACAATAGCTATTTTCATCTTTATAATTCATCTCTTTAGTTTCAATTGTTTCTTCAAAAAAAGTTTCTATCATTTTCTCGGTTGTATATATTGTATCTGAAGTCAAAATATTCTCTTTAGATAAATTTATAGATCTTTCAACCACATTCTTTAACTCTCTTACATTACCTCTATATTCAAATTCCATCATCTTATTTATATAACTTTGACTATAACCCTCAATATTTTTATTTAACTTCTTATTTAAAACTGAAATAAAATGCGTAACCAAAAGGGGTATATCTTCTTTTCTTTCTCTAAGAGGAGAAATTTTTATTGGAAGAACATTTAATCTATAATATAAATCCTCTCTAAACTTTTTTTCTTTAACCATTTCTTCTAAATTTCTATTTGTCGCACATATTATTCTTACATCTATTTCTTCTTCTTCTGTAGATCCCACTCTTCTAATCTTATTTTCTTGCAATACTCTTAAAAGTTTTGCTTGAGTAAGTGGTCCCATCTCTCCAATTTCATCAAGGAATAAAGTACCATGATTGGCTTCCATAAAAAGACCCTTTTTATCGTTATTTGCACCCGTAAAAGCACCTCTTTTATAACCAAATAATTCACTTTCTATTAAATCATCTGGCAATGCTGCACAATTAATAGATACAAATGGCTTATCGAAACGTTCGCTATTATAAACTATTTCTTTTGCTACAACCTCTTTTCCAGTTCCACTTTCCCCCAAAATCATCACACTGGAATTACTATCACTTGCTATAGATATATATTTTCTTATTTTATTTATGCTCTTACTCTTTCCTATAAGATTTGTTTTTTCATCTTCTTTTTCATTCATCAAAACGGATATTCTTATTGAGTTATCAAATATTTTAAAAATAAATGTCACACCTACTATTTTTTCATTGTTATCCATTATCTTTCTGCAACTTACTAATTTTCTGATACTTTTTCCTGCAAATTCAAATCTAATATCTCTATAATCAAACTTCGGTTTTCCTTCAAATATCTCTTTAACAATACTTTTTAAAGAACTTATTTCTGAGATGTCTTTATTTATGACCTTTGATTTATCTATAAAAAACATTTCCTCACAAACATTATTAAATGTAACTATTTTATAATTTTCATCTACTGACATTATACCCTCATCTATAGAGTCAATAAGCCTAACCATATTAATTTCATCCATTTCACTATCGGTATACTTGATTTCCTCAATACTTTCTACACTTTCAACTTCATCTACATGATTAAGAATAATATCTTTATTACTTTTATCTATTTTTATAAGAATTTCTTTACTTTTGACTTCTAAAAGTTTTAAATCTACATTATACTTCTTTAATGCAGTTAAAACATCTGAGGTAACACCTGGTCTATCTTTTGTATTTAATCTATATCTAATAAAATTGCTCATTTAATCACCCCTTTTTATAGATTACATTATATAATTTCGGTAATAAAAAGGCAAAAATGAAATAGGGCTTATTTTTCTAATTATTTTATTTGATTTGCCATTTAAATTTAATTTAGTGTTGGTATTTTTTTATCAAAAAATAAAAAATAAGGAGCAAACTACGTTACCCCTTATTTAAAAATTAATAATATTATCCTATAGTTATTCTATATCCTATCCAGTTAATAAATTACTATTCTCTATAATATTTTTAAAATTGACGCTTTTAATATCAATAGCTCTATGTAAAGTTTTAAGCTCTCTCTCTCTCTTGTGATTCTTCCCATAATTCATCTGCTTTTTTCTTCCATTCTTGAGAGTATGGTTTACATTTATCAGTCAAATCTTCTACACTTTCTGGAGATATTAAATCCGTAGAATGTGCCTTAGATCTGTTAACCATTTCTCTCAAAAGTTCTGGATTCTCCAACATTGGACAAGGTCGAAGATGATTATCATTAAATGGTTGTCCATTCCTATACTCCATAAATAAAGGAGATTTTAAACTTTCTAAAAGTGTATTCTCTCTTATATTTGAGTTGGAATAGTGTATAAATACACAAGGTTCTACATCTCCTGCTGAATTAATATGAAGGTAATTTCTTCCACCTGCAATACATCCACCTACATACTCACCATCATTTTGGAAATCTAGCAACATTATTGGTTTTCCACCTTCCAAGGCTCTTACCTCTCTTACTCTATGATATATATATTCTCTTTGCTCAACTGTAGGTATCAACTCTGGAAGAGCATCATTTCCAACTGGCATATAGTTAAAGTACCAACTATACATTGCCCCCTTATCTATTATCATATCTAAGAATTCATCAGAAAGAACGGTTTCTATATTTTTGCTTGTATAACAAATAGATGTTCCAAATATGAGCCCTCTTTCTCTAAGAATGTCCATAGCATGCATTACTTTATCAAAACAACCTTCTCCGCGCCTGCTATCGTTTTCTTCCTCGAAACCTTCTACACTAAGAGTTACTGAAAAATTTCCTACCCTTGCCATTTCATCAGCAAACTTCTCATCAATTAACGTACCATTTGTAAAGGCTACAAAATAACAATCTCTGTGTTTTTCACATAGCTTTATCAAATCGGCTTTTCTCATTAACGGCTCGCCACCAGTGTACATATAGAAAAAAATCCCTAGTTCTTTACCTTGCTTAATGATATCATCAAGTTCCTCAAATGACAAACTTTGATTGTGACCATATTCCGAAGCCCAACATCCCTTGCATTTCATATTGCAAGCACTCGTTGGATCCATAAGTATTAACCATGGGACGTTACATCCATATTCAACTCTTTTTTCATTTATTATTTTTTTACCATAATATGCTGCTGTAAATCCTAAGTTTAAAGCAGTCATTTTAATTACATTTGTATCTAAGCGATCCATCTTATCGTATACATAATTAATCCATTTTCCATCTTTGTCTTTTATCATCTCTCTTACCGTGTCATAAATAGATTCATCAAACATGTTTCCTGCGTGTTTTTGATATATATCGACAAGATTAAGCATGGCTTTTTCCTTTTCTTCTATATCTTTGTCCTTAATGGATTTAATAACCTGCTCTATTCCCTTGGCAGCTATCTTTCTTTCTATATTGTGTTTAATTCCCATATAGAAAACCTCCTTTCGATATAAGTATTACTACATAAATTACGAAAAACACAGTGCTAAAAGCTATTTACAAATGTTATAATAAGTAAAAAAAATCGTATGATTTCTAACTGTATATCTTAATGTTATTCCTTTTTCTATAATAAGTCAAGTCATCAATCTTTTTCGTGTTTTAATTTTATTAACTTATTATGATAATATTCCTATATTTTTTTATTTTTATTGACTTTTTCTTACTGTATTTTAATTCTTTAAAAAAAGAATTTTATTTAAATAATTTACTTTTTTATTTT
>NZ_FODF01000038.1 GCF_900110295.1 Peptostreptococcus russellii
TATAACATTTGTTCCATTTGACCTTGATGCTATAATTCCAGAAATGCTTACAGAAAGAGATAAGAAGGATCTTAATGAATACCATGCAAAGGTATATGAAATGGTATCACCAGGATTAAATGAAGAAGAAAAAGAATGGTTAAAGAAATATACTAGAGCTATATAGTTTAATTATTAAAAGTAAAGACATACTTTTTTACAATTGTTGATTTTGAAATTAATAAATTAATAGAAAATATAAAAATTATATATTTTTGATATTTGGAGGAGCATGATGCTCCTCTTTTTTTATATGAAAAATCAATAATAACTTCAAAAATGTATTTAAAGTGTAAATGAAGCGATTAAATATATTTGTATAAAAAATAACGATTTAGAAATATATAAAAATATAAAAAGAAAAATAAAGTTAATATCTGTATTATAAATGAGATTTCAGTAATATAATGATAAAAAATAAATTAATAAAGATAAAAAAATCGAAAAAAATCAAAAAAGATATTTGGGATTCAATATAATTTTAATATAATAAACACATTGTAAAAAACGATTTCTTAAAAGATAAATCAGAAAGTGTTGATAAAATAAGCTGTATATATTATTTTTGAATAAAAAAATATAATAGGAAAGTATTGACATGGATAAATTAATTAACTATAATAATGTTAAATAAAAAACTAACAAATAAGAAAGTCGAAAAATAAATATAGTTAAGTTTAGAAAAATAGGCTAAATTAGGGATTAAAAACTATTAAATTTTGATAGATTAAATTTAGAGGATTTATTTCTAGGTGTGTAGGAGGTATTAAAATGACTAAAAAACTTAAAAATGAAGAAGTTGAAGAAATCAAAGAAGGGCAAATTGAAGAAAACTATATTGTGAAGGATATAGAGTCTTTTGATAGAAGATTAGCTCAAGTAAAAAAAGCTCAAGAAGAATTTGCGAAATTCTCACAAGAAGAGGTTGATAAAATCTTTTTAGAAGCAGCGCTTGCAGCAAATCATAAAAGATTAGAGTTAGCTAAATTGGCAGTTGAAGAAACTGGAATGGGTGTCTTTGAAGATAAAGTTATAAAGAATAATTATGCAGCAGAGTATACATATAATGCATATAAGCACACTAAAACTTGTGGGGTTATAGAAGAAGATAAGGCTTATGGAATAACAAAAATAGCAGAATCTATAGGAGTTGTTGCGGCAGTTATACCAACAACTAATCCAACATCAACAGCAATATTCAAAACCCTTATATCTTTAAAAACAAGAAACGGTATAATAATATCTCCTCATCCAAGAGCAAAGAAATCCACAATAGAAGCAGCAAAAGTTGTTTTGGAAGCAGCTGTTAAGGCAGGTGCACCAAAGGGAATTATAGCATGGGTTGATGAACCATCAATTGAACTTACAGCAGCTATGATGAAGCATGCGGATATAATATTAGCAACAGGTGGTCCAGGAATGGTTAAGTCTGCTTATTCTTCAGGAAAGCCAGCCTTGGGAGTAGGAGCAGGTAATGTTCCGGCTCTTATAGATGAAAGTGCGGATATAAAAACAGCAGTAAGTTCAATCATACTATCAAAGTCATTTGATAACGGTATGATATGTGCTTCAGAGCAGTCAGTAATAGTTCCTGACAAACTTTACGATCAAGTAAAAAAAGAATTCGAGTTTAGAGGAGCATATATACTTAAAGGAGAAGAAGTAGATAAATTTAGAAAGATAATATTAAATAGCAAGGGTGCTTTAAATGCAGATATAGTAGGTCAGTCAGCATACCAGCTTGGTAAACTTGCTGGAGTAGATGTTCCAAAGAGTGCAAGAATAGTAATAGCAGAAGTAGAGGAAACTGATTTTGTAGAAGCTTTTGCTCATGAAAAATTATCTCCAATCCTTGCGATGTACAAGTATAAATCTTTTGATGAAGCAGTAGCAAAGGCTGAACACCTAGTAGAACAGGGTGGTTTAGGACATACATCTTCACTTTATATAGACACATTAAACTGCAAGGAAAAAATGAAGAAGTATATAGATACAATGAAAACTTGTAGAGTAGTAATAAATACTCCTTCTGCACAGGGTGGAATAGGTGATCTTTACAACTTCAAATTAGCTCCATCTTTTACATTAGGTTGTGGTTCTTGGGGTGGAAACTCAGTATCAGAAAATGTAGGTGTTAAGCATCTTATAAATATTAAGACTGTAGCTGAAAGGAGAGAAAATATGCTTTGGTTTAGAGCTCCAGAAAAAGTTTACTTTAAGAAGGGATGTCTTCCAGTAGCAATGAAGGAATTTAAGGAAGAAATGAACAAAAAGAGAGCGTTTATAGTAACAGATAAATTCCTATACAACAACGGATACATAGATAGAATAGAGGAAGAACTAGACCATATGGGAATTATTCATACAGCATTTTATGATGTAGCTCCAGACCCTACTCTTGGATGCGCAACAGAAGGAGCCAAGGCTATGGAAAGTTTCCAACCAGATCTTATAATAGCGGTAGGTGGTGGATCTGCAATGGATGCAGCTAAAATTATGTGGGTAATGTATGAGCATCCAGAAGCTAACTTCAAGGATATGGCTATGACATTTATGGATATAAGAAAGAGAGCATACAAATTCCCTAAGATGGGTGAAAAGGCATACTTCTGTGCAATACCAACATCAGCAGGTACTGGATCAGAAGTTACACCATTTGCAGTTATAACAGATGAAAAAGAAGGAGTTAAGTATCCTTTAGCAGATTATGAATTACTTCCAAATATGGCAATAGTAGATGCAGATATGCAGATGGAAATGCCAGCTAGACTAACTGCCTCTTCAGGTATAGATGCCATGACTCATGCACTTGAAGCATATGTAGCTATGTTGAGAAGTGAGCCAGCAGATGGAATGGCATTAAAGGCAGGAAAAACAATATTTGAATACCTTCCAAGATCATATAAAAATGGAAAGAATGACTCAGAAGCTAGAGAAAAAATGGCTATAGCTGCGACAATGGCAGGCATGGCATTTGCAAATGCTTTTCTTGGAGTGTGCCACTCAATGGCGCATAAATTAGGTGCTTTCCATCATGTACAACATGGTGTGGCAAACGCACTCTTAATAGGTCAAGTTATTAAATATAATTGTGCAGAAGCACCTTTTAAGATGGGAACTTTCCCTCAGTATAAATATCCTGATTGTGTAGAAAGATATGCAGAATTTGCAAGATTCTGTGGAACTAAGCCAGGTAAAACAGATAGAGAAACTGTAGATAATTTCTTAGTAGATCTTGAAAAATTAAAAGATGAAGTAGGTCTTCCAAAAACTATAAAAGAGGCTGGAGTAGATGAGAAAGCTTTCTTAGATAGTTTAGATGAAATGGTTCTTCAAGCATTTAATGATCAATGTACAGGTGCAAATCCAAGATATCCATTGCTAGAAGAATTAAAGCAAATGTATCTAAATGCATACTATGGTAAGTAGTTAGAATACATATAAATAAGCCCCTAAATATTAATAAATTTATAACAAATAACGAATAATGTAACATATATAATATAAAAGGTGGTTTTCCAAAAAAGTGTTGGATAAGCCACCTTTTTAAAAATTTTTAAATAATTTAGCAAAAACTGTTAAAAAATAAACCAAAAAGGTGTATAATGATATTAATAGATAATTTATGAGGCGTTTTTTACTTGCTGAGTAGAACTTAAATTTAGATAAAAGAAAAATATTTAAAGAATAACCTCTTTATTTTTTTTTATAATAGAGAAAACATTTGCATAAAAAGGTTAATCTTAAAAAAATAAAATATCGAAAGAATCAGTATTTTGGAGAAAGGTGGGTAGTAACTTTAACAAGCGAAGCCATTGGAGGAACAAGTACTTTTTTTGTCTAAATTTCAATACTTACAAGGCTATGAAAAAATATAATCGTGAATTGATCAAATTATTTTTTTAAAAATTGCATATGTAATTTACGAATTTTCAGTTTTTTAGTCATTTTACGCACTTGAATTATGTTAATAAATAGTGTAAAATTAGTAACAAAAATATAACTGAAAATTAAGAATTTTTTCTGAAAGGAGGAAATTGAATGGCAAAAGAAGCTTTATTAAAAGTTGTAAAGGCTGAAGAAGAGGCTGATAAAATTGTTAGAGAAGCAAGGGAAGAAGCTAAGGATAGTATTTTTTTAGCTGAGAAGCAGTCTAAAACTTTTATAGAAGAAGCGGTTATAAAGGCTAAAGTTGAATGTGACAAACTTAAAGCTAAAGCTGAAGATGAGATGAAAGACGAACTTGAATCTATATCGCAAAAAAGTGAAAAAAGATGCAAGGAAATCCTAGACATTCCTCAAGACAGATTCAATGAAGCTAAGAGATTATTAGTAGAGAGGATAGTGAAATAACATGGCAATAGTTAAAATGAAAAAATTTCACCTCTTGGTACTGAATTCTTACCGCGAAAAACTATTGAGAGAACTTCAGATTTTTAGAAATATTCAATTTGAAGATGTATGTGAGGTCGAAAATTTTGAAAGTGAAGATTTGCTGAGATTTAAAAGAATAGCAGTTGAGGAAGAAATTTCAAAATATGAAGATCAAATGAATCAGTGTACATATGCCATTGATTTGATTTCAAAACATACAACTCAGCTTACTGGTTTAAAAGCTCTTATCGAAGGTTTACCGAACTACACCTTTGAAGAGATGGAGAAAAAAGTTTCTTCAATGGATTTTGAAATGGAATATAGTTCTATTAAATCCCTTGGTGATGAGTTGGCAAGTATTGAATCAAGTATTTCTAAGAGGAAAGAGCTGATAAAAGAGTTGGAAGCTGTATCTAATTTAGATATAAGTTTTAATTCCTTAAATCAGCTAAAAAGATTTAAAGCTTTTGTTGGTGGAGTAAGCAATAAGTTGCTGGAAACTTTTAAGGAAAATATTGAAAAGTTAGAATTTACTTATTGCGAGGAAGTTGGAGTCTATAAGGACGAATATCTTTTCTTTGTTATTTTTGACAAAAGAGAAGAGGAAGAAGTTTTAGAAGTATTTAGAACTGGAAATTTTAATGTCATAAAGAATGACTCGGACAAGTTACCTAAAGAGAGAATCGATGAACTAAATGCTGAAATAGAAAAAATGTCGGCTAAAAAAGACGAAATATGTAAACTTTTGGGAACAAAGTCGAAAGAAATATCAGACTTTAAAATATATTTCGAATACTTAGGTAATCTAAAGGTGAGAACTCAAGCTCAATACGAGTTTATGGCTTCAAAAAGTGTATGTGTTTTAAGTGGTTATTGTCCAGATTTTGATACAAAGAGATTGGAAGAAGTTGTAGCCAATGTATGTGAAGATACATATACAGCCGAGTTTGAAGATGTTGATAAAAATGATCCAGACGTGCCGATTATACTAAAAAATAATAGACTTGTTAGAGCATTTGAAAGTGTTACTTCTACATATGCACTTCCAAAATATAATGAAGTTGATCCAACTCCACTATACGCTCCGATATATGCCTTATTCTTTGGTATGATGTCAGCGGACGTTGGATATGGAGTAGTGCTTTTAATTCTTACTACTTTAGGACTTAAGATTTGTAACTTTACACCCAATATGAGAAAGAATGTAAAGTTTTTCCAGTTGATAGCCGTTTCAACAGCAATATGGGGATTTTTATACGGCTCATACTTTGGAGCAAGTATTCCAGGTATGTGGAGGCTTTTCGATTTAAGCAAAGACTTTATGACGATTCTGATTATATCAATAATCATAGGAGGTATACATCTTGCATATGGTCTTTTGATCAAAGCTTATATGCAGGTTAGAGATGGACAATATGTTGATATGTTCTTTGATGTAATAGCATGGTTTTTAACTTTGGGAGGAATAATATGCTTTTTACTATCACTAGCAGGTGTAATTTCATCAGACATAGGTAATATTGGGAAATATGTCATGATAACAGGTATAATCCTACTTGTAATAGGAGGAGCAAGAGCATCAGAGGGAAATATTGTAAAGAGACTTGTAGCAGGTATCTACAATGTATACGGAATATCAAATTATATCGGAGACTTTGTATCTTATTCACGTCTTATGGCATTGGGTATGTCAGGTGGATACATAGCATTTTCAGTAAATATGATTGCAGGAATGGTATGGGGGAAAACGTTTATAGGGTATGTAGCAGCGATACTTATTCTTGTATTATTCCATGCATTTAACTTATTCCTATCATGCTTGGGAGCCTATGTACATGCATTAAGACTTATATACGTAGAATTCTTTGGTAAGTTCTACGAAGGTGGCGGAAAAGCA
>NZ_FODF01000032.1 GCF_900110295.1 Peptostreptococcus russellii
TTAAGTTCTTTAGAAACAAAGCTAAATACATAAATCTTGATAGACAGTATGAAGATTAAAAAATAAATTAAATATCGGCAACAGGGTTGCGATTCAAGGGAGGTTTATTTATGAATTTCGGAAGTTGGATAGTAGAAAACGGTGGAGTAGTATTTGGAGGATTAGGTGTTGTATTTGCAATGCTATCGGCTTTAGGCTCAGCTAAAGGTTTATCAATAGTTGGTCAGGCGGCGTCAGGACTTGTTCCTGAAGAACCTCAAAAATTTGGTAAAACACTAATATTACAGTTGTTACCAGGTACTCAGGGACTATATGGTTTCGTTATAGGACTACTTATATTATTAAAGTTAAATGGAGATATTGGTCTAGCTCAGGGTATGTATCTTGCAGCAGTAGGTATGCCTATAGGATTTGTAGGTTGGGGTTCAGCAGTATCTCAGGGAAAAGTGGCAGCAAGTGGTGTAGGAATACTTGCAAAGAATGAAGCTCAGACTACTAAGGGTATAATTTATTCAGTAATGGTTGAAACTTATGCGCTACTTGCATTCGTTATATCACTTCTATTATTCTTCAAGTTTGGTGCTTTCTTTGCTTAGAAAATACAAAAAATTTAGAAAAAAGGAAGTGATCTAATGGCAGAGCTTAATAAGCTAACAGATAGAATTCTAGAAGAAGCTATGTTGCAGGCTGATGAAATAAAAAAAGAAGCAAAAGAAAAAGTAGATAGGTTAAATTTGAATTCTAAAAAGCAAGCTGAACAAAAATATAGTGCCATTGTCGAAAAAGGAGCTTTGGAAGCGGAAAATCTTAAAGAAAGACTTAGATCGAATGCTAATCTTAGAGCGAGGGACAATGAGCTTAAGGTAAAACAAGAAACAATACAAAAAGTTTTTGAGTCTGCTCTTGAGGATATGAAAAATATAAAAGATGAAGAATTGATATCCTATATTGAAAAAAATGCAGGATTTTCAGAAGAATCTCTTATTATAGTTCCAAAGGGAAAAGTAGACATAGTTAGAAGAAGATTCCCGAATGCGAAAATTTCAGATGAAAGATTTGCTGATTCAGGTTTTATAGAGATAGCAGGTGGTATTGAAAAGAACTTTACTTTCGATACTCAAGTAGAATATATAAAAGATGATATACAGGGTGAAATAGCAAAGGTACTTTTTAAATAGGGGGTAGTTTATGGATAGATTAGATTACGCCCAGGGTGTAGTAATGGCGAGGGTTTATGAGAAAAAACTTCTCGACAAAGGAAAACTTGAGAAGATGATAGACGCAAAAGACGCAGATGAGGCTTTTAAAATACTTTTAGATTCAGAATATACTAAAAGCACAGATGGAGTTGAAGGTGTCAAGGACTATGAATTACTACTAAAAAATGAAACATCAAGAGTTTTTGGGTTGGGTTCTGAAATGCTCCACGATAAAAGAATTTTAGAAATTCTTTCTCTGAAGTATGACTATCATAATTTAAAAACTATGGTTAAGGCGAAGGTTTCCGGTAAAGAATTAGATGAACTTTTCATATATTCAAGTGAAAACAATCCGGAAAAAATAAGATTACAATATGAAAGTGGTCACTTTACAGACACAAAAAGTGAATTTATAAAGGCACTTAGATCGGCAGAAGAAAAATACAATGAAAGTGCAGATCCACAAATGATAGATATAGAAATAGACAGGGCTTATTTTAAGCATTTGAAAGACATTGCGGATTCACTTGGAATAGAACTTTTCAATGATTATGTAGGTGCAAGTATAGACTTTTTCAACGTATCATCGATGTTGAGAGCTATGAGAATGGGAAAAAGTCAGAACTTTTTGGAAAAAGTTCTAGTTGAAGGTGGAGGTATTTCTATAAATAAACTTATAGATTTGTCTAGAGAAGATTTTGATAGATTAGCAGCGGCATTAAAATCTGAAAAAATAGGTACAGCCTTGCTAGATAGTGTTGAACAATACAAAGAAAGTGGCAGTTTTTCAGTAGTAGATAATGAAAAGGACGTTTATCTAAGAAGACTTAATTCTGATTCAAGATTTATTTCTTTTGGTCCCGAGCCGATATTTGCTTATCTTGTGGCAAAGGAAAAGGAAATATCAGTAGTAAGACTGATACTAGTAGGAAAATTAAACAATATCCCAGCAACTAAACTTAGAGAGAGGTTGGGTGATATTTAATGTATAAGATCGGTGCAGTTGGAGATAAGGACTCTATTTTGGCTTTTAAATCTATAGGTATAGATGTATATCCAGTGGTAGATGGAAGAGAAGCAAGAGCTACAATAGATAGCCTTGCTGACAAACAGTATGGCTTGATATTTGTTACAGAACATATAGCTCAAGAAATAGAGGAGACTATACAGAGATATAAGAAAAAAATTGTTCCTGCAATAATATTGATTCCTTCTAATCAGGGAACATTGGGAATAGGAATGAGAGATATAAATAAAAATGTGGAAAAGGCAGTTGGTAGTAATATATTTGCCAATTCCGATAAATAAGGAGGAGAGGCTTAGTGAAGGCAGGTAAAATAGTAAAAGTATCTGGTCCGCTTGTCGTAGCCGAAGGTATGGAAGATGCCAATATATATGATGTTGTAAAGGTATCTGATTCCAGATTGATCGGTGAGATTATAGAAATGCGTGACGACAAAGCTTCAATACAGGTATATGAAGAAACATCAGGGATCGGTCCAGGAGAACCTGTTGAGACTACAGGGGAACCTCTAAGCGTAGAGCTTGGTCCTGGTTTAATAGAAAATATGTTTGATGGTATACAAAGACCTCTTGAAAAGTTCAGAGCAGTAGCAGGAGACTTTTTAACAAAGGGTATTGAAGTTCCATCATTAGATAGAGATAGAAAGTGGCAATTTCATGCTGAAGCTAAAGTAGGTGATAAAGTAGAAGAAGGCGATGTTTTAGGCTATGTTCAAGAAACAGAAGTTGTAAAACATTTGGTAATGGTTCCCTACAAGCTAAGCGGTGTAATTGAAAGTATCGAAGAAGGCGAATTCACTGTTGTTGATGATATAGCAGTTATAAAAACAGACGAAGGTGAAAGTAAAACTGTTCAGATGATGCAGAAGTGGCCTGTCAGAGTAAGTAGAAGAATAAAGGAAAAAATTGCTCCTAGAGTTCCATTAATTACAGGACAGAGAGTAATAGATACATTCTTCCCAGTTACAAAGGGTGGAACAGCTTGTGTTCCGGGACCATTTGGATCAGGTAAAACAGTAGTTCAGCATCAGCTTGCAAAATGGGCAGATGCACAGATAGTAGTATATGTTGGGTGTGGAGAACGTGGTAATGAAATGACCGATGTTCTTAATGAATTCCCAGAACTTATAGACCCTCATACAGGCGAAAGTTTGATGAAGAGAACAGTTCTTATAGCCAATACATCTAATATGCCAGTTGCAGCCCGTGAAGCAAGTATATATACGGGGATTACAATAGCTGAGTACTTTAGAGATATGGGGTATTCAGTAGCAGTAATGGCAGATTCTACATCAAGATGGGCTGAGGCATTAAGAGAAATGTCAGGACGTCTTGAAGAGATGCCAGGTGATGAAGGTTATCCAGCATATTTATCATCAAGAGCTGCGGAATTTTATGAAAGGGCTGGTAAGGTTGTTTGTAAAGGTAAGGATAATAGAGAGGGAGCACTTACAATTATAGGTGCAGTATCTCCTCCAGGTGGAGATATATCTGAACCAGTATCTCAGGCGACATTGAGAATAGTAAAAGTCTTCTGGGGATTAAATGCAAATCTTGCCTATAGAAGACATTTCCCTGCTATATCTTGGCTTGATTCATACTCTCTGTATCAAACAGATGTAGATGAGTGGATGGGTGATAATGTATCAGAACGGTTCCCAGAGAATAGAGCAGATGCAATGGCACTTCTTCAGGAAGAATCGGGACTTCAGGAAATAGTAAGACTGGTAGGTAGAGATACATTATCTGAAAAGGATCAGCTAAAATTAGAAGTGGCTAGATCTATAAGAGAAGACTATTTGCAACAGAATGCTTTCCAAGATGTAGACACATTTACATCTCTTGAAAAGCAAGACAAAATGCTAGACCTTGTTCTTAAATTCTACAGAGAATCTATAAGAGGACTTGAAAAACATGTATATTTAAATGAACTTTTACAGCTTCCGGTAAGAGCGTCAATAGCAAGAGCTAAGTATACAGAAGAGGCGAATATAGCAAAACTAGATGAAATATCAGAAGAAATAACTAGACAAGTAGATGAATTGATAAACAGAGGAGGTGGACTAGATGATTAAAGAATATAGAACTATAAGAGAAATAGTTGGTCCACTTTTAATGGTAGACGGTGTTGAAGGAATAAAATATGAAGAACTTGTAGAAATAGAGATGCAAGATGGTAATATACGTAGGGGTAGAGTTCTTGAAATCAATGGAGACAAAGCGATGGTTCAGCTATTTGAAGGTTCATCAGGTATCAATCTTAGAGATTCAAAGGTAAGATTTTTAGCAAAACCGCTTACACTTGGTGTATCTGAGGATATGATAGGTAGAGTATTTGATGGAATGGGAAATCCCAAAGACGGTGGACCGGACTTGATTCCAGAAGCGAAACTAGATATAAATGGTATAGCAATTAATCCAGTGGCAAGAGATTATCCTTCTGAATTTATTCAGACAGGTGTTTCTGCAATAGATGGTCTAAATACTTTAGTTAGAGGGCAGAAGCTTCCTATTTTCTCAGGCTCAGGTCTTCCTCATGCCAATCTAGCAGCGCAGATTGCAAGACAGGCAAAGGTTTTAGGTACTGATGAAAAGTTCGCAGTTGTTTTTGCAGCGATAGGTATAACTTTTGAAGAAGCGCAGTTCTTTATTGATGATTTTAAGAAAACAGGTGCAATAGATAGAGCGGTTTTATTTATGAATCTTGCAAATGACCCTGCTATTGAACGTATATCTACTCCTAGAATGGCACTTACTTGTGCAGAATATCTTGCATTTGAAAAAGATATGCACGTTTTAGTAATACTTACAGACCTTACAAATTACTGTGAAGCCCTTCGTGAAATATCAGCAGCAAGACGTGAAGTTCCTGGAAGAAGAGGTTACCCAGGTTATTTATATACTGACCTTTCAACATTATATGAAAGAGCAGGAAGAATTAAAGGAAGAAAAGGTTCTATTACACAGGTTCCTATATTGACAATGCCTGAAGATGATAAGACGCATCCAATTCCTGATTTGACAGGTTATATAACGGAAGGTCAGATAATTCTTTCAAGAGAGTTATACAAGAAAAATATTATGCCTCCGATAGATGTTTTACCATCTCTATCAAGACTTAAAGATAAAGGAATAGGTGACGGAAAAACTAGAGAAGATCATGCAGATACTATGAACCAGTTATTTGCTGCATATGCAGCTGGTAAAGAAGCAAAAGAGCTTCAGGTAATCCTTGGTGAATCTGCATTGTCAGAGTCAGATAAGGCATTTGCAAAATTTGCTGGTGAATTTGAAAACAGATACGTATCTCAAGGTTATGCGACAAATAGAACAATAGTAGAAACTCTTGATCTTGGTTGGGATTTATTAAAGATTCTTCCAAGAACGGAACTAAAGAGAATAAAGGACAAGTATATCGAGAAGTATTTACCTGAGGAAAGTCAGGTGGATTAATATGGCAAAGTTAAATGTAAATCCAACTAGAATGGAGCTTTCGAGGTTAAAGGCAAGACTTTCAACTTCTACAAGAGGTCATAAGCTTTTGAAAGATAAGCAAGATGAATTGATGAGACAATTTATTGCCATGATAAAAGAGAATAAGAAATTAAGAGAAGATGTTGAAGCAAAGATCACTGATTCTTTTGAAGATTTTCTTTTAGCTAGAAGTATGAACTCATCTCAGATGTTGGATGAAGCCTTGGCTATTTCAAAGGAAAGTATTAACCTAGAAATAGAAACTAAAAATCTGATGAGTGTAAATGTACCAGTAATGACTTTTAATAGAAGTAATGAAGAAGATACTTCTGCAATTTATCCATATGGATTTGCTGGAACATCTTCAGAATTAGATGAAGCTGTTAAAAAACTATATGATATATTGCCAGATTTACTGAAACTTGCTGAAATAGAGAAGGCTTGTCAGCTGATGGCAGATGAAATAGAAAGTACTAGAAGAAGAGTAAATGCTCTTGAGTATATGACAATACCTCAGCTGGAAGAAACTATAGTCTATATAAAGATGAAGTTAGAAGAGAACGATAGAAGTTCGATTACAAGACTAATGAAAGTTAAGGATATTATTAATAAATAATGAATTAACTTAATGTCCCTTTAAAGGAGTGGAATTTACCACTCCTTTTTTAATAGAAAAAATATATTAATTTAGAAAAAATAACATTAATATAGTATATAATTAGTATAAAAATAATCTAAAAAGAGTTTAAAAAAGTAAAATGTCATAAAAAAGTAGTCTAAAATTTATATTAGAAAAATAAAAGACTGAAAAATCAATTGAAATGCCTTAAAAAACATATAAATTTTAAAGAAGGAATATAATAATAAAAATCGTTTTATAATAAATAAAAAATATAAAATACAAATAAAGTATAATATAAAAGAAGATTAATAATTTAAAATAAAAAGTAAGGTAATATATTTTTGATTTTGGTGAAGAATATATTGGCAAAAGTATGTAAAAATGTAGTAAAATAATTCTATATAAATTTTTAAAAAGGAAGTTTAATTATGAATAATTTAGAAAATAGTATGCAGTATTTTTTCCGTATTGCAGAAGATCCAAATTACATACCAAATAGCTACTTATCAATGTTTTGTTTGTTAGCATGGGCAGTAGTATTTTTAATAGGCTACAAAACTAATTTAGATAAAATAAATAAAAGCTATATTAGGGGATTAGGATTTATTTTATTTTCTCTTCAAATTTCTGTAACAATTTGGTTTTTATTTTCAAGAAAGAATCCTCTTGAAGATTCTTTACCCCTATATTTTTGTAGAATGTCTAGTTTAATTTTGGGTGTGGCTCTTATAAGAAATAAAATAAACGGAAAGTTTACGAATTTCTTCGCTTTATTTTCAGTGTTTGGTGCATCAATAGCGCTTTTAATTCCAGATATGGAGCGATACAATTTTCCTCATTTTACAGGTATTTCATTTATAATAATTCATTCTATTCTTTTACTGACTTCGGTGTATATAGTTAAAAATTCAGAGAGTATATTAAGTAATAAGGATATGTTTAAGTTAGCGGCATTAATAATTGTTCCTATTCATATAATTAATCTTATCTTTGGAAGCAATTATTCTTATACGATGATACTACCAAGTATTTTAGCAGCTCTTCCAGAAGAGTTATCGGTAGCTGTAGTTTTCTCTGTAAGTATTTTTGTAGTAATGAGCATTCAGAAGTTAAAATTAATCAAGTGGGGCAAAATAGAAGAAGATAAATTGATATTAAGTGTAGATGACGTTTCTTTTAATGAAGATAGTTTTGAAGAATTAGATATGAATACTGCTAGATTTAATATAGAGAATTAGATGATAAAATTAAGAAAAACTAGTTATAAATTCATGAATTTATAACTGGTTTTTTTCAAAAATTGTAATTTTAATTATCTTTTTTAAAAATTAGTATTTATGTTAAATAATCGTATATTTCAATGCTAATTAAAATAAAAAAGTTAGATTTATAATTTTTATATTCTTCTTATACATTAAAAATCAGAGTTTAATGATAGATTAGCCTATTCGGAATGCTAAGAAAAATGAAATTTGAATTGTTTTTAATTCAAATAAGCATAAAATTTAATAAAAATATTAAGAGTTTTTATACCGTATAAAAGCAGAAAACAAAAATAAAAACACATAAATA
>NZ_FODF01000056.1 GCF_900110295.1 Peptostreptococcus russellii
TTAACTTTTCTGGTGTCATCATTACAAGCTTTTCCACAGGGTCTATCATTCCTGATAAATGGAAA
This sequence comes from Peptostreptococcus russellii, assembly GCF_900110295.1. GTDB lineage: Bacteria > Bacillota > Clostridia > Peptostreptococcales > Peptostreptococcaceae > Peptostreptococcus > Peptostreptococcus russellii_A. The sequence goes on from NZ_FODF01000056.1 coordinate 66, forward strand.
GGAAGGCAACAATTTGAGAAAGAAACATCTGGTCCCTTTTCAAATACTACGATATCCGCATATGGATCAAGTCTTCTTAAACGTGCTGCTGCAGACATACCACCTGCAACTCCCCCAACTACTAAATACTTCTTCTTCATAAAAATACCTCTTTCAATTTTTTAGTTTTGTTTTCTAAATTTTAATTTCAGATTAATCAATTCGCGATAGATTTTTTGTACACAAAACCCATCAATTTTACGTTTTAATTGAACTTATATTTCTTAATTGTTAAAATGCGGACTTATTTAATCATTTTTTCTGTCAAAATTTTAATAAGTATTTTTAATAATTCAAATAAAGCGATATTCCATCTTCAGTTAATCTGAATATTGATATATATACCCTAAACAATATTAATTGTATCTCATTTATTTACATTTTGCAAAGGAAATAAAAAAACGGAGTCATTTCTACAAATAAACAACTCCAGTATTTCTTATAAATAAACTTATTTTTTAGATAAAAACAAATTTTATAAGATATAATATTAACTAAAATAAAGCATAGCGCTATTTTTATTTTTTAAAATTTTTTTTATAATTTCAGAAAATAGTTCTTTTTTATAGCATTACTTTTTATAAATCTGCTTATTTCAAACCTATAAACTATCTATATAAAATTATAATCAAAATTCCATATTTTTTTAATAATATTATTCAATTATTCACAATTTAAATATCACTTTCAATTAAATATAATTAAGAATCAATATTACTTAGATAAATTAAAAACTAATAACAAGTTTCACTAGATAATAAAAAAATTTAAATTAAAAATTTACAAATAAACTAGTTAGTAATTGTTTAACTCTATTAACTGGACAAATGTCTTTTATTGTAAATCTTATTAAAAATATTATAAACTGCTATTCCTAACACAACTCCCAGTAAGGCACCAACAAATACATCACTTGGGAAATGTACAAATAGATATAGTCTTGAGAAGGATATTAAAAAGGCTAAAATAAGAGCTCCTATACCCCATTTTTTATTATACTTTGCTATTACAGTTGCACATATAAACGAAGAAAAAGCATGTGCTGAAGGAAATGAATAATCTCTTGGTCTTGCTACAAGTAATTTAAATGAATGATCTATCCAACAAGGTCTAGGTCTTTGAAAAATATTTTTTAAAATAACATTCCCTACTAATAACTCAAGCATTAAAGCTATTAAAAGCATTACACCTAACTTTCTATAATTTTTCTTTATAATAAAAAATATAGCCAATATAATCCATACTATTCCCATATCTCCTAATGATGTAAAGAACAACATAATCTTATTATTTATAGGAGTAACTAAATTATTTTGGATAAAAAATAATATAGACCAATCAAGTCTTTCTAACATTGCCAACATAATTTTCACCTACATTTCTTTTTATTTTTATAACGGTAATATCTCTAAAGTTGAAATTATACCTATATAAGTAACCTTAAATTATTTTTACATTTTCAAATCCATAAAATAATAATTATTACTTATAGTAGAAGTACTGTACAGTATTTTTTTAAAATCTCTATCTGCTTCTTTTTATGCAAAAACTCAAAAGAAATTTTTTTCAACCTCAATATATAATATATCAAATATATACATATAATGTCTACTTTATATTGCAACTTCTTCTCTTGTATCCTATTTTATAGAAAGAAATAGGATCTAAAGCTTTAAACGCTAAAAAAAAGACTTCAGATAATCTGAAGTCTAATATCACTTGGCTGCGTCCTACTCTCCCAGACAGTTTCCCATCAAGTAC
>NZ_FODF01000033.1 GCF_900110295.1 Peptostreptococcus russellii
TCCGATATCGGATTTGGTTGTGCGGCTGTTACTTTGATTTTCCATATCGTGACCTCCTGTCCGATGTTTTGATGGAACTGGCACTGAGCCGAATTGATGACTCAGTGCCTAATCCATTATTTAAGCTTTTATTTGTAATATTTTCAGAGCATCCGGTTGAATCAGCCTGCCATCCAATCTCTCATAAGCGGAAAAGCCGATTTGTCCCTGCAATGCATATAACTCACTTAATTTCTTTATGGTTATTGGCTGACGCTCAATCAGCCAGTAGTATGATAAATCTCCAAATACAATGCTTTTCGCTCCTGCTGATACTGTAGGCATATATGGAGAGGTAATTACAGGCTTTCCGAAGATGGTATTATCGGAAGAGTTCCACAGATAACTGCCGCTTGTATCCTTGAGAGTTCTAAGAAGCATGGCAGTATTGTCGTGCATGATAAACACAGCGTTGTTGCGATATTCATCTTTTAATGAAAAGTACAGAGAAGTAATCTCATCAAAAGAAATGGTAACACTGTCTGCTGTAGTTACATCTGCGTCTGCCGTAAGAATGCCTGTTGGCTGTGTTGTGCCATTTCCATTAAGCAATGCATTTTCCTCACCCTTGCCAAAACGCTTCGCAAAATCACCCGTCAAATATTTTTCAAGATTAAAGTTCATATCGGTGACGAATGAGCGGTTTAGCTTGACAAGAGATGCAAGCTTGTATGATTTCACCAGAAACTGTGTAAATGTATCGGCACTTTCGGGGATTGGATCTCCGTCTTCAACCCAATCTGCTGTACCCGTTGAAGACACCGCTTGAATTTTACCTTCTGCAGAAGATAGATTGATAACAGTAGCAAATCTGCGGAATATATTCTCCTTTGCCAAAGCAGTGTTAAAGCCTTCTCGGAACTCGTCTGGTGCGACATAGGCTCCTGCATTATCAAAGCCCTCGCTTAGATTTTGATTATTTTCTTCTTTTCCTTTCATAACATTCCAAAACGCTCTATTATAAGTTGTTGATGTTGCCATAATCGTTTACCTCCTAAATTTAAATGGATTGTGGGGTATATACCCTGTTTGAAACCGCGTTTTTTTACGCATTGCCCCACGCCCGTTGTCCAGATGAAAAAGTGTGGAGATTTGACCTCCCCTAGGGGCAGGTATTAACACATGGAGTTGTATCCATTGTTTTTAGTAGTATTAAGCTTTGTAGCAAGATGTAGCAGGTAAAAACTAAACTCTCTATACGAGAGCGATTTTTTATATAACCTGTTTTTCTTGCTACAAGCTGCTACACTGTGTTTAAATAAGAAGAAATTCTTCTTCTGTCAGCTTATATCCGATAAGCATTGTGGTCATTCCACCACCAGAACGTGGTCGTTTCCGTTCTACACGGGCGATAGCTGTTAATGCCTGTTTGAAGTTTCTTGCATTCTCCGAATAACATCCATTGGCACTACACCACCGCTGATACCGGGCATACACTTCGGATGTCCGCACCTCACTGTTAGGACTTTCCTCCAAGGCATCCTCGAAAAATAATGCTATTTTATCGCTGTCACGTTTATAAGCCTCCGTTGCTGTCTTAACAGAATCAGGTAAAGTCAAGCCTTCCTTCTTTAACAACTGATAGCCTTCAATTAGCCAGTTGAGGATAGCACTCTGATTCTTCGCTTTGGCGAATTCACGTTTTAAGTTTTTATCCTGCTCGCTTTCATCAAAGTGTCGTTCAAAAGGGATGATTACCACTCTGCCACTGGAAAACAGTGTCATATCCGTAATAACGGGCAGATAATTGGTGTTGATATACAGCTTAAACTTTGGTGAAAAGTCAAAAGAATTCTCATGTAGAAACCTTGCATTGATGGTGTCACCACCTGTCATGCTTTTTACCTGTGCAGCATTTAGGACAAGTCCTCTGCTAGGTTCGGAGATATTCACAAAGCGTACTCCTGCAAGCCGGGCAATATCTTCACTTGGACTTGAACTGTTATTGTTCTTTTTCAGACTGATAGTCTCCGGCCTTGCGGTACAGCCATAACTGCCTAATACCTTAAGAATGCTCTCACATAGCGTACCTTTACCGTTTCGAGTTGTAGCACCATCTGCATACACATTGCCCGTTACGGTAACAAAGCGGTTTGTTGCTCCAGCCACATAGACCTCAACTCCCAGCTTTCTGTTGTTGATATAATATTTTGTTTTGTCAAAGTTAAAGCCTGTGGCCTTAAAGAAAATATGCAGCTCTTTCCCAGATGGACTGTGTTCCATATAGCAACTACTAAAAGCCTCTACAACACTTTGGGAAATAGGCTTAAGCTTACCGCTGTTATCAAAGCAATCATCTAAGTCGATAACACATATGTCATTACCCACCAAAAATCCGATACCTTCATAATCACTTACAGCAGCAACCGCAGAACTAAAATCTTTAAATGTACTCCGCTGATCTGCTTTTGCCCTTTTTCCTGTTACCGGGTTATAGGGAACTTTGGTTTTTCTGCCGCTTCGCTCTTCATATTTCCAACAGCAAAACTGTGGCATATCTTTAAGCACCTGTGGCAAGTTCTCGTATTGTGTATTCAGTTATTTCACCTCCTTGCCTGTTATAAATGACCCAAAACGCTACGGTTCCAGAGGGTTTGCCTTGTTTGACACAACCTCGTTATCTTTCAAGGAATACGCTCGGAATTATCGTCATGGCATATTCTGCTTGAAATATCTCTTGCATTTCGGGGTATTCAGTTGTCAAGGAGCAGTGAGAGAAAAACTATCCTTTCATTGGGGGATTATTTTTCCTCTCACCTTATAGCCTTGGTAGAACATATTAGTTGAGGATTTTAGAAAAAAATTTTTTTCCTCATCTATAAGCGAAGAATTCTATTGATTCGAACCCCTAAAATAAAAAAACAGCCTGTCTTTTTTCCAGAAAAGACGGCTGTAATGTTTATGCTTTTGCTCAAATTTAAGCGAAAGTGGTATTAAATTTAAGAAGGCTGAATGTTATAACTTTGCCTTTGGTTTTACAAATAGACTTAAAGACTTTTTTGTCTAAAAGTATTTATTTGAATAAAAGAGAAAAATGAAAGGCATACACAACTATCATTATCTTTGTTAACATTGTAAAATTACTTCACAAACACAGAATAATCATGTTATTTTTGAAGAAAATGTGCTATAATGGAAAAAACATATATAAAGAGGTGACCAAGATGACCGTTAGCTATAAAAAGCTTTGGAAATTGTTAATAGACCGCGATATGAAGAAGAAAGATTTACAAGCTGCTGCGGGAATAAGTCCATCGTCAATTTCAAAGCTTTCTAAAAACGAATATGTCAGTATGGACGTTCTTGTAAAGGTTTGTACGGCGCTTGGCGTTGATTTTAAAGATATCATGGAATTAGTGCCAAATATGGTTGAAGAAAGGGAGTAGAGTTATGGAAAATAACAGAAAAGAACAGGAACGGGCGGAATTACACCGCACGATATGGAATATGGCAAATGATCTAAGAGGCAGTGTAGATGGATGGGACTTTAAGCAATATGTTCTAGGTATGCTGTTTTACCGCTACATATCTGAAAATATTACTGCCTATATTAACGCCGGAGAATGGGAAGCTGGCAATACGGAATTTGATTATGCCAAGCTATCCGACGAAGAAGCAGAACAGGCACGAGAGGATTTAGTTAAGACAAAAGGCTTCTTTATTTTACCCAGCGAGCTTTTTGAAAATGTTCGAGCTCGTGCTAAGGACGATGAAAACTTAAATGAAACACTAGAGCAGATTTTCAGTAATATAGAAGCATCTGCCCAAGGAACAGAAAGCGAAGATAATTTCAAAGGTCTGTTTGACGATATTGATGTTAACAGCAATAAGCTAGGTAACACTGTAGTAAAGCGTAATGAAAAGCTGGTTAAGCTAATGAATTCTGTTGGAGAAATGAAGCTGGGAGATTACAAAGACAATACCATAGATGCATTCGGTGATGCTTATGAATTTTTAATGGGTATGTATGCATCCAATGCAGGAAAAAGTGGTGGTGAATACTATACGCCGCAGGAGGTTTCTGAACTCCTTACCCACTTAACATTAGTAGGAAAAACTGAAGTCAACAAGGTATATGACCCCGCTTGCGGTTCTGGATCTTTACTCTTAAAGTTTGCCAAAATCTTGGGAAAAGAGAATGTACGTCAAGGGTTTTTCGGTCAGGAAATCAACATTACAACCTACAACCTGTGCAGAATTAATATGTTCCTGCACGATATTGATTATGACAAATTTGATATTGCCCTTGGTGACACGCTAACAGATCCGCAACATTGGGATGATGAGCCTTTTGAAGCCATTGTATCAAATCCACCTTACTCCATTAAGTGGAAGGGCGATAGTGATCCTATTTTGATTAACGATCCCCGTTTTTCTCCAGCGGGAGTACTGGCGCCTAAATCCAAGGCAGACCTTGCTTTTATTATGCATAGTCTCTCATGGCTTGCGACAAACGGAACAGCGGCTATCGTTTGTTTCCCTGGTGTAATGTACCGCGGAGGCGCTGAAAAGAAAATCAGACAATACCTGATTGACAATAACTATATCGACTGTATCATTCAGTTACCGGATAACTTGTTTTATGGTACCAGCATTGCTACCTGCATTATGGTGCTGAAGAAGTCTAAATCGGAAAATAGCACCTTATTTATCGATGCATCAAAGGAATTTGTTAAGGTTACGAATAACAACAAGCTGACACAGGAGAACATTGAAACCATTCTTAACGCATTCAAAGATAGAAAAGATATAGAGCATTTTGCTAGGCTTGTGCCAAACAGCGAAATTGCTGAACAAGACTATAACCTGTCTGTTTCTACCTATGTGGAACAAGAGGATACCAGAGAAAAGATTGATATTGTTGCCCTCAATGCTGAGATAGAAAAAATTGTGGCGAGAGAACAGGTTTTACGGGAAGAAATTGATAAGATTATTGCGGAAATTGAGGTGGGCAAATGAGTAAATTAGATGAATTGATTGCTGAACTTTGCCCTAATGGGGTGGAATATATACCCTTAGGAGAAGTGCTAAAAAACAATAATGCTCCTAATAGTATTTCAAAGAAATATTACAAAGATAATGGAGATATCCCAATAATAGACCAAAGCCAAGTGTATATTGCTGGATATACTGATGACGAATCTGCTGTACCACCTATATTGCCTTGTATTATTTTTGGAGATCATACGAGAGTTGTTAAATATGCAGATCGGAAATTTGCCCAAGGTGATAGTGGAACAAAAGTATTTATTCCCGTTACTGAAGATTTAAACACAAAGTATATTTATTATGCTTTTTGCAATATTGACATCCCATCAAGAGGATATAATCGTCATTGGACTATTGCAAAAAACATTAAAATTCCCCTTCCCCCTCTACCTGTGCAGCAGGAAATTGTCCGTATTCTGGACAATTTCACAGAGCTTACAGCAGAGCTTACAGCAGAGCTTACAGCAGAGCTTACAGCAAGAAGAAAGCAGTATGAGTATTATAGGGATCTGCTGCTGACATTTGATGATGATGTGCCAAGACTTGCTATAAGTGATCTTTTAATACGTACAAAGGGAACAAATATAACAGCACAAAAAATGAGACAATTACATAAAGAGAATGGTGAAGTACGAATATTTGCTGGTGGTAAAACTTATGCGGATGTTGATTTTAAAGATATCCCAAAAAAAGATATTAATTTAAACCCTTCTATAATTGTTAAGTCACGTGGAATTATTGAATTTGAGTATTATGATAAGCCATTTAGCCATAAAAATGAATTCTGGTCATATTATAGTGAAAATAAAAATGTCAATATTAAATTTGTATACTACTATCTTTCAAAAAATGTGAACTATTTTCAACGTATAGCTAATAATATGCAAATGCCACAAATATCAATTCCTGTAACAGATAAATATAAAGTTCCCCTCCCTCCTATAAAAGAGCAGGAACGCATCGTAGCTATCCTCGATCGCTTTGACGCTCTCTGCAACGACTTAACCAGCGGCATTCCTGCTGAAATTGAAGCACGTCAAAAGCAGTATGAATATTACAGAGATAAACTGTTATCTTTCAAGGAGGTGAAGGCATGAGTATATACAATATCGTTGCCAGTACTGATGAAGCAACGGTTGTTGCCGAATACGCAGCTGAATATAATGTCCGACCTGAAAAGTATCAGAGCGAGGCAGAACTTGAGCGGGAGTTTATTAAGCAACTGACTTCCCAAGGATATGAATATATTTCAGTGCACAATGAAGCTGCATTGATAGAAAATCTCCGAAAGCAACTTGAACTGCTTAATGACTTCACCTTTACTGACAGTGAATGGGATAGATTTTTCACAGAATGTATTGCCAATACAAATGAAGGGATTGTTGAGAAAACTAGAAAGATTCAAGATGACCATATCCAGATTCTAAAACGTGAAGATGGAACAACAAAGAACATATACCTTTTGGATAAAAAGAATATCCATAACAATCGCTTGCAGGTTATTAATCAATACGAAGAAGCAGGTGGCAAGCATGAAACCCGATATGATGTGACTATACTTGTCAATGGACTTCCCCTTGTTCATGTGGAGTTAAAGCGTCGTGGTGTTGCTATCCGTGAAGCTTTCAACCAGATAAAAAGATACCAGCGTGACAGCTTTTGGGCCTCTTCTGGTTTATTTGAGTATGTACAAATATTCGTAATCTCAAATGGCACCCATACAAAGTATTATAGCAACACCACAAGAAACGCTCATATCGAAGAACAAAGAAACAGTGAGCGTCGAAGAAGTAAAAAAACAAGCAACAGTTTTGAGTTTACAAGCTACTGGGCAGATGCAAACAACAAAATTATTCCTGATCTTGTGGACTTTACTAAGACATTTTTCGCCAAGCATACCCTCTTAAATATACTAACAAAATATTGTATTTTTACATCTGAAGATCTGCTCCTTGTAATGCGTCCTTATCAAATAGCTGCTGCAGAACGTATATTATCACGTATTGTAGTATCAACCAACTACAAGAAGATGGGCACAACTGCAGCTGGAGGATATATCTGGCATACAACAGGCTCTGGTAAGACATTGACCAGTTTTAAGACAGCTCAATTAGCTTCTGCCTTGCCTTACATAGACAAGGTACTGTTTGTCGTTGACCGTAAAGATCTGGATTATCAGACCATGAAGGAATATGACCGTTTTGAAAAAGGGGCTGCTAACGGTAATACGTCTACAAGAGTTCTTCAAAGACAATTGGAAGACAGGGACGAAAAAGGAAATCCTCATGAATACAAAATCATTGTAACCACTATTCAGAAGCTGGATATATTCATCCGTAAAAACAAACAGCATGATATTTACAAGAAACATGTGGTACTGATTTTTGATGAGTGCCACCGTTCCCAATTTGGTGAAATGCATCAAGCTATCACGAAGAGCTTTAAGAACTATCATATCTTCGGCTTTACGGGAACCCCAATTTTTGCTGCCAATGCTAGTTCAGGAGGTAACCCATTGCTCCGTACAACCGAGCAGGCCTTTGGAGAAAAGCTACATACTTATACCATTGTAGATGCCATCAATGATGGGAATGTTCTGCCTTTTAGAATAGATTTTATCAATACCATTAAGATGCCTGATTACGTTAATGATAAAAAAGTCTATAGCATA
>NZ_FODF01000039.1 GCF_900110295.1 Peptostreptococcus russellii
TAAAATCAATATTGATTTTACAAACTACATTATACCACTTATAGCCTTTATTTTGTGTATTTTTTGAATATATTCTACAATTTTATTTGCTTTTTCTACTGTACAAACTTATCTTTTAGCCTAATTTATTTAATTTTTTATTATTAAATTTCAAAATATATTTCCTATATTTATATTACCTTCATAAGTTCTAACTTTTTTAAAGAAATTAGAGCTTATGAAATCATTTCTCACTATATATATTCAAATATATGTCATCTAGAAATTAACATCTATTCAAAGTAAATCTTTTTTTAACTTTATTTAAAAATTAAACTTAATCAGCTGCTCTCAATATTTTTTATTAATGAATCAATGATATTCTATTAATTTTTATATTGATCTTATCTTTACTAAAACCAGGTGAATTTTATTATCACTTACTTTAATATTCTTATATTATATACTTCTTTTGAAAAGAAAAAATTTTCAACTATATTTGGTGATTTTTAATACTTATTTTGTGTTATAATATATTTGCCGTTTAAATTGCGCCTATAGCTCAACTGGATAGAGCTGCAGACTTCGGATCTGTGAGTTGTGGGTTCGACTCCTACTAGGCGCATTATTAAATACAATCTTATAGAAAGGATGTATCCAGCTCGTAACGTTGGATTTTTTATTTTATGTACGTATTATTTAGAGAAGATATAATAAATAGCAAAGATATTGCTAAAATAATCAATGAAGAAACACCATTTAGAGTTGAAACAGATTTAAGCAAGGCAAGCAAAAGAGATGATGTTATGAGTTTTAAACTTTCAATTCCTGTAAAAAGTCTTGATTCAGGAATCTCTTTCGATTGGGAGAATGATGAACTTACTGAAAAATGCTTTTCAATGGCAGAATCTCTTACTAAGGATTTACTAGAGTACTTTCCTAAGTACACTATACAATGCTCACAAGCATACAAATGGGATGAATTAGAAGATAGAATACACCTTGTAGTTGTTATTGCAAATATTGATATTAAACTCAAGAAACTAAAACTTGATATACTAAAGAGAATGATGAAGCAGGTAGATTAATTTCTACCTGTTTTTTATATCTTTTTTATCTCTACTAAAATAAATTTTATTCGCTTTATTATCTATAGTTTAAATAATGTCTATAAACAAATTTTGAGATTTTACATATTAATTTTTTAGGCTTATTTTTTATTTTTACATAATTTTATAAATTTGCTAAAGACTAATTTGTACTCTATACTCTCCTCTCTAATCTAACCTTTAAAAATTAAGTGTGTTTTATATGTTTTTTAAGCTTTTTTATTTTGTTTTCTAAAGTGTATCTACAAAAGCCACAATTTATGAAATTTTTTGATACAATTGTTGCAAAAAGGTGCTTCCATTGCATGTGTTCTTTCATTTTTCTTACAAAATATAGATAAGTTCAAAAACTTTTTTTACTTTTTTTTACTAAAAAAACTCGATTTCACTTTATTTTTTTACAAAAAAACTAATCAAAAATAGCCTTTTTTTGAATTAACTTAACAATATTAATTTAACTAAAAATTTAAAATTTGCCTTGTTTTTTTTCTTCAAAAAAGGGGTTGACCTATTATATATAAGTGTTATAATTAAGATGAAAGATAAATAAATAACAATACTAAAGGTAATTAATAACAATGATTAAAAAGGAGGGTATAATTATGAAAAAGGAATTATTAAAAATGGACGAAAGAGTAAATAATACAGGTGAAATACTTGGTATATCTAAGAGAGAAGAAAAATATCTTAAGAATAATCTTCTATATAGAATGATAATGTTATTTGACTAACAGAAAAAATAACATCGAAATCATACTATAAAGAGGAATTAGGTGAAATTTTTGGATAATTTTTTAACACAATAAAGTGGGTAGATTGTTAAATAATCTAACCCACTTTTTTTAAGTTTAGTTAGGTGTTTTACTTTTTTATTTAATTTTACTCAATTTAGAAATTGTTTTCTTTATATTTTTATAAGGTATATTCAACTTAGTTTTTTTGAAAATAATCATATATTTTAAAAAAACTATCTATTTTTTAGGTATTTTTCGTTATTTTTTTCTATTGTAAAGAATGCAAGTTTTTTATTAAGTATTTCATATGTATTTTATACGCTTATTTTTTATTGATTTATTTTTTCTTTTAGACCTATTTATATAGAAAATAATATTTTTTTATGTTAGTATATATAATATAAAATAAATGTACTTTTATTTTGAGATCACTTGTTTAAATTTATCTTAAAATACAAAGAGTAAATTATTTTTAAGTTCATACTTTGTCTCCGTAGCTCAGCTGGATAGAGCACTCGCCTCCTAAGCGAGGGGTCGGAAGTTCAAATCTTCTCGGGGACGCTCTGCTGTGATTTATAGATATCACAGCTTTTTTTATCAGAAAATAAAAGAAATAAAAAAATATACTATGGTAAAATTTTTTATCAAGTTTTGCCTACCTTAAAATAATCTAAATAATATTTTGAACTACACTTATACTAGGAGGTGTTAAAGAATGAAAGATAAATTTAAAAGATTTTCCGAAAACAATATAATTATATGCCCACACTGTTCTTCTATTCTTAAATTGAAGGATAGAAGCCTTATTTGCGAAAATAAACATTGCTTTGATGTCGCCAAACAAGGATATGTAAATCTTCTTTTAAATTCTAAGAAATTTGAAAACTACGATAAATTTTCTTTTGAAAATAGGCACACAGTTTTAGAGTCTGGTCTATATGACAATATACTAAACTTTATAATTGATTATATAAATCAATTTACCAATTCAAAAAATATACTAGATGTAGCTTGTGGTGAAGGATATTACTCTAAAAAAATATCCGATAGTTTAGATAGAAATATATATGCCTTTGATATTTCAAAGGACTCCATTATTATAGCTGCTCGATCAGATAAAAATAAACTTGTAAAATGGTTTGTATCAGACTTGGCTAATATAGCTGTAAAAGATTCTAGTTTTGATTTTACACTGGATATTTTTTCTCCTGCTAATTACGAAGAATTTAAAAGAATACTTAAATCAGATGGATCTTTAATAAAAGTAATACCTGGAGAAAATCATTTATTTGAAATTAGAGAAAAGGTTAAGGATAAACTTGAAAACAGCCATTACTCTAACAAAGCAGTGGTCGATTGCTTTTCTGATTCCTTTGATATTATTCATCGAGAATCAATATCCTACAAATTCGAAGTAACAAATGAATTACTAATGGCTATAATTAATATGACTCCTCTCCTATTTAACATTGATTCAAGTAAAATAGACTGGAGTGATATTTCAGAAATTACAATTCATGCAGAAGTTTTGATTGGTAAAAAATAGAATTATAATTATCTATTTATTTTAATAATATCTATCTAGCATTATATTTTTTAAATGTATAGGCAAAGTTAGATTTTTGATGTATATTTAGACACTTACTGAAGTTTGACTATACAAATTTCCTTTATTATTTGATATCTTATTATTAAGATATTTTATATGAAATCGTAATAACTTGGCTCGAAATATCATTGTAGGGGATTTAAATGTTATATCATCCAATTTTAAATTGTATTTTAGCGATTTCGTAATGGAGCTAAGTTTTGTTTTGTTTATTGGATAGTTTTTCATTTGTCACCTTCCTTTTTAATCATTTTTATCATTAAAGGGCCACATGCTTATGTGGCTTTTTTATTTTTATATATTTAAAGGTAATAATCTATATAATACTCCCCTACATAATATACAATCATCTTTTTCAGATAAAATATATAGTAAATTCTTATTAAAAACCAGTTTTTTCTATCTAACTTTAACTTACTATTTTTTCCCTGTATTGCTTAATATACAATTTATTTCGTTGTATAAATAACACTTTTGCTTTTTTTATCTATATTTTTTATTAAAGAAACTATTCTTTTATTCAATTTAAACTTTTTATTTTTTTACTTATTTTCTTTTTATTTTACGTTAAAAGTATATTTACTTAAATTCCATATTAAAATGTTATATTTTTTTAATATTCTTTTTAAGTAAGTTGTCAAAATTACAATTATTCCTTTTTTGTTTCGATGATAAAATATTGACATATTTCAGAAAAAGATTTATTATTAATATAGAAAAGTTAAAGTGATTATTATATATTTTATATAAATCTTTTTTGGGATTATTAACTATTATTTTTAATTTTTTTACAATTTATTATTTCTATTTTTAATATGTAATATATGGATTTTTATTATGTTTAGAATTTTAGCCAAAAATTAAATATATATTTACGTGTTTTTTACTCTTTTTAGTATTTAATTAACAATTTTTAATTGTTTATTTTTATACTTTATTTTTTACAATTGTTTGTACGCTTTTCAAATTTATTTGTAAAAGTCCCTTTAATATAAGATGCTAAGATTTTTATCTTAGCATCTTATTTTTCTTTGTATGAAATTTTTATATAACTATAAATTTATTCTTATTTTGTTATGACACTTGCTATTATCTGTGCAAATACTATTTAAATATGCCATTTCAGGTGTATTTTCACAATATCTACACCACTCTTTATATATTTCATTATCCGTATTATAATAATCTTTATACTTATCCATATTGCCAGAAAAATAGGCGATACTGCTATCTATAATAAATTTTTCCATATCCTTTTTTTCTTCAGAACTTGCAGGAATACTTTTTATAAGGTTTGAAAACATTGTTTCTCCAAAAAATTCAAATTTTTCCTTTGACTTTTCTTTAAAATTTAGAAGGTCACTATTTTTCCAACCATATTTATAAGCCCATTTTGAGATATCTAGGCTTTCTGTTTTGTATTCTATATAATCCCTTCGATCTACCGTTATATTCGCATACAAGTTGGGATAGAGAGCTATACAGCCTACAGAAGCATCTACTACTCCTTGATTTTCAGATATATGCTGAAGATGCATATGCCCACTTAAATTTAATCTAACATTGTATTCACTTAAAATATCTACTAACTTCATACTATTTTCTATTTTATAGCCTTCTATAAACATCTTGTTATGAGCTAATATATTTTGATGGGTAACTGAAATAACAGATAAATTATTTTCTCTAGCTATATTAAGGACCTTTTGAATCCAGTTAAAAGTTTGATTGGATATATAGTTAATATTTTTACCATAGCTGCTTTCAATCATCAAAACACACTGCTTTGGACTTGTCATATACATATAACTTAAAGAATTTTTATCTCTAGATATTAACCTAGCTTCATCTTCTCTATATCCAAAGTCTCTATAAATTTCTGAAAATTCCTCACTAGAAATGCTTTCTACTTTTTCATACTTTTCACCGGAATAATCTCTAGCCTCTTTATTATCTATATCATGATTTCCAGGTATAAGCAGAACTTCAATTCCCTTAGATTTTAATACAGATAACTTTTTAGAAAGTTTTTCGTGACTCGTCTTTTCCCCGTTATATGTCAAATCTCCACTTATAATTATTAAATCAGGATTTTTTTCTATCATTTCAAGAATAAAGGAATCTACTATTTGATCTATATATTGCATTAGTCTTCCGTCTTTTTCAGGATTTCTAGCAAAATATTTTCCAGAATCAGTAAGCTTAGGATCTATAAAATGTAAATCACTTACATGAACTATTTGAAGCTTCTCTTTTTTTATTCCAAACTCTATATTAGGTATTGTTTTTTTTATTGTTTTTATATATTTATTTTTTCTATACCACAATATAAAAAAACTTATTATTAAAACAGCTATCAAAACTGCAAAAATCAATTATGTCACCAAC
The DNA here is from genome assembly GCF_900110295.1 of Peptostreptococcus russellii. GTDB lineage: Bacteria > Bacillota > Clostridia > Peptostreptococcales > Peptostreptococcaceae > Peptostreptococcus > Peptostreptococcus russellii_A. The sequence continues at coordinate 5,820 of NZ_FODF01000039.1, forward strand.
CTCTCCATTAGATTAACAAGTAAAATTAAACTTACGAATACTCTCTACTCTTATTATAAATCATATTACATTGAATTTTCTAGTTTTTGCTATTTATTTGAATATTTCTTATCTATGATTATTTTCTTTAAAATTTATTTAGGATTATCTCTAAGACACTATAATTAAATAGAATTTGCATTTTATTATTTATTAAAAAAGTACATAAAAAAAACGGCTCTATAATATTTAGTGTTGATGGCAATAAATAATCCATAAACGTCGTAAGACGAAAATGGATAAAATTGCTATCAACACTATTTTTTCAAAA
>NZ_FODF01000042.1 GCF_900110295.1 Peptostreptococcus russellii
TTTTTTATATAGAGGTTTTGACATCTTTTTTTACTAAAATCATCTATTTTCAAGCCTTTGAACTTTTTAGACTATCTATTTATATATATCCTAAAATATAGATTTTACTCACATTTTTCCCAATTTAACAAGGTAAACATTTTCTTATATATAAAATCAAAAAATGGCAAAGATAGAAGCAACTTTCTAATCTTTACCATTTATACAACTCTTAAAAAAAATTATTTCTTCTTTATATATGGAAGTTTTATATACACCTTTACTCCCTTATTTTCTTTGCTCAATAAATCAATCTGTCCATTGTGAGAAAGAACTATATCTTTGACTATTGCCATACCTAATCCAGAACCTTTATGCGCCTCGCCAGTATTAGTTCCCCTATAATATCTATCAAATACTTTGCCTATATCTTCCTCACAAATCCCTTTTCCGTTATCAGATATAATTATTTCAACTAAATCACTTTTTTGTATCTCTATAACTATATCTACTTTTTTTTCATTATGTATTAGAGAATTGTATACTAAATTGCTTATTGCCCTCTTCATTAGCTTTTCATCTAACTCTAGCTCTATATCATCTTCTACACTATGCATCTCAACGTTGGAATGTTTGTATAAAGGATCGTTTAAAACTTCTATAACCGTTTCCCTAACAAGTGAAACTATATTCACTTGTTTAATATTCATAATCTCCTTATTATCCTCTAGCTTCATAGTTAGGTTTAAATCTTCAACCAAATTCTTTAAGTAATCCGATTTTTCTTCTATAATCTCTGCATATTTTTTTACTTCGCTTTCCGTTAAATCATACGAACCATCCATAAGTTCTGCATAACCTTTAATAGATGCCAGTGGTGTTTTAATATCATGAGAAATATTTGCTATCCAATCTCTCCTCATATTTTGTATTTCAATTCTTTCTTTTTCATTGGCTTCCAACTTAGAAGACAAAATATTCATTTGCTTAAAGACACTTTTATACAATCCCTTTTCTGCTACTTTTTCATATTTTTTTTCATCTGCTAGTTCTTCTATGCCTAAAACCATTTTTTTTATAGGGTCTGTAAGCCTCCTGCTGAATATGTATCCCAAAAAAGCAGCTACAATTAAATCTATAACTATAATCTTTGTAATTATACTTTTAAAACTATTCATAAAAGATGAATTGTCTACCACTATAGTATATTTCCTTATTTTCTTCATAGGAAAAGCAATTAAATAAGTATAGCTTTTATTACCTATTTTTTTATTACCAAATAGTACCTCTGAGTTTCCATCAATACTTCCACCATATTTATAGGCATTTACAATTTCTGAAGGTGTAAGTTTTGTATTTACATTTTGGGGTTTTCTATAACTGCTTACTTCGAGACCATTTTCATCTAATATTTGTATCCAAAGATTTTTTTTAGATAAAGAAGCCTCTCCTTCTTTACTTATTTTTATTTTTCCCTTATCATCTTCAATATATTTTTCAAAGTCTCTCGTATATTTATCTAATTCCTTTTCTTTACCCCTTACAGCATTATCGTTATATACTAAATAAAATCCCGCAAATAAATTTACAAATATTATTATTATAGAGATTAAGCCAAGACTAATAATATACTGTATCGTAAGTTTCGATTTTATCATCTTATTCTCCTATAACTAATTTATAACCTAAGCCTTTCACTGTTTTTATATACTCAGGATTAGAAGGATCTTCTTCTATTTTCTCTCTTAACCTTCTTATATGAACAGTAATCGTGTTATCAAATCCGAAAAAATCTTCTCCCCAAACTTCATTACAAAATCTTTCCTTGCTTATAATTTGATTTTTATTTTCTGCCATATATAGAAACATCTTGTATTCTTTTGCTTTTAACTCAATATCTTGATCCTTCTTTTTAACTTCCATTTTAAGCTTATCTATTGTAAAATCACCTACTTCTAAAACATCACTTAAACTCTCTTTATCCGTAATTGCTATCGTTTCTTCAAATTCTATAACTCTTTTTAATTTTATTTTTATTCTCAATATCAGTTCCTTTATGCTAAAAGGCTTGCTTACATAGTCATCAGCTCCAGTTGCCAAACCAATTATCCTATCTTCTTCGTCTCCTTTTGCAGATAGAAAAATCACTGGCATATTTGATTTCAAACGTATATATCTGCAAATATCATATCCTTCCATATCAGGCAACATCACATCTAAAACTGCTAATTCTATATTTTCTTTATCAATAATTTCTATGGCTTTTTTACCTCTTTCAGCCCTATATATATTTTTAAAGCCTTCCTTTCTTAATGAAATCTCTATAAGATCTAAAAGTTCTACTTCATCATCTACAATTAAAATTCCCTTTTCAAACATACTGTTGTTCATTTATAAACCCCCTTTACAATGCTTTTTAAAATTTGCTCTTTAAAGATGGATTTATTATTTATATCTTTATCTGAATAATATAAAGATACTTAAGTATATTATGTATAAAAAATCCTTCTATGACTTTATTCTATCACAGAAGGATTGTATTTTTAATTAATATGTAATAACTTTACAGAAAATATTGAATCAATAAATATTTTTTTAATTACTTATATAAATGTCGCTATCAAATAAAGGATAACAAGATGTACGGGATAATATATATAGAAGAAATATTTTAATCCCCTACCCTTTTCACCATTGTAAAGAAGCATAGGAATTGCTGCAAAAACCATCATCCATTGAACACTATTTTTATTTATAATATATACAAATACTGAAAGTGCTACTAAAACTAAAACTTGTATTATTCTATTTTCTCTAAATATATAAAATAGTAATCCCAATAGCACCATTGCTGCTCCACCTTCAACCATTAAATTGGGAAATGACATCAATATCATAAGTAGTATTCTATATCCATCTGGAACTATCCCATCTTTTGCAGTTAGCATTATTATCATATTGATAAATACCATAACTACAATAGGAATAAGTGAAATACCAATACCTTTAAAAATTTCTTTTACTTTCTTTGTCTTTATCCCATCTTTTATATAATCCCAGGCTAACATATATACAGCTACTGTACAAAACGTCTTAAAAGCATTATTTGCAAATACTATATTATCATTTGGAAATAGCTCTGTTACAGTCATGCTTATTACTGTCATTGCTATGCCTGCTATAAGCATCCTTATAATGTATCCTTTTTTGCTTTTAGTATAATGAAAACCCTCCGCAGATAAAAATAAAAATATTGGAAATACCATCCTACCTAGCATGTGCAACAGCATGAAATTTCCTGTTGAATACCAAAATTCATAAATATGATCTCCAAGCATAAGTATTGCCGCAAAAATCTTTAAGTTTGTACCGTTAAATATACTTCTCCAGTTTGAGCTTCTTGTCATTAATTTTTCCATCTAATAATACCTCTCTTTCAACTATTCTAATTTATGTTTTAAATAAGCTCTCTTATCTATACTCCTAGTATATTCGCCCTAAATTAAATGATGATAACGCCAATCTTAAATTAACATTAAATCGATTAAACTATTTATATATATTTTTACATAAAAAAACTCCCTTGTTCTACAAGGAAGCTTTGTATATTTCTTAATTTTTTTCTAAAAGACTTTTTTCATCAATTTCTTTATCAAAATTCCAAGGATTTTTTCTAATTAATCCATCTGAAAAAGGTATAAATATAGATACTATCGCTGATATTGCCAAAAGATAGATAAACCAAGTATATGGAAGAACTTCAAGCGGAGAAACTTTTCCATTAGAAAAACTTGTTACTATTAGCATCTGAGCCCCGTAAGGAATTAGCCCCTGAAATACCGTTGAAAAAGTACTTAATAAAGCTGCACTTCTCCTTGGATCTATCTTGTATTTATAGCATATTCTCTTTGCAATTTCACCATTTATTATTATTGATACAGTATTATTTGCAACTGCAATATCTGTAATAGACACTAGGGCTGATATTCCTAGCTGAGCAGTTTTCTTTCCCTTTATAAATTTTTGTATATTTACAAGAAGATATGATATTCCACCTGCTTTATTTACCATTTCTGCCAATCCTCCAGTTAATAGGGAAAGTAAAAATATATCGGTCATTCCTGTAAAACCGCTATATATAGACTGGAATAAAGTTAGAAGGTTTAGGTCTCCAAAGTAAATACCTATTGCCCCTGCAAAAATAGTTCCTCCTATTAGTACCATAAAAACATTCATTCCAAATATAGCCGTTACTAAAACAAATATATATGGGAGAACTTTTATAATATTGAACTGATGATCTCCCGTGCTTACTACAGTATCTGGCTTTGCAAATAGAATGAGCAAAACAATTGTTATTATTGCAGGCAAGACTGTCAACCAAAGATTAAGTTTGAATTTATCCTTCATATCACAACCTTGAGTTCTTGTAGATGCTATGGTCGTATCTGATATTATCGATAAATTATCCCCCAACATTATACCACCCAAAACGCAGCCCATCATTAGCGGTAATGAAGTTCCGGATTTTTCTGCCACTGCTATTGCAATTGGTCCTACTGCAGCTGCACTTCCTACTGACGTTCCCGTAGCCGTAGCAATAAAAGCTGATATTACAAAAACTCCTGCGGCTAGGTATTGTGGTGGAATGTATGTAAGACCTAAGTTTACAGTAGAATCTATACCTCCCATAGCCTTGCAAACAGAGGCAAATCCACCTGCCAACAAATATATAATACACATAATAATAATATTAGAATCCCCACATCCCTTTATGAAGGTATCAAATTTATCACTGAACTTGCCCTTTATAATTAAAAAAGCTGCTATTATACCTATTACTACTGCAAGTGGTGCGGGAAATTGATAAAACGCCATTTCTACACCTTTTAATTGAAGTATTATTCCACTTCCAAGGTATACTCCTATAAAAACTAAAAAGGGAATTAGAGCTTTTCCATTGGGAGCAATCTCTAATTCATCTTTAGAAATTTTTTCTGCTCTTTCATTTTCAAATTTTATATCTTTCATTTTCACCTCTTTTTCTAGTACTTACACTTTTAAATTTATTGATACTATCTGCATTTTTGCATATATCTTACCTTTTGATATATTATACTAAATATATATTTTTTTCAACTTTTATTAGGATATTTTAAGAAATAAAAAAAGCCTTTCATATGAAAGACTTTTTAAAACATAATGATATTAATATATATTAATATCTCATTATTTGACTTCTACTATACTATTCCCCAGTGTATTATT
>NZ_FODF01000043.1 GCF_900110295.1 Peptostreptococcus russellii
AAGAAATCTGCTAAACCAGTAGAGAATCCAAATCCAGATATAGACTTGGAAAAACCAAAGCCATCTATTCCAAATAATTCTGATGAAGAGCCTTCAGCAGAGGATACTTCGAAAGAAATTGAAGCAAATGGTTTTGTAGAAAAGAAAAAGTTAAACTATGTAATTAAAGATTTAAAAGGCAATATTATCAAAAAAGATGGGCTTAAATTCATTGCAAATCAGAAAGATTCAGGTGGGTATAGTAAAAACTTTTTCTCAAAAAATGGTCATGTAGAATTTACTCCACTTGGAACAGATGGGGAAAATACTATTGAACTTAATGATGATGAATATGAATTGATAGATTATAATGCATATAAAGAAAAATACAGTTCTTCAGATATGACTTCAATAATAAATGGTTTGGAATATGGAAAAGATATATATGATAATAAAAAAATATCTATAGATAGTTTTGGAGAAGATGGACGAGCTACTGTAGACAAAGAAGCAGTAACTTTAGTCCTAAAGAAAAAGGGTGAAACAGATACAGGCGAAAGAAGTAGTTCACTACAGAGCCTTGATATTTTAAATCCTATGCTTAAAAAATCCATTAAAGTAGTAGAAACAGGAGAGCGTGGATTTGCAAAAAGAAAGCAGATAGATTTTCTTATAAAAGATACAGAAGGAAATATAGTAAGAGAGCCGTTGAAGTTCCATACTGAAACAGAAACTTCTGAGAATAATCTTCCAGCTAGAAGTTCAAAAGATGGACATTTACAGTATAACTTAGATGGAACTACGAGAAATATGAAAGTTGTTTTAGATAGCGATGAGTATGAGATGGTAAGTAGAAATGCATATTCAGAAAACTATGATTCTGCCGGATATATTACTTCTATAGGATTTGGAAAAGATTTATCTGACACAAGTTATAAAAAATATACTCTAGAGAAACTTAAAGACGGTGAAACAGAATATAGATTGCCAGAAGATAACTATGAAATACTGACAATAACAGTTAAAAAGAAGAGTTCAAAAGTAGAAGATGAAAAACCAGTATCAGATGGAACTTGTCCAGATGGAACTTGCCCAATAAGCGGAAATAAAGATAAAGAAAAAAATGATGAAAAAACTGTAGATGTAGATGTTGAGTGGACATTAAATAATCAAAAGTCAAAAGATAACAGCTTGGTGTTTGATGGAAAGTTAAAACTTCCTGAAAATATAAGTAACCCAAATGAACTATCAGTAAGATTAATAGCTGAAATAGAAGATAAAAAAGATGGATCTAGTTTACCTTCATCATCAGTATCTTCTAGTTCATCATCTAAATATATTGAAAAGAAAGATGATAGTATAGAACATATTGAAAATATAGCAGGTGAGAACAGAGAAAAAACATCAGTAGAATTAAGTAGAAAGCACTATTCAAAAACTGATACAGTAATACTTGTAAATGGATACAATTATGCAGATGCTCTAGTTTCTTCATCTTTAAGTTCTACTCTAAATGCTCCTATACTTTTAGTTAAAAGTAATTCTGTAAGCAAAGAAGTGGAGAATGAAATAGAAAGATTAGGTGCAACAAAGCTTATTGTAATCGGTGGAGAAAACTCAGTGTCATCTTCAAGTATATCTTCTTTAAATGTAAAGGATATAGAGAGGGTACATGGAAAAGATAGGTATGAAACTGCAAATAAGGTATATGATAAGTTAAATGATATGGGTAAAGTAAGCAAGTCAGCTATAATAGCTTCAGGAGAAGGATTTTCAGATGCCCTATCAGCAGCAACTATAGCAGGTACAGATTCAACGCCTATACTTTTAACAAAGTCTAGTTCGATTTCAGAAAGTACAGAGAGAAGAGCTAAGGGAATGGATTTAGTTGTTGTAGGTGGAAATAAGTCTGTAGATGATTCAGTAGTAAAGAAATTAGGAAATAATATAAATAGGCTAAGTGGAAAAGATAGATATGAAACTTCTAAATTGGTAGCGCAGTATAGATATCCTTTCTCAAACAAGGCTATAATAGCTTCAGGAGAAGGATTTGCAGATGCTCTTTCAATAGGTGGTATAACAGGAAAAGAAAAATCTCCTATAATACTTACAAGAAAAAATGAAACACCAAAAGAAGTCAGAGAATATTTGAAAAAGCTGAAGAAATTTGAAGTTGTAGGTGGAAATAGTACAATTGATAGAAGTCAGTTTAAAAAGAAATAAATAATATAAAAAAGAAAGTGGTTTTACCACTTTCTTTTTTACTTTTATATAGACTATACCATAAAAATTGTTTTTAATAAAAGAAAAATTACTTCCTAAGAGTTTCAATGAACATATTAATAAAACTTATAGTTATTCTATGATAATGTTATTTTTATTGATATAATAATAATAGATTATTAAAGGAAATAAGAACTTACTTTGAAATAAGAAAAATATTTAATCATAAGATACTATTATTTTAGAAAGGGGGATAAAATGCCGACTATAAAAGATGTGGCAGCTATGGCTGGGGTTTCAGTAGCTACTGTTTCAAGATATATAAATGAAAGTGGATATGTAGGTGAGAATACCAAAGAAAAGATAGCTAAAGCAGTAGAAGTTTTAGATTATACGCCTAATGAAGTTGCAAGGTCGCTATATAAAAAGACATCAAAGCTTGTAGGACTTCTTGTTCCTCGAATAGACAACCCGTATTTCAATAATATAATTACAGGTGTGGAACATGTGTGTAATGATAGAGGATATCATTTAATTATAAGTAATGTATCTAAAAATGAAGATGAAAAAAAATATATTGAATCTTTTATGACAAATAATGTAGCAGGAATAATATCTGCTATAGGAACCTCAGATATATATGAAAAGATAAAGTGTCCAATAGTTGGAGTTGACAGAGCCAGTAGTTCATTTGATCATACTGTTGTTTATGATGAAGAAAATGGTGGTAAGATGGCGGCAGAACTTATTGTTGAAGGAAATGCTAAAAAAGTTTTAATCGCTTCGGAAGTAAAAGAGATAAAAACATCAATGGAAAGATTAAAAGGAACTAAAGAAGTCCTTGAAATAAACGGAGTAGATTATGATGTTTACTACACTAAAGGAAGTGACTTTGAATCTGCTATGGCGCTAGTAGATTATATTGATGAATCAGATAAAAAATATGACTCAATAATAGCATGTAATGATTTATTTGCCCTATGTGTTGCTCTTCATATGGCTAGAACTGGAGTAAAAGTTCCGGAAGATGTTCAGATTGTGGGTTATGACGATACAATATTTTCAAAATTATCAAATCCACAACTATCAACTGTAAGGCATGATGGTGTACTTCTTGGAGAAAAATCAGCAGAAATGCTAATTGATATGATAGAAAAGAAAGAAATCAAAGAAAGTAAAATACAACTATTTTCGTCACTTGTAAAAAATGGTTCTACAAGATCTGAAAAGCATAGTTTTTAAATATGGTTTAAATATAAATCATTCTGTATTTATAATTTTATAGATGCAGAGTGATTTATATCTGTGGTAAAATTAAAAGAAGAGCAGTTGAATGATTTGACTGCATAAGGAGGAATATTATGAAAAAAATATTAGTTTTAGGAAGTCTTTCAACAGATTTTGTAGCTATAACAGATAGAAGACCAAATGTTGGAGAAACAGTTCAAGGAAATGAATTTTTCACTACGTTTGGTGGAAAGGGAGCTAATCAGGCTGTTGCTGCAGCTAGGCTAAACTCAAATGTAGTGATGTTAGGTAAGGTAGGCGTAGATAGTTTTGGAGAAGATATATTAGAAAATCTAAGAAAGAATTCTGTAGATGTAAAGTGTGTGGAATCGGTTACTTCAGTGTCTTCTGGGGCAGCATTGATAACGATAGCAGATTCAGATAACTCTATAGTTTACGTTCCTGGTGCAAATGGAAAAGTAGATGGTGAATATGTAAGAAAAAATAAAGATACTATAGAGGCCTGTGATATAGCCATAGCTCAAAATGAAGTTTCTGAAGATGCTATAGAAGTTCTAGCTGAAATTTGTATAGAGGCTAAGATACCTTTTATTTTGAATCCAGCACCATATAGAGAATTAAAAGCTTCTATATTAGAAAAAGCGACATATTTATTACCTAATGAAAGTGAATGTAAACTGCTTTATCCTGATTTAAGTATAGAAGAGGCAGTAGCGAAGCATCCCAATAAACTTGTTGTAACAATGGGATCTAAGGGAGTATTCTTTAATGATGGAAAAGAAAGCCATCTAGTAGAAACGTTTAAAGTAGATGCAGTAGATACCACAGGTGCAGGAGATACATTTATAGGAGGATTTGCAACGGGATTAGTAAATAATCTATCATTAGAAGATTCTATTATATTAGGTAATCTTTCTGCAAGTGAATCTGTAACAAAAATGGGAGCACAAGGTGGTATGCCTAGGCTTGAGGAACTTAAAAATAATAAAAACTATAAAAATAAATGGAAATTATAAGAGATAATAGGCATAAAAAGAGGATTTTATCTATTTTTATGCCTTAATAAACTAGTTTAATAGAATATAGTATTGCCTTTAGAAAAAAATAAAAAAAATCGGCAAAAAATATTGACAGTAATAATATAAAGTGGTATATTATTACTTGTCCTTGAAAAAGGAGTGCATAAAAAAGAAGTTTTTAAAAAGTCAAATTTAAAAATAAAAAAGTATTGACAAAAAACTTCAGATATGTTACTATTAATAAGTCGTCGAGAGGCGGCAGATGAACTTTGAAAATTGAACAGCAGGTTAATTCAATAAGCTGTTTTACAGCAATTGATTAATCGTTTAAACAAG
>NZ_FODF01000044.1 GCF_900110295.1 Peptostreptococcus russellii
TATTTTTCTTATTATTAAGTATTATTTAAGTGTATAACTATTACTTAAAATTTATTTACGTTTTAACTATATATTTTTATTTGAAATTTTCTTGTAAAAATATATTGCATAAATAATTTTTAAGGTAATAATGCTTATATATTTCAGAAATTACTATCTTATAGGGCCATTGGGACAGTCAAATTATTACTCTTTTATATTTTAATAAAATAGGAGGAAATATTATGTCAAATTATGATTTAGTTATAAAGAATGGTACTATTATTACAGCTAGCGACAAATATAAAGCGGATCTTGCTATTAAAGACGGCAAAATAGTAGAAATATCTTCTTCTTTAGATGCCCCAAATGCATATGACGCAAGTGGAAAAATTTTAATCCCCGGTGGAGTTGATGTTCATACTCACCTTGATATGCCTTTCGGAGGAACTTTTTCAAGCGATGATTTTCAAACTGGAACAAAAGCTGCAGCTATCGGCGGTACGACTTCAATAGTAGATTATGCTGTTCAACCTCAAGGAAAAACTTTACATGAAACTATTGATATTTGGAGTGAGAAAGCAAATGGCAAAGCAGTTATAGACTATGGCTTCCACCTTGCTGTAACTAATTTAAACGAAAATACTAGAAAAGAACTCCCACAAATTATAAACGATGGTTTTCCTTCTTTCAAAGTATTTATGGTATACGATGGTATGCGATTAGATGACAGAACTTTGCTTGAAATTCTTCAAATAGCAAAAGATAGCCACGGTCTTGTATGTGTTCATGCAGAAAATTATGACACAATAAATTATAGGGTTAATCAACTTTTAAAAGATGGGAAAACGGAGCCTCTATACCATGCTATTTCTAGACCACAAAAATGTGAAGCAGAAGCAACTAATAGAGCAATAAAACTTGCAGAAATGAGTGATGCTCCTATATACATAGTTCATGTCAGCAATAGAGAAGCTGCAGATGAAATAAGAAAATCAAGAGCAGAGGGATTCCCAACAATGGGGGAAACTTGCACTCAATATCTGCTTCTTAATGAGGAATATTATAAGGAAGAAGGTTTTGGAGGTGCAAAGTATGTAATGAGCCCTCCACTAAGAAATAAAAAGAATAATGCCCTACTTTGGGAGTCTATTAGAAGTGGCGATATTCAAACAATAGCTACTGATCATTGTCCTTTCTTTATGAAACAAAAAGAACTTGGTAAAGATAATTTTACCAAAATTCCAAATGGCGCTCCTGGAATAGAAGCTAGAATGGCGCTTATTCACCATTATGGCGTAAATGAAGGTAATATATCTATAAATAAATTTGTAGAGCTTACTTCAACAAATCCTGCGAAAATATTTGGAATGTATCCTAAAAAAGGTACAATCGCAGTTAATTCCGATGCCGATATAGTTGTATTTGATGAAGATAAAGAAATTACAATCTCTGTAGATATGCTTCATGAAAATGTAGATTATTCGACCTTTGAAGGTTTTAAAGTTAAGGGTTATCCAGTTGCAACTTTTTCAAGGGGAGAACTAATAGCCGAAGATGGAAATTATATAGGAAAAGAAGCTCGTGGAAAACTTATTAAAAGAAAAAATATAGAAATACTATAAACTTATACTACAATTTAAAGTATATATATAGCTTAAAAGTAGAATATGAGAATGTGATTTAAATATGTCTATATAAAAAATAAATTTATCAATTATTTAGGAGGAAACTATTATGCTTAAATGTAATATGGAAAGACTTGAGGAAAAAATTTTATGTTATTCAAAATTTGGTGATACTGGAAATGGTGGTATTACAAGACTATGTCTTTCAGATGCTGATATACAAGGAAGAAAAGAGTTCATAAGAAGAACAAAAGAATTAGGTGCAGATATAAAAATAGATGACATGGGCAATATCTATGCAACTTTAGAAGGTTCTGATAACTCACTTCCTGCCATCGTGATGGGATCACATGCTGATTCTGTTGTAAATGGAGGAAACTACGATGGAATACTCGGTGTCCTTACTGGCCTTGAAGTCGCAGAAACAATAGTAAAAGAAAATATCCCCCATAAACATCCTATTACTATTATGATTTGGACTAATGAAGAAGGTGCTCGTTTTGATCCTGCTATGATGAGTTCTGGTGTTATTTGTGGAAAATTTAAAAAAGAAGATATGCTAGCATCTTCAGACATAGAAGGTGTTACATTTGGTGAAGCTCTTGCTGAAAGTGAATTTTGTGGAAATATAGAAAATAGACTAGATCCTAAAAAATGTCTTGGCATGCTAGAGCTACACATCGAACAAGGACCTGTTCTTGAACAGCATGGAGTAGATATAGGAGTTCTTGAAGGTGTAGTTGGTATGGTAAACTATGAGTTTGAGTTTAAAGGACAAGCAGGTCATGCTGGAACTGTCCCTATGCCTTGGAGAAAAGATGCTCTATTTGCAGCTGCTAAGGCACTTGACTATCTTCATAGTGAACTCGACAAACTAGATAGTAAACTTGTATACACAACAGGTAGGATACTTTGTCATCCAAATGTTCACACAATCGTACCAGATAATGTAAAATTGACTCTTGATGCACGCCATCAAGATCCTGAAGTCATCAAACAGGTAGTAAAGGTTGTAGAAAATATTCCTAAGGAACTTGCAAAATGTAATGTATCCTATAAAGAGCTATGGGCTAGAAATACGGTGAACTTTAATAAAGAACTAGTAGATGCTGTTCAAAAATCTGTTGATGCTCTTGGATATTCCAACATGAGAATGTACTCAGGGCCTGGACATGATGCACAATATGTAGCAGATATAATGCCTACTACTATGATATTTGTACCTAGTGATGGTGGTCATAGCCATTGTGAAATAGAGCATACATCTATAGAAAACTGTTGGAAAGGTTCCAACGTATTATTAAATACAGTTTTAGAACTAGATAAAAAATAAAGAGTAGAAAATATTTATTAGTTAAGACAATAAAAATTCTTATGTAAAAAATAGCCATCTTCTAGAAGATGGCTATTTTAAAAATCATTAATTAAGCTGTTACTTATACTTTAAATCCAACTATCGACAATGCTTTTTTATCAAACGATTGGCTGTACTTTGAGAAACCTTTAAAGCCTTTGCTAATTTATATGAAGAATTATATTTTTTATAAAATTTTTTCACTAAGTATTCTTCAGCATTATTCATTATTTCCTTATAATCACTTCCCTCTTCAATTTCTATTTTAAAATCTAAATTTTCTTCTTTTTTATTTTCATTTAATATATTTTTAGGTAAATCATTAATCTTTATAGAATCATTTTTCGAATTAATTAAAAGATATTCTATAAGATATTCTAATTCTCTTATATTGCCTGGCCAAGAATAATTAATCAACTGTTCTTTTACTTTTTCACTAATAGAAACATTAGTATTATATTTCGTATTAAAATAACTCATAAAATGATTAACAAAAAGTTCTATATCCTCAGGTCTTTCCGAAAGAGATGGCATCTTTAACTGAACCATGTTTAATCTATAATATAAATCTTTTCTAAACTTTCCTTCACTAACAAGTCTTTCAAGATCACAGTTTGTTGCTGCAATAATTCTTACATTTGCTGTTTGTTTTTTTGTACCACCAACTGCTATAAACTGTTTTTCTTGAACAAGCTCTAAAAGTTTTGCCTGCAAATTTATAGGAACTTCACCAATCTCATCTAAAAATAATGTTCCTCCTTCTGCTTCTTCTATTAAACCTTTTTTCCCTGTATTTGAAGCTCCGGTAAAAGCACCTTTTGTGTACCCAAAAAGTTCAGATTCTATTAAATTTTCCGGTATTGTAGCGCAATTAATATTTACAAACGGCTTTCTTGACCTACAACTTATTTTATGAATATATTTTGCAAGAGATGTTTTCCCTGTTCCTGAATCTCCCGTTATAAGTATGTTGATATCTTTGTCAGAAAATCTTCTTGCTTTTGAACTAACCTCTCTTATTTTTTCACTTTTAAAGCCTATAAATTTATTTTTTTCCCTACTATTCTTTTCTACTATTTTCTCTTCTTTCATTAATCTACTTTTAGCGTGATTAAGTTCCTTATACATTATCTCATTTTCTGTTATATCTCTACATTTTTCTACTACATAAATAATATCACCTTTTTTATTCAAAATAGGAGATGATGTATTTAACATTATTCTTCCATCAACAGTTTTTTGTTTATATATAATTGTCTTTTTACTCTCTACTACTTTATCAAATAAAATTACATCTACATAATTATTCTCTACTATATAATTAACATGTTTCCCTAGTAATTTTTCTTTTGGTATACCATAATTTTCCACAAATTTTTCATTACAATATACGGCTATTCCTTCAGCATTCGATATAAATATTTCATCATCAGAACAATCTATTATTTTTTTAAATAAAGATTCTGATATATTTTCATCGAATAATACATGTATATCTACTTTCTTTAAAGAAATAGTTAAAAAATCATCTCTATCTATTTCTGTAAAATACTCTACCTCTGAAATATTT